>JAIOAT010000003.1:68902-145211 GCA_019873685.1 Chloroflexota bacterium
TATGAGCGCAGCCTGCGCGGTCTGCTGGCGCTGGCCAACATCCAAACCCGCGTGTTGCAGCATGGCTACCTGCGTTACTACCTGCTGGTGATCGTGGGGGCGACCGTCCTGCTGGTTGGCGGGGCGTGGTTGCACAGCGCACCGGGGATGGCCGCGCCAGCCGACTCCACGCTGTATATCCATGAAGCCCTGCTGGCCGTGGTCATCCTGCTCGCCGCCCTGGCGGTGATTCTCTCCACTTCCCGGCTGGCGGCCATCGCTGCGCTGGGCGTGGTGGGCTTTGGCGTGTCGATGATCTACCTGCTCTTCAGCGCTCCCGACCTGGCCATGACCCAGGCCGCCGTGGAGACCCTGACCGTCATTTTGTTCGTGCTGGTGCTTTATCGCCTGCCGCGCTACGTGGGCATCTCCAAACGCAGCAGCCGTCTGCGCGACGCAGCCATCTCGCTGGCGATGGGCGGCCTGATGACCATCCTGGCGCTGGTGGCGATCGGCTCCCCGACGACGTCACGGCTGGCGGGCTTCTTTGCGGAAAACAGCCTTGACCTGGCCAAAGGGCGCAACATTGTCAATGTGATCCTGGTCGACTTCCGGGCGATCGATACGCTGGGCGAGATCACGGTGCTCGCCGTCGCTGCGCTGGGTGTGTATGCGCTGCTCAAGCTGCGGGCCGCCGAGGATGAGCCTTCCGAATGAGTATTGTTGCCGTCTGATTACAGGGATTGGTTCTGGGGAGGTATACAACATGGAACGCACGATTACGCTGCTACGCCTGTGGAACATCCCGATCGGGGTGCATCCAAGCTGGTTCTTGATCTTCGGGCTGGTGACCTGGTCGCTGGCGACAGGCTACTTCCCGGCGGAGTATCCTCAACTCAGCCTCCAGGCCTACTGGGCGCTTGGCTTGCTAACCAGCCTGCTGTTCTTCGGCTCGGTGCTGGTGCACGAGCTGGCCCACGCACTGGTAGCCCTGCGCAACGGGGTGCCTGTGCGGCAGATCACGTTGTTCATCTTCGGCGGCGCTGCCTACATCAGCGAGGAACCGACCAGACCGGGCGTGGAATTCCGCATCGCCATCGCCGGGCCGTTAGCCAGCTTTGCCCTGGCCGGCGCCTTTGAACTGCTGTTCCTGCTTGACCATGCCGTCCCGCTGCTGGCCGCGCCCAGCGTGTGGCTGGCCCGGATTAACCTCATCCTGGCGCTGTTCAATCTGATCCCCGGCTTCCCGCTGGATGGCGGCCGGATGCTCCGCGCGGCAATCTGGCACTGGACAGGCAGCTTTCAGCGCGCCACGCTGATCGCTTCCGGCGTCGGTCAGGTCGTGGCGCTGGGCTTCAGCGCCTGGGGCATCTTCACGCTGCTCACCGGCAGCATCTTCAACGGCCTGTGGCTGATCTTCATCGGCTGGTTCCTGCAGAATGCCATTGCCGCCAATTACGCCCAGACCAGCACGCGCTACCTCCTGCAGGATGTGCGTGTAGCGCAGGCGATGAATACCGGCTTTCCGCGCATCACCCCCCTGACATCGCTGCAGACGCTGATCGATACGCAGATTCTCACCAGCGGTCAGCGCGTGTTTGTCGTGGCCAACGGCGATGGAATCGAAAGGCTGCTCACCATCAACGAGATCAAGGATGTCCCGGCAGCGCAACGACCCTTCACCACTGTCGGACAGGTCGCCGTGCCACTGGATCGGCTGGAGGCTGTAGCGCCAGAAATGAAGCTGATGGATGTGCTGGGCCGTCTGGGCCAGGCAGGGGTTTACATCCCGGTTGTGGAACAGGGCCGCCTGGTGGGTCTGCTCTCCCGCGAAGATGTCACCCGTCTGCTGGAAGTGCGCGCTCAGCTTAATGTGAGGATGGAGCCGCAGCCATGAGCAAATCCGCCATTCTGTCGATTGCTGTTCGCTACCTGCTGCCCCTGCAGCTCCTCTTTGCGCTGTTTGTGCTTGTGCGCGGGCATAACGAGCCGGGCGGCGGGTTTATCGCCGGGCTGGTGGTGGCGGCGGCCTTTGCCCTGTACGCCATCGCTCACGACGTGCGCCAGGCGCGGGCCGTACTGCGATTCTCGCCCCGCCGCTTCATCGCGGTTGGGCTGCTGCTGGCCGCCGCCAGCGGCCTGGTGGCCCTGCTGGCCGGGAAGCCCTTCATGACCGGCCTGTGGAGCACTGTCGAACTGCCGGTCATCGGCAAGGTCGGCACGCCGCTGATGTTCGATATCGGCGTGTTCCTGGTCGTGATTGGCGTCGCGTTGATGATGATCTTCACGCTGATGGAGGAATAGGCGGATGGAGATTTTGCTGGCAGTTGTCATCGGCGGGCTGTACGCAGCCGGGTTCTACATGGTCATGCGGCGCAGCATGGTCAAAGTGATCATCGGTCTGGTGCTGCTGGGCCACGCCGCCAACCTCCTGATCTTCACGGTCGGCGGCCTTAACCGCGGCGCGCCGGCGCTGGTGCCCGTGGAGGGCGCGGCCCCCGCTGCCACCGATCCGGTCCCCCAGGCGCTGATCCTGACTGCGATCGTGATCGGGTTCGGCATCCAGGCGTTTGCGCTGGTGCTGTTCAAGCGGGTTTACCAGGCAGTAGGCAGCGTCGATCTGGACAAGATCCGGACCCCGGATACCTAGCAGGCAGAAAGGCAAGGTCAGTGATGCACCATCTTCTCGTCCTTCCGATCCTTGTTCCGCTGATCGCGGCGGGCGCGGCGCTGCTGGCCTGGCGGCAACGCCGGATGCAACGCTGGCTGGGACTCGCTGGCGCTGCTGGGCTGCTGGCGGTGGCGGTGATGCTGCTGGTCAGTGTGGCTAATAACGGCATCCTGGCCCTGCAGATCGGCGACTGGCCCGCGCCATTTGGCATCACGCTGGTAGCCGATCTGTTCAGCGCGGTGATGGTCACCGTGACCGGCCTGATGGGAGCGGTGGTCATGGTGTACTCGCTGGTCAGTATGGACCCGGCACGCGAATCGTTTGGCTACTACCCCCTGTTGCTGATCCTGCTGATGGGCGTCAGCGGGGCTTTCCTGACCGGCGACCTGTTCAACCTGTATGTGTGGTTCGAGGTGCTGCTGATTGCGTCGTTTGTGCTGCTGGTACTGGGTGGCGAACGGGCGCAGCTGGCGGGAGCGATCAAGTACTTTACGCTGAACCTGATTGCATCCGCGCTGTTCCTGAGCGCGGTGGGCATCCTCTACAGCGTGGCCGGGACGCTTAACCTGGCCGATCTGGCGGTGCAACTCCCGCGCCTGGGCCAGCCGGGGCTAATTACCGTGCTGGCGATGCTGTTCCTGGTCGCCTTCGGGATCAAGGCAGCCATCTTCCCGCTGTTCTTCTGGCTGCCCGATTCGTACCATACGCCACCATTGCCAGTGACGACCATCTTCGCCGCGCTACTCACCAAGGTTGGCGTCTACGCCCTGGTGCGCACCTTTACCTTGCTCTTCACGCAGGACATCGCTTACACGCATACGCTCCTGCTGGTCCTGGCCGGGCTGACCATGGTCACGGGCGTGCTGGGCGCGGTAGCGCAGATGGAAATGCGGCGGTTGCTTTCCTTCCACATCATCAGCCAGATCGGTTACCTGCTGCTGGGGCTGGGCCTGTACACACCGCTGGCGCTGGCGGCGACGCTGGTTTTCATGGTGCATGTCATCATCACCAAATCGGCGCTCTTCCTGGTGAGCGGGATCGTCCACCGCCTGCAGGGAACCTACCACCTCAAACAACTGGGCGGGCTGTACCAGTCCCATCTTGGCGTGGCTCTGTTGTTCCTGCTGCCCGCCCTGTCGTTGGCCGGGTTGCCGCCGCTTTCGGGGTTCTGGGCTAAGTTCGCCCTGGTGCGGGCCGGGCTGGAAGCCGGGCAGTACGCCATCACCGCTGTCGGCCTGGGGGTGAGCGTCCTGACCCTGTTCTCCATGACCAAGATCTGGACAGAAGCGTTCTGGAAGCCCCGCACCGTGCAGGAGCCGGTCCGCGTCCTGCAGGGGCGCGAACGGTTGCTTTACTTCCTGCCCGCGTTGACCCTGGTGGGCCTGACCGTGCTGCTGGGCGTCCTGGCGGAGCCGATTTTCACGCTGGCAACCGCCGCTGCGCAGCAGTTGATCGACCCGTCCGCTTACATCCAGACGGTGCTGGGAGGTGCCCTGTGACCACCTTTCTGCTCAACATTCTGCTGGCCCTGGCCTGGGTTGCCCTGACCGGGCAGTTCACCGCGGGCAATCTGGCGATCGGTTTCGGGCTGGGCTACCTGACCCTGTGGCTGACACGCCACAGCGATGAGCGCCCGGTGTACTTCCGCAAGTTCTGGCTGGCCATCCGCTTCGCCGGCTTCTTCCTGATCGAGCTGCTGCTGGCTAACCTGCGGATGGCCTACTACGTGCTCAAGCCGCGTTACGACATGCGGCCCGGCGTGGTCGCTGTTCCGCTGGAGCTAACGTCCGACCTGCAGATCACCCTGCTGGCCAACCTGTTGACCCTGACCCCCGGCACGCTCTCGCTGGACATCTCCGACGACCGAAGCGAACTCTACGTGCACGCCATTCACATCGAGAGCGTGGAAACCTTCCGGGCGGAGATCAAGAACGGTTTCGAACGCCGGATCAAGGAGTTGTTTGCATGAACCTGAGTATGCTGGCCCTGTTCATCAGCCTGCCGCTACTGGTCGGCGCGATGTTGCTGGCCTTCTACCGGCTGTTGCGCGGCCCCAGCTTGCCGGACCGCGTTGTGGCGCTGGACTTCCTTTCCCTGATCGGGATCAGCGTGACCGCCGTCTACGCCATCGCTACGAATGTCTCCCTGATGCTGGACGTGGCGCTGGTGATCGCCCTGCTCTCCTTCCTGGGGACGGTGGCCTTTGCCTACTACATCGAAAGGAGCACCCTCCGTGATCAGTGAACTCCTGAGCGCGCTCCTGCTGATCATCGGTTCGGTTTTCATCCTGATCGCTGCGGTCGGGCTGGTGCGCATGCCGGATGTTTTCATGCGCATGTCCGCCAGCGCCAAAGGGGCAACCCTGGGAGTCGGCGCGACATTGCTGGCGGCGGCGGTCTTCTTCGGCGAGCTAACTGTCGCGGCGCAGGCAGTGGCAACCGTGGTCTTCGTCATGCTGACCACGCCGGTCGCCACCCATATGATCGCCCGCGCTGCCTACTTCAATGGCACGCCTCTGTGGGCGAACACCCTCGTTGACCAGCTCTGCGACCGATACGACCGACGCACCCACCGGCTGCAGAGCCGCCGCTGTGATTCGCCGGAAGAAAGCCAGGCTGTCACCGGGCCAGAGACGCCAGTGCCCTGACCCGGCAGGCCAGCCTTGACCGGAATATACCGATCCCCTGCTCCACTTATGGGGAAAGGAGCCGGGGGAATGGGGCCAGGTACGCAGAACAGGTTCAGCGCCCTTCCCCCACCGTGCCAAACACGTAGTCCCAGATGGGCACGCTGACGCCAAAGCGCGTGTTCGGGTCTTTGTAGTGGTGCATCATGTGGTAACGCTTGAGGAACCTGGCCGCCCGCGAGCGCATCGGGAAGTGGTGGGTCGCGTAATGGATCATGTCGTAGCACAGGTAGCCAAGGACAAAGCCCGCCATCAGTGGATTCACCCACAGCGGGGCCTTGAGCAGTTCCGCCACAACCAGGTAGAACAGGCCGTAGAACAGCAGCGCCAGCGGGATGCTAACCGGCAGCGGCATGACCAGGCGGGTTTTGTCCTGCGGCTGGGCATGGTGCACGCCATGAAACAGGAAGAAGAGGCGCTCCAGCCGCGGGGTGCGCGGCTTGTAATGAAACAGGAAGCGGTGCAGGGTGTACTCGGCCAGCGTCCACAGCATCCAGCCAAGAAACACCGCTACCGGGATGTACCACGGAAAGCCGGTCGCCGGCGCGTTGGCGACTGCGTCGGCCAGCAACAGGATCGTCACCGGCACCCACATCACCAGGACGGTCACCGGACTGATGTGCGTGAAGAATTCCAGAAAATCGGATTCAAAGAGGCGGATTGATTCGGAATCGCGGCGGGTATCGGTGGGCAGGGAGTTCATGGCCTCGCTCCTTGGTGTGAGGTATTTCTGCCCATTGTACCAGCACTTCAGCGCAAGTCGGCATCCAATCCCGCATTTCTGCAAAACAAAGGCGACTCCGGCGATCGCACCCGGTGGAACGCGATCGCGGAGTCGCCTCGCCAATGGCGTTGCAGCGGCTACGGCCTAGTTGCCGTAGTACATATGCGCCGTCAGCGTGCAGCTACTTGGCGGCGTGAAGGTGATGTTGTTCTCGGTGCCCGACGCCCCGCACCCTGACCAGTATTCCACATTACACTTGGGATCGACCGCCACCGCATGGGCGCTGATGGTCGTGCCCGGCGTGTAGCGGCTGCCGCAGTTCGGCGGCGTATCGAGCATGGCTGCGACGGGAGTCTGGCACCGCCCCGCATCCACCGTGATGGCGACTGCGTAGCACCCGCTGCCGTCATCCGGCGGGATGCCAGCGCAGGTGGTCGGGTCCCACAGGCACGCCCCTTCCGGCGAGGTAACGCACTCGCTGGCCGGGTGCCCGCAGGTATCGCAGGAACCGCATGGCAGCCACTGACCGGTTGGCTGTTCTGGTTCCTCCGGGATCACCGGCGGAACATCACCCGGCGGAACGTTGTCGCAGTTACCGGACTCTGTCACGTCGCTGGCAGCCACCCACAGGCTGATGACCATCTCGTGGCCGGGGATTAGCGTCTTGTCGATCTGCCACCACTGGTTGCCGTCGCCATCCAGCGCCTGTCCGATGACCGGATAGGCCACGCTAGGAGTCAGGAAGGCGAAGATCGACCGGCTATAGCCCGGCCCCACGCGCACCGGCACGTCACGACGGTCAGTGCTGATGACGCAGATGAACTGTCGCCCCGGTCCTTCCCCAACGGTGAAAGGCACTTCCCGGATGCAGATCGGCCCGCCACGAGGCAGGTAGGGGGCCACTGCGGCAACATAGTCGCCCGGCGGCAACCCCGTGATGCTGGTGCTATGTTCACTGGGCGGCAGAACCACCGGCCAACCGGGCAAGACTGTGCGGGTAGTAGCGTCAACGACAACGACCCAGTAGCCCTCAGCGCCGGGGTAATCAGACCAGCCGATTGTCACCGAGGTGTCCGTTTGTTCCGCAAGCCAGGCCGTGAAGCGCTCGCACGTCGGCCCGCCCTCGATGGTCACTTCGGTTTGCGCCGTGCAGATCACCGTATCGCCGCTGTAGACCCGCAGGATGAACCGGAAGCCGGTATAGCCTTCCGGCAGAACCCAGGTGAACGCCAGCGGATCGCCCGGCGTCCACACGCTATGAGTCAGGTAGACCTCCCCTCCGCCGCCGAGCAGCCCGATGACATAGACGGCATACCCGTCTGCGCCCGGCGCAGCTTCCCAGCGGACGATGATCTCCAGCGGATTGCCTTCAGATTGCCACGCCCTGAAGTTGAGATCGGGGCAGCCGCCGCCCGGCACTTCATCGTCAGGATCAGGGCAGAGCAAACACGAATCCAGTCCGGCCAGACCGCCGGGCAATCCGGCGATCGGCTGGCCCGGCGGACAGCCGGGATTGACATTGGAGCAGGTCACCAGCAGACGCAACGAGCCGCCAACGGCCGGGTCCGCTGACTTCACCTCAACTTCGTAGCGCCCGCTGTGTGGCGCGACTGTCACCCAGTTCTCCAGCTCCTCGCCGCCGCGCAGCAGCGCGACCGTCTGGCCACGCTGGTCACGCACTTTGACCAGGAACGGAAAAGTGAAGGGCAGCCCCTCAGCCGGATTGGTGACCAGCAGAGTCGTCGGGCAGTCTTCCACGACAAACGAGAAAACCTGCGGTGCAGCGCCCGGCGGGATGGCGACATCGACCGGCTGATCGTAGGCCAGCGCGGTCGCCGTCGGTGCACCCCGCCCCAGCAGCGTCAGCAGGAAATCGCCCGTCGTCCCGTTCTGGCCGCTGATCCGCAACAGGTAGATGCCCCCGTCCGGCAATACCGCCGCCAGGTAAGCGCCCAGCGGTTCGTCATCGCGGCGGTTCTGGTCGCTGGCCGCCAGAATCACCCCGTTTGGCGCGATCAGATCAACCTTCGCGTCCAGCGTCCCCGTCCAGCTCTCCACCAGAATGGTCACCAGATCACCGGCATTGCCCGTGAAGCTGTAAGTCGCCACAGGCGCTTCGGTTGAGAGGGTAGCGTAGAGCCTGGAGCCATAGCTGAGCGTCCCGCCGGTCTGCGCCAGCGTGACATGCTCGCCGCTGCCAGCCAGCCCCAGGCACAACAAACTCAGCGCGGCCCCGAGCAGAACCAACCGCATCAAGCGCATTTGCCTGTTCATGGTTCTCCTCCCTGCTCAGGAACCTGCCGCCGTAATCCAGTGCACTGGTCCGGCTGGCCCGAATTCAACATCGGCGCTGCCGCTGCACAGGAAACCGGTGGGCATATCCGCAAAGGCGCCGCCCCCGCTGGGGTTAGCGTACGCCCTCACGACAATGTTGAACCGCGTGTATTCGCCGGGGAAGACGCCGTCAAGATGGTAAGTGGTGGCGCTGCCAGGCACGGTGAACACGCGGATGCCCACCAGCCCGCCGCCGCTGGCATAGGCGTACACGTGAATGGTGTACGCGCCCGCACCGGTCACTGCGCCCCACGATACGACAGCCCGCCGCTCCGCAACGGGCACGATATCGACGTTGACACCAATTCCGCGGCACTGCTCAGTCACCTGTCCATCGAGGGTGAAGGTAACATTGTCGATGCAGCGGATGGCGGTACCAGGCACAGCGCCTTCCCCGCCTGCATGGACAATCGCCGTGAACGGCCCGCGGCCCAGATCTTCCGGACGCACCTGATACATGTGGCTCGTTTCGCCCTCCAGCAAGCGGGGCGAATCCGCCAGCAGCACGCCGGAAGAATCGATAACGCTGAAGATGTACCACTCAGCCCCTTCCACCGCCGGCCAGGTAAAGGTCATCCGACCGTCTCCGCCCGGGGTGACGGTCACTTCAAAGGAGCCGCACGGCCCATCCTCATAGCAGGCCAGCGATTCACCTGCCGGGCCGCATGGCCCGCCGGCTGCGCCGCCGCCAACGCATCCCGGCGCCCCACCCAGGCAGGTCACCAGCAGGACGATTGTCCCGCTGGACGCCGGATCGTCAGCTTCCACAGTGACTTCGTAGCGCCCGCTCAGGGGCGCGACAATGACGCGATCTTCCAGGGCGTCGCCGCCGCGCAGCAGAGCAATCGGAGCGCCCTGCTCATTACGCACCCGGACCAGGAAGGGGAAGGTGAACGGCAGCCCTTCGCTCAGGTTGGCCACGATCAGCGCCGTGGGACATTCCTCGGCCTCGAAGGTGAACACCTGTGGCGCTGCGTCCGGCGTCAGGTTCAGCGTCACCGCCTGGCCATAGGCCAGCGGCGTGCCTTCCACCGGGCCGCGCCCCTGCAACTTGAGCATATACTCGCCCGTCGTCCCGTTTTCGGCGCTCACCACCAGCATGTAGATGCCCGTCTGCGGCAGGAAGAGCGAGAGCGATGCTTCCAGGTCGTCCTCGGCGAACGGGCTGACCGCGGCTACCGCCGCCAGTTGCCCGTCCGGCGCGAGCAGATCAAGGTGTGGGTCAAGTGTACCGACCCAGTTACGCGCCGTGACCTGTACCAGGTCACCCGCCGCTCCGTTGAAGCTGTACATGACGACCGGTGTATCCGGCAGAATACGCCCGAATACCCTGGCCCCGTAAGCCAGCGTGCCGCCGCCCTGCGCGTGCACAACCCTGTTTTGAACCGGGATGAGAGCTAACTGCAGGATTATCAGCACGATCAGCGCGGCCCGAAAGTGTTGACGCATGGCCCTTTTCTCCTTCCTGCCGGCCACACAACCACAACCCTTTGTGACGCGCTGCACAAATCCATCATAGATGAGAAATCGATATTAAAGCAACCTTAGGAAAGTACTATCCGGAGCCTGTACTGGCCGGTGTACCTCGTAGTTGCGCCCGGTTGGCCCGCTTGCCCTGCCCGACCGGGAGGTATACAGTGAGCGCAGTATCCGCAGGAACGACCGGCCAGAGCGTCCGGGCTGCCCGGCGGAGCGTTGGTCCTCCTGGCGCAACCCGGGAACGCTCTCCGGCTTCCACCACTTCCATCACCATGCTCGGCGAGCCAGGATCGCGCGGCCATCCTCCCTGTGCCTGCCGCGATTCGGCCACGCCTCCCCCATTGAAGCCGCCACTTCGCAGGACTGAGGTAACCACCTATGGCAGACTACACTCCCCTTGATCTCACCCGCTGGTCAAACTTGCTTCCCCAGGCATTCTCCGGCGGCAAACTGGAACCGCTCGGCCCGCAAACTCTGCGCGGCCTGCCGTTCAACGTCAGTCTGATCCAGTTCGGCCCGGCGGATTTTAGACCGCTGGAAATCCCCATCAGCGCCAGGGCGCACTGGGTGATCGTCGCCCATCGCCTGCTTGAGTCCCATCTACAGGCGGGCGAGCCGCCGGGCAGGCTCATCGCCTCCTACCGCTTCTGTTTTACTGACGGCCAGGCGGAGACCGTGCCGATCCGCGAGCGCTTCGAGATCGCCATCATCCCGACCACCTGGAGCCTGGAGTACTGGGGGCAAATGCCGTTTCTGGCCGTGCCGGATCGATTCGACTATCTGTTTGCGCGGGAAGCCGGACGCTGGGAGCACACCGGCATCAGGCAGATCGAAGCCATGCAGGCCTCCGCCGACCGCTTCTTCCTGTGGGCCTGGGCCAACCCGTACCCCAACCGGGAATTGAGCGCCATCCGGATCGAACCACAGGATCGCGCCTTTCTCATCGGTGGTGTGACCCTCAGCACGCTGGCCGAAGACCCCTTCGGGCGGGAGCCGCGCCGCCCGGTGAAAATCACCCTCACGGAAGAGGAAGTGGCCGATCTCCGCTTTGATCTGGTGGTTGAAGTCGACCGCGGTACCGCGACGTACCCCTACCCCCTGCCGCGGCAGGATGCCGCTGCGTTCCTGAATGATGCCCTGCGAGGATGGGGGCAACCTTACGCGAACCACAACAGCCCCGCCTATACCGAGATCGCTGCCCTGCCCTCGGCCACGGTAGCCGTCAAATCCGGGGAGCAAGAACTGGCCCGCGTGCGCTGGGGCGATGTGCTGGACAAGGGAATGGCGCAAACGCCAGCCGCCCGTATTGAACTGGCCGAACATGGCAAGAACTGGGTGCACGTGACGGTTGTGGACGACGAGACCGGTCAGCCGCTCCCCTGCCGGATCCATTTTCGTTCTCCGGACGGCATCCCTTATCAGCCGCACGGCCATCATGACCACCTGCTGTCCGATATGGGCACCTGGCATATTGACCTGGGCGGTGACCTGCGCCTGGGGCATGTGACCTATGCCTACATTGACGGCCGTTGCCAGGGCTGGCTGCCAACCGGCGACGTACTGGTGGACGTGGCGCGGGGCTTCGAATATGAGCCGCTGCGCTCCCACGTGACCATCCAGCCCGGCCAGCGCGAGTTGACGCTGCGGCTCAGGCGTCGGGCCGACCTGAACGCCGAGGGCTGGTACAGCGGCGATACGCACGTTCACTTCCTTTCCACCCACGGCGCGCACCTCGAAGCGCAGGGAGAGGGTCTGAACGTCATCAACCTGCTGCAATCCCAGTGGGGGCACCTGTTCACCAGCACGGAGGAATTCGTCGGGCGGCCTGTGTCGACGCCGGACGGGCGCACCATCGTCTATACCAGTCAGGAGAACCGCCAGCACATGCTGGGGCACCTGACGCTGCTCGGCCTCAAGCAGCCGGTGATGCCCTGGTGTTCCGATGGCCCGGACGAGGCGGAACTGGGCGGCGGGCTGGAGACCACCCTCTCGCACTGGGCCGATGCCTGCCACGCCCAGGGGGGCATGGTAGTCATCCCGCATATGCCCGTACCCAACGGCGAGCCAGCCGCGCTGATCGCCACCGGCCGCGCCGACGCAGTCGAATTCGTCATCCAGGCCGACTATCCCCATCTGGAGTATTACCGCTACCTGAACGGTGGTTACCGGCTCCCGCTGGTGGGGGGGACTGACAAGATGACCGCCGACGTGCCAGCCGGGCTTTACCGCACCTACGTGTTCATCCCCGCCGAGGAGGGGTTTGACTACGAGACCTGGTGCAGGTATCTGCGCCAGGGACGGACGTTCATCAGCAGCGGGCCGCTGTTGCGCTTCAGTGTGGAAGGCGCCCGGATTGGCGATACGCTGCACCTGCCCGGCAACGGCGGCACGGTTGAGGTTGAGGCCGAAGCGCGCAGCATCTTCCCGATTCACACCCTGCAAATCGTGCAGGAAGGGCGGGTTGTGGCTGTCACCGAGGAGCCGAACGGAGCCGATCGCCTGACCCTGAAGGCCCGCCTCACCATCGACCATCATACCTGGCTGGCAGCGCGCGCTGGCGGCCCCGGCTACTTTGGGCCGGGCCGGGTGCATTTCGACACCTGGGGCCGCCCCATCATGGCGCACACATCGCCGATCTACATCGCCGTAGGCGGAGAATGGTGGATGGCCAGCCAGGAGACCGCACAGTACATGCTCACCCTGCTGGAAGGCGGGCTGGAGTACATCCGGCAACGCGCCCCCTTCGTCGCTGATGGCTCGGTCAGCCACCATCATGGAGAAGCCGATCATCGGGCCTACCTGGAGCGGCCCTTCCACGAAGCCATCGCCGCGGTTCACCGGCACTTGCACCGGCGCTAACAGGCCGCTGCAGCGGGCAAGAACGCCTGCCAGGAACAGGTTGCATTGCCGATTCTAAAGCCTTATACTATGAGCTATCCTACCTGATAGCAAACAACGAGAGGCGAATAACCTTGCCGGTTGCGGCTATCCGCCCCTCCACCGCCAAGCCTGATGCCAGCATCCGGCCAACCTCGGTTGACCGGCAAGAAAATCCGGCGCTTCCAGGCGCTGCAAACATAAGACGTCGCGCAGTCCAGAGGGGATACCATCATGACTACCATCGCTGACCCCCAGCCACCCGCTGCTGCCCCTTTCGCGCCGTATCGCTTCTACCGGCCCAGCTGGCTTGACCGTTTTTTCGACTGGGTCGATCGGCTGCCCGGCCCACCCTGGCTGTTTTACCTGGGACTCTGGGCAATCCTGATGCTGATCCAGATTCTCACCCAGTGGATCACCGCCAGCCAGGAAGGGTTGATGCCCTTTCACTTTGTCACGACCTTTGCCTGCCCGTACGCCCTGGCGATTATGCACTATCAGGACAGGATGGCTGTACGGTCGTTGCAGAAGTTCTGGCCGGCGCTGGATTGCGACGATCACGAGTGTGAGTACCTGCGTTACCGCCTGACCACCTTGCCCCAGTGGATGATCGTCGCAAGCGCAGCTATCGGCCTGGCGTGCGCAGTGCTGTTCCTGACCATCTTCCCGCTGCACGCCCGCCTGAAGGCTTTCTACCTGGCCAATACCGCCGCCTCAATTCACTACAATCACGCGGTAGGCATCGCCAACTTCATCACCGCTGTGGTTCTGGTAGCCCATACGGCCAACCAGTTCTGGACCATCCACGCCATCCTGCGCCACAACACCCAGGTCGACCCGTTCGATCTGCGCCCGATCTACGCCTTCTCCCGGCTGAGTGCCCTCACAGCTGTCGGACTGACCATCTTTGTCTACCTGTGGCTATGGGGTGCGCCCACGCTAACCTCCCAGCCTGTGCCTGGGGCGATCCTCGCCCTGCTGCTGGTTGTAGCGGCGGTCTCCAAGGTCATACCGCTCGGCAACGCTCACTTCGCCATCAGCGCCGAAAAACAGCGCCTGCTGGTGGAAAGCAACCGCTGCTACATTGCCGCCGTAGGGGAACTGCACCGGCGCGTGAACGCCAATGAGATGGTCGACATGGATAACCTCAACAAGACCATCGCCAGCCTGGAAATTGAGCTTAAGTGGCTCCGCCATGTTCCGACCTGGCCCTGGCAGCCAGAGACCGCCCAGCTTGTTATCGCCACCCTGTTCTTCCCTGTTGCAGTATGGTTTGTCCAGTGGAATCTGCAGCGCCTCCTGGGTGGATAGTAAGTCTTTCAGATCAGGCTGCGCACTCTTTGTCCCGACACCCTGTAGACTTCAGGACATTATCCGATGGCTAATCTCACCACCCCACCTATAGCATCCCTTACCCCCGCTGCCAGCCTTTCCCGCCCGTACGCGCCCAGCTGGATTGATCGCTTCGGCGGGTGGGTTGATCGGCTACCCGGCCCACCCTGGTTGTTTTACGTCGGGACGTGGGCAGCACTGGTCGTGATCGACACCCTTGTGCGCGCTCTAGATGGCGCTGCCGACCTGCCACCAGTGTTTGTGTTGGTTTATCTGGCCGCCCCCTTTTACAACCTTTGGCTGATTCACCACCTTGATCACCGGGCACGGCAGGCTCTGGATCGCTTCCGTCCGGCGCTGCGCACCAACGAGGAAAGCTTTGCCGGATTATGCTATCGGCTGACCACCATGCCCAAAGGCCCCACCCTGTTGGCGAGTACTGCTGGCGCTTCATTTGGGCTGATAATGCTGCTGATCGTCCCACCAGCAGAACAGGCCTATTACTGGGGCGTGTCGGTGGCCAACCTGATGGAGCACCGCCTGGTAATCTGGAGCACGGCGCTGCTCATCGGGATTGTGGCCGCCACGCTTATGTATCACTCCTGGCACCAGCTACGCACGGTCAGCCACATCTACGCGCAGTATACCGAGGTCGATCTGTTCAATCAGCGGCCACTTTACGCCTTCTCCAACTTCAGCGCGCGTACAGCCATCGGCGCGCTGATCCAGACCTACAGCTGGCCGCTGGCAGCGCCCGAAGTACTGAGGAACCCCGCCATGGCCTCCTGGTTGATCGGGTATAACCTGGTGTGTGTGCTCATCTTCATCGTCCCTCTGATCGGCATCCATAACCTGCTCAAGGAAGATCGGGAGGAACGGCTGGCCCAAGCCGGCCACCTGGCCAAGGCAGCCAGCCAGGAACTGCATCGCCGCATCCGCGAGAGCCAGATGACCGACATGGATAACCTGTACAAGACTATCCACAGCCTGGACTTGGAGTTCCAGACTTTGCGCCATGCCCCAACCTGGCCCTGGCAACCGGAAGTGCCGCGCGCCGTTGGGGTCGCGCTTATCTTCCCGCTTATCCTCTGGCTGATCCAGTGGGTGTTGCAGCGTATGCTGGCAGCCTGACCTGCGCCATGGACGCATGATACAAGAAGCGGGGCGGCCCCGTTGAGGAACCGCCCCGCTGTCGGCTAGATCAGCCAGGCGAGCGCCCGCCCGGCTACCACCCTGCTAGGGATTGAGGTCCTTATAGTACCCCAGCAACTGGCCCGTCGCCACGTCGAAGACATAGGTCACCTGGTAGGTCGGGCGCAGGGTATCCCACACATAGACCACTTCATCGCTGCGGTAGCGGGCGTTCAACTGCAACTCGCCGGTATTCAGGCAGTACAGGCGCACTCGACCGCCATCACCGGAACCGATCAGGGTGTGCAGGGCGGGAACCGGCGTGCAGGCTGCCAGGATGTCCTCGCCACTCATGCTGAACACCAGATAGCCGTTGGCGCCATTAGCCGGATCGATGGCGTACACATTCAGGAAACCGCCGGTGTAATATACAGCAACTGGTGCAGCACCCTGGGGATTCAGGCGACCATCGCCGGGGTTCCAGCCCTGCCAGGGTCGCTCAGCCTGGCCGCTGCTACTGCTGGCACTGTCGCAGGCGTCGCCGATCCCATCACCGTCCGTATCCGCCTGATCAGGGTTGGCCACCGCCGGGCAATTGTCCGTCCCATCGGCGGCCCCGTCGCCATCGCTGTCGGCCAGCGCGTCGCAGGCGTCGCCGATCCCGTCGCCGTCCGCATCCGCCTGATCAGGGTTAGCCACCGCCGGGCAGTTGTCCGCCCCATCGGCGGCCCCGTCACCGTCGCTGTCGGTCAGCGTGTCGCAGGCGTCGCCGATCCCATCGCCATCCGTATCCGCCTGATCAGGATTAGCCACCCCCGGGCAATTGTCCGCCCCATCGGCGGCCCCGTCACCGTCGCTGTCGGTCAGCGCGTCGCAGGCGTCACCAATCCCATCGCCGTCAGTATCCGTCTGGGTTGGATTAGCCACCGCCGGGCAATTGTCCATCCCATCGGCGGCCCCGTCGCCATCGCTGTCGGTCAGCGCGTCGCAGGCGTCGCCGATCCCATCACCATCCGCATCCGCCTGATCAGGGTTGGCCACCGCCGGGCAGTTGTCCGCACTGTCGGCGGCCCCGTCACCGTCGCTGTCGGTCAGCGCGTCGCAGGCGTCGCCGATCCCGTCGCCATCTGTATCCGCCTGATCAGGATTAGCCACTGCCGGACAGTTGTCCGCACTGTCGGCGGCCCCGTCACCGTCGCTGTCAGTCAGCGCGTCGCAGACGTCGCCGATCCCGTCGCCATCCGTATCCGCCTGATCAGGGTTAGCCACTGCCGGACAGTTGTCCGCACTGTCGGCGGCCCCGTCGCCATCGCTGTCGGTCAGCGTGTCGCAGGCGTCACCAATCCCATCGCCATCCGTATCCGTCTGGGCCGGATTGGCCACCAGCGGGCAGTTGTCCGCGCTGTCAGCCACACCGTCGCCATCGCTGTCGGTCAGAGGATCGCAGGCATCACCGATCCCATCGCCGTCAGTATCCGTCTGGGTTGGATTGGCCACCAGCGGGCAGTTGTCCGCGCTGTCAGCCACACCATCGCCATCGCTGTCGGTCAGCGCGTCGCAGGCATCACCAATCCCATCGCCATCCGTATCCGTCTGGGCTGGATTGGCTACCAGCGGGCAGTTATCCACGCTATCCAGCACACCATCGTTATCATCGTCAGGATCGCAGGCATCACCCAGCGCGTCACCATCAGTGTTCAATTGAGTGGGGTTGGCGATTGCCGGGCAGTTATCACTCGCGTCCGGTACACCATCACCATCCTGGTCAGGATTGAGAACAGTAGCTGTGATGACGAGGTCATCGATGAGCCAGCCGCGGTTGTCAGTGAAGCGGAAGCGCGTGGAAGTGGTTTGCGCCCCGGCAGGAATGGTTACTGTAACCGGGGTCCAAGCGCCATAGATACTGTTGTTAGCGGCATAGGTGCTGATGGTTGTCCAGCTGGCACCGTTGTTCGTACTGTACTGGAGAGAAAGTGTACTGACAGCCTGAGTGCAGCTACTTCCGCCACGGCCCCGGTGCAACACGAAGCTGATTGACCCACCCCCGGAGACATCCAGGTTGCCGGTTGCGGCCACAGCGCCGTCGCCGGTCAAGCGCAGGGCGCCGCCGCTGTACATGGCCAGCGAGCCGCAGTTGGCTACCCGTGACACATTGACCAGCGATGACCACTGCGTACTGTCAATCGCCGGGTCAAAATCGTCGCTCATGCGGACCACTGTCTCCGCGCCGAGCATGCTCACCGAAACTGCCAGAATAAGCAGGAGAACCATGAGTAGCGCTATACGCATTAGCCTGTTCATGAGTGCACCCCTCACTATCGGATAATGATGATAAAGTAGCGATAGCGTTGTGCTTACTTCCAGAATAGGTAGCTCATGAAACTGATTCAAGAGTGTAAGGGTGCTTTTTAGGATAATTTCATGCTTGTTTTAGAATTTCTTCACAAATAGACTTTTATGAAAATTTTAGAAATCCTTCACAATTTCTTTATGCCGGTCGCCCTGTGTACACCATGTCCGGCCCGGTGATCCAGCGCCCCACCCCCTGAAGTACAATGATCACAGCACGCACTATCTTGCCACTTGTGCACGAAAGGGGTTGAAGATGAAACAGGCAGTCATGACCGCGCCGGGCCAGATCGTGATTCACGATGTCCCCCGCCCCGCCATCCAGGATCACCAGATCCTCCTGCGCACCCGCCGCATTGGCGTCTGCGGTTCGGATATCCACGTCTGGCATGGCCGGCACCCCTATACCGGCTACCCGATCGTTCAGGGTCATGAAGTCTCGGGCATCGTGGCTGAGGTGGGCCGCGCAGTGACCGGCTTCACCGTTGGCGATCCGGTCACCTTCATGCCACAGGTCACCTGTGGGCAGTGCTATCCCTGCCAGCATGGGATGGAGCACATTTGTGAATCGCTGAAGGTGATGGGCTTTCAAACCAATGGAGCCGCGCAGGAGTACTTTCCGCTGGACGCGGACAAAGCCCTCAAGCTACCGGCGGGCCTGACGCTGGATCAGGGGGCCATGATCGAGCCGATCTCGGTAGCCGTGCACGCCCTCCGGCGCGGCGGCGGAGCGGCAGGCAAGCGCGTGCTCGTGCTGGGGGCGGGCACGATCGGCAACCTGACGGCGCAGGTCGCCCGCGCCTCCGGCGCGCTGGATGTCATGATCACTGACATCAACGATTACCGGCTGGCGCTGGCCCGGCGTTGCGGCCTGGAACACGTCATCAACACGCAGGATGAGGAGTTGATGGCGGCCATCCGGCGCGATTTCGGGCTCGAACGGGCCGATCTGATCCTGGAATGCGTGGGTGTTGAAGCCACGATCAGCCAGGCAATCGCCTGCGCCCGCAAAGGCACCACCATTGTCGTGGTCGGAGTCTTCGGGGAAAAGCCCCGCGTTGATCTCGGTCTGGTACAGGATCGCGAGTTGAGCCTGGTCGGGACGCTGATGTACCAGCGTCAGGACTATGAGCAGGCCATCGCCCTGGCCAGCAGCGGCAAGTTACAACTGGAGCCGCTGATCAGCGATCGCTTCCCGTTTGATCGCTACACTGACGCCTACCGGCGTATTGAAGAGGCTGCAGGCCGCACGATGAAGGTCATGATCGAGCTGGACTAGTGGGAGAGGCGCTGTCGCGGCAACGCAGTCACGTCTATGCCCAGATGGCAGGCTGAGGGTTACGGAATGCGCAAGACAAAGGGGGTCGCGCCGATCTGCTGGCGCGATCCCCCCTACAGGCGCTAGTCCGGGCGCGGCAGGCGCCGGGCGACCGGCAGCAGCGGCGGGAATGGCAGGTGCGGCTCGTGCTGGTACCAGTACGCAGTGCTGGCGTAATCGTCCGAGCGGCGGTTGGCATGGCCGTGCTCGATCGTCACCCGGATGGACTGCTGGAAGCAGATCGGGTCTTCGATGTGGAAGCGGTACAGCGAAATCTTGCCGGACCAGTTCTCGTCCCCGGCCAGGGTGATGCCGTGATACGGCGCGCTGTACTCAACCGCCGGGCACCAGGCCGTGTTGAAATAGTCCTCCGTGCCAGTGCCATGCAGACTGGGCGGCCAGACCTCGCCATCGATGAAGATCATGTCGTCGCCTTCGCCATACCAGTTGAAACACTTGAGTATCTTCTCACCGTGGACACGGAAGTCTTCCATCCGTAGCGGCCAGGGGACGCCCTCCGGCCAGTCCATGCCTTCCCCCTGGCGCAGGTTGTGGATGCTCAGGTTGCAGCCCACATAATGACCCCGCCCCTGCGCCTCCAGAATCACATAATTGCCGCGCCCATCCAGGTTAACGCCGCCAAAAGACCATTCCGGATTGGTCATGTCAGCGTCAGAGATGCCGTCGCAGGGGTTCTGGCGCCGCCACTGAGCATGGAAACGCCCCAGGTCGGCGTCGATGGCAGGATGAATCTCGTAGTCGATGTAGTAGTAGAACAGCACTTCGACGTCACATTCGTTCTCTACCTCGATCAGGGCGCGCTCCGCGAACGGCATCGGGAAGAAGCAGTTGAATGCCTTGCCATCCGCCGGACTCATCTGCAGCGGCAGGGACACGTAGTTGGTCGTCAGGGCATGGCCAACGCCGAAAAAGTCCCCGATTGGCGCTTCGACCGAATACTCCTGCTCGTTGTCCCAGCGCATGCGCAACACGATCCGGCGCAGGTAATGCTCCTGCTGGCAATCGATGGTGCACCAGATGTGGTTGATGCACCCCGCGCCCTGGATGTCCGCCAGAGTCACGGTTTGCCCCGGCGCGATATGCAGGCGGTCGTCATTGCCGCCCGTGCGATCCCAGCTGGAAACACGCCGGGTGCGCACGTTGCGGATTCGAGCCAGTTCGCCCAGCGGGCTTCCCTTGAACACAGCCATGCTTGCCTCCTGAAAAAAGCCCAGCCTGCCTCAATCGCTGGCAACCAGCCGGGCGCGCATCAACCTGACATTGTACGGCCCCCACTGCGACATGTTGAAGTAGATGACCTCTCCATCGCTGGCCCAGGGATGCAGGTAAGCGCCGTACAGGGAAGGATAGTCATCCGCCGAGACCATGATCATCGGCTTGCTCCAGGGGCCGGTCAGTTCCGGGGCCTCGCGCAGGACGATCGCCCGGCGCACCTCATCCAGGTAGGTCATGATCCAGCGCTGGAGGTAAGCGTTCCAGGCAACCGACAGCTCGCCCACCGGGGCAGAAGCGATCACAGCGGCGTTTTCATGCCCCTCCACCCAATCCGTGCCATCCCAGTAGCGGTATGCGTCCATCTCCAGGAACGACTCGGCGGGCACTCGGGCCAGCGCCACACCGGCAAAACGCCCGCCGTGGATGCCGAACACATACAGATAGTCCTCCTGCAGCACCAGAGCCGCCTGGCCGAAGTTGGTATCCCCTTCCCAGATAGCGTCAAAGGGCTGCTCCCAGGTCTGCCCGCCATCGTCCGAGTAGGCCCAGCCGGAACGGTTGAGCGTCCACTCGCCTGGCGGCCCCCATTCCTTAACCGCCATGTAGTGCAACGCCAGTCGATCGCCGATGGCGACGCCATAGGTAGGGATGACGGTCACATCGTCGCGCCAGCGACGCAGCACCGCCCGCGCCCGACCCTCGGCATCGGTGATCATGCCATCAAACGTGATGCCGTCTTCCAGCTCGGTGTCGGTCGTGTAGGCCAGAACGTTATTGCGCCAGTTTTCCCCTCCGGCTCCACCACCCGCCGGACGGCAACAACCGAAGGTATCGCCAAAGGCGATATACAGCGTATCGTCCAGGGCGAACATGCTGCCCAGGTCAGTACCGTCAACGTCGTAGCGAACATCGGTCTGGCTGGGCGACTCCGGGCCGGTGACCCAGGCGACAAACTCAACGTCAGTGATCTCGCGCAGGGCGGTGCCCTCCTGGGCCAACGCCGCCGATCCGCCAGCCAGAGCCAGAACAATGAGCCACAGGATCACACGTAAACGCATCGCCTATCCTTTCAGACCGGTCATCTTGACGCTTTCCACAATAAACCGCTGCAGGCTGAAGAACAGCAGCAGCGTGGGGATGATGGCGATCACCGACGCGGCCATGATCTGTTCCCAGGCGTTACCATGCTCGCCGGTGAAGGACTGGATGCCCACCTGTACCATCCGCATATCAGCCCGGTTAGCGGCCACCAGCGGCCACAGGAATGAATCCCAGTTAGCCAGGAAGAAGAACACCGCCAGCGCCGCCATCACCGGGCGGGCCAGGGGCAGCGCCACATGGTAAAAGACGCCGACCCGCGATGCACCATCAATGCGGGCTGCGTCTTCCAGGTCCTGGGGGATGCCCAGGAAGAACTGGCGTAGCCAGAAAATGCCAAAGGCGTGCGGAATTGCCGGGATGATCAGCGCCCAGTAGGTGTTCAGCCAGCCCAGTTGCTTGACCAGCAAGGCTAGGGGAATCAGGATGGTGTAGAACGGGATCATGAGCGTGCTGATGATCCCGATGAAAATCAACCGCCGCCCCGGAAACTCCAGCCGGGCCAGGGCATAACCGGCCATGGCATGCAGGATCAGGGCCACCACCGTCACCGTCGACGCCACCAGGAAGGAGTTGAACATGTAGCGTTCAAACGGCGCCTGGCGGAAGACTTCCTCAAAGTTCTTCATGGAGAAGTTCGGCGAGATCAGGATGGGCGGGTTGGCGAAAATCTCGTTGGCAGGCTTCAGGGAGCTGGACACCATCCATACAAACGGTCCGGCAAACACGATAGCCAGCACAATTGCGATGAGGTACCAGACACTGATACCCAGAATCTGGCGGGGAGTCTTGTGCATGGCGTTCCTCCTCTAGGCTTTGACCTCGCCGGAACGGAAGTAACGCACCTGAATGAGCGTCAGCACGAAGATCATGGCGAACAGCGCCACCGACATCGCAGCTGCATAGCCGAAGTTCCACTCCCGGAAGGCTTTCTCGTAGGTGTACATCAACAGGGTGTAGGTGGCATAGGCCGGGCCGCCGCGCGTCATAACGTAAATCTGGTCGAAGGCCTGCAGGGCGTTAATCGTCAGGATGACCAGCACAAAGAAGCTGGTTGGCTTGAGCAGCGGCAGGATGATATGCCAGAACACCTGGCGGCGGTTAGCACCATCGATCTGGGCCGCCTCAATGTAATCGCCGGGAATATCCTGGATGCCCGCCAGCAGGATGATCATAAAGTAGCCGGCGCTCTTCCATACAGACACAATGATCACCGAGAGCATGGCGCTCTGGACGCTTCCGATCCACTGCGAAGTAGGCAGCCCTACCGCGGCCAGCAGCTCGTTGATCAGGCCATTGCCCGGATCGAACATGAAGCGCCAGATCACGCCGGCTACCACCAGCGACATGGCCACCGGCATGAAGTACACCGTGCGGAAGAAGTTGTTGCTCCGCGAGCGCCGGGTGAGCAATACGGCCATGCCCAGACTCAGGGTGTAGACGGCGGGCACAAAGCTGATCGTGTAGAGGATGGTCCGCCCCAGAGCAGCGCCGAATTTGGGGTCCTTGAAGATCGTTTCGTAGTTGCGCAGCCCGACAAACTGCGGCTCGCCAACCAGCTTCCAGTCGCTAAGGCTGATGATCAGCGCCATGAACATCGGCCCGACGATGAAGACCAGCAGGCCAATCAGATCGGGCAGCACGAAGGCATAGCCGACCACCGCCTGCTCCAGCCGGTCGCGATCCATCCCGCTCAGGCGGCCCAGCCAGCCACGCACTCCTCCCCTGACCGGCGCTTCAACCGTCGTTGGCTTGGTTGTCGCCATATCTGCCTTCCTTCCGACCGATCAAGCAGGTTGCCGGGCACCGGCCCGGCGCCCGGCAACCCCGGAACGTGAGTGCGTTAGCGAGTCGCCAGGTAGGCGTCGATCTTCTCCGCCCAGGCAGCGACGGCGTCTTCAGGGCTGACGTTGTTGAACATCACGTCCTGCAGCGCCTCCCAGACAGACTGGGCGATCTCCGGCGGATAGGAAGGCTCTGGCCGCGCGGTGGGGAAGATCTCGTTGGCGAACACGTTGTGCGGGAAGTTCTCATAGAACTCGGCGTTGTCCGCCACGACCGACTGGCGCGGCGACAGCTTGGTGTTGTACTGGATGCCCCAGGCCGCAGCGCGCGAGTTGTCTTCCGCACCGAACATGTTGATGGCGAACTCGGCGGCCTCCGCTGGATGCTGCGTACCGGCATAGACCATCACCGTCCAGCCGCCGTACACCGTCTTCAGCTCATCGCCCTCGTCAGGCGCAGGGATCGGGGCCACACCCAGATCGGCTACAAACTCTGGATAGTTGGAGTTAATCCAGCCGTAGACCCAGTAGCCGGAGACAAACATGGCCGCCTGGCCGGTGGGGAAGCGCTCATCGACCGGGTCGCTGCCAGTGCTGGTCGGCGCGGCATAGCCTTCGCGAATCAGCGTGCCCCACAGGTCCAGGGCGCGGGCGGCTTCCGGTGTATTGACGGCCGCAGCCGTGAAGTCCTCATTCACAACCTCACCGCCAGCCATCCACAGGAACGGATAGAACACAAAGTTCTCATAGTAGTCGGGGTTGGTGGGGATCAGGATGCCGTAGCGCTCAGGGGTGGTCAGTTGCTTGGCGGCAGCCACCAGTTCGTCCCAGGTCTTGGGCACTTCCAGACCGGCTTCCGCCAGCATGGCCTTGTTGTACCACAGCGCCACCGGTTCCATCTCAAAGGGCACCGAGTAGATGTGGCCGTTCAGCGTCACCGCTTCCACCGAAGCCGGCAGCAGGTCATCCAGCAGATACTGCGGCATATAGTCTTCCAGCGGCAGCGCCAGGCCGCTTTCCGCATAACGCCGCCAGTCGCCGGGGCTGATGAAGAAGACATCCGGAGCCTCGCCAGTAGCGATGCCAGTGGTCAGGATTTCGCCGGTATACTGCGCCCACGGGAACTCCTGGCGCTCGACCTGCAATTCGTGCGTGGCGTTCCACTCGGCAATGTATTCTTCAAAGAACGGATCGACGTCTTCGGCATATTCAAAGGTCCAGAACTTCAGCACATCCTGAGCCACAGCCGACGGCAGCGCCGCAGCCAGGAGGGCCACCAGCAGAGCGACGGTGATCAAACGCCAGTACTGCTTCATCTTGCTCTCCTCCATAGGTGTCTGATAGACATCAACGGGCATCAGGTTCCGCTTCTTTTCTTCGGCGAAAGTTGGGCGCACTCCTCCTTTCCGACCTGAACGATTCCAGACCTGCAGGGGGAATAACTGGCTCCGAAGAAAGCAGGCGCGTTACAGCTGCTCTCCTCCCTGTCATGAAGGCTGACGGCCTGAGGCCGGGGACGCCCCGGCTGCAGGCACACTTTCCGGCAGCAACAGCCTGGTCTGCAGCCGCAGCGTGCGGGCCGGCTGTTGCGGGTCATGCATGCGGGCAAAAAGCAACTCTGCCGCCGCCTGGCCCAGTTCATAGGTCGATTGTGTAATCAGCGGGATGGGGGGGCACAGGCAGCGGTTCAGAACGGTATCGTCAAAAGCCACCAGGGCAATGTCCCGCCTCGGGTCCAACTGGCGCACGGCCATCTCGCGCATCACCTCGACGGCCATCAACCCGCTGCAAACCAGCATAGCCGTCGGCGGCTCCGGCGCATCCAGCAGCGTCTGGGCCGCTTCGCGGGCCTGGCTAGGCCGGAAATCGGTGACCTTGACCAGCCCCGGGTCCACGGGCAGCCCATGTGCAGCCAGCGCCTGCTCGTACCCTTCGCGCCGCTCCCGGCCCGGCGTCAGGTAATCCGGGCCAGCGATCAGCCCGATGCGGGTATGCCCGTTCGCAATCAGGTAGTCGGTCGCCATGCGACTGGCGCCCACGTTGTCGGCAAGGACTGTATCCACGTCCAGTCCCTGCAGCTGGCGATCCAGCGCCACAACCGGGACGCCCTGCTCGACCGCCCGGCGCACGGCGACGCAACTGCGCTCCCCGTCAGAGGCGCAGATGATGATCCCGGCCACGCCCTCCGCCAGCAGCACATCGATGTACCGCGCTTCACGGGAAAGCGAATCGTCGGTATTGCCCAGCAGGAGGATGTGATCGCGGGCGATTGCCACGTCCTCAATGCCGCGGACGACGGAGACAAAGAAGTTGTTCTGGATATCGGGGATAATCACAGCGACGGTCTGGCTGGTCTGGACACGTAGATTGCGGGCCACCCGGTTCGGCCGGTAGCCCAGCTGCTCCACCGCCCTGGCAACCCTGGCCCGCGCCTCCGGGGAGACGTTCGGGTGGCCATTGAGCACCCGTGACACGGTGGCGGTGGAAACCCCCGCCAGGACCGCCACATCCTTGACCGTCGCCATATAGGTGCGCCTTTGTTCCAGCCAAAATCTAGTTCATTACGATCAGTGTAATCGATTACATCAGGCCTGTCAATCACCCTGGTCCGGAATTTCCCGATGAATCCGCCTAAGAAAAACAGGCGTTAATCCAGAACAGGGGGAGGCAGAAATACGCGAACCCGCCGCTGACGTCAGCCTGCGCCGCGCCTGGTCTCACGCTTCGGTCATGCGTCACTTCACGGTTGGAGACAGCGAGTCGTTCAGACGTCCGCTATGGCCGCCGCCACAGGAAGCGCTCCCCGCATTGCAGCACGGCGTAGGGCACGCCCGCCGCATCCGCCCGGCGGGTGAATTCGCTGACATCGACGGTGTTGAACGTGAACATGTCGTAGTGGCCGGGGATGACCAGCCGGGGCCTGACGGCCTGCGCCAGCGCCACCGCCTCCGCAGCATTCATGTTGGGTGGCACCTGCAGCGCCAGCAGACGCTCGCTGGTGCCGTTGACCGGCAGGAAAGCGATGTCCAGATCAAAGCGCCGCAGACGCTCCGCCTGACCATCATAGACCAGCGTGTCACCGCTGTGATACAGCCGCAGCCCGTCCATCTCCACCACATAACCCAGGCAGGGGTAACCGCGGGCCGGATCGTAGTCCAGGCCAGGGTGCGCCGCCGGGATACTGTGCACGGTCAGCGGCCCGATCTGCAGCGTCTCGTCGCCGCGCGTCGGGATCAGGCGCTCCCGGGCCAGCCCCAGCCCCACCGCATGGTCAACCACTGCCGCCGGGAGCACCAGTCTTGCCTCCGGCGAAGCGGCAAACAGATCGGGCAGCGTGCCGGGATCGAGGTGGTCGGAATGTTTGTGGCTGGCGAAGACCCATGTCGCATTGGTGATCTCGCGTCCGCGCAGGGGGGCATCGGTCATCCGGATGTGCGGCTTTTCCGTCCCGGCGTACTTGGCCGTCAGATGCTCCGAGAGGTACAGGTCAAAGTACACCAGCACAGACGCCGTTTTGACTGCATAGCCGCTCTGCCCCAGCCACCAGATGGCTACCTCGCCGGGGCCGGGTCGGGTGGTGTTGATGTCCTGCAGCAATGCCACGCCAGCCTGCCTGGGCTGAATCATCATATTCTCTCCGCTTGTGTTACACTGGTTGCCTGATTATACCGGACTTCACCCCGGCCCAAAGCCTGCCAAAGGAGCAAACCATGACTACCCCGATCCTTCCCACCAGCGTTATCGGCTCCTATGCCTGGCCAGCCTGGCTGCACACCGCCCTGGACGCTGCCCGGCGCGGCGAATACGGCCCGGACGACCTGCGCGAAACGCAGGACGACGCTGTAGACATGGCCGTCCGCGACCAGGAAGACGCCGGCGTGGACATCATCACCGACGGCGAGATGCGTCGGGTAGGCTTCTTTACCGCCGAGTTCTACGGGCACATGACCGGCCTGCGGGAATTGCCTCCCCGCCGCAAGGTTGGTGTTGTTGGCCATGACCAGCGAGAGAGCTACGAGGCTGTTGAGCCGATCGCCGCGCCGGAAGGGCTGGGACTGCTTGAGGAATTCGCCTACGTGCGCACGCGCACGACCCGCCCGATCAAGATGCCGTGCCCCGGCCCGTTCACCCTGGCCGGGCGGATCAAGCCCGGCGCGATCTACCGCGACCGCCTCGAGGTGGCCTATGCGCTGGCCGGGATCATCAACCGCGAACTGCGGGCGCTGGTGGAAGCCGGTGTGACCTTCATCCAGCTTGACGAGCCATCGTATGCTGTGCATGCGCAGGCAGGCTCCCCGGCGGAATTCGTCCGCCTGTTCAATCAGACCGTCGCCGGGGTAGAGGCGCGGATCGGGCTGCACCTGTGCTTTGGCAACTACGTGGGCCGTCCGGTCGCCCGGCGCACCTACCGCCCGCTGTTCCCCCACATCCTGGATGTCCACGCTGACGAGCTGGCGCTGGAATTCGCCAACCGTGAGATGGCCGAGATCGCGCTGTGGCGGGAATTCCCCTCCGATAAAACCCTGGCTGCCGGGCTGGTCGACGTCAAGAACTACTACGTTGAGACGCCAGAGGACATCGCCGAGCGCATCCGCCGCGCCCTGGAGGTCGTCTCGCCGGAGAAGCTGACCATCACCCCGGACTGCGGTTTCAGCCAGACGGCTCGCTGGGCAGCCCGCGCCAAGTTGCGGGCGATGGTCGAAGGGACGCGCATCGTCCGCCGCGAGCTAACCGGCACCGCCTGACCCATGCCGACCCCAAAACAGAAAGAGCGTCCCATCAGCGGGGCGCTCTTCGATCTGCGCATTGCTTTTCAGCGTTGTCGCTACGACACCGCCACCCAGCGGCGCTCCTGTGCGCTGCGCTGGATCGCGTCACACAAAGCGATCTCGGCGTGCCCATCAGCAAAGGTGGGGAATGGCGCGGGCGCGCTGTAGTCCCCTGCCGCAATGTAATCGTAGACCGCCCTGAACAGCTGCTTAAACGTGTCCGGGTAACCTTCCGCATGGCCGCCAGGGTAACCGGCCACCTTCCGCGCCTCCGCGCCCAGCAGCGAGGGGTCCTTGGCCACGACGCCGTTTGGCCCGTCGCGACGCCCGATCCACAGCTCGTTGGGATTCTCCTGTTGCCAGGCCAGCGACGCCTGGGAACCGTTGATCTCCCACTGCAACTGGTTCTTGTGCCCGGCGCTGACCTGCGACACCGTCAGCACGCCGCGCGCGCCATTGCTGAACTCCAGCAGGATCGAGGCGTAATCCTCCGTAGCGATCGGCACTTCGACGGCGTCCTGGGCTGTCTCCAGCTTGTTGGCAAAGGTATCCACTTCGCGGGCTGGCTTCAGGCGGGTGGGGACGATCGTCGCCAGGTCGGCCATTACCGCCGTGACTTTGAGGCCGGTGATCCAGGTCACCAGGTCGAACCAGTGCGTGCCGATATCCGTGACGGCGCGCATAGCTCCGCCCTGGTCCGTTTCCAGCCGCCAGTTCCAGTCGGTCCTGTACAGCAGCCAGTCCTGCAGGTAGTGGCCGTGAATCAACCGCACCTCGCCCAGTTCGCCCGCCCGGACGCGGTTGCGAGCCTCGTGGCAGAGGGGATAAAAGCGGATGTTGTAGTTCACCGCGCCAACCCGTCCGGTCTCCTGCGCCAGGCGCACCAGTTCAGCGGATTCCGCGCTGGTGACCGTCAGCGGCTTTTCGCAAATGACATGTTTGCCGCTCTGCAGCGCCGCCTTGACCATCCCGTAGTGCAGGTAATTCGGCGTGCAGACATGCACCACATCAATGTCCGGGTCGCTCACCAGCTCGGCCAGGTTCGCGTAGGCGGCGTCCAGCCCGTATTTGTGGACGCCCGCCTCCGTCTCTTCCGGGGTCACGCCCAGGCATCCCACGACCTCGATCCCCAACCGGCGCAGCGCCTCGATGTGGGTGCCCCCCATGAAGCCCAGCCCGATCACTGCTGCCCGCAAACCGTTCATCCCTGCCCCCTCCCCTGCTAATGTTTGGCAAACGCCGCGTCAAAGGCAATATCCGACGGTTCGAAGTCCAGCTTCTTGACGAAGTGGAACGCCTCCTGGGCGCCAAACTCGCGGTTCATGCCGCTGTCCTCCCATTCGACGGAGAGCGGCCCGCGATACCCGATCCGGTTGAGCGTGCGGATGATGGCCTCAAAGGGCACGTCGCCATGCCCCGGAGAGACGAAGTCCCAGCCACGCCGGGAGTCGCCAAAGCTCAGGTGTGAGCCGAGGATGCTCGTCCGCCCGTTGAGGTTGCGCTTCACGTCCTTGACGTGCATATGAAAGATTCGCTCAGCAAAGGTCTCCAGGAAAGCGACCGGATCGACAAACTGGTGAACCAAGTGGCTGGGGTCGAAGTTCACCCCGAAAGCCGGGTGGTGGTTGACCGCTTCCAGCGCCCGCTGCATCGTCACAATGTCATAAGCGATCTCGGTTGGATGAACCTCCAGCGCAAAGCGAACGCCGTTCTGCTGGAAGGCATCGAGGATCGGCAGCCAGCGCGCGGCGAAATCGCGGTAACCGGCGTCAATTTCCGCCTGGGAAGTAGGCGGGAAGAAGTACAGCTTGCTCCACACGCTGCTGCCGGTGAAGCCAGTGACAATCTCCACGCCGAACAACCGCGCCGCCTGCGCCGTCCGCTTCATCTCCTCCGCCGCCCGCTGACGCACTCCCTCCGGATCGCCGTCGCCCCACACACAAGCCGGGAGGATACTCCGGTGGCGCTCATCGATCGGATCGCAGACGGCCTGCCCGACCAGGTGGTTGCTGATGGCGAAGCACTTGAGGCCATACCGTTCCAGGAGGGCGCGCTTCTCCCGCACATAGGAGTCGCTGGCCAGCGCCTTTTCCACCTCAAAGTGATCACCGGAGCAGGCCAGTTCCAGCCCCTGGTAGCCCCACTCGGAGGCTTTGCGGGCCAGCGTTTCCAGAGGCAAATCGGCCCACTGTCCTGTGAACAGGGTAATTGTTCGCCCCATTGCTCACTCTCCTTTCAGCCTAAGAGGAAGGTCACGCAAAACCGGCCCGGCTAGCCCGCCAGGCGTTGTCTGGCCTCGTCCAGGATGGCGGCGGTACGCGTCGCGCCGCAGCGGGAAACGCCCAGCGCACGGACTTCCAGCAGGCGGTCTAGCGTGCGCACACCCCCCGCCGCCTTAATCTGCACCTGCGGCGGGGTATGCTGGCGCATCAGCCGCAGGTCGGCGTCGGTGGCCCCGCCGCTGCCGTAGCCGGTCGAGGTCTTGACCCAGTCAACACCGATCTCGCCGCAAATCCGGCAGAGCATGATCTTCTGGTCATCGTTCAGGTAACAGTTCTCGAAGATCACCTTGATTTTCTGCCCGGCGGCATGGGTGACGGCGGTCACCGCCTCAATGTCACGGGCCACCGCGTCCCAGGCTCCACTCAACACCTGGCTGATATTGACCACCATATCCAGTTCTTCGCCGCCATCCGCCAGCGCCTGCTCAGCCTCGGCGACCTTGATCGCGGTCGTGTGGCCGCCGTGCGGAAAGCCAATCGTCGTGCTGGCCTTAACCGTGCTGCCGCGTAGCAGATCGGCGCAGCGTCTGAGGTAGTAGGGCATAATGCAAACGCTGGCCACATCGTAGGCCAGGGCAAGCTGGATGCCCGCTTCCAGGTCGGCCACGGTCAGCGTCGGATTGAGCAACGAGTGGTCGATCATCTTGGCCAGATCGTGATAGGTGTAGTCCATACCCCTCTTCTCCCCTTTAGCCCACCATACCCTGAGCAGCAGCCAGAGCGATCCCGCCCAGCAGCCCGGCTCGATTGCCCAGCGCCGATTCGACGATCGCCACATCATCGGTCGGGAACATGCCCACACGCTCCCGGACGGTCTGGCGCACCGTGTCAAAGAGCAGCGCCCCGATCCCGGCCACGTTGCCACCCAGCACCACCATCTCCGGGTGCAACGTCACCATCACGTTGGCCACACCGATGCCAATGTACTGCGCCGCCCGGATCAATTCCTCGCGCACAGCTTCATCGCCAGCTTCAGCAGCCAGGGCCATCTCCCGCGGGGTTACCCGCGCCGGGTTGCCTTCGACGAGCGCATGCAGGCGCGGTGCGCGCCCGGCCTGCATCAGCCAGACCCCTTTGCCCACAATTGCCGGGCCGCTGGCCAGCGTTTCCAGACAGCCCCGGTTGCCACAGCCGCAACGCGGGCCATCCGGCAGGATGGTATGATGGCCCAGTTCACCCGCCGCGCCCAGTCGCCCCAGCCGTAACCGGCCATCCACCACCACACCGCCGCCGATGCCTGTCCCCAGCGTGTAGAAGATCATGGTGCCAACCGAGCGCCCGCGCCCGTAAGTAAGCTCGCCCAGGGCAGCCATCCGGGCGTCATTGAGCAGATAGACCGGGCAATTGATCTGGGGGGCCAGCCAGTCGCGCACGGGGATATCGCGCCAGTTGGTGGGAAAGTTGGGCAAAAAGCGGGTCGTACCGCTGGCCAGGTCAATCAGCCCCGGCACACCGATGCCCAGCGCCGCCGGGGACTGCCCGGCCTGCGCAGCCAGGTCGCGGATGAGGCCAGCCATACGCCGCACTACGGCTTCCGGCCCCTGTTGCGATTCCGTTGGGATGGTCTTCTCGGCCACGATCTGGCCGTCTGCTCCAGCCAGCGCCCCGGCGATCTTGGTGCCGCCCAGGTCGATGCTGGCATACAACGCCGTCATGATGCCTCCCCCTCCATCACTGCGGCGGCTCCATATGACCTGATCCTGTGGCGCCGCGGATAGCTGTATTGTACTACGCGCCCGGTTGCCCGCCAAAAGCGCCTGTTAAGAACCCGGAGTGTGCATTCCAGTAATCTTGACAATCGCCAGCAGAACGTACTATCCTGCAAATGTGCGAACAATGATCATTGATTTCCTGCGGCCTCCTGACAGCACCATCCGCTTGCTACCCCGACCGGACACAGCGTCCGCAGGCATAACGTGCCTGTTCTACGCCGGATCAACGAGCGGGTCGCTGCGTAGAACAGGCACCCCATCACAGCGCAAAACCCACATAGTGCTATAATCATGGCAGGCACTCCAGGCTCAGACAGAAAGGAGGGTAAAGCAAACCGCTAACACATCCATGCACGTGCGCTCCAACCCGGCCACCGAGGGCCGGAGCTGTAGAGAGCGTCAGGAACTATCGGCATGTGTTCGAAAAGAGGAGAAGCTATGTTCAAGAAATTCGCTGCATTGCTGCTCATCGTTGTTTTCGTCCTGAGCGCGCTGCCTGCGGCGGCGCAGACCCCCCCTAAAGTTTTCTACTGGATTTCGCATGGTGATCCTGCTGACCCGGTCTGGGTGTTCTTCCTGGGCGGGGCGCAGCAATTCGCCGAGGACACCGGGTTCGAAGTCCGCACGTCCTTCCATGCTGGCGATGTACCCTCGCAGCAGGAAGCCGTTCGCGCGGCTATCGCTGCTGGCGCGACGGGCATCGTCACCAGCACGCCTGACCCCGGCAGCCTGACCGAAGTGATCGCTGAAGCGCATGCGGCTGGCATCCCGGTCATCATCATGAACACCGAGGACAAGACCAGCGGGCGCGACGCTTATGTCGGCGGCGATAACTTCGTCATCGGCGCGGACTGGGCCTCGTACCTGGTGGAGAACGGCTATGTAACCACCGGCAGCTTCGTCTGGATGCCCGTTGAAGTCCCCGGCGCGACCTACCAGGTGAATGAGACCGAAGGCATCGACAGCGTGTTTGGCCCGCTGGGCGTCGAGTATGAGATCACCGATGCCACGCTGGACCAGGCCGAGATCATCACCCGTATGTCGGATTACCTGACCGCCAACCGTGACAAGATCGATGCGATCATCGGCCTGGGCGACCTGGTGACCGGCAGCATCAAGCGCGTGTTTGACCAGGTCGGCGTCGCTCCTGGCGACATCCCGGTGGTTGGCTGGGGCAACTCCTGCGACACGGTGAACGAGGTCAAGGAAGGCTATGTCTTTGCCGCGACCTGGCAGGACCCGCAGCTCACCAGCTACCTGGCCCTGGCGCAGGCGATGATGGCGGCCAGCGGCATCCCGCCGACGGACATCATCGTTGGCACGCTGTACGGCCCGGACAAGGCTGACGTCTACGGCGCCCTGATGGGTTGCCAGTAGAGTCTGGTTAAGCAGCCCGCCCTTTACGGGTCAGGGCGCTCAGTTTGGTATGAGACTGGCGCTCCGGCGCCAGTCTCATCCCCTTTTATCGGCCTGTCGGACACAAGATATCGAGGCAGTCGATGGAAGCATCTTCACGCCTGCAAAAGGCCATGACCGCGCCTTCGGTCAGGAAACTGATTGCCGCGCCGGAATTCGGCCCGCTGGTGTTACTGATCGTTGAGATCGTGGTGTTCAGTTTTCTCACCTCCCGGCGCGCCGCGTCTGATCCATTCTTCACGATTTTCCCGTCATTCCTGTCCGCTACCAACATCACCAACCTGCTGTCCTTCACGCCGGAACTGGGCATGATCGCCCTCGGCATGACGTTGCTGATGACTGCCGGCGAATTTGACCTCTCGGTCGGCTCGGTCTTCGGCTTTGCGGCGATCGTGATGTGGACGTTCTTCAACACCGGCGCCACCTCCCTGGAAATCGGTTTCGTGCTGGCCATGTTGATTTCGGTTGCCATCGGCTTCGTGAACGGCTGGTTCGTGACCCGGCTGCGCATTCCGTCGTTCCTGGTCACGCTGGGCATGTTGCTGGTCGCGCGTGGCTCGGCACTGTACATCACCGATGGCTTCCCGCAGCGCACCTGGAACGCCGGACAGTCCGTACTGTCGGCCATCCTAGTTGGCGAGTTTTCCATTGGCGAGGTGCGCATCTACGCCTCCCTGATCTGGTTCATCCTGTTCACCATCATCATGCACTACGTGCTGGTGCACTCCAAAGCCGGTAACTGGATTCAAGCCTCCGGCGGCAATGCGATGGCGGCCATCGCCCGTGGCGTTAAGGTAGGCCGCACCAAGGTCTTGCTGTTCATCCTCTCGGCAATGATGTCCGCCTATGCAGGTATCACCAGCTCGATCCGCGTTTCGGCGGCTAACCCCAACAGTGGCGACGGTTACGAGCTGGAGGTCATCGCGATGGTCGTCATCGGCGGGACAGCACTGGCCGGCGGGCGTGGCTCGATCCTCGGCACTGTCCTCGGCGTGCTGATCCTGCGCGTGATGCGCAACGGCATCGTCATGGTCGGGGTCCCTGGCCTGGCCTACAAGATCTTCATCGGCGCGATCATTCTGGGTATGATGGTGCTGCACTCAAGCATTGAACGCCGCACCGGGAACGGAAGGTGAAACCATGGCGACTGGCGAACTGGTCCGCATGGAGCATATTTACAAGAACTTCGGCAGCGTGCAGGCGCTCAATGATGTCACCTTCACCGTCGGACACCGGGAGATCGTCGGTCTGGTCGGCGATAACGGCGCGGGCAAATCCACGCTGATCAAGATTCTCTCCGGCGCTCACCCCGCCACTTCCGGGCAGATCTACTTCGACGGCAAGCCGGTGGAGATCAAGAACACCTGGGACGCCATTCAACTCGGCATTGAGACGATCTACCAGGATTCGGCGCTCGTCCCCCAGCTTTCCATCGCACGCAACCTGTTCCTGGGACGCGAACCGCTGACCGGCCCCAAATGGCTGCAGCGCATGGACAAGCGCTTTATGGAAGAGCAAACCCGCAAGCTGCTCGGCGACCTGGGCATCACCAAGTACATCAACCCCGATACGCCGATCACCTCCCTCTCCGGCGGTGAGCGCCAGTCCATCTCCATCGCCCGCGCCATGTTCTTCGAATCGCGGCTGATCATCCTGGACGAGCCAACCAACAACCTGGGGGTGGAGGAAACGCACCGCGTGCTGCGCTTCATCCACAACGCGCGGGATAGAGGTCTGTCGTGCATCTTCATCACGCACAACATCTACCACGTCTTCCAGGTGGTCGACCGGATTGTGGTGCTGCGCCGGGGCAAGAAGGTCTGCGAAGCCGACCCGAAGCACACCAACATTGACGATATTGAGAAGGTGATCACCGGGATTTACGACACGCTGCCGGAGCGCAGCGCCGGGTAAAACAATCCCAGCGGATGCTGCCGCCATATCGGGCCTGCACTCCGCCTCACGCCGGTGCCGGATACGGGCAGTTTGGCCCGCGCCATCTGGCACCGGCGTGAGATGTCTGGCAGCAAATCGACGCTTTGTCATTGCGCTGTTGTGACTGAAGGAGCCTGGTATGCCATTCCGCTACCCGCAAGCTCGCCGGGTGGATGTGGTCGACAACTACTTTGGCACTCCCGTCCCCGATCCTTACCGCTGGATGGAAGACCCCTCTGCTCCGGACCTGCACAACTACATCGATGCGCAGAACGCCCTGACCCGCGCCTACCTGGAGGCCGTCCCTGCGCGTCCTGCCATCCGGGCGCGCCTGGCCGAACTATACAGCTACCCCCAGATTCCGGACTACGGGCAGGCATGCCGCGCCGGCGACGATTACTTCTACACCATGCACACTGGCCAGAACCAGTCTGTTCTTTTTCGCCGGCGGGGGATACACGGCCAACCGGAAATCGTGCTCGACCCGAACACATTCAGCCCGGATGGCTCGGTCATCCTGATGCAAACCCACCCCAGCCCGGATGGCGCGTTGCTGGTCTACAGTCTGTCACGTGGCGGCTCCGACTGGCAGGAGTTCCACGTACGTGACCTGCAGACTGGCCAGGACTTGCCCGATCTGCTCGCCTGGTGCAAGTTCACCACGGTTGTCTGGAAAGAAGATGGCAGCGGCTTCTACTACAATCGCTTCCCGGAACCGGCGCCGGGGCAGGAGATGTTGGCCGAGAATCTAAACAACCGTATCTACTTCCACCGCATCGGCACCCCGCAGGCCGAAGACACCCTGATCTTCGAAGACCCGGCGACACCGGAATACCTGTACTGGCCGGAAGGCACTGATGACGGCCGTTATCTGCTGCTCAGCGTCCGGCGCAGCGCCGTCGGCGAAACAGGCTACTACTACTGGCGCATTGACAGTGATGAAGGGGTCGTGCGGCTACTGGCTGATTTCGATTCTGAGTATGCGTTCGTTGGGAGCCAGGAGACAACCTTCTACTTCATTACCAAGCTCGATGCACCGCGTAAACGCCTGATCGCTATCGATATCCGGAATCCTGCCCGTGAACACTGGCGCGAGATCATCCCGGAACAGGCGGATACCCTGGAAGCCGCTCGCATTGCTGGAGACCAGCTGATCGCCTTCTACATGCACAATGCCCACACCCGCGTCGGGGTCTACACGCTGGACGGTCACCACCTCCGGGATATCCCGCTGCCCACCATGGGCACTGCGCCAACCTATGCCCTCAAGACCAGCGCCCGGTACACGGACTTCCTGTTTACGTTCATGTCGTTCCTGTACCCGCTAACCATTTTCCGCTACGACACCGCCAGCGCCAGCCTGGAAGTTTTCCAGCCGTCAGGCATCCCGGTAGAGCCGGAGCGCTACGAGACGCGGCAGGTCTTCTATCCCTCAACCGGGGGCGTGCAGGTATCGATGTTTCTCACCCATCGCAAAGGGTTGAAGCTGGATAATCAGAATCCCACCCTGCTCTATGCCTATGGCGGCTTCGACATCCCGATCATGCCCGGCTTTGACCCCGCCGTCTACCTGTGGCTGGAACACGGCGGAGTGTACGCGGTCGCCAACCTGCGCGGTGGCGGTGAGTACGGCGAGGAATGGCACAGGGATGGGATGCTTGGCAACAAGCAGCATGTTTTTGACGACATGATCCATGCCGCCCGCTGGCTGATCGCCAGTGGCTACACTTCTCCCGGCAGGCTGGCCATCCGGGGCGCCAGCAACGGCGGCCTTCTGGTAGCCGCCTGCATCACGCAACAACCTGAGCTGTTTGGAGCGGCGCTGTGCGGCGTGCCTGTGACGGACATGTTGCGTTACCACAGGTTCACTGCCGGACGGCTCTGGACCAGCGAATACGGCAATGCAGAGAACAGCCCGGAGGAATTTCAAACGCTGATCGCCTATTCGCCATTGCACAATGTTCGAGCAGGTGTCACGCATCCGCCGATGCTGATCTGGACATCCGACGGCGATGATCGCGTCGTGCCGATGCACGCCCTCAAGTTCGCGGCCACACTTCAGGCGGCGGATAGCGGCAAGAACCCCATCCTGTTGCGCTTTGGCACCAAGGCCGGCCACGGTACCCTGAGCATCAATCGGGTCATCGAGGAGGAAAGCGACTTCCTTGCTTTCCTGGCGGCGACCGTTGGCTGGCAGATCACAGACTGAGGGTCTGAAAAGAATGACCTACGAACTCATCGAGCGCCTCCCCACCCCGCAGGAGCACCGCGCCCTGTTCGAGGCGGTAGGCTGGCAGCCATACGCGCCGGAGGATACCGCTGTGGCGCTGGCTAACTCCCTGCACGGCATCGTGGCTGTGCAGGACGGCGAGACGATCGGCATGGGCCGGGTGATCGGCGACCGGGGCAAATTCTTCTACATTCAGGATTTCGCCGTGCGCCCGGAACACCAGGGTCAGGGCGTCGGCAGGGCGATGCTGGAGCGCCTGCTGGCGTACATCCGCGCCGCCGCACCAGGGGATGCTTTTGTGGGGCTGTTTGCCACCCCCGCCGCCATCCCGTTCTACCGCCAGTATGGTTTTGAGCCACACACCGATGCGCTGACCGGCCTGTGGACAGTACTGCACCGGGGCGGCTGACTGTCTCTGTCGGCGCAGCAAGCTCGACAGGCGGCAGCCTAATCCTTCGCGGGCATGCCTGCGCTACGCTTGCTGCGTCCTGCAGCCGACGAGCGCTTTTCCAGCCGGGCGCGGACTGCATCCAGACTTTCCCGGTCGGCCAGAGCGAGCACGGTATCCCCGCCCTGCAGGACGCTCGACCCGCGCGGGATCACGAACTCGCCATGGCGACTGATCAGAACAAACAGAAACGTCTCCGGCAGATCGAGATCGACGATGCGCTGCCCGGCGCACGATGCATCAGGCGGGATTTGCAGTTCAACCAGCTCATTCGTCGCGCCTTCCACCGGCACAGCCTCAAGCGGATACGCGGGCCGACTGGAGGGCGGCGCATCCACGCCCAGCAGGCGGGCGACAAACGGCAGGCTGGTCCCCTGCACCAGGGTCGAAGTCAGCACAATGAAAAACACCAGGTTGAAGATGGTACTTGACGCTGGCAGCCCGGCCAGTAACGGGAACGTCGCCAGGACAATCGGCGCCGCGCCGCGCAATCCCACCCAAGAAACAAACGCCTTCTCCCGCCAGTTCAGACCGGCCCCCGCCAGCACCAGGTATACACTCAACGGACGGGCCACCAGAATCAGCAGGACAGCGATCGCCAGCGCATTGAGGGCGATAGGTGGTAGCTCAGATGGGAAGACCAGCAGCCCCAGGGTCAGGAACATAAGAATCTGCATCAGCCAGGCCAGCCCATCGTGAAACTGTTTGAGGCTGCGGCGGTGAATAAAGGCGCTGTTGCCGCCGATGACGCCGGCCACATACACAGCCAGGAAACCGTTGCCGCCGATGGCCGCTGTCACCCCATAGGTCAGCAGGACGATGCCGATAGTCGTGACCGAATACAGGCCATCGTACTCCAGCCGCAGCCGGTTAAGGACAGCCGGGAACCCGCGCCCGATGACGTAACCGAGCGCCAACCCGAGGCCCATCTGCCGGAGGAACATCGGCACCAGGTCGATCACGGTCATGGTGGGAACCGTGATCAGGTTGATCATGCCCAGCGTCAGGAAGACTGCCATCGGATCGTTGCTACCCGACTCCAGTTCCAGCAACGGCTTGAGGCTACCCTTGAGGCCAACGCCTTTGCTCCGCAGCACGGCGAAGACCGCCGCCGCATCCGTCGAGGAGACAATTGCGCCCAGCAACACGCCTTCCTGCAGGGAAAAACCGACGATCCAGGTTGCCGCTGCGCCGACGATCAATGCCGTCAGCAGCACGCCCAGGGTGGCCAGCACCAGTCCCTGCCACCACACCGGGCGGATATCCTCAATGTCGGTATCCAACCCACCGGCGAACAGGATGAAAGCCAGAGCGAGCACGCCCAGTAATTGCGCTGTCCATGGATCATCGTAATAGATGCCGCCCGGCCCCTCCGAGCCAGCCAGCATACCAACAGCGAGGAAGAATAGCAGCGCCGGCACGCCCAGCCGGCCCGAGATCTTGCTGGCGAGAATGCTCACCAGCAGCAGCGCAGCCAGATACAGCAGGATCGTCTCAATGGCAGGCATTACCCCGATGAAGCCTCCTCAGTGAATTACCCTTTTCAGAAAGGCCCGGCACGCCCTATACTTGGCGGAGTCCCGTCCGCGTCGGTAGATGACCGCGGATGGGGCTATGAACATCAGTTGCGGTTTCCGCTACCTTACCGCAAAGAGGCCCTGCATGAAACAAATCGAATGGATTGTCATCCTGGGCGCTGGCGCGATGGGATCGGCGTTTGCCAGCGCCTTCTACGTGATGGACCCGGCCAGCGTGGCTTTTGCCGCCAGTGGGGCGCGTTACGAACGACTCAGAACTGACGGCGTCGTGGTCAACGGCCGCCATTACCCGATCCCGGTTCTGGCCCCCGATGATCCCGGCTCACCCGCCGACCTGGTCATCGTCGCCCTCAAGCATCATCATCTCCCTGATGCCCTTGATGATCTTGGTAACCGGGTGGACGCAGAGACCCTGTTCCTCTCGATCATGAATGGGCTGGACAGTGAGACGATCATCGCCTCCCGCTACGGCCAGGACCGCGTGCTGTACGCCAACGCTGTCGGTATTGATGCCCGGCGGGACGGCAACGCAGTTCACTTCAGCAGGATCGGCACGCTGGTCTTTGGCGAAGCCAATAACGCGGTGCTTTCGGAGCGCGTCAGGCGTCTGCAAGCCCTCTTTGAGCGAGCCGCCATCCCCTACCAGACGCCGGTAGACATGATCAGGGCGATGTGGTGGAAGTTCATGATCAACGTTGGCATCAATCAGGCTTCGGCGGTTCTTGGCGCGCCCTACGGTGTCTTCCAGACGAACCCGGAAGCACAGGCGATCATGGAGGCAGCGATGCGTGAAGCGGTCGCCGTTGCACAGGCGGAGGGCGTCAATCTGTCCGAGCAGGACATCGCTGACTGGTACCCCATCCTGAACCAGCTCCACCCGGAGGGCAAGACGTCAATGCTGCAGGACATCGAAGCCGGGCGCAAGACTGAGGTGGAGGTCTTCGCCGGAAAGGTGTTGACACTGGGCCACCGCTATGGCATCTCGACGCCCGTCAACGAAGTCCTGTTGCACGCCATCCACGTACTGGAGAGCCGCGCTGCTGGCTAGAAAACCGGCGGCCCGCCCATGGTTACGGACAGGCCGCCGGCGCAATCACCTGTTCGGGCTACTCAGGCCTTCAGCCACAGATCAATCGGCTTCTGGACATCAGGCGGCTCGTAGGGCCAGGTGATCTTGCGCCCTTCGCCCGCCGACTGGTACGCCGCGTGGATGATCTTCAGCACTTCCAGGCCGTCCTCACCGCGCTCGACCGGTTCCTCACGGCCCTTGATCACGTTGATGAAGTGCTGCATTTCCTGCGGGAAGCCGTAATTCCACTCTTCCTCAAAACCGGTGAAAGTCCAGCCGACGGTAGTATCGGCCTTTTCCACCGCGTAACCGTAGCCCACCTTGCTATGCGTGATCAGGGCGTTGCCATGAATCAGGTCAGCCCGCGTGTTGCCTTTGGAGCCGTAGATTTCGCAGCGGTCGTCGATCCCGCCGGTCTTGGCCCAGCTATTCTCGGCGATGGCGATGGCATCGTTCTCGAATTCGATGATGCAAACCGCGTGATCCTCGCCCCGGGTACGGTCACGGTGGACGAACGTACCCAGTGTGGCGCTGACGCTGCGCACCTGAGGCCGATCCAGAATCCAGCGGGCGAACTCGATCGAGTGACAGCCCATGTCCAGCAGCACGCCACCGCCAGACAGGTTGACATCCCAGAACCAGGGCGAATGTGGGCCGTCATGCTCCTCACTCTGTTTGACCAGGAACACTTTGCCCAGCGCGCCTTCCTCGACCAGCCGCTTGGCGCGGACATACTTGGGCGCAAAGCACAGCATCTCGCCATAGACCAGCTTGACACCGGCGTTCCTGACTGCCGCCAGCATATTGCGGGCTGCGCGCAGGGTCGTCGTGAACGGCTTTTCACACATGATGTGCTTGCCCGCTTCCGCCGCAGCGATCACGACTTCCTCGTGCAGGTAGTTCGGCACGCCAACGGTCACCGCCTGGATATCATCCCGCGCCAGCAACTGGCGGTAATCCTCGTAAGCATACGGAATGCCCCGCTCATCAGCGAAGCGGCGGGCCTTGCCGGGCGTGCGCGACGCCACAGCGACGACCTCCGCCTCCGGCACCCGCTTGAGGCCATCGACGTGAATGTGGCCGATAAACCCGCTGCCGATCACGCCAACACGAACCTTCTCCATGACCTCCTCCCCTCCTGAGCCAGACCCCGGCGCGCCGTCGCCTTAGGCGCTGACGATCTTCTGCACCACGCGCCCGCTTGTTTTCTCCTTGAGGATCAGCTTGACCTGGCCATCGGGCATCACTTCCCGCTTGATCAGGAAATGCGCCTCGTCATAATCGGTCAGGCGAGCGCCCGCTTCCGCTTCCTCCGCCCCGCGCCAGTCCTCCAGAATCACCGGCTCCCACTGGCGGGACTGGACAGAACGATAGGCAGCATCCATGATGGCGTTGATCACGTAGCCATCATAGAAGGTCTCCATCGGGGCGACGCCCCTGTCCATCGAATCGAACATGTCGGCGAACATGTCGGCGTAGCCCAGGGAGCCAACCTCATCCCCAACCGGGAAGAGCCAGCCGGTATCGCCCTCAGCTTTTTCCGCCACATAGCCGCGCTCGCCGACCGCGGTGAACATCTCAAAGCCGGTGCGCAGCCAGTGGTTGAGCCAGATCGTGCCTTCGGTGCCGGAGACTTCGTCGCGCAGGTCCATCCCGCCGCGAAACGTCCAGGCCACCTCAAACTGGCCAACCGCCCCGCTGGCATAGCGCACCAGGCCGACAGCGCTGTCCTCAGCGTCAATCGGATGCACCTGCGTATCGGCCCAGCACATCACCTCCAGCGGCTTGACATCCTTGCCGATGAAGTTGCGGGCGATGGCGATGCAATGGCAGCCCAGGTCGACGATCGCCCCGCCACCGGATTGCGTTTTGTCCCAGAACCAGTCGCTATGCGGGCCGGGATGCGCCTCGCGGGAGCGCGCCCACAGGATTTTGCCCAGCGCGCCGCTCTTGACCGATTTGAGCGCCTTGAGTGTCTTGGGCGTGTAGGCCAGGTCCTCCAGGTAGCCGTGGAAGACGCCCGCCTTTTCCACCGCGTCCAGCATCCGTTTGGCCTCGGCGGCGTTGCGTCCCAGCGGCTTGGTGCAGAGCACCGCCTTGCCGGCTTCCGCCGCCAGGAGGACGGCCTGCTCATGCAGGTTGTTGGGCAGCCCGATGACCACGACATCGGTCTCCGGGTCGCGGATGGCCGCCGCCATGTCGGTCGTCCAGCGCGGGATGCCCCATTCCTGGGCGAACTGCCGGGCGCGTTCTTCCTTACGGGAATAGACCACCGCCACCCGGTCCTGCCCGCGCCGGCCATGCAGGGTCATTGTGTAGAACATCCCGATCAGGCCGGTGCCCAGCATCGTGATCTTATGCATCAGACTCTACTCCTCCCCAGATACGCAGACTGCGCTCACTGCCGGACGCTCCGCTGGCGGCCGTAGATGGAGATCAGCACCACCAGCGTGATCCCCAGCGTCATCAACTTGTAGGCTTCCTGAAGCTGCAACGCCCGCAGCAGACTCTCGATCAGGGTCAGGACAAGCGCGCCGGACATCGTGCCCCAGTAGCTGCCCTTGCCGCCGGAAAGCACTGTCCCGCCGACCACGACCGCAGCGATTGCCGGAAACTGGTACGGCCCGCCCAGGTTAAGGAAGACCGTCTGGGTAAAGCCCAGCAGCACAAACCCGCCAAAGGCCGCCAGCACACCGCTGAGCGTATACGTGAGGATGACAATGAACGGCACGCGCACACCGGATAGCCGGGCTGCCGTACGGTTGACGCCGATCGCAAACAGTTGCTTGCCGTAAGTCGTGCGTTCCAGGAGCAGCCACATGCCCAGCCCGACCAGCACCCACAGGATCACCACGCCTGGGATGCCCAGGATCAGCGGCTCGGCGATCAGACGGCCCAGCAACGGCGGCATGTTGCCGATCAGTTCGCCCTGCGTCAGCACCAGGATCGTGCCCTGCACCACACCGGTCATGCCCAGCGTCATCACCAGCGGCGGCACCTGCAGCACGATGATTCCCACACCATTCAGGAAACCGATCACCGCACCGACTGCCAGCACCACCAGCAGCGCCGGCAGGATCATGTCGTTCTGGCCGCTGCTCAGGCGGAAGGTCAGGATGGCTCCCAGCGTTACCACCGCCCCGGCGGAAAGATCAATGCCCTCACCGCCGCTGATGATCACCAGCGTCTGCCCGGCGGCGATAATGCCCAGAAACGAAGCCAGACGGACGATGTTCACAGCCTGGGCCACATTGAGGAAATTGGGGTTGATCAGACCGCCAGCCAGAAACAGCAGGATAGAGAGCAACAGCGCCACCACTGGCGGGCTGATCTGCGCCGATTGCTGTCGAAGGGATTGTATGGCCTCAATCATGCCGTCCGCCTCCGCAGGAACCGCACCAGCCCCGGGCCGGCCAGCGCAGCAATGATGATCAGCGCGTCCACCAGCGTCTGGGACCAGGTCGGGACGTTGGCAAAGGAGATGATGTTACGGATCACGCCCAGGATCAGCACACCGAGCACCGATCCGATCACCCCACCCTGACCGCCACTCAGGCGCGTCCCGCCCAGCACCACGGCCACGATCGAGTCCAGCGTCATCGCGTCGCCGATGCGCGGATTACCCGTGCCCAGGTTCATCGTCAGCGCCAGCGCCGAGAGCGCCGCGGCCAGCCCCGCCCAGACATACGTGCTGAAGCGCACGAAGTTCACCGGCACGCCGGTCGCATAGGCGGCGTCAGCTTTGCCGCCTGTGGCAAAGAGATACTGCCCATAGCGTGTCGAACGCAGCACCAGCCAGATCAGGATGGCCAGGACGATGAAGTACAGCGCCAGCGGGATATCCAGCGGCGCGCCCCGGTAGGAGCGCAGGAATTCGCGCGGCAGGTTGCCGCCGGGCCGGGGCAGGATCAGCAGCGCAATGCCCGCATACACGAAGCTGGTGGCGTAGGTCGTCACAATCGGCTGCAGCCGCAGGTAGGCCACACACAGGCCATTGAACACCCCGGCAGCCAACCCCGCCCCTACCGCCGCCAGGATGCCGATAAGGATTTCCGTTGGCCCCGATTCCGGCAGGATCAGCGTGACCAGAATGGCGTTGGCCATGGAGACGATTGCCCCGACGGAAAGGTCAATCCCGCCGCCAATGATGACGATGGTCTGCCCGACTGTCAGGATGATCAGGGGCAGGAAGTTGCGCAGGTTGCTGTTAAGCACCCGCAGTTCAAACAGGTTAGGCTGCAGGTAGAAGTTGATCCCTACCGCAATCAGGAGCAGCAGCAGGGCCAGCAGGTAGGAGTGTCGCAGGGCGATACGCCGCAGCGCTACGCTATTCATAGCCGTTACTCGCATTGGTTGTGCCCATGCTGGCCGAGACCAGGTTGGCGTGGTTGAGCGTTTCGCCCGCCAGTTCCGCCCGGATCCGCCCATCATGCAGCACCAGGACGCGGTTGCACAGGCTCAGCAGTTCTTCGTCATCGCTGCTATAGAACAGGATCGCAGTCCCGGCGGCGCGGAGCCTGTTCAACAGCGCATAGAACTCGACTTTCGTCCTGACATCAACACCCTTGGTCGGGTCGTTGAGGAGCAGCACGCGCGGGTTGCGCAGCAGCCACTTGCCCAGCACCACCTTCTGGGCGTTGCCGCCGCTCAGGCTACTCACCGGCGCGTCCAGGGATTCCATCACCAGGCTCAATTCCTGCGCCACCTGGCCGGCGTCTGCACGCGCCCGAACCATGTTCAGCGGAAAACCGTACTTGCGCCAGGAAGGCAGCTGCAAGTTCTCCAGGATGGAGCGGATCAGCAGCACGCCTTCAGTGGCCCGGTCGCCCGGCACAAATGCCAGGCCACGCTGCATAGCCTGCTGCGGGTGGGAGAAATGGGCCGGCTGGCCGGAAAGCAGCACCTGCCCCCCGCAGGGAATCGCCCCGAACAGCGCCAGCAGCAGGTCGGATTGCCCCTGTCCCTGCAGACCGCCCAGGCCCAGCAGTTCGCCATCATGCAGGTCAAAACTGATGCCCTTCAGCAGATCGGTGTGCAGGTTCCTGACCTGCAACCGGACCGGCGCATCAGGCGCCAGCTGCCCGCCCTGTACCGAATCCGGCGCGACCATGCCCTCGATCATCAGTTCGACGAGTTCCTGCTCGGTCGTCTCACTGATCACCCGGTCGCCTACACTGGCCCCATTGCGGAGGACGGTCGCCCGGTCGGCTACGCGGAAGATCTCGTCCATGCGGTGAGAGACAAAAACGATGGCCATCCCCTGCCGCTTCCATTCCGCGATCAGTTCGAACAGGCGGGCGACCTGGCGGCTATCGAGGCTGGCCGTGGCCTCATCCAGGATCATCAGGCGTGGCTGCAGGCTGAGCGCCTTGAGAATCTCCACCACCTGGCGCTCATCCGGCGGCAGGCTGTTGACCAGCGCGTCCGGATGCAGCGAAGATTGGACCGTGCCCGCAAACAGGGCGATCAGGTCCTGTGTGCGGGCACGCATCTCACGATGGTCGACGGCTATTCCCCACCGGCGTGGTTCATGAGCCAGCCAGATGTTCTCGGCCACAGTCATGTCCGGGATCAGGCTCAGCTCCTGGTAGACGGCGGTGATGCCGACACTCTTGGCAGCCTGTGGGGAAGAGAACGTGACCGCCCGGCCATCCAGGTGTAACCGCCCCTCATTGGGAGCGATTACACCTGTGATGACCTTGCTCAGGGTGCTTTTGCCACTTCCATTGGCGCCGAGCAGCGCAACGACTTCCCCCGACTGCACGTCCAGGTTACCGTCCGAGAGCGCTACGACGCCCCCGTACCGTTTGGTGACGTTCCGGGCTGAAAGTGACACCGTGTTCATCGTCGGTTATTCCATGAAGCCTGCGGCCTGCATCTGGGTGATGAACCCGTCGAGCGTGTAGGACTCCGGCAGGTCCTTCACCAGTTCGTACTGTTCCTCAAAGTTGAACTCGTCGACCACATACGGAATCGGCACGTAGAAGGTGTTGCCGAACGGGCCGGAGAGCTTGGACACATCAGGCGTACCGCCGATCAGGATTTCAACGGCGACGCGGATGCCGTCAGCGCCCACGCCCGGCGGATTGACCACGCCGAACGACGTGAACTCCGGACGCTCCTGCTTCACCTCATGCCACAGCTGCAGGTAACCCGCACGCGCCTCACCCACCATCACCGGCCACTTCGCCGGGTTCGCCGTCCGTACCGCCGTCAGCGCCCCCTGCGCCATCCCATCTTGCGTCCAGACCCCGTCGATGTTCGGCAGCGACGCCAGGAAGTCGCTCATCACCTGCTGGCCCGTCGCCTGATCCCACATCCCCGTGTCGCGCCCGACAATGTTGATGCCCGGATAGTTGGCGAAGACTTCCATCACGCCTTCCATCCGCGCTTCATTCGCCGGGTGCCCCACAAAGCCTTCGATCAGCACCACGTCACCCTGGCCGCCCAGCTGCTCCGCCAGCCACCGCGCGCTGATCTTCGCCCATTCCTTCTGGTCGATCACCACGTTGTACACGCCCTGCGCGCTGATCTCCTGGTCCACCGCGATGACCACAATCCCCTCCGCCACCGCGTCCTCCAGCACCAGGTTCAGCGCCGATTGGTCGTTCGGGTTGACGATGATCGCGTCCACCCCGCGGTTGATCAGGTTCTGAATCTGTTGCACCTGACCCTGTACGTCAACATCCGCGCTCTCGATCACCAGCTCGATCTGTAGGCCCTTTTCAGCGAACTCAGCGACCACGTTTTCCATGTTCTGGATCATCTGGGTACGCCACTCGCTGCCGACAAAGCCGTTGGAGACGCCGATGGTGAACGGCCCGAACGCCGACCAGTCACGCACCATAAAGCTCTTGGCCTGAGCCTGGCTGATGAACCCGTCGAGCGTGTAGGACTCCGGCAGGTCCTTCACCAGTTCATATTGCTCGGCGAAGTTGCTTTCGTCGACCACGTACGGGATCGGGACATAGAGCGTGTTGCCGAAGGGGCCGGAGAGCTGGCTCTCGTCTACCTGGCCGCCCTGCAGGATTTCGACGGCGACGCGGATGCCATCAGCGCCCACGCCCGGCGGGTTGACCACGCCGAATGACGTGAACTCCGGACGCTCCTGCTTCACCTCATGCCACAGCTGCAGGTAACCCGCACGCGCCTCACCCACCATCACCGGCCACTTCGCCGGGTTCGCCGTCCGTACCGCCGTCAGCGCCCCCTGCGCCATCCCATCTTGCGTCCAGACCCCGTCGATGTTCGGCAGCGACGCCAGGAAGTCGCTCATCACCTGCTGGCCCGTCGCCTGATCCCACATCCCCGTGTCGCGCCCGACAATGTTGATGCCCGGATAGTTGGCGAAGACTTCCATCACGCCTTCCATCCGCGCTTCATTCGCCGGGTGCCCCACAAAGCCTTCGATCAGCACCACGTCACCCTGGCCGCCCAGCTGCTCCGCCAGCCACCGCGCGCTGATCTTCGCCCATTCCTTCTGGTCGATCACCACGTTGTACACGCCCTGCGCGCTGATCTCCTGGTCCACCGCGATGACCACAATCCCCTCCGCCACCGCGTCCTCCAGCACCAGGTTCAGCGCCGATTGGTCGTTCGGGTTGACGATGATCGCGTCCACCCCGCGGTTGATCAGGTTCTGAATCTGTTGCACCTGACCCTGTACGTCAACATCCGCGCTCTCGATCACCAGCTCGATGTTGACACCCTTTTCAGCGAATTCGGCGACCACGTTTTCCATGTTCTGGATCATCTGGGTGCGCCACTCGCTGCCGACAAAGCCGTTGGAGACGCCGATGACGAATGAATCGCCCTGCGCCCTAGCGGCCCCGGAACCGACCAGCGCCACGATCAGCGCCAGCACCGGCAAGACGAATAACCACTTGCTTTTCATGCTGAACTCCTCTTTCTCCTCAGACATATATGTAAAAATGGGGCTGTGGGGTGTATTGAGCACCAGGCGAAACTGGTGTACACTGCAAAATAGTCCGAATGTCCGGTCATTTCGCAGTAACGACATTATAACAAATTCCGCACTTTTCAGTCAATCAGCCTCACGGAGCAAACCACTGGCCCGGATACAGGGCGGGCGCTATCCCGGCGGCAGCCCGCACCACCCTCCCGGCAGCGGTGACTTCCCGGCTGACAGCGCAGACCTGTCAACTGACTCTATTCTATGCCCGGAACAAGCGCTTTCGCAAAGTGAGCATCGCCATGACTGAGGCCAGACAACGCTACCTGCATGAACTGCCGATCAGGCCAGTCGACCCTGCCAGCCCGATCCCGCTCTACCACCAGGTGGAGACCACTCTGCGGGCGCTGATCCAGGACGGCGTACTCAGTCCGGGCGATCTGCTGCCGCCGGAAGTGGAGCTATCGCGCGCCTTTGGCGTGGGCCGCCACACCATGCGCATGGCGCTTTCCCGCCTGGCGGATGACCGGCTGATCACCCGCAAGGCCGGGCGCGGGACGGTCGTCAGCCGCCAGATGGGGCGGCTGCAATTCTTCCTGGATCGCAGCTTCACCCGGCAGATGGCCGACATGGGCCGCCGCGCCCATTCGCGGGTGCTGCAGGCATTTTCCGGCGTGGTCGATGATAGTGCGCCTGCCGCGCTCAAGGCCCGCTTGGGCGCTCCCTGCTTCAACCTGATCCGCCTGCGCTTTGGCGATGACGAACCGATCGGGCTGCAGAAATCGATCGTCCTGACGGAGCAGTGTCCGGGACTGGAACAGCACGATTTCAACACCGAATCGCTCTATGATGTGCTCGCCCGTGTATACCGCCTGGTGGTGCAGGAGATCCGGCACACCGTCACGGCGGTAGCGGCGGACGATCTCAAAGCGGAGTTGTTGCAGGTCAATGTCGGCGATCCGTTGCTGCTGGTGAACACAGCGGCCTACCTGGCCAGCGGTGAGATCATCGAGTACACCACCTCCTACTACCGCGCTGACCTGTACGAGTACAGCACCAGCAGCACTTATTCTCCCTGCTAGGGCAGCGCCCTGTGACTGACTTGACAGAAACTGGCACGCTGATTACGATCTCAAATGTCCGAACATTCGGCTTTTTCCGCCCGCCCCTGCCCCCATTGCGCCGCGTAACGCTCGCCTGAGCAAGGATATACCCCATGGCTATCATGTCTCCGCGAGAGCGCGTCCTGGCTGCGCTCAACCATCAGGAACCCGATCGCGTGCCCGTCGCGCTGGGCGGCGGGCCATACGGCGTGGTTGATGATCTGTACTTTCGCCTGCTCAGGCTGCTTGACCTGGGCGAACCGGTCAAACCCTTCCGCACCGGCCATAGCATCTCCTACATGGACGACCGCCTGCTGGAGCGCCTGGGCATCGACACCCGCTATGTGTGGCCCAATGCCATGCCCAACAGCCCCTGCCAGGAGACCGCTGACCCGGACACCTTCCTGGACGCCTACGGCCAGGTCTGGAAGCGCGCCGTGCCCTATTTCTATGCCGACCGGGGCATCCTGGCCGACGCTACCAGCGTCGACGACATCGACCGCCGGGTCACCTGGCCGGATACCACCGCGCCGATCTGGACAGCCGGCGTCCGCGAGCGCGCCGCTGAGCTGCGGGCGGGCACCGACTGCTTCATCATCGCCCGGATGGTCACATCGCATGGCGTCTTCCAGACAGCCTGTGACCTGCGCGGCACAGCGGAGTTCATGATGGACATGGTGATCAATGAAGCCTTCGCCTTCCACCTGATCGAGCGGGTGACGGAGACCATCGACGGCCTGCTGAAAGGCTACCTGCAGGCCGCCGGTGAAAATATCGACATGATCGAACTGCCCGGAGACGACTACGCCGCCAACGAGAACCTGCTGATCTCGCCCGATCTGTTCCGCCGCTACATCAAGCCTGCCCTGGCTCGCCTGGTCACCACCATCCGCGAACATAACCCGTCCCTCAAGATCATGCTGCACAGTGATGGCATGATCGAAAAGCTGCTGCCGGAGTTCATCGACCTGGGCATCGACGTGCTGCACCCGCTGGAGCCGGTACCCGCGCTGGATCAGGCCGCGATCAAGGCCCGCTATGGTGACCGACTGGCTTTCCTCGGTGGCATCGACATCAGCCATGCCATGCGCGGCAGCCGCGAGGATGTGCTTGCGGAAGTCCGGCGGCGCATTGCAGCCCTGGCTCCCGGCGGCGGGTACATCCTGGCCCCGGCCAACCACCTCCAGGCGGATGTCCCGGCGGAAAACGTCGTGACCCTGTTCGAAGCCGCCCGTCGCTATGGCGTTTATCCCATAGCCCCGTCCTGACCTTTCCATGCCCGCCGCAAGAGTATTATTGGGAGAGTTAACATGACCGCCAGCCTGACCTATCTGGACGCCGCCGAGGCTATCCTGCGGCGCATTCGTGACAACGAGATGGACAACATCGACCGCGCCGCCGAGATTTGCGCTCATACCATCGCTAACGACGGTCTGGTGCACATGTTCGGCACCGGTCACTCCCGTGTCTTCGTAGAGGAGATGTACCCGCGTCACGGCAGCTTCCCCGGCTTTCACCCGATCGTGGAGCTATCGCTGACCTACCACAACCAGGTCGTAGGGGCCAACGGCCAGCGCCAGGCCATGTACCTGGAACACCTGGAAGGCTTTGCGCCGGTCATCCTGCGCAACTTCGTCATCGCCCCGCCGGATAGCTTCCTGATCTTCTCCAACAGCGGGGTCAACGAGGTGGTGGTGGAGATGGCGCTGGAAGCCCGCAAGCGCGACCTGCCGGTCATCGCCGTCGTTTCCCGCGATCATTGCGAGCGCCAGCCCGCCCGCCACAGTTCCGGCAAGAAGCTGATCGACGTGGCGGACGTGACAATCGATAACGGCACGCCCGCCGGCGACGCGATGGTGCGCATCCCCGGCCTGGATGACCCGGTCGGCCCTGGCTCCACCATTGGCGGGGCTGCCGTCGCCAACGCGCTCAAGGTCGCCATCGCCGAAAAGCTGACGGCGATGGGCAAGCCGCCGCTGGTACTGACCAGCAGCCATTTCATCGGCGCGGAAGAATCGCAGCGGCGCTTTGACCAGTCGTACGACGAATACCGGCGGCGGCTCAAGCGCGTCTACGGCTGCGACTGAGGGCCACGATGACTGATCCTGAGTTCACCGTCACCCGGCAGGACACCCCCACCGCCTACTTCTTCGGCGTGACCACTGCGGCTTCCTCCAGCCGCCGCATGTTCCCACTGTGGGCAGAAATTCTGGGGCTGGGGCAGGCGCAGCTGATCGGCCTAGACCTGCCCCTCAATGGCCCGCCGGAGGTTTACCGTCGGGCTGTCTACCAGATCAAGCACGATCCGCTGTCGCTGGGTGCGGTGATCACCAGCCACAAAATCAACACGCTCACCGCTGCCCGCGACCTGTTCGACCACCTGACTCCGGAAGCCGAGCTGACCGGCGAAGTCGCTTCGATCTACAAGCGGGATGGCGCGTTGATCGGCCATGCCGTCGACCCGGTGACCTCAGGCCAGGCGATGAGCCGCTTCATCCCCGGCGGGCACTGGGGCCGGACGCAGGCGCACATCCTTTGCCTGGGCGCGGGCGGATCGGCGACGGCTATCGCCGTCTACCTGTGCCGCACCCTGCCGCCGGATGACCGCCCGGCCCGCGTGATCTTCGTCAATCGCACCCGCTCCCGCCTGGAAAGCCTGCGCCAGCTCATCGCGGAACGGCTATCCGGCTCCGGGATCGCCTTCGACTTTGTGGAGAATAGCGATCCCGCCGTGAATGACCGGCTGATGACTGCCCTGCCGCCCGGCTCGCTGGTGATCAACGCTACCGGCATGGGCAAGGATACGCCCGGCTCGCCGATCACTGACGCCGGCGTCTTTCCGCAGGATGGCTTCGCCTGGGAGTTGAACTACCGGGGCGCGCTGGACTTCCTGCACCAGGCGGAAGCGCAGGCTGAACGCCGCCGCCTGACCGTCGTTGACGGCTGGGATTACTTCCTGCTCGGCTGGAGCACGATTATCGGCCAGATTTTTGACGTGCCTATCACGCCTGAAGTCTACGATCGCCTGGCGCAGGCGGCGGCAGCGGTGCGCTGAGCCGCCCATGAGCGCAAGAAAGAGCAGCCACATATGAGCACCTACACCGCCCCGATTCGCGACCTCTGGACAACTGACGTGCTGGTGATCGGCAGCGGCTCTGCCGGGGCCACAGCGGCCATCACCGCTGCGCGGGAAGGGGTTACCGTGGCGCTGGTGGAGCGTTATGGCTTTATGGGCGGGATCAGCACCCAGGTACTGGACACGTTCTACGGCTTCTACACGCCCGGTCAGCAACCGCGCAAGGTTGTCGGCGGCGTCCCCGATCTGGTGGTCGATGAACTGTTGCGCCGCGGCAAGGCCGTATTCCGCCCCAACACCTATGGCGCCGGCCAGGGTATCACTTACGATCCGGAGACACTCAAACTGATCTGGGAGCGCCTGGCTACCTCCGCCGGAGTACGCATCCTCTACCACACCTTCGTCGTCGACGCCCTCATGGAAGGCGATCGCGTGACCGGCGTGGTCGCCATCAACAAAGGCGGCTTTGTGCGGCTGAAGGCCCGCGTCGTGATCGACGCTTCCGGAGACGCCGACGTCGCCGCTGCCGCCGGCGTGCCCTACGAGAGCGCAGCCGACGGCCCGGTGCAATCGCTGACCACCACCTTCCGCCTGCTCAACGTCGATGTCGCCCGCGCCCGCGCCGTCCGCAAAGAGGAGTTGCACGCGCTGATGGCCCGCGCCATCGAGGATGGCTACGCCCTGCCCCGCCGGGAAGGCAGCGTCCACATCACGCCGCTTGACGGGGTGATGGCCACCAACATGACCCGCGTGGCCAACATCGACGCCACTGACCCGGAGCAACTCACCCGCGCCGAGATCGAAGGCCGCCGCCAGGCGGAGGAGTACGCCCGCTTCCTGATCGAGCGCGTCCCCGGCTACGAACGGGCGGTGCTGGGCGGCCTCAGCACCCAGATCGGCGTGCGGGAAAGCCGCCGTATCTTCGGCGCGTACCGCCTGACCCGGGCTGATGTGCTGAGCGCGCGCAAATTCGAGGATGCCATCGCCCGCTGCGGCGCACCGATCGAGGATCACCACGCCGGCAGCGACACGGTCTGGCAGTATCTGCCAGAGGGAGAAACCTACGACATTCCCTTCCGTTGTCTTTTGCCGGAAAGTGTGGAGGGCCTGCTTGTAGCCGGGCGCTGCCTCTCCGCCGATCATGACGCCCACGCCTCGGTGCGTAGCATGGGCCAGTGTATGGCGATGGGCCAGGCGGCGGCGGTAGCTGCCGCGCTGGCTGCCCGGCAGGGGCGCCCCCCGCGTGAAGTTGCCATCAGCGATCTGCAGGCCCGCCTGCGTGCAATAGGAGCAATCATCTGAGATGTTTGTCGTCATTGGCACTACAACCGCTGACCTGTTCATCTCCGGCGTGGAGCGTATGCCGCGTTTTGACGGCGACGAGTTCACGACGAGCAGCCTGTCCTTTTGCCGCCGGCCGCTGACCATTGCCCTGGGCGGCAATGGCGCCAACAGCGCCTACGTCCTGCGGACTCTGGGCGCACCGGTCCGACTGTGCAGCGGCACGGGTACCAATGAGATCGGGGCGCTGATGACCGGCTGGCTGGCCGCCAGAGGAGTCGACCTCAGCGCCTTCCTGCGCCGGGAGGATGGCACCGCCAGCACCACGACCGTGATCGATGACCGGCTCAACCGGCTGTCTTTCTACTATCCCGGCCTCTTCACCACCTTCAGCGCCGCTGACCTGCCCCCGTCCTGGCTGGACGGGGCGCATACCCTGCTGATCACCGGCTACCCCCTGCTGCCCGGCTTTCACGGAGGCGGCTTCGCGGCAATTCTGCAGACCGCCCGTGCGCGGGGCGTGACCACAGCGCTAGACATCGGCCCGGCGGTTGACCATTCCGCCACCCTCCTGGCGTTGACGCCGCTGTTGCCGCTGGTCGACATCCTGCTGACCAACGAATACGAACTGACCGTTGCGACCGGCGACCGCGAGGCCGAAACCGGCGCCCGGCGGTTGATCGCGGCAGGTGCGGCCAGCGTGATCGTCAAGCGCGGTAAGGCAGGAGCCTGCCTGTACAGCCCCGACTCGCTTATTCAGGTGGAAGGCTTCCCTGTGCAAGCCAGCGTCACCATTGGCGCGGGCGATTCGTTCAATGCCGCCTTCCTGTATGCGATTCACGCCGGCATGTCCCCGGCGGAAGCCGCCGCCTTCGCTAACGCCGCTGCCGCGCTGGTCGTGCAGGGGGGCCGTAGCGTGCTTGGCGCGCCGGATGTTGCCGCCGTTGAAGCCTTCCTGCGCCAGCGCAGAGGAGCGTAAACCTATGACTCCGATCGTCCGTACCATCCTGGGGGATATCCCGCCGGAGACGCTCGGCCTCTGCCTGCCACACGAGCACCTGTACGGCTGGCCGCCTGCGCCATTCGCCACGGAAGACTTGACCCTGAACCATGAAGACGCCGCCATCCGCGAACTGGCGCGTTTCCGGGCCGCGGGTGGGAGCGCGCTGGTGGAGATGACTACGCCGGACTACAACCGGGATGCTGCCGCCCTGGAACGGATCGCCCGCGCCAGCGGTGTGCACATCATCGCCGCAACCGGCTATAACAAGGAGAAGTTCTCCGCGCCGTTCCTGCAGGACGCAACCGTGGAGGAACTGGCTGCCCGCTTCGTTGCTGAGATAACGAACGGCATGGACGGCACATCCTGCCGGGCCGGGGTGATCAAGGCCTCCTCCACCCTGAATGAGATTTCCCCGCTGGCGGAAAAGCTGTTCCGCGCGGCGGCACAGGCCCACCACGCCACCGGCGCGCCGGTTTCCACCCACACGGAGAAAGGCACGATGGCGCTGGAGCAGGTTGCCCTGCTGACCGGCGAAGGGGTTGAGCCGTCGCACATCATCATCGGTCACATTGACCTGCGGCTGGAATGGGAGTTTGTCCTGGCGCTGGCGCGGACGGGCGTCTTCATCGGCTTCGATCAGGTCAGCAAGGCGCAGTACGCGCCGGATAGCCGCCGCGTGGAATTCATTGCCCGCCTGGTCGCAGAGGGGCACGGCGGACAGTTGCTGCTCTCCGGCGATCTGGCCCGCCGTTCCTACTGGGACAGCTACGGTCTGGGCGGGGCGGGTTTCACCTACATCCCACAGGTCTTCGCCCCCCTGCTGCGCCAGGCAGGCCTGGCGGAAGAAACGGTGTACGGCTTGCTGGTGGATAATCCCGCGCGGGCGCTGGCCTTCACCCCGCGCTCCTGAAAGCAGCAGCCACGCCGCGCGGCGTGGCTGCATGCCCCACAGGCCGGAGCAGGAACGCTCCGGCGTCGGCTGGCAAGCTTCCCGGCTTACCCCTTGACCCCGGAAAGCGCAATACCGGCCACAAAATAACGCTGGGCGAAGATGTAGACGATCAGCACAGGCAGCATGACCACCACCGCCGCCGCCATGACCAGCGGCCAGTTGGTCTGCCGGAAGGCTGTCGTGCTGGCGTTGAAGTAGGCCAGGCCCAGCTCCAGCGTGCGCATCTCCTGGTTGCGGGCGATTAGCAGCGGCCATAGCAGGTCGGTCCACGTGCCCATGAAGGCAAAGACCGCCAGCGTTGTCAGCGCCGGGCCGGTCAGCGGCAGGAAGATGCGGGTGAAGATCACCCACTCACTGGCTCCATCGATGCGGGCCGCATCGTGATAGTCCTGCGGGATGCCCTGGAAGGCCTGCCGCAGCAGGAAGATGCCGAACACACTGGAGATTCCCGGCACGATCAGGCCCTGGTAGGTATTGATCCAGCCCAGCCCGAACACGATCAGGAACAGCGGGATCAGGGTAATCTGGAACGGGATCATCATCGTTGCCAGGTAAAGGATGAAGATCGTATCCCGCCCGAAGAAATGCAGCCGGGCGAAGCCATAGGCCGCCATCGAGCAGATGATCACCTGCCCGGCGACGGTGAAGATAGTGACAATCAGCGTGTTCAGGAAGTACCGCCCAAACGGCACCAGCGTGAACAGGTCAACATAGTTAGAAAAATCCAGCGTCTTGGGGAGCAACTCCGGCGGATAGGCGAATTCGCTCCCTGAAGGTTTGAGTGAGGTGGTGATCATCCAGATGAACGGCACCACCATGCTCAGCGTAACCGCGATCAGCACCGCATAGCCCAGGATGCTCAGGGGCAGGTCCCACCAATGCTTGGCTCTAACCATCGTCCATTTCTCCTGCGTACTGTTGCCCGCTGGCCTAGAACAGCGAGGCTTCCTCGCGGCGGCGCATATACCATACCTGCAGCAGGGTGAAGGCGAAGATCACCGCAAACAGCACCCAGGCCAGCGCCGAAGCATAGCCCATGTCGAAGCTTTCGAAGGCGCGCAGGTAGATCCGGTGCACAGCCACGTCGGTTGCTCCGCGCGGCCCGCCGCCGGTGATCACGTAGACTGACGAAAACACCTGGAAGGAGCCGATTACGCCGGTAATGGCCAGGAAGAAGGTCGTCGGCTTCAACAGCGGTAGCGTGATCCGCCAGAATGACTGCCAGGAACCAGCGCCGTCGATAGCCGCCGCTTCGTACAGCTCCTGCGGGATGGCCTGCAGCCCGGCCAGCCAGATCACCATATTGAAGCCCGCGCCCTTCCAGATCGTGATCAACACCAGGCTGGGCATGGCCGAAGCCGGGTCGCCCAGCCAGTTGACCGTCGGCAGCCCCAGCGACTTGAGGGTGTAATTGACAATGCCGGCCTGCGGGTCCAGCAGGGTGATCCAGATCACCGAGACCGCTACCCAGGAGGAAATGACCGGCATAAAGAACAGGGTGCGGAACAGGTTCACCCCGCGCAGTTTCATGTTCATGACCAGCGCGATCATCAGGCTGATCACCATGCCCAGCGGCACCGCCAGCAGGGTGTAGTAGCCGGAGTTGGCCATGGCGTTCCACCAGCGCCGGTCGCCGAGCATGAATTCGTAGTTGGCCGTCCCGATGAACGGCGCATTATAGAAATTCGTCCCGCGCCAGTCGGTGAAGGATAGATACAGGCTGAAGACCAGGGGGACGACCAGAAACAGCAACAGATGCACAAACGAGGGCAGGATGAACAGGTATCCCACCCGCTCATTAGAACGGCTCCAGAATTGCCGCCACCAGCGTGGGCCTGTTTGGAAGAAAGGCCGCTCCAGAAAGGACGTACGCTCCATCACCGCGCTCCTCATTGAGGCAAATAAAGTTCCCCTCCGGCTGCCCGCAGGGAGACCGCTGTAACCCCGGCAATTCCCACAGCGGCCTGCTTGCGACCAGCCATAGCGGGGAAAAGGGACCGCCCACACGGTGCAGGCGGTCCCCGGATTGTTCAGACTCCCGACCGAGGGTTACCCGCCGGCGGAGCGCTGCAGTTCGCGGTCGATCTCTTCAACCGCAATCGCGATTTCTTCCTCGACATCCGCGCCAGCCAGGATGTTCTCCATCATCGAGTCGAGGATGCCTTCAACCACCGGCCAGTTAGCATAGATGGAGCCGTAGTTGCGGCGGCCATTTTCGGCCTCTTCCACAAACACGCGCTCGATCTCCGGCCAGGCCGAAGCTTCAATAGCAGCCGCGGCGGCTTCACGGTTGGCGGAAATCTCCAGGCCGGTGACCACCTTGGTGCTCTGATATTCGTAATCGGTCAGTTCTTCCACGAACTGGCAGGCCGCCAGCAGCTTGTCCGGGTCCTCAGCGACCTTGGCGTTGATCACCCAGCCCGATTCGTAGATCACGGTCACATCATTGACCTTGCTGGGGTTGCCGACCACGGCCACGCGCTCCGGGGTGTAGCTTTCCTGGTTGGTCAGGCCGACCATCTCCCAGTGCCCGCGCGGGAACATGACCACCTCGCCACGCAGGAAGGCTTCCAGGAAGCCAAACTGCTGGACAAGCTGATCCAGGGTCGAAGGCTCCGGCGCGACGCCGTACTCAAGCACCAGGTCGCGCAGGAACTTGATGGCCTCAACGCTTTCCGGCGAGTTCAGGTAACCATCTGCCGTGGTGAGATCGGGCGAGATGACGTCGCCGCCATTCTGCCAGACCCAGTAAATCCACTCAAACGTCCACTTGCGGACGCGGAAGCCCCACTGGACAACGTTCTCTTCGTCGAAGTTCGGGTCCAGGCGGTTGCGGCCCTCGCTGTCGAGGGTAGTCATCTGCGCGAAGGTCAGGAAATCGTCCCAGGTCCAGTCAGAGGTGGGCGGCTCAACGCCGGCCTTGGCGACCGCTTCAGGGTTGTAGTACATCACCATGGGCGTACCGCCATCGGGCAAGCCCCACAGTTCCCCGGTGTCGCGCAGGTGAATGTCCAGCATACCTTCCGAGAAGCGATCCAGCGTCAGTTCGGGGACCAGGTCCAGGCAGACGCTCGCGTCAAGGATATTGCCCGTATCGACGAGGCGAGCCAGGGTCGAGGCGTCCTGATACCAGATGTCAGGCGCGGTCCCGGCGGCCAGGTCAACCAGCACCTGGGTGTCGAATTCAGGCGGGGTTTCCAGCGACTCAATGAAGATATTCGGGTGCGCCTCCATAAAGCGGGTCCGGGCCGCCTGCTTGGCGATCGCCAGCGGAGTTTCGCGCTCTTCGGGTACAACTTCCAGGCCAACCACCCGCAGCGTGATCTGGCCTTCCTGGGCCAACACTGCCAGCGACGGCACCACCATCGCCAGCAGCACGCACACCGTCAGGAGCTTGCCAAACTTCTTCATGGTTCTCCTCCATAAGAGACCACTGCGCAAAGTGCATGCACTACTTATGGCTAGACGACATTCAGCCTCTGGCTTCACCTGAATACGCGCTTGCCTCTACTCCTTTCCCTCACACCCTGCCCGGCAGGGTTGGCCAGCCTGCCAGTCCCGGCATGACGCCAGCCTTCCATTACAGGACAGATCGCTCAAACTACACCGGCGCCGGATGATCACAACAGGGGAATCTGCCGCCAAGATGTTTGTACAAACTCGCGGCTGGAACCGCCTGTATATCATCTCAACGCCTGATTGATCTATACAATTGACACTATAACCCGGAATCGCGGCAGGGGTCAAGTACGCCAGCGGTGTTGTGTACTGAACAACGTCATCCCCGGCGGCTGACAATCAACCCTTTCAGGCGGCAAACAGTCCGGATAGCGTCTGATTCTTGCCGCGGCGAATTGTACTCCCTGCCTGCGCATGCTAGAGTCTGCCTGCGCTATGGCAATGTTCACAAGAGGATTGCGCCTCATGACCTCACTTTCTGGCCGGCTGCGCCTGCCGGAGACCTTCCCGCAGAGCGACTACACACCCTTTGGCTACCTGGATAACCCCTATCACAGCGCCGTATTCAACCGCAGCGGCGTCATCCGCACCGTGCCGCCGATGGGCTTCGGCTGGTGGGCGCGGGCCATGCCCTGGCCGTACGGCATCGATGTAGAACGCCCCATCAGCTACCTGTCCTTTCTGCACCTCAGCCTGGCTATCAGCGGTGATGCCGGCGCGCCGGTCGTCTTTCACCGGACGGAAGATTTCGCCGCGCATGGCGTCAGCCTGATCTCGCGCTACCACACCAAGACGCTGATGAGCTACGACTGGGCGTTTGATGGAGTCGATGTCAGCGCCAGATACTTCCTGGCGGACGAGCACGCCCTGCTCTGCCTCCTGGAGCTGCACAACACGGCGCCCCAACCCCGTCGCGTGACCGTCCACGCCACCAACATTTACGGCTATCGCGGCCATATGTACTGGGGCGGCGACGGCGTGACCTCCTCTTACCGGTCGGTGGAAGACGCTGCCGTCAGCAAGGTCTGGGCCTACGGGGATGTGATGGCCCTCGGCGCCAGCCAGCGCAGCGCCGCCTACAAAGCCACCTCGTCACAGCAGCAATGGGACGGCTGGGTCTACAGCGGCGATCTCAGCGCCAACAGCGGCGCAGTCGTGCGCTTCCACGAAACCGACGACCCGATCTACGCGGTCATGAGCTACGTGCTCGAACTGCCCGCTGGTACTGCTGAGACGCTGGTGATCGGCCTGGTGCGGGATGTCAACGAGCTGTACGCCCTGCGGCGGCTCCCGGCCAGCATCGCGGACGCTTTCCATGAAGCGGCGCGGCAACTGGCCGATGACGAGCACTTCTATGCGCAGGCGCCCCTGCTCAGCGGCGACTGGCCTGACGCCTGGAAGCACGGCTGGGTCTACGACCTGGAAACCCTGCGCATGACCATCCGCCGCCCGCTGGGCATCTACAAACATCCCTGGGATGCCATGCAGATTCATTCCCCGCGCGCAGTGCTGGGTGAGACCTGCCTGGACGCGCTCTGCCTGAGCTACAGCGATACCGCTCTGGCCAAAGAGGTGATCTACGGCGTCTTCGCCGATGCGCCGATGCCCAACGTCCCCTGCAGCCGCGAGGACGGTAGCATGAACATGATCGGCGAAAGCGGCGCAGAGTGTGGTACGGCTCCGACCTGGGGCTTTCCCTTCCTGGTTATCCAGTCGATCTACCGGCGCGACGGCGACGACGCCTGGATCCGGCGGCTGTATCCGCACCTCAAAGCCTTCATCGAGTGGTGGCTGGCTAACCGTACCGACGAAGACGGCTGGTTCCACGCCGACAATAGCTGGGAATCCGGCCAGGACGGCTCGCGGCGCTTCCTGCATGGCGACGCGCAGGAAGGCACGCCGGCCCACTTTGTACGCACAGTCGATATTGAGGCCGGGATGGCCCAGGCGATGCTGGCCATGGTGGATTACGCCCGCATCGCAGGCCGCCCCGATGACGTGGCCCTCTGGCAGCGCCTGGCCGAAGATCGCATCGCCCGCACCCGCAGCATGTACGTGGACGGCTGGTTCCGTGACTGGGACGGGCGGGATAACCGGCCCTTCCTGCTGGAAGACTACTACGATGTCATGATGCTGGTGCCGCTGGCGGTAGGAGTCGCCGCGCCGGAGCAGATCGAGGGCGTCAGGCCCAAGTTCCAGATCTTCCGCGACAACCCGACTCCTTTCCTGGAATGGCCGTCATTCTGGCTGCCGTTCTCCGAGGCAGGCTGGAACGCCGGACTGCGCGAATTCATCGCCGAGGAATTGATCAAGGTCGGGAACCGCATTTACGCCCGGACAGACGCCCGCGAGGTGCGCCCCGCCAGCACACGCTACACCGACCGCCTGCCGGGGCAGTACAACTACCGCATTCCCGGCGTAGCCCGTGAGTTCTGGCCGGTCAACCTGGAGGCTCACCCGATTCTGGATGGTTGTGAGAATTACGGCTGGGGTGCGACCTTCCCCTCGCTGGTCATCCGCAATCTGATTGGCTTCCGCGAGCTTGAAGAGACAACGGAGGCCCGCCCGGCGCAGGGATTCCTGCTCGCGCCAGCCCTGCCGGCGACGCTCTTCCAACCCGGCAAGACCTACGGCGTCACTAACCTGCGCTGTGGCGATGGCCGCTTTGACATCCGATATTCGGTCGGGACTGGCGGACAACTGGCTGTGACCCTGACCTGCCAGATGCCTCCGGCGCCGGTGACGATCGCAGTGCGAGATGATGGCGGTCGTGTTCTGGCGCAGGCGAGCGGCCTGGCAGCCACGCACGAATTGCGCTTTGAGGTCGCAAACTACAGCCTGCTGCGGGTAAGCTGGGAGAAAGATCGCTGAGATCACCTCACTCTGAGGTCTGATCCATCCAGGCCCCGGCCTGACGGAGCAACCGCCAGACCGGGGCCTGTTGCCTGTCAGCGTGGCAGGCGGCCCGCCACCGGAGGCAGCGGCGGGAACGGCTGATGAGGTTCAGTCTGGTACCAGTAGGCTGTCGACGTGTAGTCGTTGCTGAGCTTGTTGGCGTGCCCGTGTTCGATAGTGACCCGGATTGATTTCTCAAAGAAAATCGGGTCTTCGATGTGGTAACGGTACACGGTGTTCTTGCCGCGCCAGCGCCAGTCAGACGTCCCCTGGTAGAGTATCAAGCCGTGGTAGGGCGCGTTGTACTCCTGCGTGGGGCAGAAGGCTGTGTTGAAGTAGTCCTCGGTGCCGGTGCCATGCAGAGCGGGCGGCCACGGCTCCCCATCGACGAAGATCATATCGTCCCCTTCCCCGTACCAGTCATTGGCCTGGCGGGAAAAGCAGTCAATATCCAGGTGGCAGCCCACATAATGCCCCCGGCCTGTTGCCTCCAGGATGACGTAGTTGTCCGCCCCGCTGGTATTGGGCGTCTGCCAGGCGGTCTGCATGGCCTGTGGATGGTCGGCCCAGCGGACAGCCGGGTCGGCCCAGCCAGCGGTAGGATTCTCCCGGCGCCACTGGGCATGAAAACGCCCGTAATCCTCCAGGGAGGTCCCCGCCGGATAAGCCTCGTAATCGATGTAGAAGTACAGGCGGAAAGGCCGCTCCGTCTCATTAATCACCGCCAGACGCGCCGCCGTCTGGAAGGGCATGGGGAACCAGCAGTTGAAAGCACGGCCATCTTCCGGACTCATCTGCAGTGGCAGGGAAACGAAGTTGCGCGTCAGGCCGTGCCCCAGGCCAAAGAAATCGCCCAGTGGGACCTCGACGCTTGGCAGTGGTTCCTCATCCCACCAGGCGCGCAGCAGCACCTTACGCAGGGCGTAGCGGTCGTCTGAGAGCGTCGTCATCCAGATATGCTTGATGCAGCCCGGCCCCCGCAGGCTGGCAATATCCCGCGCCTGCCCGGCTTCAAAGTCCCACCAGTCGAAGTTGCCGCCGCGCGTATCGTAACTGGAAACGCGCAGCCGCCGGACGCCCGGACGCAGCCGCGCCAGGTCCGCCAGCGTGCTATTGCCGATGACCATGAGTCGCCAACCTCCGTTACTACTGCCGACACAGGGCGCGCCGGTAGCGCACCGCCACACTATTCTAGGCCCATCAGGTTGACGTGCCTACCGGGAACACAGGCTGAAGCGATTTGACAGACCGCAGCAGTTTCACGGCGCTTCGGCAGCCCGCTTGCGCTCCAGAGCACGTTTGGCCAGCTTGAGCCGGAAGTGATCGGCCCGCTCGCGTTCGTTGAGAGTCATCTGGATATAAGCAGCCTCGGCTTCCAGTTGCGGGATCAGGATGTTCTTGAGAGCGTTAACCCGCCGCGCCGTGCGCTCGATTTCGGCCATCAGTCGGCGCAGGCGTAACTCGCTCTGCGCCAGATGAATGATCAGCTCGACTTCTGCCTCAAACGCCGCCGCTGCCTCATCAATCGTCAAGGAGGAGCCGATCACAGAATAGCCGCGATCCAGCGTTGAGCGTAGCGCGCGCGCCTGTTCAATGACGGGCACCTTGACGCCCATGACATTGGCGCTGCCGATCTGCAGCGGCAGTTCACCCCGACTGGCCAGCGCCGCCGATCGCACGGCCTCTACGCCCGCCATAGCGTTAGCCCGCGCCAGAGCGCTCTGGGCCGTCGCTGCGACCTGCTGCAGCGTTTCGGTCTCTTTGAACACCGTATCCGCCACGCGGAGCAATTCTTCCATCAGAGCCGCCCGCTTCTGCTCCAGCAGTTCGCGCCCCTGCTCGGCCAGCTTGATCTGCTCCTTGCGCATCAGCAGCGCCATCCGCGTGCTGGAGATGCTTTTCATGCGCTGTCCTCCGCCCCACCCCGCCGCTGCCGGATCAGCGCGTCGGGGATACGTTTGAGCATCTCCGGCGGCAACGGATCAAGCAGCGCCCAGGCCAGGTCGAGCGTTTCATCAATACTGCGGTTGGTCTTGCCCTGGCTGATGAAGCGCTGCTCCAGCCGGTCAGCGAAGTCCAGAATAAGCCGTTCCTCAGCGGAAAGCGCGGCTTCCCCGATAATCGCTACCAGGCGCCGCAGATCGCGGCCCCGCGCATACAGCGCGTACAACTGGTCAGCCAGAAAGCGGTGATCAGCCCGCGTCTTACCTTCGCCGATTCCGGCTTTCATCTGGCGAGAAAGCGAGGGCAGGATGTCCACCGGCGGGTAGATGCCCTGGCGATGCAGGTCGCGACTGAGCACGATCTGCCCCTCGGTGATGTAGCCGGTCAGGTCGGGGATGGGATGGGTGATGTCGTCATCAGGCATGGTCAGGATGACGAGCTGCGTCACCGAGCCAGGGCTGCCCCTGATGCGCCCGGCGCGCTCATACAGGCTGGCCAGATCGGAGTACATGTAGCCGGGGTAACCACGCCGCCCCGGCACTTCCTCGCGGGCCGCGGCTACCTCACGCAGGGCTTCGCAGTAGTTGGTCATGTCGGTCATGATCACCAGCACATGCAAGCCATGTGTAAAGGCCAGGTACTCCGCCGCGGTGAGCGCGGCGCGGGCGGTCATCAGCCGCAACACGGAAGGATCGTCGGCGCGGTTGACAAACAGCACAGTGCGCTCGGTCGCCCCGCTGGCCTGGAACTGATCCACAAAGAAACTGACTTCGCGGTGGGTCACGCCGATTGCGGCAAAGACCACGGCGAATGGCTCCGCCTCCTGTCCCTGACGCCCCAGCACCCGCGCCTGCGCCGCGATCTGGGCAGCCAGTTCGTTAGCGGGCAGCCCGGCGCCGGAGAAGATAGGCAGTTTTTGCCCGCGGGTCAGGGTATTCAGGCCGTCAATGGCCGAGATGCCAGTCTGAATAAACTCGCTGGGATGGGTGCGTACGGTGGGGTTGATCGGCGCGCCGTTGATGTCCAGCGACGCCTCTGGCACGATCAGCGGCCCGCCGTCAATCGGCTGGCCGGTGCCATCCAGCACCCGCCCCAGCATCGCCAGGGAGACATCCAGGCGGGCCACATCGCCGCGAAAGCGGACGCGCGTCGCCCGCAGGTCCAGGCCGGTCGTCCCCGCGAATACCTGGACGATGCCGTGATTGCCGTTGACTTCCAGCACGCGCCCCAGCCGGACCCGCCCTTCTGGATCGATGATCTCGACCATCTCGTGATAGGCGATTTCCGAAGTGCGTTCAATGAAGATCAGCGGCCCGCGAATCTGCGAGACCGTGCGGTACTCTTTGGTGACCAGCGATGGCGGCGCCAGCTCTGCTTTCATACGCCCACGCTCCCCCCGGCAGCACTGCCGCGCAGACGCTCGTCAAGTCCCTTGAGCAACGGGATCACCTGATCCGGAGGCACTTCCCTGACCCGCGCAATCTGGGCGACTTCCGGCAGGCCGCGCAGTTGTTCCAGCCCCGCGCCCGCTTCCAGCGCCGCGCGGCAGTGATGGTAGTAAGCCAGCAACACGCGCAGCATCCAGTACGTCTTCTCCAGCGGGCTGTAGCGATCGCTGGCCTCAAATGACGATTGCTGCAGAAAGTCCTCCTGGATCATCCGGGCGACCAGCAGCAGCAAATGCTCCATCTCGGAGAGCGCCTCCGGCCCGACGATCTGGACGATCTCCTGCAGTTCGTCCGCCCGCTGCAGCAGGGCCATCGCCTCCTGCACCAGGTCGCTCCAGTCGTCGGCCACATTTGCCGCATACCAGCGCCGCAAATCGTACAGGGTGTAGCTTTGCGTCCAGCTCACCGCCGGGAAGTGCCGCCGCCGCGACAGGCTGTAGTCCAGCGCCCACAGCGCGCCGACGACCGTCATCGAACTCTGCGTGATCGGCTCGGAGAAGTCGCCGCCGGGCGGGGACACCGCGCCAATTAGCGTCAGCGAGCCGGTGCGCCGCCCTGCCGCCTCGTCCTCCGCCCCTGCGTCCGCGCCGTCGCTCCCCAGGCAGATCACCCGCCCGGATCGTTCGTAGAACTCGGAGAGCCTGGCGGCCAGGTAAGCCGGGTAGCCTTCCTCGCCGGGGATTTCCTCCAGCCGCCCGGAGATTTCCCGCAGCGCCTCGCCCCAGCGCGAGGTCGAATCGGCCAGCAGCAGCACATCGTAACCCATATCGCGGTAGTATTCGCCGAGAGTGATGCCAGTGTAGATGCTGGCCTCCCGGGCGGCGACAGGCATGTTGGAAGTATTGGCGATCAGAATGGTGCGGTTCATCAGCGGCAGACCGGTGTGGGGGTCTTCCAGCGCCGGGAATTCCTCCAGCACGTCGGCGATCTCATTGCCGCGCTCCCCACAGCCAACGTAGATCACCACATCCACACCGGCCCAGCGGGCCAGCGCCTGCTCCAGCACGGTCTTGCCGGTGCCAAAGCCGCCGGGGACAATCGCCGTCCCGCCCCTGGCCACCGGGAAGAAGGCATCGATCACCCGCGTCCCGGTCACCAGCGGCTGCCGGGCGGGCAATCGCTCCCGGACGGGGCGCGGCTGCCGCACCGGCCAGGCCTGCCGCAGCCGGACTTCATGCGTCCGGCCATCGGTCTCCGGATCGGCCTCGATCACCGCCACGATCTCGTCGATCGTCAGGTCGCCCGCGTTGATATCGGCCACCCTGCCGTGCACACCGGGCGGGACCAGCACCGCGTGGGTGATAACCGGCGTCTCCGGCACGGTGCCCAGGATATCGCCGCCGCTGACCACCTCCCCGGTTCGGACCCGCGGCGTGAACGGCCAGCGCGTCTCCTGTGGCAACGGGAAGGGACTGACGCCCCGGTCGATGAAGTTGCCGCTCAGCGTCTGCAGGACGGTCAGCGGGCGCTGCAGGCCATCATAAATCTGGCCGAGCAGCCCCGGCCCCAGCTGCGCCACCAGCGGCAGCCCGGTATTGATCACCGGCTCGCCTACCCGCAGCCCGGCTGTTTCCTCATAGACCTGGACGACAGCCAGATCGTGGGCCAGCCGGATTACTTCGCCGACCAGCCCCAGCTCGCCCACATGCACCACATCAAACAGGCGCACAGCCTCCAGACCGGTGACGCCCACGACCGGCCCGGCTATACGGACGATCCGCCCGGTCTTTCCTCCCGCGTCCTCAGTCACCCGTCCCCTCCGCATCTTCCTCACCGAAAGCGATCCGCACCCCGATCGTGCGCCGGATCATCCGGGCGATCCTGGCGCTGCGCGTGATCCCGTCTTCCGCCGCCTCACCGCCAGGGATCGCCAGGTAGAGCAAATTCACGGAAGCGTCCAGACGCTTGAGCAGCGCCCGATCCAGGTGGGCCAGCAGGCTCTCCTCAATCGCCAGCAGACCGCTCTCACCCGCGTCAAGCCAACCGGCAATCAGTTCCTCGGCGGCCTCCACGTCCTCGACGCCGTGCGTCTCCACCCCGGCCAGGGCAAACCCGGCGGCCAGGTCAGATCGGACAATCACCCGCAGGCTGCTCATGCCGCAAACTCCAGATCGTCAAGGATCGTCCCCGGCGCAAGGCCAGCGTTGACCCCGTAGATCACCCGGCGCAGGTTCTCCACCTCATTCACCTTGAGCGCCAGGTAGCCCAGGGCCACGCCGATCCCCAGCGGATCGCGGGCGACAAGCCCGGCCCGCCAGCGCAGCCGGTAACGGCGCAGGTGACGCTCCACATCGCTCAGCCGCCCCGACCGCTGGAAGGCTTCCAGCCCGGCGGCCAACGGTTCGCCATAAGGCGTACCGGCCAGCGCCTGCACAGCGCTGACCAGCGACACCTGGGCTGCCGCCTCCTCCAGCGCCGCCAGGGGCAACCGTCCCGGTCCAACCAGCAACTCATGCGGGCTGCTGACCCGGTAACGCTGCAGATAGAGCGCCCGCTCCGCCGGGAAGGCCGTCAGCCGGACCACGGTCAGTAGGTTGACCAGGTCGGCCTCCAGCGCCAGCGCGTCGCGCAGGAGCGCCGTTTCCGCCGGGCCTTCCCGCGCCGCCGCCAGCGCCTGGGCAAAGTACCAGCGATCCAGCGCCAGCTCCAGCTCCGGCAGTTGCGCCCCCGGATGCGCGGCACGCACCGCCAGCAGAGGCGAAGCCTGTGGCAACCGCAGGCTGGCCAACAGGTCAATCGCGCCGCGCACGTCAGCGGCCCCGGCCAATTCGGTCAGCACCGCCTCCGAAAGATCGCCGATGGGCAACTGCGCCGCCCGAATCTCCGCCAGCGGCGCCCGATTCTGCAGGCCGCGCAGCAACGCCTTCAGGTTATGGATGTCATAGTGCTGCAGCGCCAGCGCCAGCGCGCGGCCCTGCGGCGGGTCAAAAAAGCGCCGCATCTGCCCGACGGCAGTGCACAGGTCTGCGCTGAGGGCGTGGTTCAGCGCTTCCAGCAGACTGACCCGGATCAGCGTGGCTTCAATCGCTTCGCGGTAAGGCGTATGGGAAAGCGCTGCCAGCAGCCGCTCAAGTCCGGGCGCTTCGGCCAGCGCACGGTAATCGTCCCGCCCCAACAGGCGGCCCTTCATGGCATGCAATCGCGCGTTGGCGTACTCGTAACCGGCCATGGTTCCCTGTAGCGGCCCATCCCGCCCTCAGGCGGAGGCGGGCTGTTCCCCGTCAGGGGCAGGCTCCGCTTCCAGAAGCGCGGGCAGCGCGCGCTGTAGCCAGGGTGTGGCCCGGATCAGCCGGGCTTCCAGCGTGTTGTCCACGACCACGTGCTCCTCCGGGCTGACCGCCCGCACACCACCCCAGCTTTCCAACACCCAGGCCAGCGCCACGTCATAGCCGCCCTCGCCGATAATCCGCTCCAGCAGACTGCGGTCGCGCGGATCGGCCTGCAGGGTGGCCTGCTCGCCCGGCAACAATGACCCGCGCAACGCGGCTAGCGCCTCATCCACCAGCGCCCGCAGGAGACCGGGGTAATCCGGCTCCCCGCGCGCCTGAGCCAGCCGGGCGCGCGCCTCCCCCAGCGCCTGCGCCACGATCGCCTGCTCCGCCTCGCCGATGATGCGGCTGGCTTCCAGCCTGGCCCGGTGCAACAGACGCGCCTGTTCGCCTGTCGCAGCCTCCGCCGCTAACCGGCGCGCTTCCTCAAACAGGTGGGCGGCTTCCTCCTGGGCGGCGGCCAGCAAACGTTCGGCCTCCGCCTGCGCTTGCTCCTCTACCGCCCGGACCCTGGCCTGCGCCGCCGCATCAATCGCCTCCAGAATGGCATCCAGGCTCATATCAGCCGCCCAGCAGCAGGATCATAGCCGCTGTGGCAAAACCGAGGATGACCATCGTCTCCGGGATGGCCACCAGCAGAATGATCACGCCGGCCAGTTCCGGCTTCTCGGCGACAGCGCCGGCCCCCGCCGCGCCGATGCGCGACTGGGCAATGCCCGTCCCCAGCGCCGCCAGGCCGATAGCCAGCCCGGCCCCGATCGCGGTCAGTCCATTCTCCATGCTGTTTCCCCCTTATCCGTCGCCGCTACTCATGAGTCGCCAGCCGGTAGCGGAAAGGCTCATAAGCCCGCCCCCCACCTTCATAGAAGTTGCGGAAGAATTCCACATAGTGCAAACGCAAACTCTGAATGGTGGGACTGAAGGCTCCCAGCACCAGGTTAAGCACATGCAACAGAACCGCGATGATGATCCCGACGATGATGCTGCCGACCGCCCCGGCGATCTCCCCGGCCACGCGGGCCAGGTACACCGACGACAACCCGATCGCCGCAATACGCAGGTAGGACAGTACATTGCCCAGCAGCCCGATCATCTCGATCGGGCCGATCACGATCCCGATCTTGCCCAGCGACGCCGATAGCAGCACCGTGCCCACCACCAGCAACGCCAGCGCCGGGGTCATCAGACCCTCTGGCAGCAGATCCACCAGCACGCCCACCACCAGCAGCAAGGCCACCAGCCCCAGCAAACGCCCGCCCCGTTCCAGCAGGTGATGCCGATCCCGCCCCCGGACGCCTTCCCACAGACCCAGCAGCAACCCCAGCAGGATGTGCACCACCCCCACCGCCAGCGTCATCGCCAGCAGATCGATCAGATGCGCCGGGCTGGCCCGGTCAAAGAGCAGCGGGTGCAGACCCAGTTCCTCGCCCAGCGGGCCAAACAGCTCGCCGAACAGCAGGCCAAACAGAATCGACCACCCCGCCCCGTAGGCCAGGATGGTCGTCAGGTTACGCAGCATGCCCGGCTTGAAGCGCCGTCGCAGCAGGAGCATGCCGCCCAGCAACACCGCGCCGTAGCCAATATCGCCCAGCATCATGCCAAAGAAGAAAGGCAAAAAGAGGGCCATCAGCCGCGTCGGGTCGATTCCGTCGTAGCGCGGCGTGCTGTACATGTGCACCAGGCCCTCAAAAGGCCGCGCTACCGCCGGATTGGTCAGCGCCACCGGCGCACGCCGGCGATCGGCCTCGGTCAGCGGCAGCGTATGTACGATGACACGCTCGCCGAATCGCTCATGCAGGGTCGTTTGCAGCCGCTCAAGATCGGCCTGTGGCGTCCACCCCTGTACGACAAAGGTTTGTTCCGTTTCGCCCAGACGGGACAGGATGTTGTAGGTCTGCAGCTCATCCTGTAACACGCTTTGCCGGGCAGCCAGCGCCGGGCCATACTGCCGCCCCAGCGCCTCCAGCTCGCGCTCGACCGCCGTGCATTCCTCCTGAACAGTGTTCAAGCGGCGGCGTAGCGAGGCGATAGCTGCATCGGGCGAGGTGCTGTCAAATTCCGTGGGCAGGCGCAGACGGGCGACATCCTGCCGGTCGAGCATTGCCCCGATCGCTTCGGCAAAGGCGCGCGGCGCGGTGATCAGCATGGCCTGGGTGGCGGCGTCGATCGGGCCGAGCGTGACCTCGGCGCGGCCCCCGGTAATCTCCGCCGCATGACGCTGGATGATGCCGGGCACTTCGGCATGCTCGCGGCTGAGCAACAGGCCAAATGACACGTAATCCGCGTCGCTCGCAGTGGCAGGGAATAACGGCAGGAGCTTGCGCATCGTCTCTTCAAAACGCGGCAATAGCTCCTGCTCCGCTCGCAAACGGTCACGGCGGTTGACCAGCGCCTGCAGATGCGGCAGCAGCTGATCGATCTGTTCGGCAAGCCCGGCGGAGTCGGGTTCCACCAGCCCGGCCAGCGCCGGATCGATCCGCAGGTAATCCACCATACCGCTGACCTGCAGCAATTGCAGGTTCAATTCCTCCTGACGGCGCAGGAGAACCGCGTCCACCGTCAACGGATGGATCATCCCACCGGTGTCCTCCCCGGCGCGGTCAATATGCAGGCAGCCCAGTTCGCCCAGCGTGTGAATGACGGGGAGAACATCCGCCTTCAGGCCGATGATCTGCAGGTGGACCATCTTGTGAGTCATCGGTCTTGTTCCCTCCGGGCTGGGAGCGTGTCAATGCTCCGCGCGGACACGGCCCAGAACAATCGCCAGGATACGGTCAACCATGGCCGGAATGTATGCCTGAGGCGTCGCCGCCAGGCTGGCGGCCCGCTGGCGGGCCTGATCGACGATCTCCGCCGCCTCCCTGCGGGCTGCCTCCAGGATCGCGTCATGTTCGGCCTGGCCCTGCTGGCGCCCGCGCCGCGCGGCGTCGGCTTTGATCGCCGCCGCCTGCTGCCGTGCCCGCGCCAGTTGCGCCGCTGCCGCTTCCTCCGCTTCCCGGAGCCGCCGCTCGGCCTCGCGTTCTGCCTGCAGGATGCGCTCCAGCGGACTCAGGGGATCGCCAGCATGCATCGCCGCCGCTCCTGGCATCATGCTACGCAGGGAGAAAACCTCACCGCGCTCGATGTATTTAGCGGAACAAACAAACGGAACGCCGCCAGGGAGTGCGTCCCGACCGGGGATGCCCCAGAACCCCGATCGGCTATTCGACACCGGTCGGGTCAGGTGCTTGCGGGATAGAAGGAGGAAAGGTTTACGCGCCTACCCAACCGATTCGATCTGCGACCTGACGTCGCAGCTGGCGCCTGGGAGCGAGGAGCGGCATGGCCCGACAGCCATCCGCAAAACCAGCCTGCGCGTTGGAAAAGAGGTCTGTGCCTCCTGCCCTTCCGCGTGCGAAAAACCCTCATACAGGGCCGGGGGCCTGTACCCATCCTGTTCAGACCCCACGATCGCCCCGCCAATCTAAACTCAGTATAGCATAATGCGCGGCGGCGAATGCTTCGCACCCGCCTGTGTCTCAGAACAGCAACGTTCCGATCCGTGCCGCCAGGATTACTGCCGCCACCAGCAGCAGCGGTGGAATAGCGATATTCAGCCAGCGCGCCCGCGCCTCCAGCAGCCGACTATCGTACGCCCGCAAAGCTTCCCGGACGACCAGCAGGCCGATCAGCAGACCAACGACCACCATACTCAACTGAGACCACAGACTCGCAGAAAACGAAAAAGCCATCGCCGGATCACTCTCCAGCCAGCCGGGCCGGGCCAGGCTGACTACGCTGGGCGGACAACCCGACCTGCAGCACCGCCCCGCCTACGCTGAGCACGGCCAGCAGCAACAGCGCCAGTTCCCATGACCAGGCATGCGCGTACATCATCAGCGCGCTCAGCAGGGTATTCAGCGCCAGGCTCAGGGCGATACCCAGCATCCACTCCACGTAAGACGGCGTGATTCCTAGCAGGCGCACGAAAGCCATCCCCGGACATACCAGCAGGAACCACAGCGTCAGTGCCGGGCGCAGCGGCGACGCCGGAAACACAAAAGCCGTCAGGCAGGCTGCCACGGTAGAGCTGATGATGATCACCGGCCACAGCCGGGTTGCACGGGTCATTCCCCGCCTCCATCGTTCACTGGCTTCAGCGCCAGGATCAGCGCATCCGGGCTGTCGTGGATCACCGCGAACTGGCCGGAGTCAATCAGGCTATCCTGCAGGTGCTGCCAGTCCGCCGGTGAGAAGTTGTAGAACAGTTCCAGGTAGGCCCCCTGGCTGCGCGTCAGGATCAGGTAACTGGCGGGTTTCTGCCGCTGCCGCAAGGCGCCGATCATGGCGTCAGCGCCGCCAAGCAGCGCCTCATCCTTGAGGGTCAGATAACTGAAGCGCTCATAGTCGCGATACTTCCAGGGCAGGTTGTATGAGGACGCTGCCAGCAGTGCGCCCGGCTCGGCGGTCTCGTACAGCGTCGCCACAGCCTCGAATTCGTCGGCGCTGATGTAGTCCATTTTTTCGTTGCCATAGCGCACCAGCAGGAAGCCAGCCAGCAGGCCGAGGCTCACCAGCCCGGCCATCACAGCCATCCGCCCGCGCTGCCTGTCAGCCGCCCCGCTCCAGAAGAGCGCCGCTCCGAAAAAGGCCACCAACGGCAGCGCAAAGAGGTACACCCGCAACAGCATTTCGCCGCCATAGCTCTGCAGCGCCAGCAGGGCGAACGGCGCAGCCGCCAGCAGCAGCAAAGAGAGATCGCGATGACCGGCCCGCATCCGCCGCAGCAGCCCCAGCGCGGCCATCCCCCAGACAGCCAGGGTCAGCCCCAGCCGGCCATACGTGACCAGCAGATGGCCGGGGCTGCCGCTCAGCCGTTCCGTGACATTGCGATCAACAATCCTGCCGATCTGGCCGAAAGCGCCAATCACCATCTCCGGGTGACCGCTCAGAAAAGCAGTGGTCATATAGGCAATCCAGGCAGCCAGGACTACCCCCATGATCAGGGGCAATCCGCGCAATGTGATCCGGTCAAACAGGGCCAGCAGAGTCACCGCCAGCAGCACGAAAAACGGCGTCAACGGATGGCTGACGGTTACAGCGACAAACAACAGGAGGGCGATCAGCAGCAACCCGACCCGCTGGACAGGCGTGCTTGAAGGCAGCCAGCGGCCCGCCTCAGCAGCCAGCCATTCCCTGGCCAGCCGCGAACGACGAACCAGGGCACGCAGACCCGGCACGCGCCACAGCAGGCTCTCCCCGACGATCTTCGCCCTGAACCACCCCAGCAGAATCGCCAGGATGACCAGGTAAAAGAAGTAATTTAACCCCTGCGGGGAAAAGTAGTCCTGGCCGACATGGTTGGCCAGGTAAAAGAACCACACCCCCAGCCAGCGCAGGCGGACATCCTCGCTGACCACGCTGAAGATCGCCAGCAGCGGCCCCAGATACAGCAGATTCAGGAAGACCGGCGTCCAGCTCATCAGCGCCAGGGCGCTTTCCAGACCGGAGACCTGGGTTGCGAAGGCCGTCAGGGAAAAGAAGCCGGGCCAGTTGAAGCGGGCGTCCAGCATCGGCGCAGTCTGGCCGGTGCGCATCACATACTCGGTGAACCCGGCATGCAGCCAGGCTACTGGATAGCGCGGTGCTTCTTCAATCAGGGCAGTGACCCCGTACAGCATGAAGATCAGCACGATCACATGCAGCGCCAGCACCGGCGCACGCACCTGATCGCGGCCCAGCGCCAGGCAAAAACTGACCACCAGCAGCGCCAGCGCTGCCAGGCTCAGCGGCGGCAGAGCGGCTATCAGGCCGATATCGGTGATGCGCCGCAGGTTGATGGCTGGCACGGAGACCAGCCACAGCATCAGCGCCAGCGCAGGGAAAAGCGCCCCCAGCTGCCAGGGTGCCGCTTCCATACGCGGCCAGGTTCTCATCTCTGTTTGCAACGGTCTAGCCTGACTCGATAATGACATCCTAATCATGACCTATCTAATCAGTTTACTATAGAATCGAGCCGCGCACAGGGTAAATAGGTCATAGCGGCGGTCGGGCCGCCAATCTGACGGCCCGACCGTGTACACGGCATGCGAAGGCCCAGCTCGACGCAGGCGGGTCAACTGCGTCCCGGCGGCGGTTGCGGCGGGCCGGGCGTCTTGGTCGCCAGCGGATCGCCCGGCGGCGGCTCGGTTGGCGTAGCCGTTGGCGCTGGTGTGGAAGTCGGCGGTTCAGTCGGCAGCGGCGTCACTGTTGGCAGCGGCGTTACCGTCGGCTCCAGCGTAGCGGTAGGCGTCACCGTCGTGGTCGGACTCGGTTCCAGGGTCACTGTTGGCGGTGCAGCAGTTGGCGTTGGCGGCGCATCGGCGATGACCAGCTGATCAAGCCAGTAGCCGGTGGAAATCGCCCCTTCAGGCAGGGGAGCGATGGTATCCAGACGGAAGCGCAACGCGATCAGTCGTCCACGAAACGCGCTCAGGTCCAGTGTGCGCTGCGTCCAGTCGACTGCCGTCCCCGCTTCCTGCAGCAGAACTGCCCAGGACAGGCCGCCGTCCAGGCTGATGTCGACGCCCATCAGATCGCTCCCGTCCAGGGCGCTGCGATACCAGAAGCTCATCTGCGGCGCCGCTGCGCTCCCCAGATCGATAGCCGCGCCAGAGGTCAGCAGACTCACCTGGCCGCGCCCGGCAGCATCAGCGAACCAGCCCGCGCCGCTGTAGGCTGACTGCGCGTCCAGCCGCCAGCCGCCCTCGGCCAGCCAGCTGCCGCCGCTGTCAAACGTCTCGACGAACGGCAACGCTACCGGCGCAGGCGTGGCGGTCGGCGTCGCCGTCAGAGTCGGCGTCGCTGTCGGCGCGGAGGTCGCTGTCTCCACTGGCGGGAGCGTCGCTATTGGCGCGTCAGCAGGCGCTTCAACTGTGGCCACCGGCGATTCCGGCGTCATGGTAGCCGTGGCTGCCGCCAGCGACGTCTCTGTCGGCGCAAGGGTCGCCGCGGCAAGGGATGTCGCGGTCGGTTCGGCCAGCGGCGGATCGGTTGGCGCGGCGGTAACCAGTTCGGTTGGCATCGCCGGTTCAGTTGGCGCTGGCGTCATCGTGATGAAGGGCGGCGAAGTCGGCGTTGCCGTCGGCTGCAGCAGGGCCGCCACCGCAACCCCACCCTCCACCTGAAAGGCATCGATGGCGAACATGCCGGTTACCGCGCGGACGCGCAGCGTATGCCAGCCTGCCGGCAGATTGCGGATCGCTGCCTGCGCCCCGTATACGTAGGCCGGGCCAGCGCCGTCGATCGTCCCCAGCAGCGCACCATCCACCTCAATCGCCCACGTGCCAAAAGCCGGATGCAGCACGTAGACGATCACTACGCTGGTGCCATAGAAGGCCAGCGTCAGGGCGTCGGCGACCTGCCCGCTGGTGTAGAGAAAGCCCCCGCCGCTGGCCTGACCGTCAGCATAGGTGGCCCACTCACCGGCACGCTCCACCTGAGGATCATCGGACTCGACGACCTGCCCGGCGGAAGCAGCGGCGCTGACCGGCTGATCGGTCGCCGTGGGCGCCGCTGTTGGCGGCACCTCAGTCGGCGTAGACGTCGGCGG
>JAIOAT010000004.1 GCA_019873685.1 Chloroflexota bacterium
GATCAGCCGGTTGTCGGGTGTACGCGCCTCACCCCGGTAAAAACGTTCACAGACGTGCGGCAGGTCTGTCTCGCGGATGCCCACACCGGTATCTTCGACCTGGATCAGGATGCGTCCCTGGCGAAGCTCACCAAAGCGAACCATGATACGCCCACCGGGCAGGGTGTAGTTGATGCTATTCTCGAGGATGTGCCCCAGCGCCCAGCGCAGCCGCCGGTTATCCCCCAGGATGCGGGACTGCTCCGGGCGGATGCTCTGGACATGAATTTCCAGGCGGGCGCGCTCCCAGCGCGGTTGCAGACCGCGGATGACGCTCCAGATCACTTCGTCGAGGGCCAGTTCATCGTGGCGGACGGCGAATGTCCCGGCGCTGATCTCTGAGATATCCAGCAACTCGACGATCATCCGATCCAGCACGTCAACGTTGCGGCTGATGGTTTCCAGAAAGCGACGGTTCGGTGGACGATCGGCTGGCTGGCTGAGCAAGATGTCGCTCATGCCCTTGATGGCGGTCAACGGGGTGCGCAGTTCGTGGGAAATCTGGGTGATGAAATCGTCCTTGAGCCGCTCCGCCAGCACTTCACGGGTGACATCCCGCAGGACGATGACGGTGCCGATGACCTGGCCGCTGCTGTCGCCAACAGCAGCAACCTGGGCGCCCAGGATACGGTCATTGATCTGGGCGCGGATGGGCGCCCCCAGCGGCTCCAGTTCGGCGGTTATCCCGCTGATATTCTGGGCCTGCTGGTGCAGACGGGCCAGCGGCCCTTCCCAGAAGGCCTTCTGGCTGCCGAGCATCTGGTAGGCGGCCTTGTTCATCAGCAGGATACGGCCGGCGGAATCCTGCATGATCACGCCTTCACCCAGATTCTCCAGGACCGCCGTCAGATGCTGAGTCTGGCTCTCGCGACGGTGAAGCTGATCGCCAAGCTCAGCCGGGGAATCCGCTGGAGTCAAGGTAGCCTGGCTTTGCTCCTGGTAGGATCGACGGAAAAGGCGTTCGCTGATCGTGCCAAGCGTGCGGATAAATCCGAAAATGCCGCGTGCCTCCTGCTGCTGGGCTGACAGGGCCAGTGGTTGGGGCCGGGAGTCTGTCACCGCCACCTCTCCGGGTCAGGGTCCGGCGTTCAGATGCATGGGGCGGCGCCTGACGCCTGGGTAATGAAACGGGATATCAAAAAGTGAACAGAGGCGATTCCCCCCATGCAAACGTTCTACCAACCATACTACCAGCGCATGGCTGGAGATACAACCGGCTGGTCAAAGGAGGAATGTGTCAGAGTCGCGAAAATCCCGCCAGGGTACGGCTTGCCTCCAGAGCCATACCTCTTTATGATTGAACTAACCCGATCGTCGCCGTTGTAGACCGCTCCCCTGGAGCGGCGAAAGTTTCCGGCTGGCACGCTGGGCAAGGAGCACGCTTTGGCTACCTGGATGGTTGTCGACGATGAGCCTGACATCTACGAGTTGCTGCTAGCCATGTTTGAATTCTGGGGGATTGATGGCGTCGCTTTCGTGGATGGCAGTGAGGCCATTGCCTGGATCGAAGATGTGGATGCCATGCGGATTCAAACTGATCTCCCTACGATGGCGATCATCGATATCCGCCTGCCGGATATTTCGGGTATCGAAGTTGCGGCCCGCCTCCGGCAAAGCTCCATCCTGGGCAACATCGGAATTTGCCTGATCACCGCCTACCATATGTCGCCAGCGGAAGAAGATGAAGCGATGGCTATCTCCCAGGCGGATATGCTCCTGTATAAGCCCCTGCCGCACCCGGATGAATTCAAACGTCTGCTGGAAGGGATTCTGGAGCGGCGGGCCGCGCTGGCTCAAGTGAGCGCCGATGGCACCGCCGAGATGCCACCTGCCCAGCCGGCGGATTCACCTTCCTCCCTGTAGTCCCATGCCGCAGTCGCCAGCGCGAAAGGGTACCTGACGATGCGGAATATCTCGCCCACTCAGGCTATGGCCCGGCAGGCCCGGCGGCTGCTGGTAGTCGGGATGCTGCTGGCCCTGTTCGGCCTGGTGATCCTCGCGGCATGGTTCCTGCTGGTGGTTGTCCCCCTGTCCAGCGCTGGCTGGTATGAGTTTCTCAAGGGCGCTGCGCTGGTAAGCGGGCTGGCTATCCTGCTGGTCGCCGGGGTGCTGATCCTGCGCGGTCTGCGCTTCCCCCGCGATAATCCTTATGCCCTGCGGATGGCGGAGTACCTGGCCCGCTTCCTGGATTACCGCTATACCTTCATCCGCAATATCGGGCGGCGCGGGCTGGGCTATGTGGATGCTGTGCTGGTTGGCCCGCCCGGTGTCCTGGTCTTCTATTTTTTCCGCCGTACCGGCGCCTACTATTCGGAGCGTAACCTGTGGTTTGCCGACTCCGGCGGCAAACTGCAGCCAATCAGCGAAAATCCGACTCAGGAAGCCGCCCGTGATGTCAATGCTCTGCGTGTTTTCCTGGCTGAGCGCGGCATCACCAACGTGCCGGTTTACGCGGTGATCGTCGTAGTTGATCCGGACACTGCCGTGACTGTCCGCCAGCCGGTGATCCCGGTGGCGCATATGCCAAATGTCCAGGCTGCCCTGCACGACAATTACCTGGCCGCCGATCGCATCCCGCCGGATCGCGCTGTCGCCACTGTCCGGGCGATCATGGAAGGGCTGGCCTGAACGGAAGGCGGGACAGGAGCCGGCCTAGAGCGCTTTGGTAGAGATGATGAAGGCGGCGGTGGCGGTGTTGGTAGCCAGCGGCACGTTGTGCACGTTGCAAATGCGCATCAGCCCCTGAATGTCCGGGTCGTGCGGGTGTTTGCCCAGTGGGTCGATAAAGAAGAAGACCGCCTCGATCACCCCTTCCGCCACCCGCGCGGCGATCTGGGCATCCCCTCCGCGCGGGCCGGAGAGTACGCATTCCACTTTCAAACCGCATTTTTCCGCCAACAACTGGCCGGTGGTGGCGGTGGCGACCAGTTCATAGCGGGACAGGATGTCGCGATGCTCCAGGGCAAAGGCGACCATGTCCGCCTTTTTGCCATCATGGGCGATCAGGGCCAGAGTTTTGGCTTCAGGCATGGCAATCATTCTCCTCCCGGTTGATGTTATGACCAGCGCGGCAGCGGGTTGAGATGAGCCGTACAGGGTACAGCGCGTGTCTGTTAAATGCTGCGCACCACGAACCGAAAATCATTGTATAATACAGATAGAAGCGCCGGGCATTCGGGGCTATTCGAACCAACACCAATTGATAGGGTCATGTCGTTTCACGACTACCCACCTTGTGTTATGTGGTTCAAGGCCTTAAGCTCCGGCGCTTCGTTGTTGCCCCACTAGTTCCTCAAGCTCGATCAAGCAGTTGGTTGACGCGCCCTCAGGAATCGCCGCCAGCGCCTGTTAAGCTGCACCGCATGGGCGTAGTAGCCTTCCAGCTGGGCCATGATCCGTTCCCATGGGCGTGCCTCGGCATAGACGCGCGCACCCGCGGCCAGTCGACGGCGCAACGCCGGCTGATCGCGTAACAGACGCACCGCAGCAGCGAAAGCCTCTGCCGTCGGCGAACAGATGATGCCCGTCTCGCCGGGAACGGCCAGGTCCGTAACGCCGCCGCTGGCGGGGACGACCACCGGCAGCCCGGAGGCCAGCGCTTCCAGTACTACCTGGCCGAAGGTCTCCCGAGTGCCGGGGAAGACAAAGATATCGGCGCTGGCGTAGGCGGCGGCCAGTTCGTCGCCGAACAGATAGCCGGTGAAGACTGTTCCTGTACCGGCAAACAGGCTCTCGATCTCAGGACGGGCCGGTCCATCGCCTACGATGGCCAGCGCGACACCGCGCAGTTCCGCCACCTGCCGCAGCAGGTCAAGGTGTTTTTCCCTGGCCAGGCGGCCAACATACAGGCAGACCAGCGACTCAGCCGGGCGCTGGCCCAGCAGGCGGCGGCGAGCTTCGGCGCTGCGTCTGGCCGGGTGAAAGCGGCGGCTGTTGACGCCACGCCCCCAGTAACGGACGCGGTGGAACCCCCACGCACGCAACTGGCGGATGGTGTCCTGTGAAGGCGCCAGCGTCAGGTGGCACAGGTTATGGGTGATGCGCAGCCATTCACGGATCGGCGTAGTCAGGAACGGGTAGCCGTATTCCTCGCTGTAGCCCGGCAGGTCGGTCTGGTAGGTGGCAACGATGGGGATGCCGCGGTCCCAGCCAGCGAGGGCAGCCGTAAGCGAGAACAACGCCGGGCTGAACAGATGGATGAGATCGGGCTGGAAGTCGTCCAGATACTGGCGCAATCCCAGGTTGGGCAGGGCGACCCGCGATTCCGGGTAAAACGGCATGCCCAGGGAAGGCACCGGGATCACCGTCGTCGGGCCAATCGCGCTGGGGGCTGTATCCGGGGCGAAGATCAGCGCCTCCCGTCCGGTCAGCTGCAGATGGCGCAGGGTCATCAGCACCGTCTTGGATACGCCGTCAAATTTGGGCAGGAAGGCTTCGGCTACCAGGATCACCCGGTGCACCGGAGCAAGCGCTACTTCCGGGCCGGGCGGGGCCAGTTTGAATTCCTCGCCGAGCTGCGGGATCGCCGGGGAGGAATCGGTGCGATCACTGGATGGAGATAACGCATTCAGGAAGTCCATAGCTATCCCGGTCAGCGCCTGCTACGCCGCTGCCTGCCTCTATGCTAACATAACGCGGACTGTCTGGATGCAGCGCAGTGGCGTTAGCCCTGCAGGCGCAATTTGCCTATAATGCGCCATAACGAGGGTGTCGCTGCTCTGGCTGGCGACTCAATCGAAAGGCATAATCCGATGACTGATTCGATGGAACTTTTGCGCCGGGCTGCCGAACTGATCAAGACCAACCGGCGCGCTGAGGCAGTGCAGGTGCTGCTGCCGGTGCTCAAGGCCAATGAGCAGGACGCCAACGCCTGGTGGCTGATGGCCAACGCTCTGACCGATCCCAATGACGCCCGCGAGGCGCTGGAAACTCTGTTGCGGCTGCGTCCTGACCACGAGAAGGCGCAGCGGATGCTGGCCCGCATCAACGAGTTGTATCCGCGCCCGGCCCCTGAACCTGAGCCAGAGCCGGAACCCGAACCCGGCGAGTTTGGCTCCGGGGATTCGGCTTCTGATCCGTTCGCCGGGGCTGATCCGTTTGCTGCGCCGGAGGTGAGCGCGCCGCCGGTGGAGTCGTATGCGCTGGCGGATCAGGAAGTAGAGGAGGATCCGTTTGCCTTTGCACCGGCGACGCCAGAACGTGAAACAGCTGCTCCAGCCTACGATCCCTTTGGGTCGGCGCAGACCTTTGGCGCACCCGTTGCAGGTGAGGAAGACCCATTTGCGTTCCCGCCTCCGGCGGCGGAACGACAGGCTGCCGCCCCTGCCTACGATCCGTTTGGACCAGCCAAGACCTTTGGCCCATCGGCGGCGGAGACAGAAGAAGATCCGTTTGCTGTGAAAAGCGCGGCGGGGCAACCCGCGGCGGAGGCGCCGCGCCGCAAGGCCCGTCCGCGCCCGACGGAGGGCGATCCCTTCGGGACGGCAGCGGGGACAGGCTCCCGACCAGCCGCCAGAACGTCACAGCCGCGCCAGGGGACACAGCGCTCCGCGGCTACAGCTGCGCGGACGGCAACCCGGAAAGGTACGAACCCGCTCGTTATCCTGCTGGCAGTGCTGGGCGGGCTGGTCTTGCTGGTGTGTCTGGGATGCCTGGCGCTGACGTATGTGCTCCCGGCCATCGGCGTCAATGTCGCTCAGCAGGTGATCAGTCAGATCGATACGTCAGGGGTCATGGCGACTTTGCAAGCCGAGGGTTTCCCCATCGACGAGTCGGTCATGGGAACGCTGCAGGCGGGCGGACTGTCCGAGATGGTCGGGACGCTTGAGGCAGGCGGCGTGCCACCGGTGCTGCAGACTCTGGACGCCAGCGGCGTGCTGAGCTTTGAGGCAATCGGTTCGCCGTTACCGTCCGGCGTGATCGGGCGCGGCAGCCTGGGCTATGGCGAATCGCGGCGGGATACGCTTGACGCCGGTCAGCAACATGGCTGGACCTTCAGTGGCGGCGGCGGGGATCAGGTGGTGATTGAACTGGTGGCCAGCGACGCCGGGAGCGGCTTTGACCCGGTGGTGGCGCTGTACGATCCGCGGAACCTGCAGATTGCCTATAACGACGACGGCTTCAGCGACGGCTACGACTCGCGGCTGGAATTCACGTTGCCCGGCAGTGGCACATATACCATCCTGGTACGGGAGTTCGCCTACAATGGCGGGAAGTACGAATTGCGCCTGAACCGGCGCTAGCCGTTCGCCTCTGCCAAATCGAGACGGGCTACGAGGGCGCGGTGGGACAAAGCCGCGCCCTGTTTTGTTGCGCTCAGGACAGCGGGGGCTTCCTGCGGACAAAATGCCCCACAACCATGAACAGAGACGCCCCGGCTGCGTCCAGTCCGATGTCCGTCAGCGAGGCATGGCGGCCCGGTACAAGCGCCTGGTGCGCTTCATCCAGCAGGGCGTAGGCAAGGGTCAGCAAGACGGCCAGGATTGCCGCCCGGCGGGCGGTCACGCCCCAGGCAACCAGCGCCCGCGCCAGCAGCAAGGCGAGGATGCCGTAGGCAATCATATGGGCGCTTTTCTTGATCAGGAATTCCCAAAGGCCGGGGAAGACCGGCAAAACGCCGGAGAAATAGACCGTAAACGGGCTGGCCCCCGGCGGTGGGCCATACTTGGGCTGAGCGGAGGCGACGAACATCACCAGCATGGCCGCCAGCACCGGCCCCCAGTGCCACACAAAGAGCCTGAGATAGCGCCGCGTGATGTACCACATTCCGCTGTTCTCCCTCCGGTGCAGCCCGGCTGGTTGCCGGGTCTTCCTGGCTGACCTGAGGGTAGCATGCGCCCGGCAGCGGTTCAATCGGCGCTATGGCGCTGACATCCTGATAAGCGCCTGACGGCGGCCTTACGGGGCGCATCCGGGCCTGACGCGCCCCGTTCCGGCGGACAAACGCTTTTATTCCTCCATCGTGCTCACGTCGCCTTCCGGCAGGCCCATCGCCCGCGCCTTGAGCACGCGGCGCATGATCTTGCCGCTGCGCGTCTTGGGCAGACTTTCCAGGAACTCGATCCTGGCCGGGACGGCGATCGGGCCGACTTCGTGGCGGACGTGCTCCTTCAATTCCTGTTCCAGGGTCGGTGTGACGGTGTAGCCTTTGGCCAGCAGGCAGTAGGCGTAAATGGCATTGCCCTTGATCTCATCCGGTACGCCGATTACGGCAGCCTCCGCCACAGCGGGATGGCTGACCAGCCCGGACTCGATTTCCGCCGTGCCCAGGCGGTAACCGCTGACCTTGATCACATCATCGATGCGACCGATGATCCAGATGTAACCGTCCTTATCACGGCGGGCGGAATCCCCGGCCAGATACCAGCCCTGCTTGCGGTAGGCGCTCCAGTACTGGTCGATGTAGCGCTGCGGGTCGCCGTAGACCGTGCGCAGCATGGCAGGCCACGGCTTCTTGATCACCAGCATACCATCTACGCCGGGTGGGACGGGATTCCCCGCTTCGTCGACGATATCAACCTCGATGCCGGGGAAGGGGCGGGTGGCGCTGCCAGGTTTGAGCCGGACGGAGGGTAGCGGCGTGATCATGAAGCCACCGGTTTCCGTCTGCCACCAGGTATCCATAATCGGGCAACGGCTGCGACCGATCACTTCGTAGTACCAGCGCCATGCTTCCGGGTTGATCGGCTCGCCGACGCTGCCCAGCAGGCGCAGGCTGCTCAGATCGTGGCGGCTGGGCCAGGCGTCGCCAAAGCGCATCAGACCGCGGATGGCGGTCGGCGCGGTGTAGAGGATGGTGATGCCGTAGTACTCGATCAGCTTCCACCAGCGGTTGGGGTAGGGGTGGGTCGGCGCGCCTTCGTACATGAAGCTGGTTGCGCCCAGGATCAGCGGGGCGTAGACGATGTAGCTATGCCCGGTGATCCAGCCGGGATCGGCGGCGCACCACCAGCGGTCTTCATCTTTGAGATCAAATACCCACTTCAGGGTGGTGCTGACGTAAACCTGGTAACCGCCGTGCGTGTGCAGCACGCCCTTGGGCTTGCCGGTGGTGCCACTGGTGTAGAGGATGAACAGCGGATCCTCGGAGTCCATCACCTCGGTTTCAGCGCGGGTGGCGGCAATCGGCAGCGCCCGCAGGTCGTGATACCAGTAGTCGCGCCCGGACTCCATGTACACGTCCTGCCCGGTGCGCCTGACGACAATGATGTGCTCGACAATCGGGGAACGGCGCACCGCTTCGTCGACAGTGTCTTTAAGCGGGACAATCTTGCCGCGCAGCCAGGCGCCGTCACAGGTAACCAGTACGCGGCTCTTGCTGTCCTCAATACGATCGGCCAGCGCCTGCTCGCTGAAGCCGCCGTAAACCACGGAATGAACGGCGCCAATCTTGGCGCAGGCCAGCATGGCAAAGACCAGCTCCGGGACACGTCCCATGTAGATGGTTACTGTGTCGCCCTTGCGGACGCCCATGCTGCGCAGGATGTTGGCGAAGCGGTTGACTTCCTGCCACATCCGCCAGTAGCTGAAGGAGCGCACATCACCTGGCTCGCCCTCCCAGATCAGGGCGACCTTGTTGGCGCGCCAGGTGCCGATGTGCCGATCCAGGGCATTGTGGGCGATGTTGGTCTTGCCGCCGATGAACCACCTGTAGAACGGGGCCTGACTGTCATCAAGGACTTTTTCCCAGGGCTGGAACCACTCCAGTTCACGGGCGCGTTCCGCCCAGAAGGCTTCCGGGTCGCGCTGCGCCTGGGCGTAGACGGCTTCGTAGTCGGGGATGTGGGCGTTTCTGGCGAGGTCTTCAGGCGGGTCATACCAGTGATCGTTGTTGCTGCCGGGCGTATCAGTCATCTTGGAGCACTCCGGGGCATCAAAAGAACACAATAACGATATTCATATGTATTATATGGACATTATCCAAAATTGACGATTCAGGGATGGGATGTGCAGGCAGGCAAAAAGAAACCCTGCCTCAGATTGAGACAGGGTGGGGACGAGTCTGACAGGCTATGGACAGCCGTCGGCAGGTTACTTGAGCGACAGCATGTAGGCGATCAGGTCGTTGACATCCTGCTCGGTCAGGTAGTCGGCATATTGTTGGAACATCAGACTGTTGCCACCGGCGGCGAAGATGTTGGTCGGCGTGTCCGGTACGAGGTAGGCATTCGGCTCCAGGATGGATTGCCGCAGATATTCCTCGGCGCTCTCGCCTTCGACGCGGGTAGCCGCCCGCGCAGCAATGCCCACCATGGACGGGCCGATCAGGATGGTGTCCTGCTCGATCATGTGGCAGGTGACGCAGGCGGGCGCAGCCGCCTTGCCATTACGGAATAGCGCCTCCCCGTTGACAGGGTCGCCGATGCTGGCTGGCGTCGCTGTGGGCGGGATGGGCGTTGGCGTACTGGTAGCGGTAGCGGTGGCTGTTGGCGGCACGGCGGTTGGCGTTGCCGTTGGCGGTAGCTCGGTTGGCGGGAGTTCGGTGGGGGCGGTCGTCGGTTGCTGGCTGATTGCCGCGCTTTCCGCCGGTTGAGTCATGCGCTGGAGGACGGCCGGGGCCAGGGTGACCGGTTCGCGGGTGGGCTGCACCTCGCTCACCGGCGTAGCGAAAGTGCCACACCCCGTCAGGGCCAGGGCGATCATCACGAGGATAAGGACACGGCTGAAGGGCTGAAAGGGCATAGCTGGACCCCCGCTTGTTCATCGCATCATAAGGAAGTACACGCGGGGAGTGTATCGCTTTCCGACCAAAACAGCCAGCATTATTCGTTGGAGGAGAGCAGGTAGAACCTGGCAGCGCTTCGACGGCAGCCTCACCCCTGGTCCCCCGCGTTGTCCTTGGTCATGAGATGCGGAAGGGTCAGGGGTGAGGTGGCCGATAATGCGACAGGCGGGCGGCTATCCGGTCGCCAGTCGCATGAGCATCAGGCCGGTTTACGCGCGGTGATCCGCGCGCTCAGGATGCGCGGCGTCCCCGGCGCGGGGGTAACAATCGCGTCCGCATCCGCCTTATCGACGACCGTGATCTCGACGAAGCCCGCGGAACGCATCAGGTCGGTGTAGTCCCCAACATCGATCGCGCCGGTCACACAGCCAGCCCACTGGTCAAGCTGCGCTCGCTGCTCAGCGCTGAAGTCGCCCACCGTCACGATGTCGCTGATCGCAATCCGACCGCCGGGCTTGAGCACCCGGAAGGCTTCCCGGAAGACGGCGGCCTTGTCCGGCGATAGATTGATCACGCAGTTGGACATGATCACGTCGACGGTGGCGTTCTCCACCGGCAGGGCCTCGATCTGGCCCCGGCGGAATTCGACATTAGCCATCCCCAGCCGGATCCGGTTGGCTTCGGCTCGCTCCAGCATCTCCGGCGTCATGTCGACGCCGATTACGCGCCCCTGTGGCCCGACCTGCCGGGCGGCCAGGAAGCAGTCGATCCCGCCGCCGCTGCCGAGGTCCAGCACGGTCTCGCCGGGTCTGAGGGCGGCAATGGTGACCGGGTCGCCACAACCGAGGGAGAGGTCGGTGACGCTGGCAGGCAGATTCTGCAGCAGAGCCGGGTCATACACGGTTGAGTTACAGCTGCAACTGGCTGCTGATGAATCACCGCAGCAGCTCGCCGCGCTCAGTTTTAGCTCCGGGTCAGCCTGGCGGGCGATCCCGGCGTAATGATCGCGAACGGCGTTGTGGATGGCGCTGCGCTGGTCGGTCATTCTATCCTCCAATGCATAGATGATTGTCAATGCTTTCCGCCAAAAAAGAGAGGCTGGCGGTTTCCTCTCACGAGTCAGCGTCTGGCCCCACGATCGTGTCAGGGCGGATGGCCGGCGCTTCTCCAGCGTAATCCGGGGCAAAGGTGCGCAGCAGGGTGCCACAGCACACCGTGAGCCGCGCCTGGTTGAGCGTGTAGAAGCGCTGGCGGCCTTCCTGCCGGACGAGCACCAGATCGGCTTCCTGCAGGATTTTGAGGTGGTGGCTAACGGTAGGCTGGCTGACCCGCCCACCCAGTCGCTCCACCACATCATTCACGCTCAGCCAGACGCAGCACAGGTGTCCCATAATTTCCTGCCGCGTCTCGTCGGCGATCGCTTTGGCGAAAAGCACTGATTCATGGCTCATAGCCGACATTATATAGACGATTGTCAATATGTCAAGGAGTTGAGCTGTGAATCGCTCAGCTATCCTGCAGTGTGATGTCCCAGGCAGCCAGGTCGGCGATGAAGCGATGAGCGGTCAGGTCCAGGTGCAGGGGCGTCAGGCTGGCGTAGCCATTATGGACAGCCCACAGATCGGTGCCTTCTTGGTTGTAGACGCCGGTAGGCACTTCCCCGACGATCTGGAAGATGTTGCCATCGCGGGAGAGGGCATCGCGGTAGATGCGGATGCCCTGGCGGGTCAGCCGCAGGCCCCGGACGGTAGGGCCGTCCGGCACATTAAGGTTGAGAATGGTCAGCGGCGGCAGTCCTTTTTCCAGTACACGGGCAGCGACCCTGACAGCGATGGCTGCGGCAGGCCGGTAGTCTTCCACGCTGTCGGCGCGGTGGTTATCCAGCGAGACGGCGATGGCCGGGACGCCGTGAATCACGGATTCGAAGGCGGCGGTGACCGTACCGCTGTAGGTGATGTCCTGGGCCATGTTAGGGCCACGATTGATCCCGGAGACGACCAGGTCGGGCGGCCAGGGTGTTGCGCCCAGGGCGCAGATGGCGATGCAATCGGCAGGAGAGCCGCCCACCGCATAGGCCGGGGTGCCGTCGGCCAGGGCGGTTTCGTGCATGGGGATGTCCTGGAAGAGTGTCTTCTTGTGGCCGATGGCGCTCTGATTGACGGCGGGGGCGACGATCTGGACGGTGCCCAGCGTCTTTAGCGCCTGAACCAGCGCCAGCAAGCCGGGGGCCTGGACGCCATCATCATTGGTGACGAAGATGTGAGCCATGGCGGTTGAATCTCCCGCGAAGGTAAGTCTTATCGGTACAATGCGGGTCGTAGGATACCATCATCGCCACTGATAGGATAGACTCAATCGCCAGCCAGCTGCGCCGGCGAACATCCCTGCCAGGAGTATGCCTGTGAGCGATATCGCTGCCGTTGTGATCATCGGGGACTCCGAATGGCGGGAGGAACTTGCCGCTGTTGAAGTCTCCTGCCGGGTGGTGCGCTATCCGCCGACCGGTGATGTGGCAGGGTATGTCAGGCGGTTGGCCGGGGATTTGCCGGCGGTGATTGTGGTGGATGGCTCGCATAGCGACTGGCGCCGGTGGGTCGCAGCGTCTAAGGCCAGCCCGGCTACGCGGCGCATCCCTGTGGCGCTGGTGACCGCTGATCCGACCCTGATCGCTGTGGGGCGCGACGCCGGTGCGGACGAGGTATTGCCGCCAGCACTACTGGGTCAGGAGCTATCCCGTTTGCTGGCGCGCCGGGAGCAGAGACGGCGGTACATCAATACGACGCTGGCGGATCAGTGTGGGGAGCCGTTGCCGCCGGAGGCGCTGGAAGGCATCCGCCGCTTCAACGCCGGTGAATACTACCGGCAGCATGACCTCTTTGAGGCGCTGTGGATGGCGGAACGCGGGCCAGTGCGCGATCTCTACCGGGCGATTTTGCAGGTCGGTGTGGCCTACTACCAGATTACACGGGGCAATCATCGCGGGGCGCTGAAGATGCTCCTGCGCAGCCTGCAGTGGCTTGCGCCGCTGCCGGATGTTTGCCGGGGGGTAGATGTGGCCGGGCTGCGCACGGACGCGGCGCAGGTTCGGGCGGCGCTGGAGAGCATGGACCCGGCGGAGATCGCCCATTTTGACCGCAGTCTGCTGCGACCGGTGCGGCTGGTCAGCGGGGCAGGGCAGGGTAATTCCATCGTGGAAGCGAAGGACGCTGAAGAGGAAAGCAGTAATGGGGGTTGAAGGGCAAATTCTGGGCGCGCTGGGAATCTTCGCCCTGCGCATTCTGGGAGTGTCGATTTCCACCGTGCGGATGCTGATCACGGTGCGGGGCCGCCGGTTGCTGTCGTCGGTGCTGGGCTTCTTTGAGGCGTTGATTTTTGCGGTGGCGCTGGGCAGCGTGGTCAGCCAGCTGGATAACCTTTGGAACCTGACGGCCTATTGCCTGGGTTTCGCTGTTGGGACGTACATCGGGATGCTGCTGGAAGAGCGTTTCGTGACCAACTTTGCGACGGTGAACGTAGTGTCTGCTCATCACGCCCACCAGATCGCCGAGCAGGTGCGCCGGGCCGGGTTTGGCGCGACCGAGTCGCTGGGCCAGGGTGTCAGCGGGGTGGTCGGTTCCGTGCGGATCGTGGTCAGGCACCGGGACATCCAGCGCGTCATCGACTGTGTGAATAACGTTGATCCGGGCGCTTTCATCACGCTGGATGAGACGCGGGCGGTGCGCCGTGGCTACCTGCCCGACGGGCGCAGCCGCATCTGAAAGACAGCGCGGGCGTCAACCTCTCTGGCTGACGCCCGCGGTTGCAACCATTACGCAGGCGCTAGCTGTAGGCGGCGATCAGTTCTTCCAGCTTGGTGCGGTCAACCTGCGGGTGAGCCTTGAGCATATCGTTGAACAGATTCATATAGCGGACGATCTCCGGTTTGGTGTAAGCCTCAAAGCGCAGCGTGATCGCCGGTTGCGTATTACTGGCTCGCACCAGTCCCCAGCCCTGTTCAAAGATTGCCCGCGCCCCATCTACATCCACGACTTCGTACTTCTCCTTGAGCTTAGCTGCCAGCGCGCTGATAACGCGCCACTTGTCAGCGTCCGGCGTGCTCAAGATGATCTCCGGCGTGGCAACCAGGCTGGGCATCCCGGCCAGCAGTTCGGAGAAGCTTTGATCGCTCTTGCTGAGGATTTCCAGCACTTTGAGCGACACCAGCGGCGCATCATCGAAGCCGTAGTAGTCTTCGCCAATGAAGATGTGCCCGCTGACCTCACCGCCCAGTGGAGAGCCGATCTCGTTCATCTTGGCTTTCATCAGGCTGTGGCCGGCCATCCACATGACCGGGTGGCCGCCGTGCTTCTTGATCTCGTCAGCCAGCGCCTGGGATGATTTGACATCAAAGACGATGCTGGAGCCGGGGCGACGGCTGAGCAGGTCACGGGCCAGCAGGGCCAGCAGACGATCCGCCGCGACATGGTGGCCGCGCTCGTCGATCGTGCCGCAGCGGTCAGCGTCGCCATCGAAGCCGATGCCGATGTCCGCGCCGTGCGCGACCACGGCGGCTTCAAGGTCTTTGGTCAACTCCGGGTCCTCGGGGTTGGGCAGGTGGTTAGGGAAGGTGCCATCCGGTTCGCAGAACAGGCAGATCACTTCCACGCCCAGCGATTCCATGATTGCCGGCATGTACGCGCCACTCAGACCGTTACCGGCGTCCACGACCGCCTTGATCTTGCGGCTGCCCAGCTTGACCTTGCTCTTGACCGTTTCCAGATGGCGGTGGATCATGCTGAAGTCTTCGGTGATCCGCCCGTTGCCGGAATTGAAGTCGTCGGCTTCGATCATCTCGCGCAACGTTTGAATCTGGTCGCCATAGAGCGCCAGCTTGCCATGGGCCAGCTTGATCCCGTTATAGTCTGTATTGAGGTGGCTGCCGGTGATCATCACCCCGCCGGAACGCGGGCCGTGAGAAGCGGTGGCGAAGTAGACGGTTGGCGTCAGCACCTGGCCGATGTCGGTGACGTCGACGCCGCTGGCGGCGACGCCCTCGATCAGGGCAGCGCGCAGGGCAGGGGAGCTTTCGCGGTTATCGCTGCCGACGTAAACGCGCTCAATATCATGGTGGCGCTTCATGTAGGTGCCGTAGGCCCTGCCGACCAGCCGGGCGAAATCCGGGGTCAGGTCAGGATCGGCGCCGGTGACAAGGCCGCGAATATCATACTTGCGGAAGACATGGCTCTTGACCTGGGTCATGCTCTGCCCTTTCCTGGTGCGCTCAGCGGTATTTGTTGGCGTCAATTTTAGCACCTGTTGCGCAGTCGACGATATCGATCTGGGCCGAATCACTCTGACCGGCCTGGATGACCAGCTGGCATAACGCCAACGCCCGCTCGATCACTTCGTCCATTGACGATCGTGGCCCACCTTCCACCATTGCCCGCAGCAGGTTCGGCTCCGTGCCGCTGTAGCGCATGTTGACGCGTCCCTGGTGATCAAAGGCGGCCAGGGTCTCGTCCACCAGCGGCTGCAACGCCGGGATGCCTTCCAGCGGGACCTGGCGGGCCAGATGGGTAGAGACGATCACCTGTGGGTAGCGGGGCATGGCGCGGGCGATATCTTCCAGCAGGGTACGCTGGCGGGCGATCAGCGCCGCCACCTGCAGGCCAATGTAGATGCCATCCCCGGCGGTGTGTTCGTCGTCGAGCAGGATGATGTGCCCGGCCTGCTCGCCACCCAGCCGGTAGCCGCCAGCGCGCATGCGCTCCATCACGTAGCGGTCGCCGACTTTGGTGCGCTCCAGGGTGATCCCCCGCTGACGCAGATAGTGCTCCAGGCCGCTGTTGCTCATGGTCGTGGCGACCACGGTCAGGCCGGGCAGGTCGCCGCGCTGCAGGAGGTGATCCGCCAGCAGCGCCAGGATGTGATCACCATCGATCAGCGTGCCGCCCGGAGTCAGGAAGACCACGCGATCCGCGTCGCCATCAAAGGCAATGCCTACGTCGGCGCCGCTGTCGGCGATCATCGCTCGCAGTGTCTCGCTGTGTCGCCGGACATGCTCGCTGCCGCTGCGCACGTTAATGTTGTCGCCGGTCGGCGCCGTCCCGAGCGCTGTGACGGCGGCTCCCAGCCGGGCGAAGGCTTCCGGCGCGATGGCGTAAGACGCCCCATTAGCACAGTCCAGCACCACAGAAAGGCCCTGTAGCGTGTCCGGCGCCAGGCCGGTCAGGAGGTGCTGCAGGTAGCGGCTGCGGTGCTGTTCGGCGCGATGCACCCGGCCAAACCCACTGGAGGCGGGTGGGTCGGCCAGGTAGCGCATGATCAGGGTTTCTATAGCTGCTTCCGCGTCGTCGCTGAGCTTGAAGCCGTCGCTGCCAATCACCTTGATCCCGTTCTGATCGGCAGGGTTGTGGCTGGCAGAGATCACGATGCCCAGGCTGTAACCCAGGGCGCGGGTCAGGTAGGCGATGCCGGGCGTGGTCATCACGCCAACATCATCGGCGGCCACGCCTTCGGCGGTTAGCCCGGCCAGCAGGGCATGGGTAATTTGCTCGCCGCTGGGGCGGGTATCCCGACCGATGACGGCTGTTGGTGCAGCGGCATTCTCCCGCAACCAGCGGCCGATCGCCCTGCCGGTCGCCAGCACGGCCTCCGGCGAAAGGGGATAAGTCCCGGCGACGCCGCGAATGCCGTCCGTTCCGAATTCGATAGGACTGTCCATCACGTTCCTCATGGTGATAAAGCCGGCTGAATGCAGCAGGATAATAGCGCTGATCGAGCAGCGCCTTCTGCTAACGGCTACAGCTTAACTGCAACGGTAGATCGCGCGCAAGCGCGGATCAGGTCTGCTCCGGCGCGGCAGTCTTGAAGATCAGGCCGTTCTTGCCCGCCGTGATGTGAATGGCCGTGCCGGGGGCGGGATTCTCCTTGAGCAGGAAGTCGGCCAGCGGCTCGCGCAGGTGCTGGCGGATAATGCGGCGCAGCGGGCGCGCACCCCATTCGGGATGATCGTTCTGGTCAAGCATCCAGCGCCGGGCGCGATCGGTGAATTCCAGGATCAGGCCCCGTGTGGCGGCCAGGCGCGCTTCAGCGTTGAGCAACAGGTCAAGAATCTGCGCCAGGTGCTCCGCGCTCAGCGGGTGGAAGATCACGATCTCGTCCAGCCGGTTGAGGAACTCCGGGCGGAAGTGGGCGTGCACTTCCTCCATCACCGCCTCACGGACTTCCTCTGTGATCTCAGGCACGGCCAGGTGTTCCGCGCCCAGATTGCTGGTCATGATGATCACGGTTTCGCTGAAGTTGGCGGTGTTGCCACGTCCATCGGTCAACCGGCCTTCTTCCAGCACCTGAAGCAGGATGTCCAGCACGCGGGGATGGGCCTTTTCCACCTCGTCGAAGAGCACGATCAGGTAAGGCTGCTGGCGGACGCGCTCGGTGAGCTGGCCGCCTGCTTCGCTATCCACATAGCCAGAGGGGGAACCGATCAGGCGGTTGACCGTAGACTCGTTCTGGAACTCACTCATGTCGAGCTGGAGCATGGCATCTTCGCTGCCGAACATGAATTCGGCCAGGGCTTTGGCCAGTTCGGTCTTGCCGACGCCAGTCGGACCCAGGAAGAGGAAGCCGCCGATGGGGCGTTTCTTATCCTTGAGACCGACGCGGGCAGTCTTGACGGCGCGGCTGACGGCCAGCACGGCCTCCTCCTGGCCGATGATGCGCTCGTGCAGGTGCTCGACCATCCGGGCGTAGCGGTTGCGCTCGTCCTCTCCCAGCTTGCTGACGGGAATGCCGGTCATCTGGCTGGCGGCCAGGGTGACATCTTCGGCGTCCAGGGTGCTGTCAAAACCGTTTTCCTTCTCCGGCTTGAAGGCGATGTGCTGCTGGCTGCCCATGTTGACCAGCGCAGCGGCGCGGTGGAGCAGGTTTTCCGCGCTGCGCGGGAGGGGCGTGCCAGACATGTAACGGTTGGCCAGCGCGGCGGCCATACTCAGCGCGTCGTCGGTGATGGTGATGTCGTAATCAGCGGCGAGTTGCGGCTTGAGCGTCTGCAGGATGAGCACGGTTTCCTTTTCGTCCGGCGCGGGGACGCGCAGGCGCTGGCTGTGCTCGTGTATCGCCGGGATGGCCGCCAGCACTTCATTGTAGGTCGCTTCGGTGGTTGTCCCGATAATCACGGGGTCGCTGCTCAGGAAGGCTTTCTGCAGGTCGGCGGGCACTTTGGGCTGGCGCAGACGCGTTTGCTGGTCGAAGAACCGATCGATCTGCGGGATGAACAGGATGCCGCCAGTCGCCTTGTTGATCCCGGCGCGGATGGCCCGCACCGGGTCATCGAGCAGGGCGGTTTCGTCGATCTGCACCAGCCGATCCAGCCCAAGCGGGCCTTTGCCCTCGGCGATCAGGAGGGCCAGGCTATACGCCAGGGTGCGCTTGCCGACGCCTTCCTGCCCGATCAGGATGACATGCCGGTTGACCCGCTGGGCGAGCATGTTGATCAACTCGGTCAACAATGCCTGTCGGTAATGGACGGGGCGCTTCTCCCCGGCGCGGGCCAGCGCCACGTAGTCTACAGCGGTGCCGCCCATCTGCCGGGCGACGGCTGAAGCGCTGGCGGGCTTGGCCGGGCTGCCGCCGATCAGGCTGAGCATTGCTTCCGGGGTGATGCCATACTGGGCCAGGATGCCGCCCGTGCCCAGCCGCTTCTGGCTCATGGCGGCCAGCAGGTGGTCGGTGCGCACGTAGACTTCGTTGCTCTGCTCGGCATAGGTCAGGGCGTCGTCGATGGCAATGATCATCTGGCGGGAAAGCTGCACTGCCTTGTTATCCCGGGTAATGAAGACCAGGTCGCCGGGGAGATCGCGGCGGCTCTCCACAGCCAGGCGGGTCTGGCGAGCCAGGCGGGTCAGATCGACGTTATTGCTGGCGGCAAACCGTTGCAGCAAGGCATGGCCCGGGGTGTCCTTAGCCTCGATCAGCGCCAGCAATGCCATTTCCGGGAAGATGTTGTTCTTGCGGTAGCGGTCCATCAGGGCCGCAGTGTCATTCAGCAGGGCGGCGGTATCTGGCGCCAGCAGGTTAGGGTTGAGCGTTGCTCCCATGTGTTGAACCTCTCAAGTGCCGGGGCACGGATCTGTCCGGAGGGTGGCGCTGTAGCGCCGCGAATCAATACGCCGCAATCGGCCAAAAGTCGCTGCGGGAGCGAATCACCGGTCAGGCGAGCAGCCCTGCCAGGAGACGCCTCGCCTCAGGAGTATAACATAGCCTGCCGGACTCAGGGCAGGCGAAGGCCGCTGCCAGCCATGAGAGTCGGGCTGAGGTGCACTGGCAGTATGCCCGTGACCGGCCTGGCGCCGAACAGGGCCGCGCAGGCAGCGTCAATGGCTGCGGGCAGGGGGGTGTAAACGGCCATATACGCGGCAACATCCGGGAACTGTTGCCAGTCGTAGGGAGAGCGGAGCGCCACAGCGATGGTCTTCTCCGGAGGCAGGGCGCGGACCAGCGCCTGCAGCTCGGGGTTCTGCGCCGCGTCGATGGTGAAGACGATGGCGATTTCCGCCGCCTGCGCGGCCTCGACCGCCCAGCTGCGCTCTTCTGCTGTTGGTCCCAGCGAGACGCCGACAAAGCGCAGGGCGGGATGATAGGCTTCACACGTGCGGGCGATGCTCGGCAGGGTAGCCGGGTAGATCAGGGCCACCTGTCGCTCTGCACTCAGCGGGATGGCCCCCGTCCGGTCGTAGGCCAGGGTCACCGCGGCGGCGAGCAGCTGCGATACCAGTTGTTCATGGGCATCGCGGTTGATCCGCTGGCGGGCCGTGACCGGCTCCAGCGGCGACCAGTCCAGCACGTCGAACTGTGCCTTCAGGCGTAGAATGCGGCGGGCAGATTCCTCAATCCGTTCCAGCGGAATGGCGCCGTTTTCTACCGCCCGGATGATCGCCTCGATGGCCGCCTGCTGGGTTTCCAGGCTGACGTGCGGTCCCGGCGTGATCAGGTCTACGCCGGCCTGGAGCGCCAGCAGAGCGGCCTGGGCCAGGCTGTAGCGCCGGTCAATGGCGTCCATGTCCAGCGCATCGGTCATGATCAGGCCGTCATAGCCGAGTTCCTGGCGCAGCAGCCCGCTGATGATCGGCGCCGATAGACTGGCCGGGGTTTCCGGCGCCGGGTCAAGAGCAGGATAGGCGACATGGGCGACGAGAATCGCCCCTACATCGGCGGCAATGGCCTGCCGGAACGGAGCCAGTTCCACGGCCTCCAGGCGAGCGCGATCGTGTAGGACGACCGGCAGGGTGAGGTGTGAGTCTTCGCTGGTGTCGCCATGGCCGGGGAAGTGCTTGGCGGTGGCCAGCACACCGCCCGCCTGCAACCCCCGGATCATTGCGGCGGCCATGGCGCCTGTCAGGGCGGGGTCGGCGCTGAAGGCCCGGCGAAAGAGAACAGGGTTATCCGGGTTGGTCTCCACATCAGCAACCGGGGCCAGGTTCATGGTGATGCCAACAGCGCGCAATTCCTCGGCCATCGCCAGGCCGATGCTTTGCGCATAGGCTGGATCGCCGGTCGCCGTTACGGCCATGCTGACCGGGAAAGCTGTGAAGGCATTGGCCTCCGCGTTAGCCAGCCGGGAAACCGGACCGCCTTCCTGGTCAATAGCGATCCAGGCCGGGGCCGCGCCCGGCTGGGCGACGATCGCGGCCTGGATGTCATTGGTCAGGCGGGTGATCTGTTCCGGTGTGCTGGTGTTATAGCCGAACAGGATGACGCCGCCGGGCTGGTAGCGGGCCAGGAAGGCGGCGCTGTCCAGGGTGAGCACTTCCCCCCACAGGCTGACCATGAACAACTGGGCAACCTTCTGCGTGGTGGACATCCCGGCGAGCAGACGATCAACCTCGTCGGTCTGCGCATGGACAGGCAGCACGCGGAGCCACGGCAGGATCAGCAACCCTACCAGCAACAAGACGCCCGGCGCAGGTGGCCAGCGTCCGGGTCGGGGCGGCATCGCTAATCCTGCATGCCGGGCAGATCGGCCAGGCGGTAGCCAATCCCGCGAATGTTCACTACCAGGTCAGGGTCCTGGCCGGCGTTCTTCAGCTTGCGGCGCAGGTTGCTGATGTGAGGGCGGATGACTTCCCGCGCTTCCGGCTCGTCAATGGAATAGCCCCGCACCTCACGCACCAGCTCGTGGCAGGGGACGACCCGTCCACGGTGCACGGCCAGGTACAGCAGCAGGTCAAACTCGGTGGGGGTCAGGTCGATAGGCTGCTCGCCGATGGCGATCTGGTAGCGACCGGGGAAGATGGTCAGCGGACCCAGAGTCATGGTGTTGATCGGCGTGGCAATCGGCGTGACAGGGGCGGGCGCCGGTTCAACCGGTGTTTCGCGGGCAGCGGGCGACTTGGCCTCGGCGACATTGGCAAGTTCAGCCACATTGTTCTGGATGGCGTCCAGCAGGGCGCGCCGCCGCTTGAGGTTGCGGGAGCGCTCAATACCACGGGCCACGCTGTCACGGATGTCCTGGCTGGAGCTGGGCTTGATCAGGTAGTCATGCGCGCCCAGCCGCAGGCTTTCCACGGCGGTGTCCAGGCTGGCGTAGCCGGTAAGCAGGATGACAATGGCCTCCGGCGCGCTTTCCCGGACGCGGGCCAGCAGCTCCACGCCGCTGATGCCGGGCATGCGGATGTCGGTCAGAATGACATCATAGTTCTGCCGGGCAATCATCTCCAACGCTTCTTCGCCGCTGGCTGCGGAGTCAACCTGGTAGCCGACACGCTGCAGCGTCTTGGTGATGGAGTAGCGGATGGCGCTTTCGTCATCTACGACCAGAACATGGGCGGTTTCGTTATCTGTAGTCATGGGTTCTCGGCGTCTTTTTGAATTAGTCGCTAATATACAGGTCGTCAAGGGTACCTTAACTATACTTCATTTTGCCTATGACTGCAAATTAGTGGGTTTATTTAGGAGAGCTTATTAGCTTTTAGAATCGTTCCCAGTGCAGCAGGAGCGCTGCCTGAGCGCGATCGCTAAGCGCATACGGCTGGGCGATCCGACTATGCGGTCCGGCAACCACCCAGGCGATCGCATCACCGGCGATTAGCAGCGGCAAGCGGTCGCGGACACCAGCCGGCACATGAGCGTTGATCAGGAAGTCCTTGACTTTCTGAGTCTGCCCGGCCAGTCCAAACGGCTGGAAGCGATCGCCCGGCTTCCGCGTACGCAGAATCAGTGAAGTTTCTGGCGGGACAGCCAGCGTAGCGACCAGCGGCTGGCCGTGGAAGGCTGCCGGATTCTCATCGGGGGTCAGCCAGCGGGCCTCCAGCGCCCAGGGGCAATCCAGCAGCGCAGTGTAACCGGGTACAGTCACCGGTAAGACCGTTCCCGGCTGAAGTAGCGGCCAGTCAGGGAGGGCGATCGCAGCATCTGCCCGTTGCAGAATCAGGCGGTCGTACTCGATGCGCAGCAGGAAGCCGCCCGGCAGGTCAGCCTGCTGGCCGGTGACGCCCTGGCGGGCCACCTGGAGCGCTTTTTCCAGCGCCGCAAAGCTGATGTCTCCACCGGCAGGGGCCAGGTGCCGCAGCGCCAGCCGTAACATCCCGCGCTGGACGCCCACCAGGTATCTGTCGCTGCGGAAGCGGCTCAGCCGAAGGACGATGCGGTCAGCCCGGCGGCTGAGCAGGCAGGTAGCCAGCGCCGCGCTGATTTGCGCTTCAAGCGCCGCATAGTCCGCGGCAAGGATTTCAGCAGTCTGGGCCAGCCGTTCCCGAATGCCGGGAGTCAAGCGTTCCAGCAGGGGGACGGCCTCATGGCGGATCCGGTTGCGGAAGTAGGTCAGGTCGGCATTGGTGTCATCCTGGCGGGCGGGCAGGCCAAAGGTGTCGCAATACGCCTGAGTAGCAGCGCGGGGGATGCCCAGCAGCGGACGGAGCAGCGTCACGCCGGACGGCGGGCTATCGTCGGGCAGCAGGTGGGCGGCGGTCAACGGCGTCGCCGGTTGCATGCCACGCAGGCCGGTCAGGCCGCTGCCACGAAGCAGATGCATGAGGAGGGTTTCCGCCTGATCGTCGGCGGTATGGCCCAGCGCAATGGCCGCCGCGCCTGTGGCCACGGCAACACGAGCCAGGAATGAGTAGCGGGCGCGACGGGCGGCTTCCTCAGTGCTCAGGTTGTACAGGGCAGCCAGCGCGGCGACGTCGACACGTTCGCACGTCACCGGCAGGCCCCAGGCTGCCGCGGTCTGCGCCACGAATTCGGCGTCAGCGCGGCTGGCTTCGCCGCGTAGACCGTGATCAAGGGTGGCGACATGCAGCCGCAGGCCCAGCTCTGAGCTGGCGCGGTGGAGCAGGTGCAGCAGGCACAGCGAGTCCGCGCCGCCGGAGACGGCAACGACCAGCGGGCGGCCTGTCGTCATATAGGGGAGCAGATGATGGCGTGTCAGCGCCTTCAAGAATTCAGAAAGCAGGTCCATGGCTTCAGTATAGTGCACGGGCAGGGGGAGGTCGAGACCGGCTTGCACGAGGCGAGGAAGCTATTTGGGGGGCTAAAACGGGATAGAATCGTGACTGTTGCTGAAGATGAAAGGATGCTTAAATTGAAGGGCGCGGCGGTGAGCGCAGTAGTTGGGCCGTGATCCGTATGCTATAATGCCCAGTCGTGTCTTCCTGCACGACGTGAAGGAGACTAAACCGACTGTGTTGAGTCCATTGGATTGGCTACTCGGCCTTTTCTCCCTCGATATAGGCATTGACCTGGGCACGGCAAACACCCTGGTCAGTGTGCGGGGGAAGGGCATTGTCATTAACGAACCATCCTACGTTGCCATTGAGAAGAAAACACGCCGTCCCCTGGCCATCGGACGCGAAGCCAAGGAGATGGTTGGCAAGACCCCGGCCAATATCGTCGCTATCCGCCCGCTGCGTGATGGCGTGATCAGTGAGTTCGATATCACCGAGGCCATGCTTGACTACTTCATCCGCAAGGCCCACGAGCAGACCTGGGTGCCGGTGCCCCGTCCGCGGGTGGTCGTGGGGATTCCCAGCGGCGTGACCGAGGTGGAAAAGCGGGCCGTCTACGACGCGACGATGAGCGCCGGCGCGCGGGAAGCCTTCCTGATTGAGGAGCCGGTAGCCGCGGCGATTGGCGCCGGGCTGCCGATTACCGAGACGCACGGCTCCATGGTTGTGGATATCGGCGGCGGCACTACCGAAGTGGCCGTGTTCTCGCTTGGCGGGATTGTGATCAGCCGCTCGATCCGGGTGGCGGGCGATGAGCTGGACGAGGATATCGTGCAGTACATGCGCAACAAGTACAACCTGCTGATCGGCGACCGCACGGCAGAGCGGGCCAAGATTGAGATCGGCTCAGCCTATCCGTTGCCGGAAGAACGCACGATCACGCTGCGGGGCCGCAATCTGGTCACCGGTCTGCCGGAAGCGATCGAAGTCAGCTCGATCGAATTGCGGGAGGCGCTGGCTGGTTCGGTGAGTATCATTGTCAACACGATCAAAGAGGCGCTCGATGCGACGCCGCCCGAACTGGTGGCCGACCTCATGGAGTCCGGCATCTGCATGGCGGGCGGTGGAAGCCAGCTCAAGAGCCTGACGGAACGGGTGGCCGAGGAGACGAACATCAAGGTCTGGCTGGCCGACGATCCGATGACCTGTGTGGCGCGTGGCGCCGGGCGTATCCTGGAAGACTACGACAACCTGCGGCGGTTGCTGGTCGGCCTGGAGCGTGGCAGCACGCAGCACTGATTGTGGCGCGGCCTCGCTCGCCGGTTAGCAGCCGTCAGCGTGGCTGAGGCTGGCCGCAGGCGACACCGGATCGTGTACCGGGGTTCCACTGGCAGAGTCTATGTACCGTTCAAACCGCCTGCTGCTGTTTGTGATCAGCGTTATCCTGTGCGGAATCCTGATTGCGCTGAGCGTGGCAGGCCTGACCGCCCCGATAGGCAATTTGCTGGCGGTTCCGCTCCAGTGGGTGGAAGGCGTCGCCAACGGCCTGGTGATGCGCACCACCGGGCTGGCGGAAGATATCCTGACCATCCAGCAGCTTGAGGAGCGTAACCGCAGCCTGGAAGCGGCGCTGGCGGCGTACCAGGCGGAGATCGTGGAACTGCGCGAGATCCGCCACGACTACGACCGTATCGCCGCCCTGCTGGAATACACCCGCGCTCGCCAGAACGAGGAGTACCTGGTGGCTGATGTCATTGGCCGTGACATCAGCGCTTTCACCCGTGTGATCTTCATCAACCGCGGCGCCCGCGATGGCGTGACCGAAGGGATGCCGGTCGTTACCGAGAAGGGGCTGGTGGGCAGGGTGACGCAGGTCAGCGCGAATGCCGCCCCGGTGCTGCTGATCACGGATCCGATCAGCGCCGTCAACGCGCGTCTGCTGAATTCCCGCGCCGAGGGCAGTGTGCTGGGGCAGGCGGGCGGCCTGCGGATGACCTATATCGACCTGAACGCGACGCTGCAGGAAGGCGACACGGCGGTGACCTCCGGCCTGGGCGGGAACTTCCCGGAGGGGATCATCATCGGCCAGGTGACCAGCATTCGCCAGTTCCAGTTTGAGTTGTTTCAGGAAGCAGAAATTCGCAGCCTGAACGACTTTGACCGCCTGGAGACGGTACTGGTCATCACCAACTTCCAGCCCGTAGACCTGTCTGTGTTCGAAAGACCGGGTTAGACCCCCAGCGGGAGCCGATCGATGGGCGGGTATCTGAGCATTCCCGTGCTGGCGCTGGCCGTGGTGATTCAGGCCACGGTGTTGCCGGAGTTGCGCATTGCTGGCGGAGCGCCGGATCTGCTGCTCCTGCTCGTCTTGGGATATAGTCTGCTACAGGGCTTTGAACGCGGCGTTGTGTGGGCCATTGTGGGAGGCCTGCTGCATGACCTGATCTCCGCCGTGCCGGAAGGGGTGACCTCGCTGGCGCTGGTGGCGACGATCGGCGCAGCGGCGCTGGTTGTTGGGCGGAATACGCCGCGTAACCTGGTGATTCCGCCGCTGCTGGCCGCCGGTGCTACGGTGCTATATCACATCGTCGTGCTGGTGGCGTTGCTGGTGGTCGGGCGACCACTGCCGATTCCGGCCCTGCTGATGTACGTGACTGTGCCTACGGCGGTTTATAATCTGGTGGTGATGGTTCCGGTCTATCACCTGCTGGCGGTTTTTTCACCGGTGCGGCGTCCGCGTCCGCTGGACGACCGCCAGCGGCGGTTGTAAGGGTGATAGCCGGACCGCTGGAGCCTGTGCTATGCGAAGGATTATCCTGCCGTTTCAGGGTTGGCGGCTGACCTTTTTTGGTGCGGTTGTTTTCTTCTCCTTTCTGATTCTGCTGATCCGGCTCTATGATCTGCAGTTTGTGCAGGCGGAAATCTGGACGCTGCAGGCGGAGGAGAACCGTCTTCAACTGCTGCCTATCCCCGCGTCCCGCGGCGTGATTTATGACCGCAACGGGACGCCGCTGGCTCTCAACGTGCCTGCCTTCAATGTCACGATCGTCCCGGCGGCGATTCCTGAGGATGATGAGGCGGCGCTGGCTATCTATAACCGGCTATCCGCTCTGATCGATGTGCCTCCGACGCGCGCCGCTGCTGAGGCAACCGGCCGGTTCAACCAGCGCAGCCTGGAAGGAATGGTCCAGGAAGGCGCTGGCATTGAGCCATACCGGCCAGTCATCGTGGCGCAGGACGTGCCGCGTAATGTCGCGCTGCGCATCCTGGAGGATCGCCTGTTGTTGCCCGGTGTGGGGATCGAAGTCGCGGCGGTGCGCGAGTATCCCTCCGGGGCGACCACTTCGCAGATCATTGGCTATCTGGGGCCAATCCCGGCGGAGGAAGCGGAGGCGTTACAGGAGCAGGGCTACAACCCGGCCTTCGACCGTATCGGGTATGCCGGGGTGGAGTACTTCCTGGAAAACGAGCTGGCCGGGCGGCGGGGCAGCCGCCTGCGGGAGGTTGATGTCGCCGGGCTGCCGTTGCGCGTGGTTCAGCAGGAAGATCCAATTCCGGGCCGTAACGTCCGGCTGACGCTTGACCTGGAGTTACAGCAGGCCGCGGAAGAGGCACTCACCCGCCGCATCAATATTGTCAACAGTGAAGCGGGCAAGGTGATCACGCAATCAGGTGCGGTGATCGCGATGAATCCGCAGACAGGCGAGGTGCTGGCCATGGTCAGCTGGCCCTCGTATGATAACCAGCGCTTTGCGCGGAGTATTGACGGGGAGTACTACTTTCAGCTGGTCGATGACCCCCTGTTGCCGCTGATCAACCATGCCATCCAGTCCCTGTACCCGCCCGGTTCCGTCTGGAAGTTGATCACAGCAGTTGGTGCTCTGGAAGAAGACGTTATCGATGTCAACACCGAACTCTCCGATCCCGGGCGGCTGGTGCTGCCGAACAGCTACGCCCCCAACGATCCGGCGGCCTCGCAGACCTTTGTGTGCTGGCTGCGCTCCGGTCACGGGCGGCTGGCCATGGTGCAGGCCATTGCCCAGAGTTGTGACGTGTACTTCTACCAGGTCGGCGGCGGCAACCCGGAAGTTTCGCCGGCGGCGCTCAAACCCGGTGGTCTGGGGATCGATAATCTGTACCGTTACGCTACTGCCTTCGGTATTGGCTCCGAGTTGGGTATCGAGTTGCCCGGTGAGATCGCTGGCCGGATGCCCGATCGTGACTGGAAGCGCCGCACCTACGGCGAGAACTGGTCAACTGGCGATACCTATAACGCGGCCTTCGGGCAGGGGTACGTGGTGACGTCGGTGTTGCAGCTGGTCAACGCTGTGGCGGCAATCGCCAATGGCGGGACGGTCTACCAGCCGACGATCGTCCACAGCTTTCTGGATGGCGAGGGCAATGTGCTGGAAGGCTTCACGCCGCACGTCAACCGTACACTGGTTAAGCCACCTCCCGGCCAGGACGCCGTGCTGTTCATGCAGGAAGACATGATCATCCAGGGGGAGAACAGCCTGGTCTGCCGGTGTGAGCCGGATAGCCCCTTCTACGATCCTGCCCGCTGCGACCCGCAGAACTACCGGGCCACGCTTGACTGGCAGGGTGAAACGATCCCGTACACGGTCAATGTACCGCGCAACTATGTGTTCAACGGCGGCGTTTGTGACCGCACGCAGTTCAAGCCGGATTACCTGCCGCCGTTTGTCAGCCTGGAGACCCTGCAGATCGTTCAGCGGGGCATGCGTGAGACAGTCATCAATGGCACGGGTATGAAGGCCGCGCTGCCGTATGTGGAAGTAGCGGGCAAGACCGGCACGGCGGAATACTGTGACGATATTGCCCGCCCGTTGGGACTGTGTGTCCCCGGCAACTGGCCGGCGCACGCCTGGTTTGTGGCTTATGCGCCCTACGAAAACCCGGAGGTGATCATCATCGCCTTTGTCTACAACGGCGGCGAAGGATCGCTGGTGGCATTGCCGGTTGTGCGCGACACAATGGAGGCGTACTTCCGGTTGAAGCAGGCGCGCGGCTCATAATGCCCGTGGCGCAGGAACCAAAAATGAGTATAGTAGTGGGCAGTATCGGAACCTGAGTTGGTGTGATTCCGGCTGACTGCGCGACTGATACAGGTGGTGGCATGTCAGGCAACAAACCCTTCGAAATTAAGGGTACACGGGATGGGCTTGTCGTTCACGTGTCTCCCGAAGCGGCATGGGATGAAGTGGCTCGCCAGCTGGCCGGTGTTATCGATCGGCAGCGCGACTTTTTCCGTGGGGCGCGTCTGGCGATCGATGTCGGCGAGCGCTCGGTACGCCGGCAGGAATTGAGTCTGCTGCAACATGTGCTGGCGGATCGTGAAGTGAGCCTGTGGGCGGTGCTGAGCGGCAGCCTGACCACCCTGACGACGGCGCGCAAGCTGGGGGTAGCGACAACCTTGGAAGCCTCTGCTCCGGGGCAATTATCCGGTGAGCGGCTTCCCGCTGGAATCGCTGAGACTCTGCTGCGTGTTGAGGAGGATGATGGCGCTCCGCCGCCGATCAACCCGGAAGAGGTGGGCACGATCGGCGTGCTGTTCAAGCGGACGCTACGTAGCGGGCGCACGATTCACAGTGACGGGCATGTGGTGGTGCTTGGAGATGTCAACCCCGGCGCGGAGATCATTGCCGGGGGCGATGTGATTGTCTGGGGACGCTTGCGCGGGGTGGTTCACGCCGGAGCGCAGGGCGACGAGGGCGCAACGGTTTGCGCCCTGGATATGACCCCGATGCAACTGCGGATCGCCGGGTATATCGCCACATCACCCAAAGAACAACGGCGGGAACCCCGCCCCGAGAGCGCCAGAATTCGGGGCAACCGCATTGTGGTGGAAGCGTGGAATTGAGCCAGGACTCATCTAAGGAACTGATGGAGAGCCTATGGGCGCACGAGTGATAACCGTTACATCTGGCAAGGGCGGTGTGGGCAAAACCACAGTTACGGCGAACCTCAGTGTCGCCCTGGCCGCGCTCAACAAGAAGGTGGTGGCGATTGACGCCGATATTGGCCTGCGCAACCTGGATGTCATCCTGGGGCTGGAAAATCGTATCGTCTATGACCTGGTGGATGTCGTTGAAGGACGCTGCAAACTGCGCCAGGCCATGATCAAGCACAAGTCCTATCCGGACCTGTACCTGATCCCCGCCGCGCAGACCCGCGACAAGACGGCAATCAGCCCGGCGGACATGGTGGACATTGCGCAGAAACTGCGGGAGGACTACGATTTTATCTTGATCGACTCGCCCGCCGGGATTGAGCGCGGCTTCCGCAATGCGGTGGCTCCGGCTGATGAGGTGCTGATTGTGACCAACCCCGAGGTCTCCGCCGTGCGCGACGCCGACCGGATCATCGGCCTGCTGGAAGCCGAGGAGAAAGGCCCCGGCCAGCTTATCCTCAACCGGCTCAAAATGGATCTGGTCAAGCGCGGGGAGATGCTCTCCACTAATGATGTGGTGGAAATCCTGTCGATCAAGATCATCGGGGTTGTGCCGGAAGATGAAACCGTGCTAACCTCATCGAACAAGGGTGAACCGGCAGCCGGAGATCCGAACTCCAAGGCCGGGCAGGCGTTCCGCAACATCGCCCGTCGCCTGCTGGGCGAGGATGTCCCGCTGATGGCATTGGATCAGGAGCAGTCTTTCCTGAAGCGGTTGTCACGGCTGTTTAGCGGCAATTCGGCAGGCATGGGATAGCAGGAGATAGCGTCCATGAGCAGCCTAATCGATCGCCTGCTGGGGCGGAGCAGTACCGGTTCCGCAAAGATTGCCAAGGAGCGCTTGCAGCTGGTGCTGGTGCACGATCGCCTGGATCTTTCTCCTGAGAAGCTCAAGGAGATGGAGGAGGAAATCCTGGCGGTAATCTCCAAGTATGTGCAGATTGACCGCGAAAACGTGGAGATCACCGTGGAACAGCGCAAGCGCGATAGCTGGCTGGTGGCTGACATCCCGCTGGCCGTCGATGACTCGCGCGGGTAGGCGATGGTGTAGGCCGCGTGCGGGCGCGGTCGTGTTGCTCTTGACAGGAGTCCGCAAGTTGGGGAAGCTTGGGGGCGGCGTCCTAGACGCGGCCCTTTTGTTTGACGCAAGGCAGGATTGTGGTTCGATCTGGTATCTGCCGGGATAGGGTTCAGGTGGTATGAACGGCACCGGGGTAAGCATCTGGCGACGGTTTGACTTCATTTTGTTCAGCGCGGTTGTGCTGCTGGTCATCTACGGCGTGCTGATGATCCGCAGCGCTACCCTGGATGCGATCGATCCTGATCTGATCAACCGCGTACCGCGGCAAATCCAGTATGCGGTAGTCGGCTTTGCCGTGCTGTTGATCATGACCGCGATTGATTACCGGCTGGTTGGCGCACTGTACCAGTGGATATATGCGCTCGTCCTGATCTTTCTGGGGCTGGTGGCTTTTTTCGGGCTGGTGGGCGCGGCAGGGGCACAACGCTGGCTGAATGTCGGCATCCCCATCCAGCCCTCGGAGATCAGCAAGGTGCTGCTGGTGATCGCCCTGGGCCAGCACCTGAGCAACAATTACACCCGCTTTGGCGATCTCAAGACGGTGTTTGTCTCGCTGCTATACATTGGTATTCCGGCGTTGTTGGTCTTCCTGCAGCCATCGCTGGGCGTTACTGTGGTGATTATGACCACGTGGATGGTGATGGCCTGGGCGGCAGGTCTGCGCTTGAAGCACATTTTGATCTTCGCCCTGGTAGTGTTGATCCTGCTACCAGTGCTATGGGTCAACATGGAAGACTACCAGCGCCAGCGGATCATCAACTTCGTCAACCCGGAAGCCGATCCGAGCGGGCAGTACAACATCAATCAGGCGCTGATCAGCATCGGTTCCGGCGGATTGCTGGGGAAAGGTTACGCCCAGGGTACGCAGACTCAGTTACGCTTCCTGCGGGTGCGGCATACAGACTTCATTTTCAGCGTCATAGCCGAGGAACTGGGTTTTGCCGGGGCGGTGCTGGCGCTCGGCCTGATCGGAATCGTGCTGTGGCGCATCCTGTATACGGCAAGGGTCGCCGCCGATCCCTTTGGCAGCCTGCTGTGTTACGGCGTGGCTAACCTGATCTTCTTCCAGACCTTTGTCTCGGTAGGCATGAATCTCAATCTGTTGCCCGTCACCGGCCTGACCCTGCCGTTCATCAGCTCGGGCGGTAGCTCCCTGTTGACCCTGCTGCTGGGCATCGGGCTGGTGGAGAGCGTGTACGTCCGGCGGCCGCTGCGCGGCTGAGCGTGGCCCCCAACCGCCCTTCAACGATCTTGACAGTCCCCTATACCCGCCCTATAATCACGGTCAATCGGCGGGTATAGTTCAGCGGTAGAACGTCAGCTTCCCAAGCTGAATGTCACGGGTTCGAATCCCGTTACCCGCTCCAGACGGGGGGCGCGCGGCGTCCCCCGTTGTGATTCCCGCGCTTGCCTTGACAGGCCATCCCCTTCGTGGGACAGTAGTGAGGGCGTACGGCCTGTCGTGCGCGGTAAAACCGGATCATCGAATAGAAAGCAAAGCCATCTCATGGCCGAAAATCATGCCGTCCTGCGCACAGAAGATCTGCGTAAGGACTTCAGGACGGGCGAGGTCATCGTCCATGCTCTACGCGGCGTGACCATGACCGTCAGCCGGGGTGAGTTTCTGGCCATCAGCGGGCCATCTGGCAGCGGCAAGTCCACTCTCCTGGGCCTGATCGGCGGGCTGGACACGCCCAGCAGCGGACGGGTGTTCATTGACGGTGTCGATATCACCCATCTGAGCGAAAGCGCGCTGACCCGCATCCGCAACGAGAAGATCGGTTTTGTTTTCCAGTCCTTCAATCTGATCCCCACCCTGACCGCCCTGGAAAACGTGGCGCTGCCGATCCAGTTTGCCCGTCAGCGCCGTTTTGACCCGCGCCGCCGCGCGCGGGAAATCCTGACTTTGCTCGGTCTTGGCGACCGCGTCAATCATCGCCCGGCGCAGCTGTCCGGTGGGGAGCAACAGCGTGTCGCCATCGCCCGCGCCCTGGCCAATAACCCTCCTTTGCTGCTGGCTGACGAACCAACCGGCAACCTGGATACCGTTTCCAGTCAGGTTGTCCTGGAGGCGCTCCACAATGTGCGGGAGAGCACGGGCACCACCATCATCGTGGTCACCCATGCGCCGCATATTGCCGCCCAGGCCGACCGCCGCATCATCCTGGTTGATGGCTGCATCGCTGAAGACGCGCTCAACGGCGCTGTAGCGCAGGGTCTGCAGCCCACCAGCGAGCAGGCACACCCATGATCGAACGCCTGCGGTTTGCTTTTGCCTACGCGCTACGCAATATCGTCCGCGACCGGCGCCGGGCTGCCTTCACCCTGCTTTCGGTGGCTGTCGGCGTAGCCTCCGTGGTCGCCCTGCGCGCCCTGGGGTTGATGCTCACGGACGCCCTCACCAGCAACGCGCAGGCGTTTCTGCGCGGTGACCTGCGAGTGACCGACACGGGTATGGATGGCGGCTTCGTGATGAGCATCTTCAATTCCCAAGAGCGGAGCCACCCCTTCAGCGCGGAGAACATCCCGGCCATCGAAGCATGGGCTGCCGAACGTAACATCGCGATCACCTTCACGCTCAACGGCGAGTTGATGCAGGTCGCCGTGATCGGAGAATATGGTCGCGCCGGGCCGCCTGCTCTGACCATGAGCGTTTTTGTCGATCCGGCAGTCTACCCGTTTTACGATACCATCCGGGCCGATAAGCCAGCCCGTGCACTCTTGGGCGACCTGTTCACAACCCCCAACGCCGCTGTGTTGAGCCAGCGCCTGGCCAGCCAGATCGGCGCGGAAGTCGGCGATCAGGTGCGCGTCGGTTCGGCTAATGTCTACTTCACGGTCACCGGTATCGTGCCGGATACCGCCGAAAGCTCCCTGGCTAGCCCGCAAAATCTGTTATTCAGTTTTATCTACCTGAATCGCGCTGAGCAGTCATTGTTCGGCCTGGACGATCTGGCCGATCGCGCTTACCTCAAGCTGCCCCCTGAGGTCAATCCTCAGGCGGTCGAAGACGAGATCGCCAACTGGCCGCGGCGATCGGACCGTCAGCGCTACAGCCACTGGTCGACTGTCTCCGCCAGTGAAGTGCTGGAGGAAAATGTCGAGATTGCGGACGCGATCTCGCGTTTCGTGCTGGTATTGAGTCTGGTCGGGCTGGTCATCGGCGGCGTAGGCATCATCAATACGATGGTTGTGGCGATCAACCGTCGCTCGCTGGAAATCGCCGTGCTCAAGACTCTTGGCCTGCACAGCCTGGACATTTCTCTGCTGGTGCTGGCGGAGGCGGCGCTGGCAGGCTTCTTCGGCAGCCTGCTGGGCGCTGTGCTCGGCATGCTGCTGAGTTATGTGGCCCGTGACCTGGGGCAGCAGGCCTTTGCCATCGGCTTGCCCTGGCGCCCCTACCTTGACCCGATCCTGATCGGGACAGCGCTGGGTCTGGTGGTCACGCTGTTCTTCAGCCTGTTGCCGATGATCACTGCCGCGCGTGTCCGTCCCAAGCTGGTGCTGCGGGAAGATGATGTTCCTATGCTACGCGCCGGCGCACTGTGGACGATCATCAGTTTCATCGTGCTGATCGTCGGCTTCGGCCTGCTGATTGACCTGATCGTGGGCAGCTATCGCTTTGCGCGTTACCTGCGGTTGCCGCCGCCGCTGACGCCTGGCATCACTGCCACGCTGGGGACCTTTATTTTCCTGGCTGTGCTGTTCGCCCTCAACTGGGTGCTGGTCTGGCTGCTGAGCAAGTTGCCCAGCTTCCGCAACGCTAACCTGCAACTGGCCATCCGCGGTCTGGCGACTCACCGCACCCGCACCGCCTTCAGCCTGCTGGCCCTGATCATCGGCATGACGGCGCTCAGCGGCACACTGATCATGACCCGCAGCATCAACATCCTGCTGTATACCAGCATCAGCCAGCCGCTTGGCGGCAATGTGGTGATCCTGCCTCTCTCGCTCGTCCAGGGGACGGTGCGCAGCCGGCTGGATTCGATCCCTGCGGTCAACGGCTACCGGGAGATCCGTTTCCCCGGCAGGCTTGAGCTGGAGGCTATCGACGGTGTGCGCGACTACGAACGGTGGTTCGCCCTCGCACGGGATGATGCGCAATCAAGCATGCGCCGTGCCAGCCTGAACCTGGTGCTGGGCGTCAACACCTATGGCAACCCGCCGCGCGGTCAGCTGGTTGCCGGGCGTTTCATCGGCCCGGAAGACGCCGGGCAGGCCGTGATTACCATCCCTTACCTGCCGGAACTGGAAGCGCATGGCGTGACGATCGGCTCACAGATCACGCTGCGCATTGGCGGACGGGTGCAAGACTTCGAGGTTGTGGGCATTGTTGCCCCGGGGCCGTCCACCGGCCTGATCCCCTTCAGTCTGAATGACAGCGCCCTGCAGGTTCCGCTGGATATGATGCCGCGCCAGAATATCCCCTTCGACTTCGTCATTGTGGATGTCCAGCCGGAGGCGGTGCGCGAGGTCATGGCGGCGGTTGGCGCTATCCCCGGTGTGTTCATCTTCGATGTCGCCATATTCGACTCGATCATCAGCCGCCTGATGAACCAGATGGCAGCGCTTCCGCTGCTCGTCGCTGGGCTGAGTCTGTTTGCCGCCAGCGCCCTGATCGCCACCACCGTCGCCCTGGCGACCATGGAACGCCGTCGGCAGATTGCCATCCTCAAGGCCATTGGCGTCAGCCGCTGGCAGGCGCTGGGCCAGTTGCTGGCGGAAAACAGCCTGGTTGGCATCGCCGGCGGTGTGATCAGCCTGTTGCCCACGCTGCTTATCCTGGCGCTCGTTCCCGCTCTGACTGAGGGGATAGTTCACATGCCCCTGCCTACTGACCTGGTGATTCTGATGCTGGCGCTGGCAGTGCTGGTGACGATCGCCGCCACCCTGATCACGGCCTGGCCAGCCGCTACGGAAAAACCGTTGAACGCCCTGCGCTATGAATAAAGCGCCCGCACCGGAAAGCGGCGCGGGCGCTGAACCTGCCAGACGTCTGCAAGCTATTGCGTTCTGGGCCGGGCGAGGATGCTGGCAATCGGCCTCATGCTCAGCCACCACTGCTCCTTGGGCCGGCCAAATTCGCTATCAAGCAGGCGCGGCAAATCGCCCAGGCTGGTGAAGGTCACCTGTCCGGCCTGCAGACCGATGAACGCCCCGGCTGGCGAAACCCGCCCCGCCTCAGCAATCAGGAACTCCATGCAACGAGCGGCCAGGCGTGTTGCCTGAATCCGGTCGAAGGGCGAAGGATCGCCGCCCTGCTGCACATGCCCCAGGATGGTCTGCCGCACGTTGAACAGCCCGCCGCCTTCTTTCTCAAACAGCGAAGCGATGAACGATGTCGTATAGAACGGATCGACATCTTCGTTGCGGATGATCAGGCCCAGCCGCATATCTTGCTCAAATCCCTTGACCAGACTGGCCAGGTCGTCCTGCAAATCCTTGAGCGTTAGCCCTTCCTCATGCAGGTAGATTCGCTCCGCGCCTGTCGCCAGGCCGCTCATCAGTGCCAGATAGCCGCAATAGCGCCCCATGACCTCGACCACAAAGCAGCGCCGGGAAGCCACCGCGGACTGCTTGATCTTGTCCACGTCCATCACAATGCTGTTGAGGGCAGTATCCGCGCCGATGCTGTGCTCGGAGCCGGGCAGATTGTTGTTGATCGACGCCGGCATGCAGATGATCGGGATGTTGAAGGCCGGATACTGGTTGCTGTGGGTGAACAGCAGATGAGCCGCCTGATAGCCGGAGAGACCGCCGATGATCAGCAGGCCCTGAACGCCATGCGCTTCCAGAACCTGGGCGATCTTGGGCAGGTCGCTTTCCGCAGGGATTTTGCGGCTGGTGCCCAGCTCAGCCCCACCGCGGGAAACCCAGCCGCTGACGCTCATCCAGTCCATCTCGCTGATGTCGTCGCGCAGCAGGCCGCGGAAGCCATTACGCGCGCCCAGCATGATATGGCCTTTGTCCAGCCCCAGCCGGACGGCAGCGCGGACAGCCGTATTCATCCCCGGGGCGGGACCGCCGCAATTCATGACCAGGAAGCGCAGCCGTTTCTGGCCTGGTTCCGGCTTGCGTGGATACGCTTGCACCAGCGTGCGGAAGGTGCGCAGTGCATCCTTGAAGCTTCCGCCGCGCAGGGACATCGCCCGGTTGTAGTCGTGCGCTTCGATGGCCCGCGCAACTTCCTGAGTCGCCTCGACGCAGGCCATCAGCGGCGCATGAACCAGCCGGTTCTCGCGGATGCCGATGAGCAGGGGTTCCCGCGCCTCTTCGGAGACGATGCATTCCACTGCTGCGTAGCCCATCAGCGTGCCCAGGTTGCGGTCAAAGGCGCTCGGCGCGCCGCCGCGCTGGACATGCCCCAGGATGGTGACGCGCACTTCCTCCCCCAGCCGTTCTTCCAGCGCCTTCTGGACGTACTGGCTGGTGATGGGATTGCCAAAGCGGTCCTGAGCGCCCTCCGCCACGATGACGATGCTGTGGCGGCGGCCGGTTTCACGCCCGGCCCGCAGCGCCCGGCACATTTCGTCTTCCCAGTCATCCACCTCTGGCGGGCTTTCCGGGATCAGCACCCAGTTGGCGGCGGTTGCCAGGGCGCTCATCAGTGCCAGATAACCGCAGTGCCGCCCCATGACCTCGATCACGAACACGCGCTGGTGGCTGGCCGCGGTGCTGGCGATAGCATCGACCGCTGCCGTGATCCGGTGCAGCGCGGTATCCGCGCCGATGGTCATATCCGTGCCGACCATATCGTTGTCGATCGATCCCACCAGGCCCACCAGCCGCAACTCGCGATGCGCATCGGCTTTCTTGCGGCTCAGCTCACCCCGTTGCACCAGCTCCTCAAGCAGCTCCGGCCACTCCTGCCGGAAGATGTTCGCGCCCGTCAGGCTGCCATCGCCGCCGATCACAATCAGGCTGTCGATGCCGTGCTCCAGCAGGTTGCGGGCTGCCTGCCGCCGCCCGTCGCGGGTGCGAAACGCAGCGCAGCGCGCCGTGCCGATTACCGTGCCGCCCTGGTGCATGATGCCGCCCACGGACCCCCAGGTCATCCGGCGGATGAAATTGCCGCCATCCACCATGCCCTGGTACCCTTCGTAGATCGCATAGACATCATGCCCCAGGTTGATCGCTGTGCGGACGATCGCCCGCACCGCCGCATTCATCCCGGGGGCGTCACCACCGCTGGTGAGTACCCCGATGCTTCTCCTGGAATGCCCTGACATATCGGCTTACCCTTTGTTGGCCATTTTCGAACTGTTGTCTTCAACAAAAGGGGTGGGTCGTGCCTGTAGACTACCTTCAGCCACCCGGTCTATTGTTTTAGTATCGCACACGCCGGACGTCAACGACAAACCATACAAGAATTGATGGAAGTTCTGAAGGAAACCGTTCTCAGTACGGGGCCCGGGCGACCTATTCCAACCATAGGTAACCGGACAAATGTGATAGGCTTCACTTACCAGATTGTCGCCCTTCGCCTATGGTAGTAGAAGACTGCGACCACCAGCCTGATCAGGCCTGTTGTGATCGGGTACTCACGGGAGGATGAACACGTCCATGGCAGACCGCCGAGCCGATCTGAACATCGACCGCAAATCGCGTGCCTACCAGCCCATGCAGCCCGTTGCCAAACAGGACGCCAGCCAGCGCCTTGAGCATTTTAACGAGATTTATCTCAACTACGAAGCGGAGATTGCCTGCATTGAGGCCGGGCGTTGCATCCAGTGCCCCGATCCGGCGCCCTGTCAGCAAGCGTGCCCGCTGGGGAATGACATCCCGACCGTCATGCGTCTGGTGGAAAACGGCCGTTTCATCGAAGCGGCCAACGTCTACCGCCAGACCAGCCCGATGCCCGAGATTTGTTCCCGCGTGTGCCCACAGGAACGGCTGTGCGAAGGCTCGTGTACGCATGGCGGCGGCACCAGCGGCGAACCGGTGCGCATCGGCAAGATCGAGAAGTTCGTGATCGATTACCAGATCGCCACCGAGGGCATTCCCCTCGGCACTGTCGCCCTGGATACCGGCAAGCGCGTGGCGATCGTGGGCGGCGGCCCGTCAGGACTGGCTGCCGCGGAGAGCCTGCGGCGTAAAGGCCACGCTGTGACGGTCTATGACGCCAATCCTTTCCCCGGCGGTCTGCTCATCTACGGCATCCCCGCGTTCAAGCTCAGCAAGGATCGCGTCGCCGCCAAAGTCAAACAGCTGGAGACAATCGGCGTCCGCTTTGTGCCCAACACCCGGATTGGTCGGGACATCCCGCTCAGTCAGCTTACGGCGGAGTATGACGCGGTCTACGTTGCGGTAGGCGCCAACAAGGAAGTGCCAGCCAACTGGGAAGGCGCCAACCTCAAAGGTGTCTACCAGGCCGGGGAATTCCTGATCCGGGCTAATGTCCCGCGCCCGCTGCAGCCGCCGCATCTGGCCGAGAGCGGCAGGCCGGTTGTCGGGCGGCGGGTCTTCGTGATCGGCGGCGGCGATACCGCCATGGACTGTGTCCGCACCGCCCTGCGGCTGCAAAAGGCCCAGGGTTACAAGCTGGATGTCACCTGCGCTTACCGCCGTACCGAGGCGGAGATGCCCGGTTGTCGGGTAGAACGCGCTAACGCCCGCGAAGAGGGCGCCCGTTTTGAGTGGCTGACCGCACCCAAGCGCTTCATCGGCGACAAAGACGGCAACCTGATCGGCATCGAATTCATCCGCATGCGCCTGGGCGAACCAGATTCGAGCGGTCGGCGCCGGCCGGTGCCCATCGAAGGCTCGGAGTACATGGAACCGGCGGATACGGTGGCGTTGGCGCTGGGCTACTGGCCGGACGCCACCCTGGGCGAGCAGAACCCCGAACTGCAAACGCACGACTGGGGCCTGATCGTCGCCGACCCACAAACCGGCAAGACCACTATGACCAACGTCTGGGCTGGCGGCGACGCCGTCACCGGGCCGGACCTGGTTGTGACCGCTATCCGCGCCGGGCTACACGCCGCCGAGTCTATTCACCTGTACCTCAGTCAGTCTTAAGCGTGTCGGAAAATCTGCAACGGGGACGGTCTCCTGGCGGGCCGTCCCCGTTTTTTCGGGGGGGGCTGCCTGGGCGGGGCAACGCCGTTACGGCGTGATCTCCACCACGACGCCCTCCTGCGCCCAGTTATAGAGCAGTTCCGCGTTGCGGGTGCTGATCAGGATGCAGCCGTAAGTCACGCGATGCCCCAGGCTGTTCGTCCACAGGAGCTGGCTGCCGCCGCGCGTGGGGAAGCCGTGAAAGCCGTTGGTGAAGTCCGCCCCGGGGATGGGCCGGTAGACCCCCAGAAAATACGGCATGTACAGATTCCAGTTCGCCGCATAGGCATTGGGGACGTGGGAGATGATCTGGTAGATGCCCGGCCAGGTGGGACTGTCGGCGATGCCAGTGCTGGCAGGCCAGTCCCACAGCAACGCGCCGCCCTCGTAGACGCGCACGCGCTGCTGGCTGATGCTGACTTCGATGCGCTTGTCAGGCACCACGGGGAATTCCAGGAAGGTGTCCGGTGAGGGGATGGTGATCGTCTGCCCGGCGGAGACCTCGGTCAGGCCGCCATTGGCCTGCTGAATCCAGGGGTAAGGCACGCCATAATCCCAGGCAATGCTGATCAGCGTCTCGCCGGGCTGGACAGTATGTTGCCGGTCGTGGTGATACACGCGGGCATCCGCGGCAGGCTGCCCGTTCGCCAGTCCTGCCTGTACTGCCGCCACGACCTCCTCAACCTGGAGATAACGCGACGAGTCCAGAGCAGCGGCGGCCTGCGCTCGCAGGTAATCCGCCAGCGCCCCTTCATGCAGGCTGAGCGCCAGGCCAGTTGGTTGGCCCGGATCAGGCACGGCTGCCAGCCATGCCCCCCACTGTTCAGGCGGCAGCGTCCAGTGGACGATGTCGCCGGTCACCGGATCATAGAGCCGGATGTCCAGCGGCTGGCTCAGCAGGCGCTGGGCCGCTGCGACCAGGGGGGCAGCGTCAACCACTTCGGGTGCGACCGGCTGCATGGCCAGCGCCAGCGTACCATCAGCCAGCGCGCTATCAGCCGTCAGGCGCTGCAATGTCGCCTCAACGTCCAGAGCGCGGCCCTCCTGTGCCGGAGTCGGTTCCACGCGGCCAGCCACCAGGCGCACGCCGGCGTTGACCGGGGCCTGGGCTACCTGCGGCGCCAGCGAGGCCAGGCCAGCGCGGGCAACCGCCTCATCCACGATCAGCACAGGAGCAACATTTGCCGGACGAAGCAAGCCGTCCAGCCGTCCGCCACGTCCACGCCCATGCGCCAGAGCGCGGGCCGCCGTCGCCTCCGCGTCGAGCGTCACGCCCAGCGTCGCAGCATCAACCGACCAGGCGCGCTCACCATCGCGTAGCAGCACTGTTCCCCAGGCGCTGCTGAGCGTCCGGGCGGCTTCCGCCTGTGTCAGGCCGCCTACCGGGATGCCCGCCGCGGTTACCTGCGGGAAGACCCGTCCTGAGTAGGCCAGGGTCAGCCCCAGCCCCAGCAGCAGCACAGACATGATCACCAGGGCCGGGATCGCCACCAGGGGCGCAGCAACGCCCCACAGCAGCCAGCGGCGCGAGCGGCGGGCACGGGGTGGGCTGCGCCGGGCGAGGGCAGGGCTGTGGGCATAACCGGCAGGTGATCGGCCACGTGTATCTGCATGCCGGGGAGAGGGTTGCCGCCCGTAGGGCAGCGGGCGCGGCTGGATGATGCTGGCAGGCGGCGGAGTCCGCCGGCGTTGGGGATGTGGCGGCGGCACCCGGACGGGGCCAGAGGACTGCGGGGCATGAGAGCGACGCTGGCGGATCATAGACAGGTGCACTCCTTGGCGGTTTTGTCCTCATTATAGCAGAGGCCTGTTTGCACCCGTCCCACCGCCAGCCCGGCGGCTGCCCTGCGTTTGACCTGTGCAGCGGTTCACTCAGCCACGAGGCATTTGTCGGTCAACCTCATTTAGAGCCTGCTCAGCACCACGGTCACCAGCCAGCCGATCATCAGCCACAGCCCAAAGCGCCCGTGCAGACGGGCGGTTCGTCCCTGACCCTGGTGCAATAGCGCTGTGTCGGTACTGGTCGTGAAGATGCGGATCAGGCGGTAGGCTTCCGGCGCGGTCACCAGCACAATCAGGGTCGGCCAGGGCATCACCCCGGCGATGACCATCACCGCCACCATCACATACGACCCGGCGACCAGCAGAATGTACTCGGCCCGCGCCACGCGTAGCCCGAAGATCACTGCCAGCGTGCGCTTGTTAACGGCGCGGTCAGCATCCATATCGCGGATGTTGTTGGCGTGCAGGATCGCCGCCACCATGAATCCGATCGGCAACCCGGCCAGCAACGGGGTCAGGCTGGTCTGGCCGCCAGACATGGCGTAATACGCGCCAAGCACCATCAGCGGCCCCATGAAGACAAACACCGCTGCTTCTCCCAGGCCGTGATACGCCAGCGGGAATGGCCCGGCGGTATAGGTGATCACCACCAGCACGCCCCCTAAGCCAATCCACAGCAACAACGGGCCGCTCTGAAACAGCAGCACAAGGCCAATGATCACCCCGGCAGCCGTCGTTAGGATGGCTCCACATAATACTTCACGCGGGGTCAGCACCCGCTGCTTGATCACCATGCCCTGGCCGGCCTGCTTGAGCGCATCCGCCCCGTGCCGGTAGTCGGCATATTCGTTGATCAGGTTCGCCGCGATCTGCAGGAAAAGCGCCCCGATCAGCGCCAGCGCAAAGCGCCCGGCATCAAAAACGCGATCATCCAGGGCGATGGCTGCCGCCAGTCCCAGTGGGGCATAGGTGGCGGTCAGTGTGCGCGGGCGGCTGGCGCGGTACCACGCGGCCAGATAAGGATGTGTTACCAGAGTTCCCATCACTTTTCCCTCATAGCCCGCCGCTGGCCTGCTCACGCAGCGCGGTCGACGAAATGTCCACGCGGAAAACCTCCGCCGGAATCGCCGAGAACATCCCGGCGAATTCTTCAGGCACCGGCACATCGTCCAGCGTATGCAGCCGTCCCTCAAAGAGACGCCCGGCAACCAGGAAGCGGCATCCCCTGGCGCGGATCGATTCCAGCGCGGCCAGCATCGCGCCTGTGTCGCCGCCGTAATAGCGCGGGCTGACCAGGCGGGTGGCTGTATCATAGCCAACCACGAACACGCTGCCGGGGAAGAGCCGCGCCTTCTGTTCAAACAGGGGTGTGGTTGTTAAGGCTATGGCGCCGTGACCGTAGAACTGCTCCAGCCGCTGGCGAACGTCCGCTTCCAGCAGCGGCGGTTTGTCCACATTCAGCACCGAAAGCTCAAAGATCACCCGCCGCCCGGTCATCTGCCCGGCTACATGCGCCAGCTGCGTATGGCCGCCATGAAGCGGGTTGAATGCGCCTGGCAGCACGGCCACGTCACGCGGCAACTCAGTGCTGACCTGGCCGGTCAGTTCGATCAGGATGGCGGGCACTTCTCCCCGCAACACCTTGAGCACCGGGTCCGGCGCGTCTTCATAGCTGACTTCAACATGCTCAGAGGGTAGCAGGGGAAGCGTCACCGCCTGAGCGCATCCACAGGCTTCGGCCAGCGCACGGATCACCAGCCGGCTGACGACATCTTCCTCCTCGGCGCGGTCGCGGCTGCCTTTTTCCAGCACCAGCGTATAGGTGGTGATCCGGCGCTCGTCGCGCACCGCAACATGGCAGCGATTCTCGCCGCGCCGGGGCCGGTCGGTGACCAGCGCCGCCGTGCAGGCCAGCCCGATCGCCGGCGTGCCTTCCGGGGCCAGGATCCGCGCTCGTCGGTAGGCGACAGCAGCCATCTGTATTGCCGTCTCCCGCGCCACAAAGTGCGCCGGGCGCATCCCCAGGAATCGCTCAAACGACGGGTGGCTGTAGGGCAGTGTGACCTCCAGCACGGTGCGGGTGGCTCCCGGCACGCTCATCAGCCAGGCCAGTGCCTGGCTGCCGCCGCCGCTCGCCACCAGAACCGCCTGCACGGGCGAATCGTGGATGTAGTGGATGATATCGCTGATCTGTTGATCCATGTTGCCGCCTGAGTCTCCCGGTGTTTCGCTCTGCGGTGAAGTATAACCAGCCTGCGGGCGCTTGGCAGCGGGCGCTTGAAAGCGGGCGCTTGAAAGCAGGCGTCCTGATTGCAGCCAGTCAAAGCCAGTTGTGGCTTGCTCCGCCCGGCGCCATCGCCGCAAGACACGACCCCCAACCGGCCATTGACGGCAGGCCAGCCGATCGTTAGAATGGCGTGGTCAGGCCAGCGGCTGATCACCGGACATGCTTCCTGCGCGTCACGGACGGCGGCCATGGCCAGCGCTGGATAGCGCCAGCAAAGACGTCAAACCCCAGGCCGAAACCGTGTTCCCGGTACACTGCGGCTCACTCCGCTGCGGCTGCGCCTGTTGACCGGGGCGAGCTGCCCCGCCGTCCGGCCCAGCCGAATCCGGCCAGCGTGTCCGGTAGCTATGGCTCCTGCTGACCCGCCACCCGGCGGCCCCAGCATGAGCGGCCTGTATGTACGGCCCGCCCATCCGGAGCGGGACCGTCTGGCATCCGATTGACCCGGAACACGTGGTTACACAGGCAGCAGAACACTCTGCAGGGAGAGAAGCAAAACCATGACCGAAATTATCACTCTGGAAGCCCAGCCCCGGACGATCACCGGCAAGAAGGTTAAACAACTGCGGGCTATGGACTGGATCCCCGCGGTGATCTACGGGCAGAAGCTGGAGCAGGCCGTCAATATCCAGGTGCCTGTTGACAACCTGCGCGCTGTGCTCCGCCAGGCTGGCGGCACCGGCCTGATCGAGATCACCGTCGGCGCAGATAAGCACACCGTGCTCGTCCGTGAAGTGCAGCGGGATGTGCTGAGCAATGACATCCTGCACGTCGACTTCCATGCCGTGTCTCTGGACACCCAGATCCGCACCGAGGTGCCCTTTGTCACCGTCGGCACGCCTGAGATGGTCCGCACTGGCGAAGCGATCGTGGCTACGGAAAGCATCCTGATCGAGATCGAGGCGCTGCCGACCAACATTCCCGCCCACCTGGAACTGAATGTGGCGCGGCTGGCGGAGATCGGTGACTTCCTGACGGTGGCTGACCTAGAGGTTCCCGAAGGCGTGGCAGTCCTGACAGAGCCAACCGAAGTGCTGGTTCGTCTGGAGTACGCTACACGTCCGGAGGAGGAAGAACTGGAAGGCCCCGTGGAGGCCGCTGGCGAGGTGGAAGTCATCCGCCGCGGCAAGGAGGAAGAGGAGGAAGAATAGCCCTTCCCCTCTCACAGTTATCGCAACAGCAGACAGCGGGTGGTCAGTCAGGCCACCCGCTGTACGTTCTCAGCTTGCCGCGAGTCTACTCATCTGCGGCCCGGCTATCGTCCCACAGGTCGATTTCTTCTGGCCCTTCCCCGTCATCGGCCCCGGTGATCGCCCGCGCGAAGACCAGGAAACCTGTGTGCCCGACCATCTGCTCATCCGGGCGGACACGCCGGGGCAGTGTCTTGTACTGGCGCAGGAGCAATTCCTCCACTTCTACCAGGAACCACAGCCGGCTGTGCAGGGCCTGATTCAGCTCGACAACCTGGTTCAGCGTCGGGACGATACAGCCCAGGAAACCACCCCCTCGCAGCGCCGCGTGAGCCTGCGCCAGGTACATCCAGGGATCATGGACATCCAGAAAGACCGCCTGCACCCCCTGCTGGTCAAACCCCTCGGCGATATCGCGCTCGATCAGGGTGACCCGATCCAGCAGGCCCAGCCGTTCCAGATTCTGGCGGGCCAGGTGCTGCATCCGGGCGCGCCGCTCATAGCTGTAAACCCGTCCTGTCGGCCCGACCATGATCGCCAGCGCGGTAGTCAGCCCGCCGCTGCCGGTGCCCGCCTCAATCACCTGCACGCCGGGGTGAATTCCCAGCTTGAGCAGGATGTATCCCAGGTCTTTGGGGAAGATGATCTGCGTCTCGCGGCGCATATAGCGGATCAGGTCGTCGATATTCGGCGCCAGCATCCAGATGTCCTGGTCAAGGTGCGTCTTCAAGCGGCTGCCAAAGGGCAGCCCGATCACGGAATCAAAGTCGATAAATCCGTAATGCGTCTGCAGTCGTCCTCCCGGCGTCAGCAGGCGCAGGAATGTCTTGCGGTCTTTGCTCACAAACAGCACCACATCGCCGTAAGCGACCGTCGTTCGTTCCGCGTCAATCATGCCAACCTCCTGATGATTCGCCTGTGCCCGGCGGGGCTATGCCTGCTGATGGACAGGACGTTAACTTAAGAATTCCTAAAATCACACCACCTGGCCCACCGGGGCGGTTTGCAAAGGTTGCGAAGAATGCTAAACTAGACCCAGCAGCGGTGATGGAATTCCTCAACGTCGCCACAGGAAGGGAGACATCGGGGATGAAGCATATTCTGGTGGTAGACGATGAGATCGGCGCTCTAACTTTGATCGGTATTATGCTTGAGCGCGGCGGTTTCAACGTCATTAAGGCCAAAGATGCCAATGCCGCACTGGCTGAACTGGAAAAAGCAACGCCCGATTTGATTATTCTTGATGTGATGATGCCCGGCATGGATGGCATTGAACTTTGCCGTGTCATCCGCAACCGTGCCGCCACCCGGTCTACCCCAGTGCTCATCCTCTCCGCACGCGGCGACGCTGAGAGTGTCATGCGTGGCATGGATGCTGGCGCCAACGACTACCTGCCCAAGCCCATTTTGCACCACGACCTGGTGGACAAAGTCCGCAAAATGCTGGACATGAATATTGTCACCGAATGAACTTCTTTGACCGCCAGACAAAAGTCCGGTCCCCAGCGGGGGCCGGCTTTTTGTTATCTCCCGTCAACAATCTCATCCCGCCCCGTAGAGCTGGCGGTAGACGTGATAGTGCTCATAGAGCCGGCGCACATACGTCCGGGTGCCTTCAAAGCCGATGCCCTCGATGAATACGTCCGGGTCGCTGCCGCTGGCCTCCAGCCATGAGGCCGCGTTCCCCGGCCCGGCGTTGTACGCCGCCAGCCCGACCGGGATATTGAAGCCGAAGCGATTCAACTGCTCCCACAGGTAGTACGCACCAAACGCGATACTGGCGTAAGGCCGGAACAGATCGCTGTGGTCGTAGTCCGGCCAGTTCAGCCGGGTGGCGATGTAATCGCCCGTACCCGGAATCACCTGCGTCAGGCCCTTCTCTCCGGCGGCGGCGGTTGCGTAGCGGTCAAACAGGCTTTCCTGCCGGATCAGGGCAAAGAGCAGCAGGGGATCAAAGCCGTAGCGCTGCGCCTCCGGGATCACCAAATCGCTGTAGAAGATCGGGTAGCGCATCCGCGCCAGGTAGGGCGGCGCAGCCAGCGTGGGAATGTTGGCTTTCTTGAGGATATTTGCCACGCCGGTGATCGAATGCGGATACGCGCCGATGCCGCGCAGCCAGATAGCTAGCTGGTAGCTGGCCAGCGGATCATCTTTGTACTCGTCCAGCAGGCTGTAGAATTCCTCGCTGGCTTCGCTGACTGCCAGCACTGCCCAAAGCTCCCGCCCGGCGATCAGGCGCGGATCGGCAGCCAGACGCTCCGAAAGCGGCCACAGCGCCTCGGTCTGGGTGATGCCGAAAGTCGCCCGCAACCAGTCTTCCGCCTGGCCAAGCTCGACCTGGTTTTCAAACTCGAAGCGGTAACTGGGCGGTGGCTCAAAAGCTCCGCGCCCGGCCAGCAGGTCCTCAGCGCGGATGCTGAAGTATCCGCCCGGATCGGCTGCCGCCGCTGCCCGGAAGGCGCTTTCCGCCTGGGCAGTGTTGCCGTTCTGCCGGGCCAGGCGTCCCAACCACAGGTAAGCCGCTGCAACATCCTGGCCGGTGCCTGTCGCCCCCAGTGCGGCCAGCACCCGCTCCGCCGTGGCCAAGTCATTCTGTTTGAGCGCAATGGTCGCTGCCCGCAGCAGACCATTCATCGCCCACTGATTGCCGGGATAGCTCTTCCCGAGGCGCTCAAATATCGCCAGCGCCTCTGCCGCCTGGGCTTGCGCGTCATACAGGTAGCCGATCCGCCACAGTGCCTCCGCCGCTTCCGGCAGTTGCGGGTAAGTCTCCGCCAGGTAGCGGTAACGCTCAATTGCGCCCGCTGTATCACCAGCCACAAAGCGCGTCCGACCCTGTTCCAGCAGGGCAACGCCGAACTCCGGGCTGGTGGGCGCCAGATCGATCACGGTCTGGAAGGCCGTCCAGGCGGCGCTAAAGTTACCGACCTCCCGGTAGGCGCGGCCCAGGGTCAGGTGCACGGCAGGGGGAATCTCGCTCAAGGGCGTTTGACTGGTGTACTGGTGCAGCGCCGTAATCGCGCTGTTGTAGTCCCCGGCGGCAAAGCTGATCCGGCCCCACAGCGCCGGGTCAACCGTCTGGCCGGCTTCCTGGAGCGCCTGCAATGCCTGGTAGGCGTACGGTGTATCCGGATAGTCCGCCATCACCTGACGATAGCGGACAAAAGCCCCGGCCTGATCGCCGCCGAGCGCCAGCGCCTGGCCCGCCAGGAACAGGATTTCGGCGCGGTAACCGGCATTGCGGGCCACGCCCAGAATGGCATCATAGTGGGTCACCGCTGCTGCCGTCTGACCGGCATTGGCGTAGATCTGGGCCACCTTCTCCCGCAGCGCCAGTAGCGGAACCAGCGCCCGCCCCGCCTGGACCGCCTGCTCATACTGCGCCAGAGCTTCCGCCGTCTGCCCCTGCGCCAGCAGAATATCGCCCAGGCGCTCGTAAACGTAGCTATCGATGATGCCGGGGCGCAGCTGCCGGTATTGCTGAAAATCGGCGGCAGCAGCCTGCCATTGCCCCAGCCCCATCAGAGCGTCCGCGCGCAGGAAGTACGCCCAGGGGGCGCGCTCATCCGCGGGATAACGTGCCAGGAACAGCGTCAGGGCGTTGACCGCCGCTTCGAATTGTCCCGCTCGCAGCGCCGCCTCACCCTGTCCGTAGGCCGCAGCGGCCAGCAGATCGGCTCCAGCCTGCGGCTGATCGAGTAACGTCTGGTACGTGGTGATGGCCTGCTCATACTGCCCGTTGCGTAGCTGCGCCTCAGCGATGCGCAGGGTCACATCCGGTGTGTCCGTCGGAGTAGGGATCGGCGTTGGGGGGAGGGTCGGGCTCGCAGTAGGAAGCGGCTCTTCCGGCGTAGCAGTGATGTAGATCGGCTGTGGCGGCGGGGCGATCAGGTCGCAGCCAGCCAGCAGGGCGCCGGTGAATACCAGCAGCAGGCCCATCGTGAGGAAAACAGGTCGGCTCATGGGCGGGATTATGGCGGGGCTGGCGCGGTCTGTCAACCGCTCGACGGCCTATGCGGGTTGGGGGGTAGAACGGTCGTGACTGGAGTGACGAAGTGACGAAACGGAAAGAAAGAGGGGGAGGCAAGAATCAGGAGATGGGAGGGCAGAAAAACGAGGCACCGGGTGCGGGCCGTAAACCCTGCCACAAGATCAAAAAAGCCCTCCGGACGGGAAGGCTTTTACAGGCTGGGGGACCTGGACTCGAACCAAGACTAACTGGGCCAGAACCAGTCGTTCTGCCAATTAAACTATCCCCCATCAACGCTGCCTATTCTAGCAAGCCCGGCCTGAATGTCAAGGCTGCAAAAAGCGGCCTGACAATGTATGATCGTACAAACTGCGGCGCGAATGAGCTACACTCATGGGCAGGCCTGCAACCCGCCATCCAAGGTGATGACTATGACCACGTCTGAGAATGAACGCGACAGCAACCCTCCTTTGCCCCCCGCGGAAATCCCTGCGCCGGGCGCGACTAACTTCATCCACGAGATTATCGAGGCCGATCTACGCGCCGGCAAGAACGGCGGGCGTGTCCATACCCGCTTTCCTCCGGAGCCAAACGGCTACCTGCACATCGGCCATGCCAAGTCGATCTGCCTGAACTATGGCATCGCCAAGAAGTACAATGGCAAGTTCAACCTGCGCTTCGATGACACCAATCCGACCAAAGAGGATCAGGAGTACATCGATTCGATCATTGAAGATGTGCGCTGGCTTGGCGCGGACTGGGAAGATCGGCTCTTCTATGCTTCTGACTACTTTGAACAGCTTTACGAATTCGCCATCAAGCTGATCAAGAAGGGCAAAGCCTACGTTGATCATCTGAGCGCCGAGGAGATCCGTGAATATCGCGGTACGCTGACCGAACCCGGACGGGAAAGCCCCTATCGTAACCGCTCAGTGGAGGAGAACCTGGCCCTCTTTGAGCAAATGCGTCGCGGCGATTTTCCGGATGGTACGTGCGTGTTGCGGGCCAAGATCGATATGGCCTCGCCCAATCTCAATATGCGCGACCCGGTGCTTTACCGCATCCTTCACGCCGAGCATCACCGCACCGGCAATACCTGGTGCATCTACCCGATGTACGACTTCGCTCACGGGCAGTCGGACTCGATCGAGGGGATCACGCATTCCATCTGCACCCTGGAGTTTGAGGATCACCGTCCCCTGTACGACTGGTTCCTGGACGAGCTGGAGATCTATCATCCGCAGCAGATCGAATTTGCCCGTCTGAACCTGACCAACACGGTGCTCAGCAAGCGCAAACTGCTACGCCTGGTTCGCGATGGTCACGTTCGCGGCTGGGATGATCCGCGCATGCCGACCATCTCCGGTTTGCGCCGGCGCGGCTACACCCCGGAAGCTATCCGCGACTTTTGCGAGCGTATTGGCGTTTCCAAGAGCAACAGTATCGTGGACATTGCCCTGCTGGAGCACTGCCTGCGCCAGGACCTTAACCTGCGCGTGCCGCGGGTGATGGCGGTGCTGCGCCCCCTCCGCGTGGTTATTGAGAACTATCCGGAGGGTCAGGTCGAGTACATGGAGGCGGTGAACAACCCGGAAGACCCGGCGATGGGGACCCGCCAGGTGCCGTTCTCCCGCGTGCTGTACATCGAACAGGACGACTTTATGGAAGACCCGCCCGCCAAGTTCTACCGCCTGGCGCCGGGGCGGGAAGTTCGCCTGCGCTACGCCTATTTCATCAAGTGCGTGGATGTCGTCAAGGATGCCCGGGGGCAGGTCGTGGAGCTGCGCTGCACTTACGACCCGGCGACGCGCGGCGGCGATGCGCCGGATGGCCGCAAGGTCAAAGCGACATTGCACTGGGTTTCCGCCGCCCATGCCCTCCAGGCGGAGGCCCGGCTGTACGATCACCTGTTCCTCAAGGCCAACCCGGATGACGTGGAAGAAGGCCAGGACTTCACGGCCAACCTGAACCCGAACTCGCTAGAAATCGTGCCTAACTGCTGGGTGGAGCCGAGTGTGGCCGGCGCTGCGCCCGGCACTCGTTACCAGTTCGAGCGCATAGCCTATTTCTGCGTCGATCCCGATTCGACGCCGGAAAAGCTGGTCTTCAATCGCACAGTATCCCTGCGCGACAAGTGGGCCAAGATCGCCGCCAAAGGCGAATAGCCGCCGGTCTGTAAACGAAAACACCCCTTCACGCATATGCCGGTGAAGGGGTGTTTTGATGTCCTCAACAGGCAGGCGCGGCGCTGACCCTCAAGCTGGTGTATCGACGAGCAGCGCCTGTGCCGCAGCGATCCGGGCCAGTGTCGTCTCCCGGCCCAGGATGGCCATTGTCTCGAACAGCGGCGGCGCGACCGCCTGAGCGGTCACCGCCACACGCAGGACACCGAACAACTGGCGCGGTTTGAGCGCCAGCGTCCCGGCGAGCGCACGCAACGCTGTTTCGATGGCCGCGGTCTCAAAGACTGGCAGACCGGCCAGAACGCTATAAGCCGCTTCCAGGGCTGCCCGTGTGCTGGCGGCGTCCATCTGTTCCTGAATCAGATCCTCCGCTGTGGGCGTCACCGTCTCCGCAAAGAAGAAGCCGGCTTTCTCCACCACGTCATTAAGCGAGTGCAGGCGCGGCTGGATCAGCGGGATCGCCTGCCGCAGCACCTCATCGCGCACGGTATACCCCGCTGCCTCCAGGCGCTCGCGCAGCAACGGCAACAGGTCGTCGGCTGACTTCTGCCGGATATACACGCCGTTGAGCCAGTCGAGCTTTTCCAGAGGGAACTTGCTGCCCGCCGGGTTGACCCGCGACAGATCAAAACGGGCGATTGTCTCTTCCACACTGAAGACTTCACGATCTTCGCCAAAGCTCCAGCCAATGTTGGTCAGGAAGTTGACCAGCGCTTCCGGCAGGTAGCCCGCCTCACGGAACTCGTGCAGGAGCACGGGCACCCGCCGCCCATCCGGCAGCCGTCCGGCGGAGCGCTTGCTGAGCTTCCCCCGTCCACTGGGATTCAGGATTACGGGCAGGTGGGCAATGCGCGGCATCTCCCAGCCAAAAGCCTCATAGAGCTGGCGGTGAACTGGCGCGGTGGGGATCCATTCCTCGGCGCGCATGATATGCGTGATGGCCATGAAGTGATCGTCGACCACGTTCGCCAGGTGGTACGTGGGGAAGCCATCTGACTTCAGCAGCACCAGATCGGTCAGCGTAGCATTGTCCACCACAATGTTGCCGCGAATCTCGTCGAAGACGGTGGTCGTGCCTTCCAGCGGCATCTTGAAGCGAATGACAAAGGGATCCCCCTGCGCTTCATGGGCTGCCCGTTCCTCCGGTGTCAGGTAGCGGCAATGGCGGTCATAGCCGGAGGGATTCGACTTGCGGATCGCGTTCAGGCGTTCCGCCGTGCAGTAGCAACGGTAGGCCTTATCGTTCGCTACTAGCCAGTTGGCCCATTCCCGGTAAAGCTCCGTGCGCTGGGACTGGAAGTACGGGCCATAAGGGCCGTCCACTTCCGGGCCTTCGTCCCAGTTCAGGCCCAGCCAGCGCAGCCCCTCGATGATCTGTTCCAGCGAGCCGGCTTTGTAGCGACGGCGATCAGTATCTTCAATCCGCAGGATAAAGCTGCCCCCGTGATGACGGGCGAACAGCCAGTTGAACAGCGCCGTTCGCGCTCCACCGATGTGCAATGGGCCGGTGGGGCTGGGCGCAAAACGGACACGAACTGGACGATCCACGATGGCGTTCCTCCGATCAGGCCAGTCTGGACAAAAAACGGCCCGGATTGCGCAGGATGTTGGCAACCCGCCGGGTGGCAGGAAACACTCCGGTAACACCGTTCGCTGGAATTAGCAGGGATGATTATACCGCCGGGCGGGGGTGCTGTCAGCGGTGAGAAAGGCGGGGCGGGGTCGTCGATGATCGGGTCACGGGGATGGCAGTGGGAAGGTAAAGATGCAGGAGTTCGTCAAGAAGCCGGCTGCCAGGCAGGAAAATACCCGGCCACTCGCCCCGGCGTTCTCCCGGCCTCTTCTCGCTATTGGCGCGCTGTACAGTGTCAGCGAGTTCTTCCTGTATCGGGGGGCGGATATAGTGAGGCTTCCGCGTGGCAGGCGTGTATTGCATTGGGTATGCACCCGGCGGAGCCGCGGCATTGGATTGGCTCAGTTCGTCTTCGATGTGTAGCGCCGGCGTGTTATAATGGTGCGTCGTTTTGTCGGGAACAGGTGTCCGATGCGCCAGCGCACGACCATCGTGATTGGCCTGTTTGTCAGCGCCGCCCTGATCGGGGCGGTGCTTTCTGGCGTTGATCTGGGGCGTGTGCAGAGCGCGCTTTCCGGCGCTCGTTACGAGTACGTCTTCCCGGCGGTGGCTCTGCTGGGTGTGGGGCTGCTGACGCGCGCCATGCGCTGGCGGGTGTTGCTCCACGAACGGCTGCCGCTGGGGCATGCCTTTCACATCCTGAACATCAGCTACCTGTTCAACGGGGCGCTGCCGTTCCGGCTGGGTGAACTGGCGCGTATCTTTCTGGTGACACGCGTTCCGCAGGCTGTGCCCGCTTTCACCACGTTGAGCACGATTCTGGTCGAACGTCTGCTTGATCTGCTGGTGGTGACAGGGATGCTGGGGCTGGTTCTGGCGCTGATGGATGTTCCGGAAACGGTGGCTTCCGCCGGGCTGATCCTGGGTCTGGGGGCGCTGGCCGGACTGGCCGCGCTGGCGGCGCTGGCTCATCGACCGGCGTGGGTCTTTCAACTGGTGAGTCGGCTACAGCAGGCAGCGCCGGGGTTGGCTCGCTGGCACGTGCAGGAGGCGCTGAACCGGTTTGTTGACGGTCTGGCTCCGCTGGCAGGCCGACGTGGGTTGACCCTGGCGGTGGTCTGGTCGCTGGCTTCCTGGGTGCTGTCGGTGGCGGCGGGCTTTGTGCTGATGTATGCCTTCTTCCCGACGGCGAGCTGGATCGCCACGCTGCTTTTCATTGCTCTGGCGTCACTGGCGGTTTCCGTGCCATACGCGCCGGGGGCGGTAGGGCCGTATGAAGCCGGTGTCGTCCTGGCGCTGAGCCTGACCGGTTACGATCAGCCGGAAGGCGCGGCGGTGGCTTTTGCCATTGTGCTGCATGTGGTGAACACCGGTGTATTCGTCCTGATGGGGACACTGGGCCTCTTGCAGGAGGGGATCAGCCTGGGGCAGGTGATGCGCGGCGCACGGCAGGTGAATGGCGCGGAAGCGCCATCTGCGCCGGGGATTGTTGAGTAGCCGACAGGGCAACGAAGGACTGCGGTATTCGTGGTGAACGAGGGCAAACATCCCGATCGATTGAAGATACTGATTGCGCTGCTGTACTACGTCCCGCATCGCACCGGTCTGACGTTGCACGTGCAGCGTGTAGCTGAGGAGTTGGTCCGGCGCGGGCATGAGGTGACCGTGCTGACCGCCCGCTACCGGATGGATTTACCCCGCGATGAGACGGTGGTCAACGGGGTGCGGGTGGTGCGTCTGTGGGCGCCGCTGCGTATGAGCCGGGGCATGATCATGCCCGCGTATCCGTGGGCTGCCTGGGGCTTGATCCGCCAGCATGACGTCGTCTGGGTCAATGTGCCCTTGCTGGAGACAGCGCTGATCGCTTTCCTGGCTGAGCGGCTGGGCAAGAAGATCGTGGCTACCCATCACGGCGACCTGATCCTGCCGCGCAGCCTGCTCAACGCCGTGATCACCTGGACAATGTACCGGTTCTATCGCTACATGGCCCGGAGGGCAGGGCGGCTGATCGGCTACAGTCATGATTACGCCGATGTCTCCTACTACCTGATGCCCTTCCGCGACAAGGTGTCGATCATCTACCCGCCGGTGCAAATCCCCGAACCGCAGCCGGAAAAGGTGGCCGCTTTGCGTGCAGCGTGGAATCCCGGCGGCGGGCCGATCATCGGCTATGCCGGGCGATTCGTGGAAGAAAAACGTCCTGACCTGCTCATCCGGGCGCTGGACACGATCAACCGGCAGTATCCCGACGCGCGGGTGGTCTTCGCCGGGGAATACGACATCCCGTATGAATCCACCTGGCAGCGCCAGCAGGCACTTGTCCAGCAGTACCGCGACCAGCTTATCTTCCTGGGCCTGATCGACAACATGCAGGATATGGCCAACTTCTATGCCGCCTGCGATGTGCTGGTGCTGCCCAGCGGCACGGAATGCTTTGGACTGGTGCAGGTGGAAGCGATGCTGTGCGGCACACCGGTGGTGATGACCGACATCCCCGGCGCGCGGGTTGTCGTGCGGGAGACGGGGATGGGGCGTATCGTGCCGCCCGGCGATGCTGCCGCTATCGGGCGGGCTGTGCTGGAAATCCTGGCCGACCCGGCGGCGTACCTCAAGCCGCGCCAGGAGATCGAGCGTAAATTCAGCTTCGCCGAGACGGTTGACCGCTATGAACGGCACTTCCGCGCCAACGCGGTCAGGAGCTAGAGGATGGTCGACGAAGCGACGCTGGCCCTGATGACCCGTAACGAGGCCGACATGGCTTTCAAGCGGCGGGTGCGCACGATCTTTGAGTGGATCGATCCGCAGGATGATCATATCATCCTGGATTGCGCCTGCGGGCGTGGCTTCTACCTGAACATGCTTCGCTTTGCTGGCAAGGCCCGCCTGGTGGGGCTGGAGCTCGAAGGGGCAATCGTCCGCCGGGCGCAGAGCAATGTCGGTCATCTGGATGACATCCTGCTCACGCAGGGGGATATCTACCATCTGCCTTTCCGGGATGACACATTCGATTCGGTGATCCTCTCGGAGATTCTGGAACATGTCACCGACGACCTGGCCGGTCTGCGCGAGGTGTACCGTGTCCTCAAGCCGGGCGGGGTGGTAGCGATTACCGTGCCTAACGCCAACTATCCGTTCCTGTGGGACCCGATCAACAAAACGCTGGAAACACTGTTCGGCGTGCATATTCAACACGGGCCGCTGGCAGGCATCTGGGCTAACCACGTCCGCCTGTACGAGCGTGATCGGCTGCGGGCGGTGGTGGAGAAGGCGGGCTTCCTGGTGGAGGCTGAGCGCGCTTTCACTCATTACAGCTTTCCGTTCATTCACAATATCGTCTATGGGCTGGGTAAGCCGCTGCTGGAAAGCGGATTGCTGCCGGAGCAGCTGGCTGTAGCCGCCGACCGCACGACGTTCACGCGGAATACCGGCAGCCTGCTCAACCCGATTAACCTGGGTCTGGCGATCTTCAATGCTATCGATCGGCTGAACCGCACCAATGAACCAGAGGGCCGGTCGACGGTCAATCTGTGTATCAAGGGACGCAAACCGGCATGAGCGCGATTCCGCCCGAAGAGAGCACCACGGGGGAAGCGACATCAGTGTCGCCTGAAGTTCCCGGCGCCACCTCTGACTTCGCCGATCTGACGCTGCTGGATGTGCTGGCAGCAGCCCGGCGCGCGCCGCGTCTGACCTGGCGACGCTTCTGGGAGGCGCTGAACACGCCGCAAGCCCCGGCTCCTGTGCCGATTCCCATCTCTACAGGGAACACGCCCGGGGAAGCAGAGGCGATTGTGCGCAGGCCGACGCCCGCCGTTCCGTTGTTCGATGCGGCGCGGGCGCTGCCGCTGGCGCTGATGGCGGCGGGGGTTATTCTGGGGCTGCTGGGATCGGCGATCATGGCCTCGGGGACCAGCCGCGCTGAGACGCGCGAACTGTACCGGGGCGCGCCATGGCTGCTGGCCGGGTTTGTTCTGTGGCTGGCGGCAGGCGGGGCGCTATACCGGTACGAGCTGGCCCGCTGGTGGACACGCCGCCGCGAAGGACGCGCTGCAGCGGCAGTCTCGGCTGCTGACTCAGGGGCGGTACGAACGGGCCTGTCGCTGGCGGCCTGGGCGGATGCCCATGCGGGTCGGTTAGCGCTGGCAGCGGTAGGCCTGGTGCTCAGCCTGGCGACGTACCTGTTCAATGGCGGCAACACGTTCACCCTGCCGGGGGTGATCGCCTGGGCAGCCAGTATCGTCATCTGGCTGGCGGCGCTGGCGCCGGAGGGTTTCTCGGCGCGGCGGTGGCTGGCCGGGCAGTTCAGCCGCTGGCGCGGGCTGTTACGGCTGGAATGGCGCATCCGGCTTTCGTGGACGGCGCTGGCGCTGCTGGGCATCCTGGCGGTGGGGGCTTACTTCCGGCTGGCAGCGCTGGACAGCGTTCCGCCGGAGATGACCAGCGACCATGTGGAGAAGCTGCTGGATGCCCAGCGTGTGCTGGATGGCACGCATCAGGTGTTCTTCCCCAACAACGGCGGGCGCGAACCGCTGCAGATGTACCTGGTGGCGATCTTCTCTGTGATCAGCGGGCTGGGGATGCAGTTCCTGACCCTCAAGTGGGTGTCGGCGCTGGAAGGGCTGATCACGCTGCCGATCCTGTGGTGGATGGGACGGGAGATCATCGGGGAGGAGCAACCGCGGCTGGGCAATGCCGTCGGCCTGTTGCTGGCGGCGCTGGTAGCGGTCAGCTACTGGCATGTGGCGCTCTCCCGGCTGGCCTTGCGCATCGTGCTGACGCCGCTGGTGATGGCGCTGGTGCTGATCTTCCTAGCGCGGGCGATGCGGCACAATCGCCGGGCGGACTTCCTGAAGGCGGGCGTGGCGCTGGGCGTAGGGGTGTACTGCTATCAGGCCGTGCGGATGGTGCCGGTGGTGGTGGCGCTCGGCGTGGCCCTGGCACTGATCTTCCGGCTGCGGCGATGGGCGGATCGGCGCCGGATGCTCGGCAACCTGGCGGCGCTGGCGATCATCTCGGTGGTGATTTTCGTACCGCTGGGCCGCTTCATGGTCGAATACCCGAACCTGTTCTGGATGCGGACGGCGGGGCGGTTATTCGGCGACGACGTGATTATGGAGACTAACCCCGAAACCGGCGTGATCACGGAGCGCAATGCTACGCTGGAAGACCGGCTGAACGCCTTTAACGCCAATCTACCCGTGCTCGGCCAGAATATCCGCAACGCCCTTTTGATGTTCAACTGGAAAGGGGATGTGGCCTGGATCAACGGCGCGCCGAATGAACCGGCAATGGACCCGGTCGCCGGGACGTTTTTGATCCTGGGGCTGGCGGCCTGGACGGTGCGCCTGTTCCGGCGGCGGGATGTGGTCGACTGGCTGATCGTGCCCGCGTTGTTTATCATGCTGCTGCCGTCGGCGCTTTCGATCGCCTTCCCGGTGGAAAATCCCAGTGCGACGCGCACCAGCGGGGCGCTGCCGCTGGCCTACCTGCTGGTTGCCTATGGCATGGCGGCGCTCCTGACCCTGTTGCCGCGCGCGGTGCAAAGACCCTGGGCGCGGACGCTCAGCGTGGGCCTGGCGATCGTCTTCCTGGCGGCGAGCTTCAGCGCCAACAGCAGCCTGTACTTCGGCGAATACCGCGAACGGTATGATGTTGCCGCCCAGCCCTACAAATTGACGGGGCGGATTCTGCGCGGTTTCGCCGAGAGCAGCGGCAGTTACGGCAACGCCTTCATGGTGGCGTACCCGTACTGGTTTGACCACCGGGCGATGGGCATCGAAGCCGGGCGAATCGATTGGCCGAACGGCCTGCTAGCCATTGACAACCTGGCGCAGAAGATTCGCGAGAACGCTGGCGGACCATACGCCTTTGACCCGGAGCGGGCAGTGCTGTTCTTCACTAACGCTGCTGACGCGGCGACACTGGCTACCCTGCAGGAGTGGTTCCCGGAAGGGATCAGCATCCTGCAGACGACGGACTACCCGGCCAAGGATTTCTACACGTTCACTGCGCCGCCGCCGGGCGAGGCGTGGCTGGCCGATTTCCTGGCCGCCCATCCTGTTGAATAGTGCGTGATGTTCACCGGCGTGCTGAGGAATCAGGCTGCTCATGGTGTAAGTGAGCATGATCACTGGATGCTGACGAGCGACTTATGACTGAATACCCGACGGTATCGGCTCTGTCTCCTGAACCGCCTGCTGTACCACGCCAGGCAGCCCGACAGCTTGACTGGCAGGGTGTGTTGATTTCACTGTTGCTCCTGCTGGTGATGGGGTCGGGCGCTTATTTCCGTTTCATCGGCCAGAACTGGGACGACTTCACCCATCTGCATCCGGATGAGCGCTTCCTGACCCAGGTGGTGACCAGCATCGCGCCGGTCTCGGGCATCGGCGAATACTTCAATACTGCGGAAAGCAGCCTGAATCCCAATAATCGCGGGGCGGGCTTTTATGTCTATGGCACGTTGCCGCTGTTTATCGTCAAGGCGGCGGCAGGGATAGTGGCCCAGGCTACTGGCGATTATTCGTGGGTCGGCTATAACGGCGCGCATCTGGTAGGCCGGACGGTCTCGGCGGTCGCCGACCTGCTGACCATTCTGTTTGTGTTCCTGATCGGGCGGCGGCTGTATGACCGCTGGATCGGCTTGCTGGCGGCGGCGCTGTATGCCTGGGCCGTGCTGCCGATCCAGCTGGCGCACTTCTGGACGATGGACGCCTTCACCGGCCTCGCAGTGACGGTAGCGGTCTGGCTGGGCGTCCGCATTCTCGATGACGGCGGCTGGGGCAATTACGCCGGGTTTGGCCTGGCGCTGGGTGCGGCGGTCGCCAGCCGGATCAATGTTGCGCCGCTGGCGATTGTTGCGGCGCTGGCCGCGCTGGTGCGGGCGCTGCCAGCATTTGAGGAGGATCATCCCCTGCTGAGTCGCCGGGGCCTGCTGGTCCGCGAGGGTGGGGGGCTGGTGCTGGCCGCATTCGTCAGCGTGGTCGTATTCCGGTTGGCGCAGCCCTATGCCTTCGCCGGGCCATCGATCTTTGGCATCCTGCCCAACATGGACTGGTGGCGGCAGATGCAGGAGGTCAACCGCCAGGTTTCCGGGCAGGCGGACTTCCCGCCGAATCACCAGTGGGCGTCACGCATCCCTTACCTGTTTTCCTGGCAAAACATGGTGCTGTGGGGCATGGGGCTGCCGCTGGGTCTGGCGGCGTGGGTTGGCTGGGCTGCCGCCGGCTGGCAGATCCTGCGCGGGCGTCGCCGGTGGGTGCGGCACCTGTTGCCGTTCTGCTGGGTGCTGGTGTACTACGGCTGGCAGGGCGGCGGCTGGGTGATGACCATGCGTTACTACATGCCCCTGTACCCGCTGCTGGCGCTGTTTGCGGCGTGGGCGCTAATCACGCTGGTGCGCTGGGCGTGGGCGCGGCGCGGATCGGCGCTGCTGGCGCGGGGCGGGGCGCTGGCGCTGCTGAGCCTGGTGACCGTTTTCACGCTGGTGTGGGCTTTCGGCTTCACCCGGATCTACACGCGCCAGCTCACCCGGGTGCAGGCTTCACACTGGATTCTGCAGAACATCCCGGCGGACTTCTCCTTCACGATCATGGCTGAAGATGGGCGGACGCGGATGATTAACGTTGGTCTGCCCAACGACAGCGTGACGAATGTCAATGCGCTGGTTGCCAACGCGACGCGCTACTTCATGGATGGCGACGCACAGACAGGGCGGTTCATCATCCCGGATGGTTTCAGTGGGACGGTGACGCACATTCACGCCGAGCACCTGGGCGACCCCAACCGGGATTCCGGGGACGAGACGCTGTGGGTGGGCATTGTCGATGTGCTGGCCGACGAGGTGGTGGCGGAAGGCCGGATCACCGCCGACTTCAGCCAGGGTGAATCCCCGCTGGGCGAAGCTTATGACATCCTCCTGGATAGTCCGGTAACGCTGACTGCCGGGCGCATGTACGAACTGCGCAGCCGGGCGGAAGCCGGAGCGCCGATCATCGTGGCCGGGGCAGCCATCGCCACGGAAGGCCCCTGGGATGACCCCATTCCGTGGAAGGTGTGCGCCCTGCCGGGTCAGATGACCTGGTCGCCGGAGCTGCCGCCGGGGCTGGTCAGCCTGCAGGAGTGCGTGGGGATCGATGGGTTCGGCATGGGCTACTACCAGGGCCTGGAACTGTACATGGCCGCCGAGGACAACGAGCAGAAGCGGGCGACCATGCAGGAGGTGCTGGACGGCGCTGACTACCTGACGATCAGCAGTAACCGCTTCTACGACTCGCTTTCGCGCTTGCCGATGCGCTTCCCGATGAGCCTGCGTTATTACCGGGCGCTGTTCAGCGGGGAACTGGGCTTTGAACTGGTCCGAACATTCGAGTCAACATTCACGTTTGGCGATCTGGTTGTCTCCGATCAGGTACTGCCCACCTATGATGTGCCAGCCTGGCTGAACGAATTCGAGGCGGAGGAAGCCTTCCATGTCTACGATCACCCGGTTGTGTTTGTCTTCCGCAAGACGGAGAACTACGATCCGGCGGTGGTCGCGCGGGTGCTCAACGAAGTCTCCCTGGCTTCATCTGCTGACCAGAGCGCCTGGCTGGACCCGACCCGCCCGGTCGGGGTGATCCAGTGGAATGCTAAACAGGCCAGCGCCGCGCCCACGGCGCTGATGTTCACCGACACCATGCGGGAGATTCAGTATTCCGGCGGGACGTGGTCGGAGCTGTATAACGCGGACGCGATGATTAACCGCAGTCAGCTGGCGGCAGTGGTGGTGTGGTGGGGACTGCTGGTTGTCATCGGCTGGGCGACCTGGCCGCTGCTGTTTGCGCTGCTCCCGGCGTTGCCAGATCGGGCCTTTCCGCTGGCGAAGGTGGCGGGGCTGCTGCTGGTGTCATGGCTGGCCTGGCTGGGCGCCAGCCTGCGCTTGCCCACCTGGTCGCGGGGCGGGTTACTGCTGGCGCTGCTGCTGGTGCTGATTGCCAGTGCGGCGTTGGGCTGGCGGCGGCGGACGGCGCTGGTTGCCTACGTACAGGCACACTGGCGGCAGATGCTGATCCTTGAGGGTCTGGCCCTGCTGCTCTTCATAGGCTTTCTGGGCGTGCGGCTGGGCAACCCGGATCTGTGGCATCCCAACTTCGGCGGCGAACGCCCGATGGATTTCGCCTACCTCAACGGCGTGCTGCGTAGCACGATCTTCCCGCCGATCAACCCCTGGTTCTCCGGGGGATACATCAACTACTACTATTACGGTTTCGTGCTGGTGGGCGCGCCGATCAAACTGCTGGGCCTCTTCCCGTCAGTGGCCTTTAACCTGATCCTGGCGACGCTATTCTCCCTGACCGGGATGGCCGCGTTCTCTGCTGCTTTCAACCTGGTCGGGAGCTGGCGGAAGCGTGCTGAGGATGGCCAGCCTGGCACGCTCTGGGGCAACCCCTGGGTGGCAGGCGGCGCGGCCATGCTGCTGGCAGTGGTGCTGGGCAATCTGGACGACATCCGCCTGATCATCACCGCGCTGGCACGGACGGGCGGCTGGCGACCGATCACCGGCGAGGAATTCCTGCCGCCGCTTGGCGCGATTCTGGGCGGGATCGGCAACCTGCTCAGCGGCCAGCCGCTCAATTTCAGCACGCACTGGTGGTACTGGAATCCGACGCGGGTGATGGCCCATACCGGAAACGCGATCACGGAAATCCCGTACTTCACATTTCTGTACGGCGATCCGCACGCGCACGCTATCGCCATGCCGCTGACGCTGCTGGTCGTGGGCTGGCTGATTCACGAGGTACTGGTAGCCGGGCAGACAGGCGCGCGTTCCCGACTAGAGAGCGGGCTGGCGCTGGCCTTCGGCGCCCTGGCGGTGGGTATCCTGCAGGCGACTAACTTCGCCGACTGGGTGACATACCTGGTGCTATCGCTGTTCATGTTGAGCGTTGCGCACTACCTGGCGCTGCGCGCCGCGCACAGCAACCCCGGCGGGGTGGACGCCATCCCGGAGCCGGGGAGTGGCTGGCGGGCGCTGGGGATGGTGGGCGGTGCGCCGTTGTACCTGGCCTGGCAGGCTGTGCGCCACTGGCCGCTGAGCTGGGCGGATGTGGGCCGCTGGGCTGTACGGCTGGGGGCGTTTGTGGCGCTGGGCGCGCTGTTCCTGGCCCCCTACACGTACTGGTATGCCACCGCCGACGCTGTGCCTGAACTGTGGCAGGGTCCGCGGACTCCGCTGTGGGCGTATCTTGACATGAACGGCCTGTTTCTGTTCCTGGTGGTTTCCCTGTTGATCTGGGATACGGCGCGTTGGCTGCGCACGATTCATGTGCGGGACCTGGCCGGGCGGCCAGGGCTGATCCTGATCGTGCTTGCCGGGCTGGGCTGGGCCGGTTTGATCATCGTCGTTGCGGCGCTGCTGGGCTATACGATCGCGCTGATCGCATTGCCAGTGGCGCTCTGGGCGGCAATCCTTTTCTTCAGGCCGGGGCAGGCGACGGCGATGCGAGTGGTCTGGGCGCTGGTCGTACTGGCAGTCGGGTTGACTTTTGTGGTGGATGTGGTCGTCTGGGCCGGCGACATCGGTCGGCAGAACACCGTTTTTAAGTTTTACATGCAGGTGTGGCTGTTGCTGAGCGTGGTCGGCGGGGCAGCGCTGGCCTGGCTGTTGCGCTCCAGCGCGGGCTGGCCGGTAGGACGGCAGGGCGTCTGGCGCGGGGTGGCGCTGGTGCTGCTGACCATCGCCATGATGTATCCCCTGCTGGCGACGCAGGCCAAGTTTATCGACCGGATGGCTCCAGAAGCGCCGCACACGCTGGATGGCATGGCCTTCATGCCCTATGCCACGCAGGGCGAGCATGGCGCGTGGTTCTCCCTGGCGGAGGATTACGACCTGATTCGCTGGATGCAGGCTAACATCAAGGGCACGCCGGTGGTGCTGGAGGGCCAGAGCGAGCGCGAATACCTGTGGGGCGGGCGGATCTCGGTCTATACCGGCCTGCCGACGATCATCGGGTACAATTTCCACCAGCGCCAGCAGCGCACGCTGGAGCCGTTGTCGCGGCTGGTCGGTCAGCGCATCCTGCAGGTCAATACGATCTACGATACGACCGATACAGCTCTGGCCTGGCGATTGCTGCAGGTGTTCGATGTCTCTTACATCGTGGTTGGCCAGCTGGAGCGGGCGTACTACCTACCAGCGGGTCTGGACAAATTTGAGCAGATGGCGGAGGCCGGGCTGCTGGAACTGGTTTATCAGACAGGCGACACACGGCTGTATGCCGTGCGGCGGGATGCTGCGCTGTGAGCGGTATGGGCTTGCACCAGGGGCGTGAGGCGGCATGATACAGGCAATTATCGACTGGCTGGGCCGTGAAGGAGGGCTGGTCTTTACCTGGTGGCTGCTGGTGACGCTAGCCGGGGCGGCAGCCTGGCCGCTGACCTTCCGGCTGCTGCGCGGCTTGCCCGATCGGGGGTACACGCTGGCTCGCTCAGCCGGGCTGGTAATCGTCGGGTATACCTTCTGGCTACTGGCGTCGCTGGGATTGTTGCGCAATAGCGCGGGGAGCATCGCCCTGGCTGCGCTGATTGTGCTGGCGGCTGGCCTGACAATCCTTGAGCGGGCGGCGATGGTGGAGTGGTTCCGCCGCAACTGGAAGTACGCGCTGGCGGTAGAAGTCCTGTTTGCCGGGCTGTTTTTTGGCTGGGTGGCGTTCCGGGCGCTGAACCCTGCGCTGACCGGCACCGAGAAGCCGATGGAAGTGGCCTTTACCAGCGCCATCCAGCGTAGTGCAACCTTCCCGCCCAACGATCCCTGGATGAGTGGCTATCCCATTAGCTACTACTATTTTGGCTATGTGCTGGCTGCGGCGCTGGGTAAGCTGAGCGGTGTTTCCGGCGCGGTGGCCTTCAACCTGATGGTGCCGCTGCTGTTTGCCCTGACCGGGATCGGCGCGTTCGGGCTGGTCTATAACCTGCTGCGGGCGCGTTTTCTGGGTCACCGGCGCAAGGGCGCGGTGCAGCCGACGCCGCGCTCCACGGCGATGCTCTTCGCCCTGCTGGGGCTGGTGTTTGTGGTTCTGCTCGGCAACCTGCATACTGTCTTCGTCGAAGTGCCGTACGAACAGGGCTGGGCTTCCCCGGAGTATCTGGCCTTCTGGGATCAGGAACAGCGCGATGTGCCGCGTGTGAGCGGTGCGGCGGGGATTGAGGGCTGGGAATTCTGGTGGTGGTTCCGGGCCAGCCGCGTGATCCGCGACTACGATCTCAACGGTCTGCCGAGCGCAGTGCAGCCGATTGACGAATTCCCGGCTTTCAGCTTCATTCTGGCGGATATGCATCCGCATGTGCTGGCGTTGCCCTTTGCTGTACTGGCGCTGGCGATCGCACTGGGGCGCGCCCTGAGCCATGACGCGCCGACGCGCTTTGAGTGGGCGCTCTACGGGCTGAGCCTGGGGGCGCTGATCTTCCTGAATACGTGGGATGGGCCGATCGCCATGGCTGTGCTGGTTGGCGCGGAGGGTTTGCGGCGCCTGGCCCACAATCGAAACGGGCGGCTGACCCGCGCCGATTGGCTGGCCCTGCTCAAGCTGGGTGCGATCGTAGCCGGGCTGGCTATCTTGCTCTACCTGCCGTTCCTGATCGGTTTTCGGTCTCAGCTCGGCGGTGTGCTGCCAAACGTTGTTCATCCCACGCGCCTGAATCAGTTCTTCCTGATGTTCGGGCCATTCCTGCTGATCCTGCTGTTCTTCCTGGCGGTGGAGATCTGGCGCGGGCAGGAGGAGATGGCCTGGCGGCTGGCGGGATCGGTAATCGCGGCGGCGTTGCTGGGGCTGGTGCTGATCCTGGTGGCGCTGGGCGTGGTGGCCTGGCTGCGCCCGGAGATTCGCGGCGTGGTCTACTCGGTGGTGGAAGCAGCGGGCGGTCTGGGCGCGCTGCTGGGCGATGTTCTGGCCCGGCGGCTGGGCGGGCTGCCGCTGGCGGCGCTGCTGCTGGCAGTGATCGCGGTAGTGGTGGCGCGGCTGTTCGGGCGGCCGTCGGTCGCCGAAGACGACATGCCTTACGCTGTGCCGACTGGCTTCGCCCTGTTGCTGGTGGGCGCAGGGGCGGTGCTGGCGCTGCTGCCGGATTTCCTGTATCTGCGCGACAATTTTGGCGTGCGGATCAATACCGTGTTCAAGTTCTACTACCAGGTCTGGCTGCTATGGGCAGTCGCCAGCGCCTATGCCGCCTACACGATCCTGGTTGATGTGGAGTGGCACATCCGGCCCGGTACGGCGGCGCGGGCGGTGTTCGGCGGGTTGCTGGCGGTTATTCTCGTTGCCGGGCTGCTGTACCCGGCGCTGGCTATCTACACGCGGACCGTTGTCGAAACCGGGCGGCTGAACAGCACCGTGCCGCTGACGCTGGACGGCGGGCCGACGCTGGCGACGCCGGATGATTACGCCGCGCTGCGCTGCCTGGAGGCGCTGGTTGGGGATGAGCCGGTGACGCTGGTGGAAGCGGTTGGCTCCGCTTACCATCCGGAGCAGGGCGGGCGGGTCTCCGCGCTGACAGGCATTCCGACAGTATTGGCGTGGGAAGGCCATGAGCGGCAGTGGCGCGGGGCGACGTACGATCAGGTCGCCGGTACACGCGCCCAGGATGTCCAGCGGCTATACAACGATCCTACCTGGATGCCCGCCGAAGAAGTGATCTATCGTTACGGGATTGACTATGTCTTTGTCGGTTCGGCGGAACGCCGCGCTTTCGATTCGTTCGGGCTGGACAAATTCGCCGCGAACCTCACCCTGGTTTGCCAGAGCGGGGATAGCCTGGTCTATCAGACCGGGCGCTGAGGCCCGCAGGTTTGCGACGAACATGAAGGGCAGGTTGACTCACGATGACCCATGTCGCTGAACGCACTGATCCCGCCATTCCGTTGCTGGAACGCGCGCCGCTGCGGCTGGCCGTCACAACGGAAGCGATTCTGTACCTGGCGATCGGCGCTCTGGCGCTGGCGACCCGCCTGGCCGGTCTGGGGGCGATTGCGCTGAGTCATGCCGAGGCGCGGGAAGCGCTGGCGGCCTGGCATGCCATGTTTCCGCAGGCAGGCGGCACGGCTCCACTGGCCAGCAGTCCGCTGGCGTTCCTGGCCAACAGCGCCGTGATGGGCCTGCTGGGTGGGTCAGAATTGACGGCGCGGCTGGCGACGGCGCTGGGCGGTGTGGCGCTGGTGCTGCTGCCGGCGCTCTTCAGGCCGGTGCTTGGGCGCATTGCCTCCTTGGCGACATCAGCTCTGCTGCTGATCTCGACGGCGGCGCTGGTGGGCGCACGGACGATGAGTCCAGCAGTATGGTCGCTGTTGCTGGTGGGGATCGCCCTGTGGATGGTGTGGCGCTTTGTGAAAGGTGGCCGCCCGGCGGAAGCGGTCCTGGCGGCGATGCTGGCTGGAGCCATCGCTCTGCTGGCTGATCCGGCGGGATTTGTGCTGCTGGCGATCCTGGCGGCTGCGTGGGCGATAGCGGTGCGGCTCAGCGCGGATGAGGCGCCCGCCGATCAGCCGGGGGCGCGGCTGCGGGAAGCGCTGGCCCGGTGGCCGTGGCGTGATTCCCTGCTGGCGATCGGGGGGATGGTTGCCCTGATCGGGACGGCTTTCTTCCTGTATCCCGGCGGGTTGGCTCAGGTGGGCGAGTTGCTGGCGCGGGGGATCGGGGGGGTGTTCACCCGGCCCGCCGGTCAGCCGTTTGCCTTGCCGCTGCTGGTGACATTGCTGTACGAACCGGCGCTGTGGTTGCTGGGCGCCCTGGGCGTGGCCCGGACGCTGGCCGAAGGCGATCTCGCTGATCGCTTTCTGGTTGGCTGGCTGGCGGCCGGCCTGGCCGCTGCGCTGCTATATGCCGGCGCTGGCCCGGATTACGCGCTGTGGATCGTCGCACCGCTGGCGGCGCTGGGTGGGCGCTCGCTGGCCCGGACGCTGGCCCCGGCCCGTGAGTCCTACTGGCAGGCTCCCCGCTGGGCGCTGGCCGTGATGACCGGCGGTCTGCTGGCGCTGCTCTTTGTGACCTCAACGAATCTGGTCTTTGTAGCGCGGTCGCTGAGCGGGGTTGTGCCGGGGGCCAGCCCATCGATTCCGCCGTTGCGGCTGATGCTGGCCGGTATGTCCGCCCTGCTGCTGGTGATCCTGTACTTTCTGGGTGGGAGCCTGTGGGGGCCGCGAATCGCCCGGCGAGGGCTGGTGCTGGCGCTGACGGCGTTCCTGGCGGTGTATGGCCTGTCGTGTGCCTGGCGGGTGGCGGTCACCCATGCCGGTGATCCGCGCGAGTTGTGGCACGTGCAGCCGGTTGATCCAGAGCTGACCCTACTACGCCAGACGCTAATTGAGGTTTCTGAACGGCAGACGGGCCGCCCGGACGAAGTACCCATCGTAGCTGCCGTGCCGTATGATGACGCGGTTGCCTGGCAGTTGCGCGATTTTCGCTTTGTGACTTACACCCCCGCGATCGATCGCTGGGAGACCCGCCCGGTGATCGTTGCTCCGGAAGCTTTCCGTCCGGAAACGCTGGGGGCGCGCTATGTGGGCCAGGATTTTGTGGTGACGCGGGTGTGGGATATGAGCCAGTTCCGCCCGGAAGACATCCTGGTCTGGCTGATGTATGGGGAAGCGCAGCCTCCCGCCCGGATCGATCAACGGGTGGTCGTCTGGGTGCGGGAAGATGTCTACGGGTTGCCTCCGGCGCCTGTGACCAGCAGTGAGGAAGCGGCTGGCTGAGCCGTGTATAACGACTATGGACGGAACGACAGCTAAGGTGGATCCTGCGCTGGACGAGTTGCTGGCAGCCTGTAAGGCGGGCGATCAGGCGGCTTACGCGGCGCTCTATGAACGTTATGCCGCCGGCTTGTACCGCCTGGCTTACAGCATCCTGCTTGACGTACAGGATGCTGAGGATGTGCTGCAGGAGGCATTTATCTACGCCTTCCGAAACCTGGATCACTTTGATCCAGCGCGGGGGGAGTTCCGCACCTGGCTCTATACGATCACGGTCAGCCGCTGTCGAAACATGCGCCGCCGCAAGCTCCTGCCTACCGTTGATCTGAGCAACCTGCTGGCGCTGGGCCAGGAACCGCCCGGCCCGCACCGCGAGACGCCGGAAGCGGCGCTGGCCCGTTCGCAGGTACGCGACGCGCTGGGCAGGGCGCTGGCGGCGCTCTCGCCGCGTCTGCGGGAAGCGGTGGCCCTGCGCTACGGCCAGGGGCTAACTTTTCGGGAAATGGCAGAGGTGCTCGATTGCCCGCCCAAGACGGCTGAGAGCCGGATTCGCCTGGCGCATGAGGCGCTCAGCCGGGCGCTGGGGCCTTCCGGCGCAGGGCTGCTGGAGGAATTGTGGAGCTTCTGAAGGTAAGGCGCGTCCGCTGTCCTGATGGGCAAAAGACGCAGCCTGGGGAGGCAAGGAAGCGGGTACGATGAACGGACACGTCACGCGATGGCTGACTGCTTACCTGCATGGTGAGTTGCCGCCCCACCTGCGGGAGCGGGTGAGCCGCCACGTTCGCGAGTGTGATGAGTGCTATGCAGCGCTGCGCCGTGAGCGGGAGCTGGCCCGCGAACTGGGCGACAGCATGCCTGTCTTTGGCGCACCCAGGAATGAACAACTGGCCCGTGTTCTTTCCGGTATCCTGGCCGAAGCTGGCAACCATCAGGGCATGGCAGCTTTCCGGATGCCACGGGCGGGGGTAGTGCTGTTGCTCAGCCTGTTGCTGGTGTTGTTGCCGGCGCTGGTGATGCCACGTGCGGCGGCAGTTTCCGCGCCGGATCAGCCCGCTCCGTACATGATTGCGGCGACGGCAACCCAGAGCAGCACCGACGCGCCGACGGGCTTCGTCGTGGCGTCGCCGACAGCGATCGCCGCCCGCCAGCCCCTGCCGACCGAGCCGCCGGCGGTCAATCCGTCTCCGGCGCCGGTTGTTGATGAGACTTTGCCCTATTGACTGGCTTCTGCTCCCTGGTTGGAGATGCTGTGAGGAATGGCACCCTTGGAAAACGTACCTGCTGATCGCAACACACACACGCTGGATCGTGTCCTGAAGTATGCCTATGTCGTGAACTGGGAAGTGATCGCCTATGTGGTGCTATTTGTGCTGGCGGTCGCTACCCGCTTCATCAACCTTGGCGCGCGGGTGATGAGCCATGATGAGAGCCTGCACACCAAGTTCTCCTGGGACCTGTATCGCAATGGCTACTTCCAGCACACGCCGCTGATGCACGGGCCGTTGCTCTTCCACATGACGGCCTTCTTCTACCTGTTGTTTGGCGACAACGACTTCACGGCGCGTATCTATGCGGCTGTGGTTGGCGTGGCGGTAGTGATGATGCCGGTGCTCTTCCGGCGCTGGCTGGGACGCGTGGGGGCCTTGCTGACTTCGCTGCTGTTCCTGATCTCGCCGCTGCTGATGTACTACAGCCGCTACATTCGCGAAGATATGCCGGCTATTCTTTACACGTTGATCATGGTCTATGCAACCTTCCAGTATCTGGATGGGCCGGAGGAGACCCGGGGCAAGCCACGCTGGCTGATCCTGCTGGCCGCAGCCATGATTCTGACCCTGGCCTCCAAGGAAGTCGCCTTTATTTACATTGCGATATTTGGGAGTTTTCTGACGCTGTACTGGGTCGTTAGCCTGGCGCAGCAATACCTGAAGCAGGCGCGCAATGGCCGCACCCTGTTCGGTTTGATCGCGACAGGCATGATCATCGGCGTCATCGCGGCGCTGGCGATGATCGCTCTGGTGTCGATCATCCCGCCGGGCGATCTGGACGCTGACGGCGTGGCCAACGCCAGCGATAACTGCGCCAATGTCGCTAATCCGCTGCAACTGGATGATAACGGCGACGGCGTGGGGAATGACTGCCAGTTCAACCCCGGCCCGGTGCTGGCGGCGCGTCTGGCGGCCTGGACGCTATTGATCTTCGGCGGGCTGGGTGTGGCGCTGATCGGCACGGCGCAGTGGGTGATGCGCCGCAACAGCCATCCCTTCCCCTGGCGGGAAGTCGTCCTGATCATGTTGATTGCGGTGGTCGCCTGTGGCTTCTTCCTGGCGGTGGAGGAGGCCACCCGCAAGGAGCCGGTGACGGCCACGCCGCTCGACCCCAACGCTCAGGAAAGCGCGGCTACCGGCAACATCAATCTGGCGCCGATTGTGCTGGCCTGGGTGATCGGTGTGGTCGTGGTGGCGCTATCCGTTGCCGGGCGACGCTTCGGGTTCTGGGAGGAGATGCGCCGCTTTCCGGTGTTTGATGTGCTGATCATCATGGGCACGCTGATCCTGCCCTGGCTGACGGCGTTCGTGATCTACCTGACCGGTGCGCATCCAACCGATTACTCTCCCCAGGGGATTGTGCGGGCGGCGCTGGCGCTGGTGCCGTTTGCTGCGGTGGCGGTGGCGGTTGGGCTGGCCTGGAACTGGCGCGTGTGGCTGGCGGCGACCGGCGTGTTCATGGCTATCTTCGTGTTCTTCTTCACCACCATGTTCACCAACGGCCAGGGTCTGGCCAGCGGGATGGTGGGGAGCCTGGGATACTGGCTGGAACAGCAGGGTGTGCGGCGTGGCAACCAGCCACAGTACTACTATACCCTGCTGATGATCCCGTTCTATGAGTTTCTGCCGTTGATCGGCGCGGTGGCGGCCGGTTTGCTCGGCCTGACCGAATGGTGGCGTTTCCGCCATGCCCGGATGATCGAACAGTCCGCTGCGACCGACGATCTGGAGCAGGCGCTGATGGCAGCGGCTGAGGAGGCTGCCGCCCGCGATGGGCTGCTGGAAGGGGCGGGGCAGGGCCTCCCGGCGGTGAGCCAGGAGAACCCCGGTATTGCGGTGGTCGCCGGGAAGCGAGACACTCAGGCAGCGGCGGCTGTGCCAGCAGATCAGATTCCGGCGCTGGAACGGCTAACGACGGTGCCCTTCCTGGCGTTCACCGGCTACTGGGCGGTGTTCAACATCTACGCCTACACCCTCTCCGGTGAAAAGATGCCCTGGCTGACTACCCATCTGACCGTGCCGCTGGCCATGCTTGCCGGCTGGTTCGGTGGGCGGGTGATCGCTCGCGTCTCCGGGGAGTCTTTCCGCGCTCTGGGCTGGCGGTTGTTGTTGCTTATCCCGCTGCTGACGGTAGCGCTGGCGCGGGTGTTCGGGGCGTTTCTGTTTGGCCGCTACCCGTTCCAGGGGGTGAGCAAGCTGGAACTGGATCGCACGCTGTCCTGGCTGGCCGCGGTGCTGGTCGCCGCTGGAGCAGCCTATGTCATCGCCCGCATCTGGCGGCGTATTGGCTGGGGGCAGGTGTGGCGGCTGAGCGTCCTGGCCGGGGGCATTTTGCTGGCGGTGCTTACCGCACGGTCGGCGTTCATGGCCTCGTTCATCAACTACGATCTGGCGATCGAGTATCTGGTTTACGCCCATTCCGGGCCAGCCCATACCACGATCTTCAATACCCTGAAAGAAATCAGTCAGCGGGTCACCGGCAGTATGGACCTGCGAGTGGCCTACGACTACAAGATGTCATGGCCGGGAAGCTGGTACTTCCGCGAATTCCCGAACGCGGTCTACTTTGACCGCAATCCCAGCGTCCAGGTGCTGGACGAGGCGGTGGCGGTCGTGATCGGCTCGGAATCGCGGGCGCAGGTGGAGCCGTTGCTGGGCGACCGCTACTACCATCAGGAATTCGTGCGGATGTGGTGGCCGATGCAGGACTACTTCAACCTGACGGCGGCCCGGATCGACAATGTCTTTGACTTCAACCCGGCCAACAGCAACGCGGCGTTGCTGCGCCGAGGGCTATGGGACATCTGGTGGAACCGCGATTACACCACTTACGGCCAGGCAACCGGCGGCAACTTCTCGCTGGGGCAGTGGCCGGTTTCCGACCGCATGCACTTCTACGTGCGCAAGGATGTAGCCGCCCAGATCTGGGACCTGGGCGTGGGGGCGGAGGTGGTCAGCGAGTTTGATACATCGCTGGCTGATCTGTGGACTACCCGCGCAGCCTCGATTGTCTGGGGGCAGGAAGGTTCCGCCGAGGGCCAGCTTAATCACCCCCGTGGTCTGGCAATCGGGGCGGACGGTACGGTTTATGTCGCCGATAGCCTGAACCACCGCATCCAGGCGTTCGACGCCGACGGTAATTACCTGTTCGGCTGGGGGACGTACGAGGTGGGCGAATATGGCACGGCAGCAGGCGGCAACTTCAACCAGCCGTGGGGCGTGGCCGTCGGCCCGGATGGCAACGTCTACGTGGCCGACACGTGGAATCATCGCGTGCAGGTCTTCACGCCGGATGGGCAGTTCCTGCGGGCGTGGGGGCAACTCGGCCAGCTTGACGCTGCCCGCGACCCGGATGACTTCTGGGGGCCGCGCGCGATCGCCGTTGACAAAGAGGGACTGGTCTACGTGGCGGATACGGGCAACAAGCGCATCCGCGTGTACACCGCCGAAGGGCAGTGGCTGCGCGATATCGGCAGCGGCGGCACGGCTGCCGGGCAGCTTAACGAGCCGGTCGGCCTGGCCATTCATCCCGATGGGCGCATCTTCATCGCCGATACTTGGAACCGGCGCATTCAGGTCTTCAACACCATGGGCCAGTATCTGACCAGCTGGGTGATTCCGGCCTGGTATGGCGATCAGGGCAACCGGCCATACCTGGCGCTGGATGTGCAGCGTGGCCACCTGTATGTGACCGACCCGGATGCCGCGCGCCTGATCGTCTACGATTTCAATGGCACGCTGCTGGGGAGCTTCGGTCAGCCGGGTTCCAAGGAAGCGCCGATGAACGCTGCCCAGATCAATGTGGTAGGTGGCGTCGCTATTGACGCCCAGGGGCGAGTTTTCGTAGCCGACGCCGGGGCCGGGCGCATCCTGCGCTTCCCGCCCTGGGACGAGATCGCCGTCGCGCCGTTGATCCCTCAGGAGGAGGCGCCCGCCGGTGATTCCGGGCAGGAATCCGGGCAGGACGTCCCGGCGCTGGAAGCAACGCTCACCCCGGCAGGATAGAGCCGTCCGGCAGGCCGGGGTTCCGATAGTGGTAGTTCCTAAGGCCCGGTGTCCTGCCGGGCCTTCTTGCCGAAAATGCCCGTAAAGTGGGGCTGTTCACAGCGCGATAGTGTGCGATGATGGAAGTGGCATCATGGAGGGTGTACCGTAAGGGGGCAGGGTATGACACCGGCGGTTTTCAGGCCATCATCCCGGCTGCAAACTAAGCTTTTCGTCCTCACGACTCTGGCGGGTATTCTGGGTGTGATCGGGCTGGCGCTGTTTGTGTGGCTGGTTGCCAGGGACGAGGGCGCGCCCGACCCGGCAGGACTGGCGTTGGTGGTTGCAGTTCTGGTGAATGCTGCGTGGGTGATTCCTGTGAGCGTGCTGATCCCGCCGTACTGCCGCAGCCTGGTCTATGAGGTGCGGGAAGACGAGGCGATTGTGCGTGTAGGCGTGATCAGCCGTTCGGTGAAGCATGTGCCATACCGGGCGGTGACCAATCTTGAGGTCATCCGTGGGCCTTTTGACCGGCTGTTTGGGCTGGGCACGCTGAAGGTGCAGACAGCCGGGATGAGCAGCCAGCGGGGCGCCGAGGAAAGCCTGATCGGGCTGCCCAATGTGGACGAGGTCTATGACCGCGTGGCGGGGGCGCTACACCGCTTCCGTGGCGGCATGGGGCCGGATCAGGCCAGCACGGAACCAGCTGCTGCGCCGCCGCCTGTGGCCTCCGCCAGCGCGATCCCACCGCTGCTGACGCCGCAGGATATCCGGGTGACGATCGACAACCGGGAAGTGCTGGCGGTCGTCGAGGAGATTCTCAAGGAAGTGCGGATCATCCGCCACAATGTGCAGTAGACCCGTCCTACAGCGCAAAGCCTTCAACGTAGTAGGGTGCAACGCGGGTATGGGGGAAGCGCTGGCGCAGGGCGGTCTGCAGGGTTCGTTGCTGCACTGCTTCTTCTTCCGGCGTCAGCGGGCGAATGCCAGCCTGTTCGGCCAGAGTCGGGTATTCAGTGCCGGGGGCCGGGCGGTAGACTGACAGATAGATGACATCCCGCCCATCCAGCGGCATCTCCCCGATTACGGCCAGTGTCTCCTGTACATGCTGAGCGGCAAAGCGATCTCCGCCCAGGCCAACCATGGCGATCACGCCAACAGCCAGACCGGCAGCTTTGAGGTCGCGCACGGCAGCCAGCGCGTCGGAGGCACGGCCCGGCTTGCGGACAAAGCGCAATAGCTCGTCGGAGCCGGTTTCCAGGCCGATGTAGACTCGCGCCAGGCCGCCTTCCCGCAACGCCGTCCAGTCCTGGACGGTCTTGCGCTGGGCATCGAAAGCGCTGATGAAGGAGAAGACGGGAAGCGGCGGTTGGCCGGGTTGTCCGAATACCTCCTGCACAATTGCCATCAGAGTCAGCAGGCGCGGCTGTGGAACGGTCAGTGCGTTGGCGTCAGCCAGGAAGACGCCCCGCCGCAGGCTCAGCCCGGCCCCGAAGAAGTCACGCACCGCCCGGCAGTGGGCGCGGAACTCGTCAGCGCCCCGGACACGGAAAGCCCGGTCGCGGTATAGCCCGCAGAACGTGCAGCGATTCCACGAACAGCCAATGGTCGCCTGTACCACCAGCGCCAGATACTGATCCGGCGGCAGGATGCTGACGGGCAGGAACAGGCGGCGGTAGGCCTCCGCGTCAGCTTCAAGGGCTTCCGGCGGCATGGCTAGCACGGTGTCCAGTGCGTCGGCCAACCGGGTCTGATCGGCGGGAGGAAGCGTCGATTCCGGTAGGATTGTGCGTAAATCGCGCAGGTTGGCAAACAGCCGACCCAGAAGGACATCCCGTTCATCGGGCGATAGCTCAAGGCGGCGAACCGCGCCCTCTTTGTTGCGGATGAGAAAGCGATGATCAAGTGTGCGCTGGATGCTGCGCCCGTCCATAAACAGGCTGAGCAGCCGCCCGGCGCGGTCAAAGCTGTAGCTCTCGGCGTAGCGGGGCGAGATCACGATGACCTGCGGTTGCAGGTTGGCGGTGACGCGCTCACCGCTGTGAGGATGGGTGAACGTGATTGGCATGGCCTGATTATGCCGCAGGCGGGGAGGCTTTGCCCATTGTTGGGGCTGCGGAATCCTGTTACCATCCCCTTGATGGCTGCTCGGAGAGGGGGGCAAAATGCGCTTTCAGGAACTCTTCGGTCGTACCCTGCGGGAGGCGCCGGCTGACGCCGAATTGACCAGCCACCGGCTAGCCCTGCGCGCCGGGCTGATCAGGCCGCTGGGAGGTGGCGCTTACGCCTGGCTGCCCCTGGGCCTGCGGGTCCTGCGCCGGGTAGAGGCGATCGTGCGGGCCGAACTGGCTGGCCTGAACGGGCAGGAGATATTGCTGCCGGGGCTGCTGCCAGCAGAGTTGTTGCAGGAGAGCGGGCGCTGGCAGCCGGGCCTGAACGAGGCGCTGCTGAAGTGTCAGAACCGCGATGGGCGTCACTATGTGCTGGCGGCGGACTTTCAGGAGGCGCTGGCCGCTATGGCGGCGCACGAGATCGAGAGCTACCGCGATCTACCCCGGCTGGTCTACCAGATTCGCAGCCAGTATCAGGATGTTGCCCGTTCGCGTGGCGGGTTGATCGGCCTGCGTGAGTTCACGGTCGCGGAAGCGTACAGCCTGGAGCGGACGCCCGCCGAGCTTGATGCAGCGTACGATGATGTTCTTGCCGCCTGGCAGCGCGTGTTTGCCCGTGTGGGGCTGCACCCGCTGCTGGTGGAAGCGCCAGGCGGCCACGAATTTGCTGTGTTTCATCCGCAGGGGGAAGAAGCGGTCGTCCGCTGCGATCGGTGCGGTTATGCGGCGCGGCTGGAGATCGCCCAGGCCCGCCCATCCGCTGGCCCCTCCGGGACGCCTGAGGCGCTGGCGAAAGTCGCTACACCGGACTGTAAGACGATTGAGGATGTCGCCCGCTACCTGGGCGTGGAGACGCGCCAGACGCTGAAGGCCGTCTTTTTCGTCCGGGACGAGACTGAGCTGGTGTTTGTGGTGATCCGGGGTGATCTGGAAGTCAGTGAGACCAAGCTGATCCAGGCGCTGGGCGGAGGAACGTTGCGGGCAGCGTCCGAAGCGGAAATCCGCGCTGTGGGCGCGGAGCCGGGCTATGCCTCGCCGGTCGGGCTGTCTGTGCGGACGGTGGATCAGCCGGGCGGCGGTGTAACCGTGGTGGCGGATGAATCTGTACGAGCGGGCGTCAACTTTGTGGCCGGGGCCAACGATGCCGGTTTTCACCTGACTGGCGTCAACTACCCGCGGGACTTTGCTGCGACAACGCTGGCGGATATCGCTGCTGTGGCGGACGGCGCAACCTGCGGGCGCTGCGGCGCAGGTGCGTTGCACGTTGAACAGGCCATTGTTGTGGGGTATTGCCGCAGGTCGGGCGGGCGGTTGAGCGAGAGGCTGGGGGCGCAGTTCCTGGATGAAGGGGGAAAGGCGCAGCCAGTGATGATGGGGTGTTATGGTCTGATGCTGGAGCGGTTGGTCGCGGCCATTATTGAGGCGCATCATGATGCGGCGGGCATTGTCTGGCCGCGCAGTGTAGCGCCTTTCGCCGTGGAGGTGGTCACGCTGGGCAAGGAGCCGCTTTACCATGAACAGGGGCGGGCGTTGTATGCTGAGTTGAAACGGGCCGGGCTGGAGGTCCTGCTGGATGACCGGGACGAGCGCCCCGGCGTCAAGTTCGCTGACGCCGATCTGGTTGGCGCTCCGCTGCGGGTGACGGTCAGCCAGCGCGCGCTTGAACGCAACGCTCTGGAGGGGAAATGGCGGCACAGCGAAGAACGATTTGATATCCCTCTGGCAGGCGCGGCGGCGGCCATTGTGCGCCTGGCCGGGGAGGAGTGAGTGGCTATGCGTCTCAAGAACCCCGGCGTTGTCGCCCAGGATCGGGGCGTTCTGGGGGCAGGGTAAGCATCGCCTGTGCTTCCAATGATTGATGCGGGCCAGCAGCGGCGTCCGGATGGCCGGGGCGGCATGATTGCCGGTTATCGCGCGCCTGCTTCACCGATGGAATCCTGGCCTCCTGGCCTCTGCCACTGCTCGCTGTCTGCCACGTTTTGCCGTCGGAGTTACCGTGAGGCATTGTCCGCGAACTCAGCTTTGTTTTGACCTTGCCAAGCGCAGGGAGCGCATGGTATACTATTGGCAGTAGATCCTCTTTGCAAAAAGTGGGAAGCCCCCACTTTTTGTGTTATATGCGGTTACAGATCACGACCGTCTAACCAGTAGAGCGCTTGGCCTCCCCATGCGGGGCAAGCCGGAGTAGAGAGCAGGATGAAAAACGAGTTTGTCCTGGCAATTAACGAAATCGTTGATGAGCGGGCACTGCCGCGCGAGACCATCCTGGAAGCGCTGCGTTCCGCCCTGGTCACGGCATACCGGAAGGATGTCAGTGTAGGTGGCCAGAATGTGGACGCCGAGATTGACATGACGAACGGCAGGGTCGTCATCCTGGTGGAAAAAGAGGTGGTGCAGTCAGTACAGGATCCGCGCACTGAGATCACCCTGGAAGCGGCCAGAGAGATCAACCCCAACGTCGCTATTGGGGATACGATCATGGTGCCGTTCGAGGATACTACCCGCAAGTTTGGCCGTATCGCTGCGCAGACCGCCAAACAGATCATCCTGCAGAAGATCCGCGAAGCGGAACGCAAGACGCTCTATGAGGAATACATCGAACGGCAGGGCGATCTGATCTCCGGTACAGTGCAGAGCGTGACGCCGCAGGGCCTGACGGTCAGCCTGGGGCGTGCTGAGGCGCTGCTGCCACGCGCGCACATGATCCCCAAAGAGACTTACAAGCCTCATGACAAGGTGCGTGCCATCCTGCTGGAGGTCAAGCCGGGTAATCGCGGGCCGCAGATCATCCTCAGCCGCAGTCATCGCAACATGTTGCGCCGCCTGCTGGAGTACGAAGTGCCGGAAATCTTCAACGGCCAGGTGGAGATCAAGAACATCGCCCGTGAGGCCGGGTATCGCTCCAAAGTGGCTGTTGCAGCGCTGCAGGAAGGTGTTGACCCGGTAGGCGCTTGCGTGGGCATGCGTGGCATCCGCATTCAGAACATCGTGCGGGAGCTGAGCGAAGAGAAGATCGACGTGATCGAATGGAGTCCCGATCCGGCGACGTTCATCACCAAGGCGCTCAGCCCGGCGCGGGTAGCGGGCGTCTTCCTGGATGAGTATGCGGATAGCGGCAGCCGCGGCGGGATGGGTACGGCTACGGTGATTGTGCCGGATGATCAGCTCTCGCTGGCAATCGGGCGCGAAGGCCAGAACGCTCGCCTGGCCGCCAAGCTGACCGGGTGGCGCATTGACATCAAGAGCGTGACCGAGTCCGTGACTTCGGCGCTCCAGAATACGGAGTCGCCAGCGCTGGCGGCGTTCAACCGCGAGCATGCCGATCTGCTGGCCGAAGTGCGGCGGATCATGGAGAAGCGGGAGGCTAACCGGCCGGTGATGCCGGAGGAATTCCAGACTCTGGCCCAGTATGCTCGCCAGGTTGAAGGTGTGCTGCTCAGCGAACGCCGGGCGGTGAACAAGCGCCATCAGGAGCACCTGCAGGCCGTGCGGGCTACGCTGCCGGAGGGCGCGTTCAACGTGCCGGTTACAGACCTGGATATTCCGGCCCCGCTGGTGCGGGCGCTGGCAACGCGGTTTGAGACGGCTGGCGAGGTGATGCTGTACCTGATCGTCGACGAGGATCGCGTTCGTAAGGCGCTGAAGCGTGCTCAGGAAGACGATGACGATGCGCTGGCAGTGGTCAAGCGCGCGCTGGACCGGCTGGTGATCCCTGAGCCGGTTGCTGAGCCTGAGGCGACCGCTGAAGTTGAGGAGGTTGTGACGGAGGCGGAGGCTGCCCCGGTTGAGCCAGCGGTAGAAGTCGAGGCTGCAGCTGAGCCAGTGATGGCTGAGGCCGCAGAAGAAGAGGAAGTATTGCCGGCTATCCTGGAGCCGGAGCTGGAAGAAGAGGCTCCGGTGGAGGCGCGCCCGGCAGTAGCGCCGAAGCCTGTGATCGATCTGGAGCCGGAGTTCGAGCCGGCTGCTCCGTACGTGCCGCGGCGGCCTGTCTTTGAGCCGGATGTCATGGACGATGAGGAGTTGCTGCGTCTTCGGTCGACCGGTAAGAAGGGTAAGAAGGGCAAGGGCGCCAAACGCGAGCTGATCTTCGACGAAGAAACCGGCAAGATGGTGGCGCGGCGCAAGCGCAAGGGCAGCCGCCGGCGCTCGTCCTTCTTCGATGATTTTGAGGACGAAATCTAGCAGCGGGGTATCATCATGGCGCGGCAGGAGCCAAACCGTAAGCAGCGGGGGCCTGGCCGCCCCCGCCACATTCCCCAGCGCACCTGTGTGGTGTGCCGGCGTACGCTGGATAAACGCGCTCTGGTACGGATTGTCCGCACGCCCGAGGATGGGGTGATCGTGGACCCGACGGGCAAGCGGGCCGGACGGGGGGCTTACCTGTGCCATGAGGATCAGTGCTGGGAACAGGCATTCAAGACGCATGTGCTGGATCGCGCCCTGCGTGCCGAATTGACAGACGCTGATCGGGCGCGGTTGCGTGAACAGCGCCCGCGCCCGGTCGACAGCGCAAACACATGAATCCTGGGAATGGATGTTGGCGTGTCTACAGCGAGGCACAAGAGAATGCCTATGTGAACAGATCGCTGTAAGCCAGCCATCTATTGCCTGAGCAGTAGGCATGGAGGTGCTTATGGCTAAAGAGAAACAAATCTTCGAGATCCCCGAGTATCTGAGCGTGCGCGATCTGGCTGAACTGATCGGAGCCAGCCCGATCGATGTGATGAAACTGCTCATCAGCAACGGGATTATGGCCTCGATCAACCAGCAGATTGACTACGATACGGCGGCGATTGTGGTCGAGGAAATGGGTTACGAGGCCCGTCCTGTTACCCCTGTCGTCAAGGAAGTTGAGCAGGCCGAACTGCCCAAGTGGCGGCACTTCTACGATAACCAGTCCCCGGAAAGTCTGAAGCCTCGCCCGCCGGTCGTGACCATCCTGGGCCATGTGGACCATGGCAAGACATCGCTGCTGGATGTGATCCGCCAGTCGCATGTTCAGGAAAACGAAGCGGGCGGCATCACCCAGCATATTGGCGCGTATCAGGTCGAGCATAACGGGCGGAAGATCACCTTCCTGGATACCCCCGGCCATGAGGCTTTCACGGCCATGCGTGCTCGTGGCGCTCAGGGAGCGGATATTGCCGTCCTGGTAGTTGCCGCTGACGACGGCGTGATGCCCACGACGAAGGAAGCGCTGGCCCATGTACAGGCAGCCCATGTCCCGGTCGTGGTAGCGCTCAACAAGATCGACCGTCCCAACGCCAACCCTGAGCGGGTCAAGCGCCAGCTGGCGGACATTGGTCTGGTTCCTGACGAGTGGGGTGGCAACGTGCTGGTCGTGCCAGTTTCCGCCAAGGAGAAGATCGGTCTGGAGGACCTGCTGGAAGCTATCCTGCTGGTAGCGGATGAAACGGAAATTGTCGCCGATCCGACTGCTCCGGCGGCGGGTACTGTGCTGGAAGGCAGGCTGGATCGCAGCCGTGGCCCGGTAGCGACCCTGCTGGTGCAGAATGGTACGCTCAAGCAGGGTGATATCGTTGTCGCCGGGACGAGCTATGGGCGCATCCGTGCCATGTTTGATGAATATGGTGAGCCGGTCAAGCAGGCTGAGCCTTCCAAGCCGGTCACGGTGACAGGTCTGAGCGAGGCGCCCGAACCGGGCGATACCTTCACCGTCGTGGCCAAGGAGAAGGAAGCCCGCGCGATTGTGGCGGAGCGCAAGCAGAAGGCCGAAGCTGCTGCGCGGCGCGGCCCGCAGACCCTCTCCCTGGATGAGATTTTCGCCCAGTTCCAGGCCGGGGATGTGAAGGAACTGAATCTGATCGTCAAGGTTGACGTAGCCGGTTCGCTGGAGCCGATTGTCAACTCACTGGAGGACCTGAACGTCAGCGACATCGGCGTGCGCATCCTGCATGCCGAGGTGGGCAACATCACCGAGAGCGACATCATGCTGGCGATTGCCTCCGGCGCGATTGTGCTGGGCTTCAACGTGCGTGTTGATCCGGCGGCGCAGGCGCTGGCGGAAAGCAACGGCATTGACATTCGCACCTACGACGTGATCTACAAGATGATCGAGGATGTGGAACTGGCGCTGAAAGGCATGCTGGAGCCGGTGTACGAGGACGTGGTCATCGGCACGGCGGAGGTGCGCGCTGTCTTCAAAGTGCCGCGCAGCGGGAAGGTCGCTGGCTGCTACATCCGTGAGGGCGAGGCCCGGCGTAATGCTCAGGCTCGTGTCAAGCGCAAGGGCCAGGTCATTTACGAGAATGGCACGGTTAGCTCGCTGCGGCGCTTCGACGAAGATGTCCGGGAGGTGCGGGCTGGCTTTGAATGCGGCGTTGGCCTTTCTGGCTTTGATGCCTTCCAGGAAGGTGATGTGATCGAGTTCACCGTTCGCCAGCGGGTGAACTGAGGGATAAGGCAGGAGTCAAGAGGCAACAGGCGAGTGGCCTATGTCAGTCAAGCAGAAGCGCATGGAGGATCGCATCCGTGACATCCTAAGCGGATTGCTGCAGCTTGAAGTCCGCGACGCCCGGCTGCGGAACGTCACGGTTACGCGGGTCATGCTGGATCGCGAGCTGCAGATGGCCGATGTTTATGTCAACGCCATGGGCGAAGAATCTCGCCGCCAGGAAGTGATGGCCGGTCTTGACCGGGCCAAGGGCTTCCTGCGGCGGGAGCTGGCTGCCCGTGTCCGTCTGCGGACCGCGCCCGACCTGCAGTTTCACTGGGATATGAACCTGGAGCACGGGGAGCGGATCAACCGTCTGCTGGATGGCCTGGAAATTCCGCCGGGAGATCTCCCTGTTGCTGATGATGACCTCGACCTAGAGGATCTCCTGGATGATGATGGACTGGGATAAAGCGGCAGCGCTGCTGAACCAGGCGCAGCATGTCGTGATCGTCACCCATGTTGGGCCGGATGGTGACGCGATCGGATCGCTGCTGGGGTTGATGTGGGCGTTGCGTCAGCTGGGCAAACAGGTTATCCCGGCGGTTGACGAGGGCGTCCCGCCGGAATTCGCTTTTCTGCCGGGGGCGGAGGAGGTGCGCGCCGCCCTCGATGGTGTGCAGCCCGATCTGGTCATTGCGGTCGACTGCGGCGATCCCGGCCGGATGGGAAAGGTCGGTGAGGCGGCGCGAGCGGCGGGCGCGCCGTTGATCAATCTCGATCACCACATTACCAACACCTACTTTGGGGACGCGAACCTGGTTGATCCGGCTACAGTGGCTTCCGCTGAAGGCGTGCTGGACTGGCTGGATCGGCTGGGGGTAGCCCCGGACCGAAAGATTGCCACCTGTTTGCTGACCGGGATTGTGACCGATACCCTGTGCTTCCGCACGGATAACGTCACGGCGGCGGTGTTTGGCAAGGCCCAGCGATTGATCGAAGCGGGCGCCCCCTACAGCGAGATCACCCAGCGCACCGTGATGCGCATGTCGTTTGAGGCGCTTGGCCTGTGGGCGGCGGTGTTGCCCCGTATGCGCCTTGAAGAGGAAGGCATCCTGTGGGTGGCGATCGACCGGCCAACCCGCCAGGCGCTGAACTACAATGATGCCCGGGATGGCGGGCTGGTCAGCCTGCTGATCTCGGCGGATCGGGCCAGGATCGCTGCTGTCTTCCGCGAGAAGGATGACGGCAGGGTTGAGATCGGGTTCCGCGCCGTGCCGGGCTATGATGTCGCTACGGTCGCCGCCCGGCTGGGCGGCGGCGGGCACGCCCTGGCTGCCGGTTGCACGATTGACGGGCCGCTGGAGGAAGCGGTGGCGCGGACGCTGGCGCTATTGCGGGAGGCCGCCCGTGAAGGAGCGCCGGTTGTCCCCTGAGCGTGCTTCGGGTCTGCTGAATATCTATAAGCCGGTTGGCCCGACAAGTCATGATGTCGTCGCACGCATTCGCCGCCTGACCCGTGTCAGGCAGGTAGGGCACGCCGGTACCCTCGATCCGCTGGCTGAAGGCGTGCTGATCATCTGCCTGGGGCAGGCCACGCGCCTCAGCGAGTATGCTATGCGCTCGCCCAAGCAGTACCTTGCCCGCGTGTGGCTGGGGATCAGCACCGATACCTACGACCGCGAAGGGCGGATCGTCGAGGAGCGCCCTCTGGGCGATCTGACAGCGGATCGCATCAGCGCGGCGCTGGAGCAGTTCCAGGGCGAAATCTACCAGGTGCCGCCGATGTATAGCGCCATCCAGCAGGAAGGGCAGCGGTTGTACGATCTCGCCCGGCAGGGTCGGGAAGTCCCGCGCCAGCCACGTCGAGTGACGATCAGCGCCATCCGGCTGGTGGCGTGGACGCCGCCGGAAGCGACGGTCGAGGTCACCTGTTCGCCGGGCACGTATATCCGCAGCCTGGCCCATGATCTTGGCGCTACGCTGGGGGTCGGGGGGCATCTGAGCGGGCTTGTCCGGATGGCCAGCGGCAGTTTCCACCTTGCGGACGCAATCCCGTTGGCAGCGTTCGAGGAAGCTGCTGCTGCCGGAAACTGGCGGCAATATCTGTTGCCGCCGGAGCGGGCGCTGGCCGGTCTGCCAATCGTGCAAGTGACGGCGGAAGAAGCCCGGCGGATTCAGCATGGCGGCGCGATTCCTGCCCCGCCGGAGGCGGCGGGTGAGGCTGGTGCTCGCGGGCCGGCGGGGGAACTGTTGGCAGTTCTGGTGGCGAAGGAAGGTCGCTGGCAACCGGTGAAAGTCTTCCCGCCTGAGGGTTGACCGGGTCATGATGTCGTGCCCCGAATGATGATGGGTTCGAGGGCTTTGCTTGCGGTGTGTGGAGGAACGGGCGCGTGAGCAGGCACATCTACTCGCTGAAGGATATTGACCTGGCGACGCCATCGATTGTCTCAATTGGCGTGTTTGATGGTGTGCATCTGGGCCATCAGCGGCTGGTCAGACGGCTGGTGCAGGAGGCACGGGAGAGCAACCGAACGAGTGTCGTGCTGACCTTTTTCCCCCATCCGGATGTGGTGCTCAGGGGAGTGACCGGCCGCTACTACCTGACCAGCCCGGAAGTCAGGGCCAGGCTGCTGCTGGATATGGGGGTTGACCTGGTCATCACCCATACCTTCAATCGGGAGATCAGCCAGATTCGCGCCGCCGATTTTGTGGAGCAGTTGTGCACGCATCTCAAGATGGCCGCACTATGGGTGGGGCCTGACTTTGCCCTGGGATACCGGCGCGAGGGTGATGTACCGTTCCTGAGGGCGCAGGGGGCTGCACGCGGCTTCACGGTCGAGACAGTGGAATTGCGCCTGACCACCGGCGGGAGCGTGATCAGCAGTTCCAGTATCCGCGAGGCGCTGGCCGCCGGGGATGTCGAGCAGGCGGCGGCCTGGCTGGGCCGCCCCTACCGCATCGCTGGTGAAGTAGTCGTCGGCGATCGCCGCGGGCGTGCCATCGGCTTTCCTACTGCTAATCTGCGGGTGTGGGAGGAGCAGTTGCTGCCCGCTAACGGCGTCTATGCTGGCTGGGCCTTCTGGCGCGGCGAACGGCTGATGGCGGTGACCAACCTCGGCATCCAACCTACCTTTGATGGGGCGCAAATGAAGGTCGAAGCCCACCTGCTGGACTTTGATCGGGATATTTACGGCGAAACGCTGGAACTGGCGTTTGTCCGGCGGCTCCGCGCTGAGCAGCGCTTCAACAGCGTGGCTGAGCTGGTTGAGCAGATTCGGCGCGACACCGCCAGCGGGCGGGCGATCCTGGAGCCGCTGATGGCGCAGGAACCGCGCTGACAGGCAGCAGGTGACAGCGTCCGATCAGGGCCAAGCTCTGTCCAGACGCTGCGAAGTGAGATACTCCCTCAGGAGACGCCGGTCAGGCGATGGAGCGTCTGCCGCAATTCGGCGCGGGCGGCCAGCGCTTCCTCGACCGGGGTCTTGAGCCGATCATGGAACGCGGTCTCCAGCGCAGTAGTATGATCGACCATAGCCTGAGCCGGGGCGATCAAATTTGCGCTGATCGGGTTAACAACTTCGGCAACCAGACCCTTGTCGCTATCGGCGCTGATCCACTGCCGCAGCGGGGTGATCAGCATCGTGTTGATGCTCCCCACCAGTTCCGGGATGTGCGTCAGGATCAGACCGATTGCTTCCAGACCGGCGCGAATATTTTGCCCCACGCCAAAAGGCAGGATGTCCAGCACCTGACCGATGAAGTCCCCGATTTGCTGGGCAATGGGCTTGACCGGCTCCACCAGCCCGCTCAATGTATCTTCAAACGCCTGCAGAGTGGCCGCCAACTGGTTGATCTGCGTTTCCAGCCATAGCAGACCTTCAGCGATGACCGGCGCCTGCAGCTCGATTCCGGCTAACAGCCCTGCCGCCTGATTCACCCCCGCCTGCAACAAACCACGTGCAGTCTGGATGGCCAGCAGCGCCAGGTTGAGGGGCGTGAGGCCGGCCATCACCCGGTCGTCCAGCCCTGCCGCTTCCATCTGCTGGTACAGGGTGATGACCTGCTGCAAATAGGCGATGTCGTTGGTGCGCGCCTGCAGATCGGCAGCAAGCGAGGCATTGTTAGCACGTGCGGTTTCCAGATCAGCAAGGGCCGTTTGCAGTTCTGCGCGGTTGGACTCCAGATCGGCGCGGAGCGTTTCAAGCTGCGCGCGCAACCCGATTCGTTCTGAGCGCAGGGCGGCCAGTTCCGTCTGCAGGGTGGTGAGAGCTGTGTCGGCCTGGGGTGGAGCGAGCGTTCCGGTGATGGCGTCGCCATGTAGCACAGCGGTCGGAATCGCTGGCTTAGCCGCTGCCGACTGTTCTGCAGTGAGGTGCAGGGCTGCACCGCCCCCGGCGGTGATCACCCCGCCTGCCAGAAACCACAGCAGAAACGCTCGTCTGCTCGGTCTTCTTGGTGAGATTGTCGCTTCATCAACAAATTCGAACCCGCCGCCGGAGGCAACCAGAGCATCAAGCTCGGCCAGAGATTGATCATCGAGATGCTGCAGTTGCCGGTACAGACGGTCGAGTATGGCGGCCCGTGTGCGTGAGGAAGGGGAAATGGTGGTCATGGCGGTGTTATGCACTACCTCGCCAGAATGGTGGTATCGGACGTTTGGGTGCGGGGATGGAAACGGCAGTGCACTATATCTATACGCACAGATGTTCGAGATGTTGCGTTACTGAGCCTTCCGCATGTACCTGAAGTAGCCAGACGCTTCTAGCGGATGCGGTAGCCCAGCCGTTTGAGCAGCGCTTCGCCCTGCCGCCAGTTGGGCAGGACCTTCACCCACAATTCCAGGAACACCTTGCTTTCCGTCAGCCCTTCAATCTCGCGGCGAGCGGCGGCGCCGATGCGCTTGAGCATCTGGCCGCCCTTGCCGATGATGATGGACTTTTGCGAGTCGCGCTCGACATAAATGGTCGCCGCAACGTAGATCACGTTGTTCTCGCGTTCCTTGAACTCGTTGATCTCCACGGCGACGGCGTGCGGAACCTCGTCATGCGTGTTCAGGAGCACCTGCTCGCGGATCATCTCGGCGGCGATGTTGCGGGTGTAGGTCTCGGTGACCTGATCCGGGGGGTAGTAGCGCGGCCCTTCCGGCAGGAGAGCGATCAGGCGCTTGCGCAGATCGTCCACGCCAGCACCGTGCAGGGCGCTGATGGCCACCCAGTCCACAGGAGAGACCAGCGCCAGGTAAGCGTCCACATGAGCCTGCAACTTATCCGGCGGGGTCAGGTCGATCTTGTTGATGGCCAGGACAATGGGAGCCTCTGATGCAGCGTCACGGAGTTGTCGGGCGATCATGATGTCGCCGGGGCCGGGGGGCAGGTGCGCCTCCACAATCAGCAGGATTACATCGGCGTCCACCAGCGCCTGCTGGGCGGTCTCCACCATGAAGCGCCCCAGTTCGTGGCGCGGCTTGTGCAGGCCGGGAGTGTCCACAAACACGATCTGGGCTTCATCGGTGGTCAGGATGCCCAGCTGGCGGACGCGGGTCGTCTGTGGGCGTGGCGAGACGATGGCGATCTTCTGGCCCAGAATCTGGTTGATCAGGGTGGACTTGCCCACGTTCGGGCGACCAATAACCGCGACGAAACCGGACCGATGGCCGGGCGGCACATCGTCCAGCGCACTTTCGGCAGGGTGTGCTATTTCGACATCGTCTTCAGTGGGCAGTGGGCGATCGATTTCAGAGTCGGTCATGCCGGGGTTGTTGCAACCTCCTGAGCTTTGAACCTGCGGACGCGATCCCACATCCGGCAGAACGTGCAGTCGCCGTCGTTAGTGGTGGCCTGGCCGCAGGTCGGGCAGGCGTGCAGCGTCAGACCTGCTTCGTCCGGCAGGAAATCCGGGTGCTGCTCCCGCGCCCGCAGGAAGTTCAGGTAAAAGCGGAGCTTGGAGCCAGGGCTATCCTGTTCCAGGGCGTTAAGCAGCTCTTTGTAGCGCAGGCTGGTCGCGTCCGCCGCGAATGGGCATTCGTCATAGATGTAGTCAATGCCGCGCAGCAGGGCATACGCAGCCGTCTCCCGTTCGTAGAAACGGCATAGCGGCTTGACCTTACGCACCAATCCGGCTTCACCGGGAGGGAGCACCGGCCCCTGACGACGCAGGTATTCCACCGACCAGGAGAGCGTATTGCCCAGCAGTGTGGCGGCTTCGTCGTCCAGGTTATGGCCGGTGGCCAGCACGGAATAGCCTTTGTCGCCAGCGACGCGATTCATGATGTGCCGTTTGGCAAGGCCGCAGGTTGAGCATGGTTTGCCCTGGTGGAAAACCTGCGCGGCCTCCGGGATCGATGCCCCGTATACGGCGGCGACATCGACCGTGTGCAGGACGGCTTCGGGATGGCGCGCGGCAAAGGCGCGGACACACGCATACGACGTTTCGGAATAGGCAGTCCCCTCATCGATGCCAAGGTCGATGTACAGGCCATCAGCGCGGTAGCCCAGCGTCAGAAGGATGTCCCACAGCGCCAGGCTGTCTTTGCCGCCGGAGACGGCGACCAGCACCCGTTCATCACGGGCGAACATCCGGTAGTGGTGAATGAATCGCTCCGTCTGCTCCTGCATCCAGGCGATGAAGTGAGTCTTGCACAGGGCCAGTTTGTGTTGCCGCATGTTGATGACGGCGCGGGCGCTGCATTTGCGGCACTTCATGGCAGGGTCGTCTCCTGTGTTGTGGTCGTCCGGCATGTTTGCGGTGCGGTCAACCGCCGGAAATCACCGCGACGAGCCTGATCCGGTCGCCGGGCTGAAGTTGCACATCATCAGTCAGCAGTTCGCCCTCCCGGACGATCAATACGGTCTCCGGGTTCAGGTGGCACCTGACAATTGCGTCGCGGGCGCTCATGCCAGCGGGCACCTCAAAGGTCTGGTGGCGGAAGTGCAGGATAGCAGTGGCAGAGTCTGATGCGGCCATGGTGGCTGATTCTCCCGGTTCGGTCGGTGGAGCGTGATTGTAGCGCAGGGCTGCCCCTGTGTCGACCGCACCGGGTTTGTCGCGGAATGGCGGCGATCTACAGGGCAGGCGGAATCTATCGCTTGTGGCCCGGGGGAACCGACCAGCGCGGCAGGTATGCAGCGAGCAATTCGGGCAGCGGTGGAGCCTCCGAGCTGACCCAGCACGCGGTCAGTCGGGCCAGCGGCAGGCGATCTGCCGCCGACGCATAGGCCCAGACTTCGACACCGCGCCCGAAGTCCAGCTCGCGGAGCATCACCTGGGCGGGCTGGCCGTCGACGCCTATGCCCACCAGATCAGCGCGAGGATGCAGATTGCAGTGCGCCAGGGCGTAGTCCCAGGCTTCCCGACCCACCAGCATCGCTCCATATTCCGAAGCGAACAAACCGGGCACAATGGAGGCTTCGCGGTGCAGGTAGGGCAGGGCGTAGCGGACAGTCAGCGGCCCGCCAGGGCGCAGCAGAACCAGTTCCGGCCAGCCGGGCGCTTCCCCCACGACCAGGAGTGTAGCCTCCGCCATGCAGTACAGGCTGGCGGAAAGTGTATCGCCGATCAGTTCTGGTGCAGGAATGCGTGACATAACTACCAGGACACCCCTTCGTACTACAGACGGGATGGCGGGGTACTGACGAGGAGAAGGCAGGATCACCGCGCTGTTTGCCGCCAAGGATAGCACATTCCGGGCTATAATGGGCGCGTTTTGCAGGGTGTATCTGTCGATTCCAAGGAGTGCAAGTGGTGAGCAGTAGCGCGGACACCATCTTAACCCTGGTGCGTCACGGGCATACTGAATGGAATGGGCTGGGGCGTTACCAGGGTATGGCGCCGGTGCCGTTGAGCGAGCGGGGGCGGCTTCAGGCAGAACATCTGGCGCGGGCGTTAGCGTCGGGTGGCGACCTGGTGGACAGGCCGATTCAGGCTATCTACAGCAGCGATCTGCTGCGCTGCCGGCAGACAGCGGCCCCGATTGCAGCAGCGCTGGGTCTGGCCGTCCTGTTCGATCCCCGTCTGCGCGAGGCTGATTACGGGCACTGGCAGGGTCTGACACGGGAGGAAGCGGCACGCTGGGACCCCGAAGCGTATGCGGCCTACCGGGCCGATCCGGACAACGTGGCGATCCCCGGCGGCGAAAGCCACCGCATGCTGGCGAGCCGTGTCCTGGCGGTGCTGGCGGATGCACTGGGCCGCCACAGGGGGGAGCATGTCCTGCTGGTCACCCATGGCGGCCCGCTGCGGGCCATCCTGGAGCATTATGGTCTGTGGCAGGGCGGGCATCCGCCTGGCAATGCCTCGCGGACGGTGATCGCCGTATCGCCTGCTGGCGGGGCAAAGGCGCTTATGATGGGCGATGTAGCTCACCTGCCGGCGGCGCTGCAGCCGGACCAGTCCGGGACAACTTTCATCGCGTGATGGTGGTCAGAGTCGCTACGGTGGCTAACCCAGGATTGGAGTGAGATGGTATACTTTATCTATAAACGCCATCACAGGTGACCCGGGCGCATGATTGTGCATCTAAGGAGTCAGACTGTGATGCCTTCACAGGGCGCTTACCTGTTCAGCAGAAGGAGATTTCGGTTGTGAAGAACCCGATTCGTGTAGCCGTCACCGGTGGCGCTGGCCAGATCGCCTATAGCCTGTTGTTCCGGATCGCTTCCGGGGAGACCTTTGGCCCCGACCAGCCGGTTATCCTGCAGATCATCGAAATCCCGGAAGCGATGGGAGCGCTCAAAGGCGTCCGGATGGAACTGGACGATTGTGCTTTCCCCCTGTTACAGGATGTCATTGTGACTGACGATCCGAAAGTTGGCTTTAAAGATGCGAACTGGGCGCTGCTCACCGGCGGCAAGCCGCGCACAGCGGGAATGAACCGCGCTGACCTGATCTCAGCGAACGGCCGGATTTTTGTGGAACAGGGCCGCGCCATCAATGACTACGCGGCGCGCGACATCCGTGTGCTGGTGGTGGCTAACCCGTGCAACACCAACGCGCTGGTGGCTCACCGCAATGCGCCGGATATCCCTGCTGACCGCTGGTTTGCCATGACCCGCCTGGATGAGAACCGCGCCAAAGCTCAGATTGCTGCCAGAGCGGGTGTTTCCGTTGGCGCGGTGACCAACATGGCGGTGTGGGGCAACCACAGCGATACCCAGTTCCCCAATTTCGAAATGGCGCGTGTAAACGGACGTCCGCTGCTGGAAGTCCTCCCTGACCGGCAGTGGCTGGAAAATGATTTTCTGAAGATAAACCAGCAGCGCGGTAAGGCGATCATTGACGCGCGGGGCAAGAGCAGTGCCGCCAGCGCTGCTAACGCCGCGATCGACACCGTCCATAGCCTGCTGCGTCCCACGCCGGCGGGCGACTGGTTCAGCGCAGCGGTTGTCTCCGATGGCAGCTATGGCGTCCCGGCGGGGCTGGTATTCTCGTACCCGTTGCGTTCCCGGGGCGGCGGTGAGTACGAGATCGTCCAGGGGCTGGAACTGAGTGACTATGCCCGGCAGAAGCTACAGCTCTCTTGGCAGGAACTGCTTGAGGAAAAGGCGGCGGTGGCCGACCTGATCGGCTAGCGGAGGCTGCCCTGGGGAGGATTCACTCCCCGGCGAGCAGGCGGATTGTGCTATCATAGGGAGCGTTCGCGGTTGCGCGACGCTCCCTGTTTTTGCCAGGAATCTCTTGAAGAAGGAGTGCGCCTGTTGACCCGGCGTGTCATTGATCTGACTGGCGGCGTGGCGATGGTCGTGACCGACCTGCACGGCAACGGTGAAGCGTATGAAGCGTATCGAGATCGGTTTCTGGCCCTCCGGGCTGCCGGTCAGGTAGAACAGCTAATTCTGTGCGGCGATCTGATCCATAACAACGTCTCGGCGCGCCCTGATCGCAGCCTGGAGATGCTTCTGGACGTGATGCGCCTGCAGGAGGCTTATGGGGCTGAGAAAGTGATCCTGTTGCTGGGCAACCATGAGTTGCCCCACCTGTACAGCCTGACGCTCAGCCGGGGAGAGGTAGACTACACGCCGGGGTTTGAGGCGGCGCTGAGCGCGGCAGGGGCTGCCGTTCGCGAGCAGGTGATGGCGTTTCTGGATCGGTTGCCGTTTGTAGTGCGTACGGCGGCAGGAGTCCTGATCAATCACTGCGGGGCGTCTCCGCTGGCGGCCATGCCCGGCAACCGCGACCGGCTGATCGCATTCGATCACCGGGCCTTGCTGGATCGCGTGGACCGGGTACTGGCGACGCAGGATCTGGCTGCGTTGCGGGACTACTATGAGGAGACTACCGGCAAATCGTACGACGAAGCGGCCCGCTACTACCTGGCGGTCAGCGGCCCTGACGATCCCCGCTACAATCATCTGTTACGCAGCCTGGTACTTAACCGCTCCGATTCCAGCTTTGATCTGCTGTGGGACACCTTCTTCACCCGCAATGAGCGCGAGCATGGTGACGAGGCCTACGGCTACATGCTGACGCAATACCTGCGGGTGTGGTCAGATGGCGCGCCCGCGCCGCAGCGGTTCCTGGTCAGCGGCCATATTCCGGTGGCTGGAGGATACACCATCGTGTGCGGGCAGCAACTGCGGCTGGCCAGTCACGCCCACGCTAACCCGCCCGGGGCGGGCCTGTACCTGCGTCTGGATTGCGCCAGGCCGATCGATAGCATGGACGCACTGGTGGCCGGGCTGCAAAGTGCGTTTGCCCTATGATCTCACCCCGTTTGGAGGTCCCTTTTGGCCGTGGCTCGCTGTCCATCCAGCCGCCGGAGGGGTGGGCGGTGGAGGTGGCGGATGGGGCGGGCCGTCAGGCCGGAGCACCGCCGCAGCCCGTGGCGCCGCCCGCAATGTTCGACGCGCTGGTCCGCCGGGCGCGGCAGGTGATCATCGTCTTCACTGACGCTACGCGGCCAGGTCCTGACCGGGTACTGGCAGAACACGCGCTGGCCGATCTACAGGCAGCGGGCTTTCCGCTGGAGCGGGTATCTTTTCTCTGCGCGACGGGGATGCACCGGGCCAGCACACTGGCGGAAAAGCGTGACAAACTGGGTGAGGCGATCCTCGCCAGGCATGAGGTGGTCGATCATCACCCTGCTGATGCTGTAAGCATCGGGCAAATCGAGGATATTCCGGTGCAGGTCAACCACCGCTTGACCGCGCCGGGGACGCTGACGATTGCGCTGGGTGTGGTGGAGCCGCACCAGTTCGCTGGCTATTCCGGTGGGGCCAAGACGGTGGTGATCGGCTGTGGCGGGGTGGAAACCATCGCCGCGACGCATGGGCCGCGCTTTCTGGGGCGGGATGGGGTGTGCCTGGGGCAGGTGGCTGGCAACCCGTTTCAGGCTTTCGTCCGGCAGGCCGGACGTCTGACCGGGCCGCAGTGGGTCTACAACGTCGTTCTGGATCAGAACTACCGGGTGGTGAGCCAGTTGAGTGGGCCGCCTGACGCCGTGCACGATGCGCTGGTCGAGCAGGCGCGGCGGCTGTACGAAATGCCGGTGCAGGCGCCATACGATGTGGTACTGGCCGGTGTGGGCGCTCCCAAGGACGCCAACCTCTATCAGGCGTCGCGGGCGGCGACTTACCTGGGTCTGAGCGCCCGGCCAGTCATCCGACCCGGTGGGGTGATCATCCTGCCTGCGCCCATCCCGGAGGGGGCAGGCCAGGGTCCAGGCGAGCAGAATTTCATCGCGGCGCTGCGGGGATATCCCAATCTGGGCGATATGGCAGCCCGCATGGAGACCTATGGCTGCCAGCCGGGCGAGCAGCGGGCCTACCTGATCGCCCGGCTCCTGCGGCGATACCGCGTGATTGTGGTGGGCGCGGAGCATCCCGATGTGGTCAGGGATGCACATCTGGCACCGGTGCCGACAATGGACGAGGCTTTTGCCCTGGCGCGGGTGTGGTGCGGTGTGCGTCAGGCTGCACCCCGGCTGTTGATCGTTCCGCAAGCCTTGCAGACGATCCCGGTTCCTGCTTAACCCAGACGCGCGCCGAGGATGGCGCTGTTGCCGCGCAGGAAATCTGCTGCGCTGACCGCTTTCCTCCCCGCTAGCTGGACTGTTTCCGGTATGTACAGTCCGTCGCCTGTGCCGATAGCGAATCCTTCCCCGCGGGGGATGACGCGCCCCGGCTCGGCATGGCCCGCTGCCGGGTGGCCGGCGACGATCTTGAGCAGCTGGTCGTTCCAGTGAGTGAAAGTTCCTGGCCAGGGGGTGAAAGCGCGCACCAGCCGATCGATGGCTACCGCGCTCTGCTGCCAGTCGATCGCGCCGTCGTCTTTGCGGATTTGCCCGGCATAGGTGATCAGCGCCGGATCATCTGGTTGCGGCCTGGGTTTGAGCGTCCCGGCCAGGTAAGGGGGCAGGGTTTCCAGCAGCAGTTCCCCGCCAAGCGCGGCCAGCCGGTCATGCAGGCTCTGGCCGGTTTCCCGCGGGCCGATCGGGATGGCTCGCTGGGCCAGAATCGGGCCGGTATCCAGCCCGGCGTCCATGCGCATAATGGTGATGCCGGTTTCCGTGTCTCCAGCGCGGATAGCGGCCTGGATCGGCGCTGCGCCCCGCCAGCGGGGCAGTAGCGAGGCATGGACGTTGATGCAGCCATAGGGAGGAAGATCGAGCACATTCTGGCGCAGGATTTGCCCGAAAGCCGCCACGACAATCAGATCAGGCTGCCAGGCTGCCAGGTGAGCGAAAGCTTCAGGGGTGCGCAGGGTGGAGGGCTGAAAGACCGGCAGTCCCGCCGCCTGCGCTACCAGTTTGACCGGGGAAGGGCGCAGGTCCTGACCGCGACCGGCGGGGCGATCGGGCTGGGTGACCACGCCCACTACCTCGAAGTCTGGCGCCTGGATCAGGGTGCGGAGCGCAGGCACGGCAAAGTCCGGCGTACCCATAAAGACGACACGGGTCATCGGCGTTCCTCCACGAGCAGCGGTCGGTGCGCCTGTATCGTAGCGTAGCAGGGGATAGGCGGCAAGGTTTGTACGACAGTGGCGGACGTGTTACTCTAATCTCCGTGTTCTCATGACTGGAGCAGGCATGATCGGTTCTGTGATGAACCAGACCCAGGCCAAACGCTGGCGAATCTCGCCGGTGATCCCTCCTTCGGTGCAACGCCAGCTGACCGAGTTCCATCCGGTGGTGGCGCAGGTGCTCTACAACCGGGGGATCAACACGGCGGCGGAGGCGCGGCTATTCTTGGAGGATGGGACGCTGGACGCCAACCCATTTGATCTGGCCGACATGAACAAGGCGGTGGCCCGCATCCGGCAGGCCATCCGTAATCAGGAGCCGATCGCTGTTTACGGTGATTTTGACACCGATGGCGTGACGGCGACGGCGTTGCTGGTGCAGACTCTGCGCGCCCTGGGGGCGATCGTTGAGCCGTACATCCCGCATCGCGTGGAGGAAGGCTACGGGCTGAACACGACGGCTCTGAGCATGCTGGCGCAGGATGGCTTCCGCCTGGTGATTACCGTCGACTGCGGCATCCGCGATCTGGATGCGGTGGCGGATAGCGTCTCCCTGGGGCTGGACATGATCGTGACCGATCATCATTCGGTTGGGCCGATCCTGCCTGCTGCGCTGGCGGTTATCGATCCCAAGCGGGAAGACTGCCGGTTTCCGGAGAAGATGCTGGCCGGGGTGGGGGTGGCGTATTTTCTGGCGGATGCGTTGCTGCGGGTCGCCCACCGGCTGAACGAGCCAGTTGCTCTGGACTCCGAAGACCTGCTGGACCTGGTAGCGATTGGCACGGTGGCCGACCTGGTGCCGCTGGATCGCCCGCTGAACCGGGCGCTGGTGCGGCGCGGGTTGAAGGTGCTCAACACCGCCCGGCGCCCCGGTCTGTACGCGCTGATTGAGGCGGCGGGTTTGCGTCCCGGTCAGGTGAACTCTACCAGCATCGGCTTTGCGCTGGGGCCGCGCCTGAACGCTGCTGGCCGGCTGGAAAGCGCCAGCCAGGCCTGCGAACTGCTGATCACGCATGATCTGAGCGAGGCGGTAACGCTGGCGGCGGAGTTGAACGCGCTGAACATACGCCGCCAGGATGAGACTCGCCTGGCTCAGATCAAGGTCCGTGAACTGGCGTTGACAGAACTGGAAGGCGACCTGCCGCTGATTTTTGCCGCGGATCGGTCGTTTCCGTCAGGACTGGTCGGGCTGGTGGCGGGGCGGCTGGCCGAGGAGTTCTACCGTCCGGCGGTGGTCATTGAGGTGGGCGAAGAGGAATGCCGGGGTTCGTGCCGCAGCATTCCGGAGTTTGACATTGTGCGGGCGCTGGATGAGTGCGCGGATCTGCTGATCCGGCATGGCGGCCATTCCCAGGCAGCGGGCTTTTCTGTCCGCCGGGAGAATCTGTTTGACCTCAAGGATCGGTTGTTTCACCTGGCGGAACAGCAGTTGCGCGGGCAGGAATTGCGCCCGGCCCTGATGATCGACGCTGAGGTGCCGCTGGAGCAGATCACGCTGGAGCTAGCCCAGGCGCTCAGCGATCTGGAGCCGTTCGGGCACCGCAATCCCCAGCCGCTGCTGATGACGAGCAACCTGCAGGTGCTAGATGCACGCCGGGTGGGCAAAGATGGCGCACATCTCAAACTGACGCTCGGCGAGCTGGGCTTCCGGATTGACGCAATTGCCTTTCGTAGCGGCGAGCAGATGGACAACCTGCCCCGGCGGGTCGATGTGGCTTACCATCTTGAGGTGAATGAATGGAACGGGCGTCTGAAACCGCAGTTGAATGTGCGGGATATTCGACCGGCGAATTAATGGGTTCGGCGCGGAATGTGACGAGTGAGAGTGTAGAAGACGATGAAGAAGCTTGCATGGCAGCAGACTTTCAGGCGAATCATGGTGACCAGCGCAGCGACGCTTGCCAGCGGAGTGGCGGCAGAAAGTGAACCGTCCCCCAGCGCCGCCAGGGAGAAGAAGCCGCTCAAGTTCTCTTATGGCGGGCAGGCGGTGATGGAAGGGGTGATGATGCGCGGAGCGCATAGCGTTGCTGTGGCCGTCCGCAATCCTAAAGGCGAGATCGTTGTTCATGAGCAGCCGGTCAACGCGGCGCTGTATCGTGGGCCGATCAGCCGTATTCCGTTTCTACGGGGCATGACGCTGCTGTGGGATGCGTTGGGGCTGGGGACACGAGCGCTGATGTGGTCGGCGGATGTTGCTCTGGGCGAAGAGGAAAACGTGAGCTTCAGCGGCCCGCTTGGCATCGGGACGGTGCTCTTTGCCCTTGTCTTCGGGATCGGGCTGTTTTTCCTGTTGCCGGCGGCAGCGGCGGGCGGCGTGGAAAAGGTGCTTGGTCTGGAACACAACGAACTGCTGACCAATGTTGTGGAGGGAGTGATCCGTCTGCTCCTGATCATTGGCTACATCTGGGCCATTGGCCGGATGCCCGATGTCGCCCGCATCTTTCAATATCATGGCGCCGAACACAAGACGATTAACGCCTACGAAGCGGGTGCGCCGCTGACGCCGGAGAGTGTGGCCCGCTTCCCGCTGGAGCATCCGCGTTGCGGGACGGGGTTCCTGCTGGTGGTAGCAGTGATCAGTGTGCTGGTCTTTTCTCTACTGGGGCGCCCGCCGCTGGTCTGGCTGCTGCTCTCCCGCGTGTTGCTGATTCCGGTAATCGCGGGCATCGCCTATGAGTACATCAAGTTCACCGCCGCGCGGATGAACCGGCCCTGGATCCGGGCGCTGGTCGCGCCCAGCCTGGCGCTGCAAAAGCTGACGACCAACGAACCGACGCCGGATATGCTGGAAGTCAGTATCCTGGCGTTGCAGCGCGTGCTGGCGGCGGAGCAGGCGCATCAACCCGGCGCGGCGGTCGAGCCTGAGGCGGAGGAAGTTGCGGCTGTAGCGCGGTAGATAGCTATAGCCGACTGGGGCAACGGGAGCGAGACGCTGCTGCTCGCTCCCGTTGCGTTCTCAGCCAGTGTCAGTCGTAGCGGATGTCGCAGTAGGCGAAGCCTGTGGCTGCGCGCGCTTCCTGATAGGCGATCCAGGCGTGCAGGCCAAGGTCTTTCAGCTGCAAGCCGTCAGCGATCAGGGTCGGGTAGCGGGCGGCCAGGGTGTGGATAGGCTCGCAGGGGTAATCCTCGCACAGCGGGCAGATGGTGATCCCGCGCTCGACGGCACAGCGGCGGATCGCGCAATCAGGGTCGCCGCAGGCACCGCTACGACAGCCCTGGCACTGCCGATCTTCATCAGCCAGGTCGGTCAGAAACTGCCAGAAGACCTCAAAGTCAGGGATCGCTTTGCCCCAGAACGGATACCCTTCCCGATCCATGGACTCGCGCAGGCGCTGTGCCTGGCGGGGGATGCGTCCGCACTGGGCGCATAGCCGGCAGTACAGCCCGCAATACGTGACAAGCTTCAGGTCATCATCCATCGCCGGTCCCCTGTTCGCGTCCGCAGATGCTGCCGGGAAGCCGCGCGTGCATCAGTGAGCGCACGTGCTGCAACTGCCGCCAGCGCAGCCGCTACAGCCGCCGCTGCTGTGACTGTGGCCGTTGCCGCCTGATTCGGTGATGAAGTTGATCCGGCTCAATCCGCGCTCACAATCAGCGCTGCCGCAATCCGGACAGACGGGGCGCGCGGTGTCCACCTCGGCGTAGGAAAGGCGGACCTCAAAGCGATTGGCGCAGGTATGGCAAATGTAGTTGTACTTTGGCATACCGTTCAGCTCTCCTCTGTGGCCAGACGCTTCAGTTCATAGAGTTTGGTGATCGCGTCCAGCGGCGTTAGCTCATCGATCTTCAATTCGCGCAGGATGCGGATGACCTCCGGCGGTTCCATGGAAAACAGGCTGAGCTGGGTGGGCGCGCCGGGTTGCCGGGACTTGATGGTGAAGTCGCTGCCCGCTTCCTCCAGTTCGGCCAGGATTTCGTTGGCGCGGTTGATCACGCCCTTGGGGATGCCGGCCAGTTTGGCGACATGGATGCCATAGGAGCGGTTGGCTCCGCCGGGCAACACTTTGTGCAGGAAGACGACATTATCGCCTTCTTCAGCCACCGCCACGTTGTAATTGCGGACGCGGGGCAGGATGTTAGCCAGTTCGGTCAGCTCGTGGTAGTGGGTGGCGAAGAGCGTCTTGCAGCCCAGGTGCGGGCTGTTATGCAGGTATTCGACCACGGCGCGGGCGATGGCCATGCCGTCGTAGGTGCTGGTGCCGCGCCCGACTTCGTCGAGGATGACCAGGCTGCGCCGTGTCCCGCCGGAAAGGATGCGCGCCGTTTCCACCATCTCCACCATGAAAGTGCTCTGCCCGGCGTGGATTTCGTCCTGGGCGCCGATGCGGGTGAAAATGCGGTCGACCAGGCCGATTGTGGCGCTTTCCGCCGGGACGAAGCTGCCGATCTGGGCCATCAGCGTGATCAGGGCGACCTGACGAATGAAGGTGCTCTTGCCGGACATATTCGGCCCCGTGATGATCAGCAGGCGCTGGTCGGCGTCAAAGGTCACGTCGTTGGGGACGTAACGCTCTTCCCGCAGGAGCTTTTCCACCACCGGGTGGCGGCCCTGGCGGATGATCAGCACGTCATCTTCGGTGAGGGTGGGGCGCGTGTAGCCTTCGCGGGCGGCGACCTCCGCCAGTGCAGCGAAGACATCCAGGTGGGCCAGGGCGTTGGCGGTGCGCAGCAGCCGATCGCTGTGGCTGGCCACGACCTGCAGCACCTCCCGGAACAGGCGGGATTCAACCTCCAGGATGCGCTCCTCGGCATTGAGGATCAGCGACTCGTATTCCTTGAGTTCCGGCGTGATGTAGCGTTCGCTGTTGACCAGGGTTTGCTTGCGGATGTACTCCGGCGGGGCGTTCTTGCTCTGCGCCTTGCTGATCTCAATGTAATAGCCGAAGACTTTGTTGAAGCCGACCTTGAGCGTCTTGATGCCGGTGCGTTCGCGTTCGACCGATTCAAGGCTGGCAACCCAGGCTTTGGCGTCCCGGCTGGAGGCATGGATGCCGTCCAGTTCGGGCGAATAGCCGGGGCGGATTACGCCGATGGCGTTGAGCGTGGCCGGAGGATCGTCGGCGATGGCCCGCCCGATCAGGTCGACGACCTCGTCGGACGGGTCCAGAGCGTCATACAGGGAGGCCATCGCGGGCAGGGAGACGATCAGGGCGCGCAGGGCAGGGATCACTTCCAGGCTTTGCCGCAGAGCCAGCAGGTCGCGCGGACCGGCGTTGCCGCTGACGACGCGATTGGTCAGACGCTCCAGATCGGCCACGCCTTTGAGTGTTGCCAGGACTTCGCTGCGGATGCTGACGTGCTGAAAGAGCGCTTCGATGGCGTCCTGCCGGGCTACCAGCCGCTTGAGATCGAGCAGCGGCTGGCCGAGCCAGCGCCGCAGCAGCCGCCCACCCATCGGGGTTACAGTGCGGTCCAGTACGCCCAGCAGGCTGCCCTGGGTTTCGCCCGTGCGGATAGTCTCAGTCAGTTCCAGGTTGCGGCGCGTGGCCCGGTCGAGCAGCATGAACGACTCGGTGGAATAGGCGCGCAGGGTGGTCAGTTGCCTGAGGGCGTTGCGCTGTGTATCGGCCAGGTATTGCAGAATAGCGCCGGCAGCGTTGACGGCCAGCGGGCGGCCTTCCAGGTCAAAGCCGTGCAGATCGCGGACGCCAAAATGACTCAGCACTGCCTGCCGGGCGTTGCCGGTCTCAAAGTGCCAGTCAGAGAATGGCGTCAGGTGGGAGCCGGGTGGCAGGGTGATGCCGCGCTCGGCCCAGCTCTGCGGAAAGATCACCTCCCGCGGCGCCAGGCGAGCCAGTTCCTCCATCACGCTGACGGGCGTTTGATCGCCGTCAAGCTGGGTGGCGGCGAATTCGCCGGTCGTGATGTCCACATAGGCCAGCCCTGCCCGTGTCCAGTTGTCGTGCTTGTCCCGTTCCGGGTAGACGGCCAGCAGGTAATTGTTGCGGCGCTCAGCCAGCAGTCCCGGTTCGATGACCGTTCCGGGCGTGATCACGCGGGTGACTTCCCGCGGGACAAGGCCGTTGATCGGCGTGGTGCCCATCTGTTCGCAGATGGCCACGTGATAGCCCTTTTCGATCAGCCGTGCCACGTAGTTTTCCACGGCATGGTAGGGGATGCCCGCCATGGGGACGCGCTGATGCTTGGAGACCGGGCGGCTCGTTAGCACCAGGTCAAGCTCACGGGCGGCAATTTCAGCGTCCTGATCGAAAGTTTCGTAGAAGTCGCCCAGCCGGAAGAAGACAATCGTATCCGGATACTGGCTCTTGATATCCAGGTACTGGCGGCGCACCGGGGTGATGGTTGACTTGGACATGCGTTTTTAACTCTAGCCACAACTGCCGGAGACGGGTTACAATCCCGGACAGCAATTCTAACATGCTATCGACGGCATACAACTGCTGGATGTGAGCGGGGCTGCTCCGGGCGGCAAAACGCGGCTGCCAGTGGACAGCAGGCACAGCGCCAGGGATCAGGCAACTGGCGGCAGGAGTCTGCGCCCTGGGCATGGCCGTTTGAGCGACCCGGGGCTGGCCGTTAAGAACAGGTACTGGAACCTATGCGGATTGTCGGTGTGGACCTGGGAGGGACGCGCATCCGCGTTGCCCTCCTTGATGAGAACTATACGCTGCTGAAGCGGGTTGAGGAGCCGACTCGTTCCTGGGAAGGGCCGGCGGTGACCATCCCGCGCATTCTGAATCTGATCGCCGGGATCATCGATGCAAGCGATGAGCCGGTGCAGGCAATCGGCATCTCTTCGCCGGGGCCAATCGACCCGGTCACCGGGCGGATTGTCTCCCCGCCGAACCTGCAGGGCTGGGTGGATATCCCGCTGGGCCGGATCGCTCAGGAACGCTTTCCGGGCATCCCGACCTATATCGGCAATGACGCCAATGTTGCCGCCCTGGCGGAGGTGTACAACGGTGCGGCGCGCGGGCACACGCACGCTATCTATATCACCGTCAGTACTGGCATTGGCGGCGGCATTGTGATCGACGGCAAGCTGTTCACCGGCGCTCACGGATTGGCTGGCGAGCTGGGCCATACCGTGATTCTGGTGGATGGCGAGCGCGTTTCTACGCTGGAGATTGAAGCGTCCGGCCCGGGGCTGGCCCGCTATGTGGCCCGGCGCATCCGCGAAGGTGCGCAGTCGCTGGTGACAGAGATGGTCAACGGCGATCTGGACGCCATCACCGGCAAGACGGTCGGCCAGGCAGCGCAGGCTGGCGACCCGCTGGCGCTGGAGGCGGTGACGCGCTCCGGACGCCTGATCGGTTACAGCATTGCCAGCCTGATGCACCTGTTCAACCCGACTATCTTTGTGGTAGGCGGCGGGGTGAGTAACCTCGGCGAGTTGTTGTTTGAGCCAATGCGTCAGGCGGCCCGCGCGCATGTGATCGACCCTGCCTATTATGAGCAAGCCGCCATCGTCCCGGCGGCTCTCGGGGAAGATGTGGCCATCATTGGCGCTGCGGCGTTGGCTATCCAGGAGTTGGAGGCTGCCGGACGAAACTGAGAGAGGTTTCTGGTTCACAAACATGGAGGAAGCATATGAGTAACATCGTGCTTACGCCAGGGCCTAGAGCCAAGGCGATCATTGAGCGTGATCAGAAGGTGATCACGCCGTCGTACATGCGGGATTACCCGTTCGTCATTGACCATGGCAAAGGCTGCGAAGTCTGGGATGTGGACGGCAACCGGTATATTGATTTCACCAGCGGCATTGCCGTGCTGTCGACCGGTCACGCCCATCCCCGTGTGGTCAAAGCTATCCAGGAGCAGGCTGCCCGTTACCTGCATATGTCCGGCACAGACTTCTACGAGCCGATGGGCGTCAAGCTGGCTGAAAAGCTGGACGAGATCGCGCCCTTTCAGGAACAGGCGCGGGTCTATTTCTGCAATTCCGGTACAGAAGCTGTCGAGGCCGCCCTCAAGCTGGCCCGCTATTACACCGGGCGCGCGCAGTTCATTGGTTTTATTGGCGGGTTCCATGGCCGCACGATGGGCGCGCTGGCCTTCACCAGTAGCAAGTTCAAACAGCGCGCCGATTATTTCCCGATGATGCCGGGGGTCACGCACGTCCCTTATCCTGACCCTTACCGCCCCCTGCTCAACCTTGACGGCCAGAAGGATTACGGCGAGCGCGTGCTCGAGTATATTGAAGGGACGATCTTCCGCACGATTGTCCCGGCTGAGGAAGTGGCGGGCATCCTGGTAGAACCGATTCAGGGCGAAGGCGGCTATATTGTGCCTCCGGATAGTTTCCTGCCCGGTCTCCGTGCATTGTGTGACCGACACGGCATCCTGTTGATTGTGGATGAAGTGCAGAGCGGGATGGGCCGGACGGGCAAATGGTGGGCCGTGGAGCACTGGGGCGTGGAGCCGGATATTGTTTGCAGCGCGAAGGGCATCGCCAGCGGGATGCCGCTGGGCGCTGTGATCGCCCGTGAAAGCGTGATGACCTGGGGGCGCGGGGCGCAGGGCAGCACCTTCGGCGGTAACCCGGTGGCCTGTGCTGCCGCCCTGGCGACGATCGAGTTGCTGGAAGAAGGCTATATCGCCAATGCGGCGGAAATGGGCGAGTTCCTGATGGATGGCCTGGAGGAGATGATCCCCCGCCATCCCAGCATCGGCCAGGTGCGCGGCAAAGGCTTGATGGTCGGGATTGAGCTGGTGAAGTCCCGGAAGACCAAGGAGCCAGCGCCCGATCTGATGCATGAGGCCATCCTGCACAGCTTTGATGAAGGGCTGCTGTTGCTGAGCTGTGGTGTCAGCGCGCTGCGCTTTATGCCGCCGCTTAACCTGACCCGGGAGATTGCTGCCGAGGCGTTGCAGATGTTTGACCGGGCGCTCAGCAAAGCGGAAGCTGCGCTGCTCTGAGTCTGCACCTACGCCAGTACGGGGAGGCACAGCCCGGCGCTGTGCCTCTTATTATGTCTACGGGGGCGCGTATTAGAAGTGCGCAAGAAAACGGCGGGGCGGCTTACCTGGCTCAGGCGGCCATGCTAGAATAGCGTTATGTTCCTGTTACCTGACTATCGCGTCCGACAGCGCGACTTCCTTCTTGAAATCACGCGGGCGATGACCTCCCAGCTTGATCTGGGCGAGGTCTTGCGCCTGATTCTGCGTGCATCCGTTTCTATGCTGGCCGGGGAAGTCGGGCTGATGGCCCTGCGCGAGGGCGAGGATGGGGCGCTACGGGTGCGCGCGCTGATTGGCGCCGCCCCGGAGGATGTGGCGGTTTTCACCCCCTTGCTGACGGGCGTCACCGACAGCGGCGAAGGAATCGTCATTGCCGACTTTGAGGCCAAGCTGCGCCGCGTGGCGGAGAGGCTGCAGCTTCCACTGCGCCAGATGATCGCCCTGCCGATGATGCTCGGCCAGGAATTTGTCGGCGTGATCTATGTCTTTCGCTCGTTCACCGCAGCCACGACGCTCAACGACCGGCGGGTCCTGCAGAGCTTCGCTGACCAGGCGGCCATCGCCGTGCACAACGCCCGGCTGTATCAGGCTGTCAACCAGGAGCGCCAGCGACTGGCCCGCATCCTGGAAAACAGCGCTGATGGGGTGATGATCCTGGACGGCGGACGGACGATCCAGACCTTTAACAAGGCGATTGCCCGCATGACCGGCTGGACGCCGGATCATGTGGTTGGCAAGCCCTATGACGCGGTGATCCGCTGGGCGGGCCGTCCACAGGGCAAGGACCTGGTAGAAGCCATGCAGGCCGGCTGGCCCTGGCCCAGCGCCAACCGGGCCTCTGAGACGCTGTATGTCGAAGGTGACCTGCTCCGCGCAGATGGGACGGCGCTCGGCGTCGGGATGACCTACGCGCCGCTGATCGATAGCGAAGGGCGACTGATCAACATCATCATCAATGTGCGGGACATCTCGCACTTCCGCGAAGCCCAGAAGATGAAGTCCACCTTCATCTCCGTGATCTCGCACGAACTGAAGACGCCCGTGGCCCTGATCAAGGGCTACGCGGAAACCTTGCTGCGCGAAGACGCCAAATGGGATGAACAGGTAGTTCGCAACGGCCTGCAGGTCATCGGCGAGGAAGCTGACCGGCTGACGGAACTGATCGAGAACCTGCTGGCGGCTTCAAAGTTGCAGGCGGAAGGCATGGCCCTCAAGTACGAGGAGGTCATGCTTGACGAGCTGGCGCACGCGGTGGTGGAACGCTTCAGGACGCAGACGGATAAGCACCAGTTTGTGGTGGAGTTTCCCCGCGACTTCCCCTCGGTGCCGGGCGATGCCAGCCGCCTGCGGCAGGTGATTGACAACCTGGTCAGCAACGCGGTCAAGTATTCACCGCGGGGAGGGGAGGTGCGCATCAGCGGCACGTATACTCCCGGCGAGGTGCGGATCGCCGTGCAGGATCAGGGAGTGGGCATCCCACAGGAGGAATGGGAGCGCATCTTCGACCGGTTCTACCGTGTGGATGATGCGCTGACCCGTAAGACACAGGGAACCGGCCTGGGGCTGTATCTGGCGCGGGCTGTCGTGGAAGCGCATGGCGGCAAGATCGGCGTGCACAGTGTGCCGGGGCAGGGTTCGACATTCTATTTCACCATACCGCGCCGCCAGGTATACCAGCATCAAGAAAAAGATCGGAGCGCAACATGACCCTGAATCAGATGGGCAGGGGCAACGTGGTCACCTGTCCCAATTGCCGCCAGCCTTACCCGGCCCAGGTCGAACAGATAATCGACGTTGGTCGCGATCCTTCGGCCAAGGCGCGTTTTCTCTCCGGCCAGAGCGGTACAGCAACATGCCCACACTGCGGCTACCGGGTCGGCCTTCTCGCGCCGCTGCTGTACCACGATCCGGCCAAGGAACTGTTCCTGGTCTATGTACCGATGGAACTCGGGCTGCAGCGGCAGGAACAGGAGCGTGTGATCGGCCAGCTGGTCAAGGCAGTGATGAATGGCACACCGCCGGAACAGCGGCGCGGGTACATGTTCCAGCCGCGTACAATGCTGAGCCTGCAGGGGCTGATCGAGGCGGTTCTGGCGGCGGATGGCATTACGCCGGAGATGCTGGAAGCGCAGCGGGCCAGGTTGCGGCTGGTGGAGACGCTCCTGCAGGCGGATGAGGAGCAGCTTCCCGCGCTGGTGCAGCAGTATGATAGCCAGATCGACCGGGAGTTCCTTGAAATCCTGACGGTGGCCGCGGAGAATGCGCAGTTAAGTGGACGGCAGGACCTGGCCGCCCACGCCATGATGGTGCGTGATCAGGTCGTTACCCTTTCCAGCGCGGGCAAGGAACTATTGCAGCAGGCAGAAGCGCAGGATCGGGCGATTGAGGCGGCTGTTCAGGACCTGCAGGCGCTCGGCGAACGGCCCACCCTCGAGGCGTTTCTCGACCTGGTGATTCGCAGCGGCGATGATGACGACCGGTTGCAGGCGCTGGTCGGCCTGCAGTACCCGGCCTTTGATTATCACTTCTTCCAGGCGCTGACGGAACGCATTGACGCTGCGCCAGAGCCGGAGAAGCCACAGCTGGAGGCGCTGCGCAGCCGCCTGACCGAACTGACGGAAACCATCCGGAAGCAGCAGGAGGCGCGTGCCGAGACAGCGGCGGCCATCCTCAGCCAGATTGTGCATAGTGAGAACATGGAAGAAGCCCTGCTGCGCAACCTGGCCTATGTGGATGAGGTGTTTATGGCCCTGCTGGATGCTAACCAGCGGGCTGCTGAAGAGCGCGGTGATCGGGCGCTGGCGGAGAAACTCAAGCAGGTCGGGGAGACGATCGCCAGGCTGGCGCAGGAGAGCATGCCGGCAGAACTGCGCTTCATCCGGGAGTTGCTGCGGCAGGAGTCGTTGGAAGCGGCGCGGGCCAAGATCGATGCCGAAGCGGCTCAGTACGGCCAGAAGCTGCTGCCAATCATGGACTCCTTGCTGGAGCAATTGCGCGGGCAGGGGGATGCAGCGCTGACTGAATACGTCCAGGCGCTGCGGGCTTACACAGCTGCCGCGATTGGCTGACGCCGTCTGGTGGTAGCCGATGGGACGCCTCGCCGGTTGTTCAGACTGGCGGGGCGTTTTAGCGTCTGGCAGGCGAGGATGGTCCGTAGATGCGGGCTGCTGTGTCCAGAAGCAGACCGCCAGCGCGTGCTGCGTCATCGACGGCAGGCGTGTCTTCCAGGACAACAACTGCGACTACTGCCGCGCCATTCGGGAAGACGATCATGCCGGTGAACCACTGCAACGGCCTGGCTTCTGGCCCGGCATAGGCAGTGGCAGCATGGCCGAGGATCGGATAGCTGCTGGCACCCTGCGCTGCTGCGGCGACGCCATCGGCCACCGCGGCGGCCATATAGCTCTGCATCAGGCGAGCGTTCTCGCGGGTGAGCAGGGCACGGGAGAGGCCGCTCGACGGGACGGACTGCCAGGCGTCTTCGCCAGGCAGGCGAATGGCATCGACCAGGCGGAAGAGCGGGGCGTTGCCATTATTGGCGATGGCGGCGACCAGCTCAAGAACCTGCAACGGGGTTACCGCCAGTGGCCCCTGGCCGACCAGGCTGGCGATGACAGCTTCCCGTGATTCCTGCAGCGAGAGGGGCATCGGCGAATCGGCGGTGGCCGTGCCCAGGCCCAGCAGTTCCGTGGGGGTAAGCAGACCATAGCGCCACAGGGCGCCATCGATCCGGTTCGCTTCCAGCAGGGTGGTTAGCCGGGCGAAGGCGCCTGGGCATCCGTACTGGTAGGCTTCCGGCAGGGTGAGTCCCTCGCGGGGGGCGGCGATACCGCAGGAAAGCTCCAGACCGTTGACGCTGACTGTCTCGGTGGCAGTCGGCAGGATGCGATCGGTCGGGCCACGCTCCGCCAGTAGCGCCGCCAGCAGGACGGTCTGTAGCACACCTCCCGGCTGATACAGGCCCTGCGTCACCCGGTTGAGCAGCGGCGCATCCGGCGACTGGATCAGTACTGACCAATCTTCATCCAGGAAGTTGGGGTCATAGCTGGGTGTGCTGGCCAGCGCCCGAACGCCGCCATCCGGCACAGTGATCACGACTGCCGCCCCGTTGCGGTTCCCCAGGGCTTGCACGGCTGTCTGCTGCACCTGCAGGTTCAGGGTCAGCCGGACATCACCCCCGACGGCTGGTTGATGTAGCAGGCGACGCAGGGCTGTGTCCAGCGGCCCGGGGCCGATTTCCCCGCGTAGCAGCGCGTCATAGGAGGTTTCGATGCCGGCAGTACCATAGCGGAGGCTGTAGTAGCCAACTGCTGAGGCGGCTTCCGGGTGTGGGTACAGACGGCGCAGACCGCGCCCGTTGTAGTCGGTGGTTGTCTCGGCCAGCAGCATCCCGTGCTCATCGTAGATGCGCCCGCGCTGAAGAACCCGTTCGGCCTCGACCAGGCGGGGGTTGTCCACCCTGCGCAGCAAATCGTCGCCGCGGATGACGCCCCAGTAGGTGGCCGCCAGCGCCATGACCAGAAAGGCCAGCAACACACCCGCCGTGACCCGGCGCAGCTCGGTCATAGTGCCCTGTCCTCCTGCTGCCAGCGCGGTGGGGCGGAGAGCATCAGCAGTAGCCCGATCAGACTGAAGTTCATCAGCAGGGAACTGCCGCCATAGCTCATGAAGGGCAGGGTAACGCCGGTCAGCGGGATCACCTTGAGCACGCCGCCGATGATCAACAGGCTCTGGGTGGCTAACTGGACGCTGAGACCGGCGGCCAGCAGGGTACGGAAATGCGACTCCGGCCACAGGGCGGCCAGATGCATACCCCGGACCACCAGCACGGCCAGGCAGGCGATGACGGCCAGCGTGCCCACCAGCCCCCATTCCTCGGCGATGGCCGCGAAGATGAAATCGGAGTGCACGACAGGCACATAGACGGGCAAGCCCTGGCCGATTCCCTGGCCGAGCACGCCGCCGGACGCCACCGCCAGCAGACTCTGCACAATCTGGAATGCGCGGTTGCTGGCTTCCGGCCAGGGATTCAACCAGACTTCAATGCGCAGTTCCACTACGCTGAACAGACGATAAGCCGCCACCACGGCCAGCAGGAGCAACAGCAGCCCGAAGATCACATAGGTGATCTGGCCGGTGGCGATGTAAAGCAGCGTCAGAAACACCACGAAGAGCATGGTCGCCGCGCCCAGGTCCTGCTGCCATACGGTGACAACGATGCAGATGCCCCACATCAGGAGCAGCGGGCCGAATGGGCGGAGGGAAGGCAGCCTTCTGGCAAAGCCATTGGTGTTGCGCAGATCGTCGCGGTAGTCGGCCATGTAGCTGGCCAGGAAGATGACCAGAGCCAGCTTGAGCAGCTCGGAAGGCTGAAAGTACAGTCCCCATGCTCCCAGCCACAGGCGCGGTCCGGCGCCGGAAGGATTGACGCCCAGGAGGATGCTGACCAGCAGTAACGCCAGGCCGCCCAGCAGCCACGTGTAGCGGTAGCGGCGCAGCCAGCGCATATGGATCGGCAGAGTGCTGATGGCCAGCATCGCCAGGATGCTCAGTAGCAACCAGATCGCCTGCCGCCAGGCGAAGTTTGGCGCCAGACGCTGGATCGTCAGCAACCCCCAGCCGCTCAGCAGCATCGCAATGGCGAAGATCAGCGGATCACGCTGAGGCAGCAGACGATCCAGTGTCTGGTGCCCGAAGATGGCAGCGGCCAGCCACACGCCAAAGAGCACCAGCGCCCACCCATTGTCTGCCGCCACGCTGAGTGTCACGGCGGCAATCAGCAGGAACAACCCGCCCAGGATGAGCAGGTTGCGCTCACGCAGGTGGGCGTTGTAGGTGACCCTGGCGAAGGTCATGGCTGCCGCTTTCGATCAACTGAAGTACTTGCCAATGATCGGGCGCAGGCGCTCCACCACCTCGGCAGGGACAACCTCGCGGTCGGTGATGAAGGCTGCCTTCAGGGCGTTGGCGATCTCGTCTTCAGTGTAGGCGTCAGGGTTAGCGCCCAGCTGGGCGACGGCGTGAGCGACAGCTTGCTGGGCGACCGCAACGCTCCGCTGCATGGTGGCAATGACCATCTCCACCGTCACCGGCTCCTCGCTTTCGTGCCAGGAGTCGTAATCGGTGACATGCCCGATAACGGCGTAGTGCATTTCTGCTTCGCGGGCCAGGTAGGCTTCCGGGCTGGTGGTCATGCCGATGAGGCCCATCCCCCACTGGCGGAAGACGAAACTCTCGCCTCTGGTACTGAAGCGCGGCCCTTCTACCGTGAGGAAGGTACCGCCACGGTGAGCGATCCCGCCAACGGCGCGCACGGAATCGTATAGCAGCTGGCTGAGACGCATGGCGAAGGGTTCGGCAACCGAGACATGGGCGACCAGACCATCGCCGAAGAAGGTGCGCGGACGGCCATAGGTCAGGTCAACAAGTTGATCGGGGATGACCATGTGGCCGGGCGCATAGGCTGCCTGTAGCGAGCCACAGGCGCTGACGCCAATGATGTGGGTGACGCCCATGAGCTTGAGGGCGAAGATATTGGCCTGGTAGGGAACCTCTGAAGGCATGTAGCGGTGGCCGATCCCATGACGGGGGATGAAGGCAACGCGGTGACCGCGCAGTGTGCCAACCACGATCGGCGCACTTGGCTTGCCGAAAGGCGTTTCCAGGTCATAGGTTCTCAGATCGGTTAGTTCCTGCATCTTGTAGAGGCCCGATCCGCCAATCACACCGATCCGTACTGATTCCATACGTACTTCTCCTTGACAACAGTTGTTGCCGTCCGTAACGAGCGGACGTGCCGCAAGCGAGATGGCGGCTAAAGCGCCGCCAGAATTGCACCGCCATCAACCGGGATCATCGCTCCGTGAATGTAGGATGCCGCAGGTGAGCACAAGAAGGCCGCCACGCGGGCGAACTCCTCCGGGTCAGCCATGCGCCGCAGCGGGATGGCCGCCACCTGCGCGGCGATCTCCGTCTCGATGTCAGTGCCTTTTTGCCGGGCGCGGGCTTCCATCAGTTCGGTCACACGCTCAGTGCGTGTCCAACCTGGCATAATGCTGTTCACCCGGATGCCTTCCGGGCCAAGCTCGCCGGCCAGCGTCTTCGTGAGGCCGATGACAGCCGCACGCAGGCTATTGGAAAGCACCAGGTTGGGGATGGGTTGCTTGGCCGAGTAGGAGGTCAGGGTCAGGATGGCCGGATGCCGGGAGGCACGCAGATAGGGCAGCGCGGCCTGGATCAGGCGCACCGCGCTCAGCAGCGTCGTCTGCACGGCGGCTTCCCAGGCTTCAACGCCCAGCGCCGCAAAAGGGCCGGATGGTGGGCCGCCGGCGTTGGTGATCAGGATGTCCAGACCGCCCAGTACATCGACTGTTTCGGCCACCAGCCGCGTTGCCGCCTGCGGATCGCTGACGTCAGCGGTCAACGGGATCACCCGCTGACCGCTTTCGGCGCTGATGCGGGCTGCGGTGGCCGCGATGCGCTCCGCGTCGCGGCTGCAGATGGCTACCTGCGCGCCTTCCAGGCTGAGCTGCCGGGCGGTGGCGGCGCCCAGGCCACGGCTGGCGGCTGTGACCAGCGCTCGCAGACCCTGAAGACTCAACTCCATCGACTGCTTCCTCCTGTGTTCGTGCCGTTTCCCTGATCGGCTTTGCAGAAAGCGCGGCCAGTTTACTCCAGTTGCAGGCGCAAGGTTACGCGCCCGATGCCGATCAGGTCACCGCTGCTCAGGATGACCGGCTCCCGGACGCGCGAGCCATTCAGAAACGTCCCGTTACTGCTATCCCGATCCTCCAGCCACCAGTTGCCTTCACGATAGGTGATCAGGGCGTGTTCGTTGCTGGCAAACGTATCGGCCAGGTGGACAGTGTTGGTGGGGGCGCGTCCCAGGCTGGTGAGCGGGAGCAGCGGGAATTCCGTGTCCAGCGGTACATCGTCACAGTCCGAAGCCAGGACGATCAACCGTCCGCGCGGGATGCGCCGCTGTTCGATTTCCCGCGTGGTGACCTGATAATCCCGCCAGAGCAGCAGAAGCAGGGCGGCGACAAACAGGAGGAGAAACCCGGCTGCGCTCAGCCGCAGGATGAGGAGCAATATCGCTTCGTTCACGGGGTCGATCCTTCAGGCGGCTGGGGCGGATGCAGATCAATCTGGGTGTCGGCCATCGTGCGATCCGGTTGCTCGTCATCCAGGTAGAGCAGGGAAACTCCCCCGACACGGATGACGTCACCTGAAGAGAGGATGTGCTCGCTGGCACGCTGCCCGTTGACGTAGGTACCGCTCCGGCTATGGCGGTCGTAGAGCACATAACGTCCCTGGCGCAGCCGGATCTGAAGGTGGTGGCGGGAAACGCGCAGGTCTTCCAGAATCAGGTCGTTGTCCGGGTGCCGGCCAACGTTGAAGATCTCCAGGTTGAGAGCGACGATCCGCTTGCCATCCACGATCAGCTGCGCTCCTGAGGGGGGCGGCGCCATGAGCGGCAGGCCGGGCTGGATTGGCTCCAGGATCTGCGTGGTGTCATGCTTGCGGGCGCGGTGCTGGGCTGTGATCTGCACCTGCTGGCGCGGGATGTCTGCATCAGCCAGCAGGCTGACCTCCGGCGTACTGAGCAGGACAAGGCGGGCCTCCTGACAATACGTCACCACCTGGCGGGCCAGCTGCTCCCCCAGATCGGGCATCTCTGCCAGCAGGAGGCGGTGATCGTGCGGGTTGAGCCGGATCTGGTACTGGGTCGGGGCTAACTCGCGCTCTTCCGGGCCAGCCAGAAGGTTGTCCTCAATGGCGTGGGCCAGTTGCACAGCTACTTCCCGCGGGTGCACTGACGCGCGGAAGAGGCGGGAAAACCCGCCTTCAATCAGCCGCTCCAGCCGCTCTTCAAGCTGGTTGATTCGTCGCCTGGTCATGCGGTGGATTATAGCCTGCCTGAGGGGCGCGGCAAAGCCCCGTCAGAAACGCTGGCGGCAATCCGCCTGGGCGTGAGCGAAGACAGGGACGGGAAGACGAGTGCCAGGAGATCAGAAGGTCGGCAGTGTGCGGCAGGTGTGGCGCAATGCGCCTGTCTACTCGCTGTCACTTTGCAGATCGGGCGGGGCAGGTTAGAGTCGTGGGCGAGCGCAAAGGCAGAGCATGTATCAGTTCGCCGATCCAATCTGCCACGATGGTGTGAAGGCGCCTGGCAAACCCGGGAGAAGCATGATGGCCAATCTGAACCGCCATGAGATCAGACTGACGGCGCTGGCCAGCTGCGCGGGCTGAGCGTCCAAGCTCGGCCCGGACGAGCTGGCGCACGTGTTGCGCCCGTTACAGCAGCTATTCCTGCCGCAGGACTACCCCGATCTGATCATCGGCCTGAGCCAGCCTGATGATGCGGCGGTGTACCGCCTGGATGATCAGCGCGCGCTGGTGGTGACGACGGACTTCTTCCCGCCGGTGGTCGATGATCCATATGATTACGGCGCGATTGCCGCCGCGAACGCCATGAGCGATGTGTTCGCCATGGGTGGGCGGGTGCTGTTTGCGCTGAATATTGCCGCTTTTCCTGCCAATTTGCCCGCGGAAATCCTGAGCGAGATTATGCGCGGCGGGGCGGAGAAGGTGCGCGAGGCTGGCGCCGCCATCGCCGGTGGGCACACGATCAAGGATGACGAACCCAAATATGGGCTGGTGGTCATCGGGCTGGTTGATGCTGGCCGTGTACGGAGCAAGGCAGGCGCTCAGCCGGGCGATGCGCTGGTGCTCAGTAAGGCGCTCGGCACGGGGGTGATCACTACCGCGCTCAAGCAGGGCAAAGCTGCACCGAATCATGTCGCCGCGGCGGTGGCCAGCATGGCCCGGCTGAACCGCGCCGCGGCGGAGGCGGCCAACCGCGCCGAAGCACACGCTGTCACGGATATCACCGGCTACGGGTTGCTGGGCCACTGCCATGAACTGGCGGAGTTGAGCGGGGTTGATCTGGAGATTGATCTGGATGCAATTCGCTGGCTGCCCGGCGCGGAAGACTACGCGGCGGCCTGGATTTTCCCCGGTGGCATGGCTGACAATCGTCTGTACTACAGCCAATGGGTGGACTTTGACCTGGGCATAACGGAGGACAGGCGCGCCCTGCTCTTTGACCCGGAAACCTCCGGTGGATTGCTGATCGCCGTCGCACCGGAGCGCGTCGATGCGCTGCTCCGCGATCTGAAAGCAGCCGGAGATGTGCCGCAGTGGATTGGTCGGGCGGTGGCAGGAACGGGGCGCTTGCGTATTCGCACCGACTGATCGGCTGTCCTTTTGCGCCGGATGGATTTGCTCGTACAATGGCGGATAGCTTGATCGCTCGCGCCGGTCATGGTTTACTCCGCCTGTGTGGGGGGACTGGCTGGCAGGTTGCGGCAGCGCGTGACAGGTAGGTCAGGGAGGTAGCAGTTCGTGCTGCAGGGCAAGGGCATCTTCATCTGGCAGGTGCAGAAGTGTGACCAGGGCGATTCTCAACGTCTGGTCGCGCTGGCCCGCGCCGCGCAGATCAGCCATGTCATCTTCAAGCTGTCAGAAGGGGCATACGACTTCCCGCCGCCGGCGCAGGACCCCGGGGGGCGGTATGAACTGCTGACCGATGCTGCCATCCGCGCCCTGCGCGGGGCCGGGATCGCTGTGTGGGCGCTGGCGCATATCCAGGGCCAGGATCCGGTCATGGAGGCGCACCGCGCTGCGGCGCGCGTGCTCAAGTGGCGGCTGGATGGACTGGTTATTGGCCCGCAGGGCCAGTATGTCGGCCAGCATGAACGCGCCCGCGAATTCATGGCGACGATCCGGCGCGACCTGGGCAGCGAGCGCCCGCTGGCCTTCAGCCTGTTCCTGAACCCCGATACCCAGGACCCACCGGGCTGGCCGCTTTCGCGCCGTTTTCCAATTGACGAATTCGTGGCCGGGTGCGATCTGATCATGCCTCAGGTGTACTGGATCGCGCGGGATGGCGGCGATCCGGCGGCAACCTTGCGCGAGAATTACGATCAATATACCCGCCGGTATCCCGGCAAGCCCTATGTTCCGACCGGGGCTGCCTTTGGAGAGCAGTACGGCACGATGCAGTGGACGGCCACCCCGGCGCAGATCGGGATGTTCCTGAACCAGGCGCGGGCGCTGGGCTTGCCCGCGGCCAACTTCTGGAGCTGGCAACACGCCCGCAATGACGCTGGCAATCCCCGTTATACGGCCACCCAGCTGTGGGACGCGATCGCCGCTTATCCCTGGCCGCTGGAAGGCCCGGAACTTCCTCCGGAACCCCCGGTCGAGGAAGATCCGTTCGCTGATCGCGTGGAGATCATCCCGCCGGGCGACCGGCGCTATCTGGATGGCATCTATGATCGCACCGGCGCGACGCGCTTCACCGTGATGAGCAGTGCGCACGGGCCGGTCAAGTACAGCGCTACTCAGCCGGCGCGTAGCACCCTGTGGGCGCAATGGGTGCCCGGCATCCGGCAGTCTGGACGCTACGAGATCGCCGTCTGGGTCCCCGGTACGCACGCGACCACCCGTCGCGCCCGCTATCACATTCGCGGGGTGGCCGGTCATGACAGCACGGTGATCGTGGAACTGGATCAGAATCGCTATTACGACCGTTTTGTGCCGCTGGGGGTGTTTGACCTGGACGCTTCCCGGCCTGACGCAGGGGCGGTGAATCTGACGAATCTGACTGGCGAGACCGGGCGCGAGGTGGCGTTCTCACCGCTGCGCTGGAAGCTGATCGGTAATACCCCGGATGCGCCGCTGGCCGATGGCTATGACGCGCCGGTGGGCACGGCTGAGGAACGGCGTGCTGACCGCCTGTGGCCGGGGCGATGGGTGGACGCGGTGGGGTTTGCCCGGCGGTACCGCGACGGCGCCCGCACCACAGCCTACCACACAGGTGCTGACCTGAATCTCAATGTGCCGCGCTGGGATAGTGACCGCGGGGCAACCATCTATGCCATTGGCAGCGGTACGGTGGTCTTCGCCGGGCGGCTGGACATCTGGGGGCAGGTGCTGGTGATTCGCCACGATCCACGCGATCCGGACGGCAACCCCGTCTGGGCGCGTTACGCGCACGTGGACCGCGTTCAGGTACGGGCCGGCGATCGGGTTCGGCGCGGGCAACCCATTGCGGTGATCGGTAAGCCGGAGCCTGAAGGTGCGCCGTACCACCTGCACTTCGACATCTGTACGACCGGCATTCTGGAAGATGCGCCGGGGCACTGGCCGCGCCTGAATTACACCGAACTGATCACCCACTATGTGGATCCGCTGGCTTTCCTGCAGGCGAACAGGCCGCCTGAGTACTTACGTTGACCGAGGACGCGCCGGAAGCCTGCCAGCCTATCCGGCGCCCGTAACGCGCACGATACCGGAGTAGCCTGTGGCTCATGAGGGATGGAGTGGGTTCCGATGACAACGCCTTATGACGGGAAGATCGGCGTCTGGCACTGGAAGGGCAATTCGATCACCGAAACGTCTATCCAGGAAGTCGCCAACACATTCAAGGCTTACGCGCCGCACGTGACCCAGATCTGGGTGAAGACCACCGATGGCTCGCAGTGGCAGGGCGTCTATGATACTGACCGCATGCTGGCGATTGATGGGCCGGCCAGCGTCAAGCGCTGGGCGCAGACGCTGGAAGCTAATGGCCTGGAGTTCCATGCCTGGTGTGTGCCCAAGGGGCGCGACATCAATGCGGAAGCGGACCTGATCATTCAGACGTGCACTCAGCCGGGCGTGCGTTCGCTCATCCTGGATATTGAGCCGTATGCCGGATACTGGGAAGGCGGGCGGACGCTAATCCGGCCGTTTATGGCCCGCATCCGCAAGGCGCTGCCGGCCGATTTTCATATCGGCATGGCGGTTGACCCGCGTCCGCAGTACTTCAACAGCATCTTCCCGGATGAGTGGTTCCCGTTTATCGACAGTGTCCACCTGATGGCGTACTGGGCTTCATTCCAGCGGCCGGTAGACGAAGTGATCGACCAGGCGTTTGCCACCTGGCGCAATTACGGGCGGCCCATCTTTCCCATCCTGCAGGCAAACGCCGAAGTCGCCGATATGGAACGCGCTCGCAAGCGGGCCATCGAAGCGCACGGCGCCAAGGGCGTCAGCTGGTGGCGGTTGGGGCTGATCGACAGCGCTGACTGGGCGGTGATCAATGTGCCGATCAGCGCCCACAAGCCGGGTGGTGAGGTTGGGCGTTACGGCAAGAGCATCATCGTCACGACCGAATCGCCGCAATTTGCCTTCGGGACGCACACCGGCCAGCCGCCGGAGCAGGTTTTCACCGAGTTCCGCAATGCCAGAGGGTGGAAGAGCTACTACAAGGCGACCGAGGCGCGGCGCAGCCAGGTCTGGGCGCGCTGGGACCCGCGCCTGACCGAGAGTGGCTGGTATGAACTGGCGGCGTTTGTCCCGGCCAAACATGCCACCACGCTCCGCGCGCGTTACAAGATCCACGGTGTTCGCGGGCGCAGCGGCGAAACCCTGGCGGTTGTGCCGCAGGATGTGCTGTTTAACCTGTGGACTCCGCTGGGCGTTTACTATTTCGACGTTACTACGCCGACAGCCGGGGTGGTCTTCCTCAACGATCTGACCGGAGAGACTGGCCGCGAGATCGCTTTTGATGCCATCCGCTGGCGCAAGGTGGAAGGCATCACACCTGCATCAACTTTCCTGGCGGATGGCTTCGACCCGCCGATTGGCGTTCCGGGGGAGCGGTTGGGAGCGGCTGTCTGGCCGGGCGACTGGTTTGATGCAACCGGGTTCGCGGCCCGTTACCGCGTAGGCACGCCGTATGAGGCATACCACACCGGCGCTGACCTTAACCTGAACAAGCCGCAGTGGGATGCTGACGCGCACAGCCCGGTTTACGCGGCGGCGCATGGGGTCGTCACCCACGCCGCCCGCATCCCCGGCTGGGGCAATGTGATCATCATCCGCCACGACCCGCTGATCAAGGATGGGCGGGTGATGTATGCGCGGTATGCCCATGTGGAGAACGTGCGCGTTCAGGTCGGGCAGCGGGTGGCGCGGGGTGAGCAGATCGCCAGCGTGGGCAATGCGGAGGGCGCGTACCCCTATCATCTCCACTACGATCTCAGCCCGACCGGTATCCTGCAGACGCAGCCCTGGCACTGGCCCAAGCTTGACCTGCAGAACCTGTTGCTCAACTACGTGGATCCGCGCCAGTTCACGCTTGACAACCGCCCGCCAGAGCCGTAAGGCGTTCGGCGCATGGTAGTCCGGACAACAAGACAGGGGCGTCACCCAATCGGGGATGCCCCTGTGATTTATCCACCGGCTGGCGGGAAGGGTGCTAGAACAGGCCCCAGTTCGCGATCGCGCCATCTTCCATAAAGCTGGGGTCCCACATTTCGCGGCCCATCTCGATGGTGGTGCGCACACCAAGGACCTTCTGAACCGTGTAGCGGACCTGTTCCAGCAACTGGGGGGCGTAGGGGCAGAAGGGCGTGGTGAGAATCATCACCACATGGGCGCTGTCCGGCTGAATGTCCAGGCGGCGAATCAGGCCCAGTTCAATGACATTCATGCCGATCTCCGGATCGACGACAGCGCGCAGGGCCTCGCGGACCTGTTCCTCTTTGCTCTCGGGTGTGGTGGACGGCTGGCTCATCACTCAACTCCCTTTTCCAGCGCTTCGCCGCGCATGGGCCTGGCATTCAGTTTGATGCTGAAGTTACACGATTGGTTGTTCTCCGGCAAGCCAACAGCACGCTGCAACGGCAGCTTGAGCGCTTCCCCGATGACCTGCTCGTCCGCGCGGCACAGTTCCGGGTGCTGCTGGCTGATGTCGCTGAACGGGCAGCGGATGTGCAGGCAAGCTTCCTCCCCCTGTGCTTCGAAGGTGATATCGATGGGGATGCCCTGACGGCGCAGGTGTTCCTCCAGTCGCAGGAGCCGCAGATGCGGCGGCAGGGTGTCGACCTCCGGCGGGACGGCCAGCGTCTGGCGGATCAGTCCTTCCAGCAGGCGTTGCAGGTCGGCCTCGGACTTCATGTGCTTGAGCACGCTGAGCAGATGGGCGGTCAGGGTATGGTAGCGGTTGGGAAAGCGACGTTCGCCCGCTTCGGTCAGCGAATACCCGTGTTCCGGGCGGCCAACGCCATGCCGCAGGGGGACACGGGCGATCAGGCCGTCGCCCAGCAAGGCGTACAGATGGTGGCGGACGGTCACCGGGGAAAGGCCCAGTTCCTCTGCCAGCTGTTGGATGGTAACGCTGCCCCGCCGCCGGATGATTTCCAGAATGGCCTGTCGTGTTTCGCGCATGGTTGTTGGTGGCCTGTTGCCGATCGAACGCGTCTAAAGAATACCGCGAGCGAGGCGTAAAGTCAATAAAATTCACTTTTATCTGGTTTATTGACATGACTGACCCGGCATGGTACACTACTGCCAAGTTTTCGGTTGGGGTGTTGAGGAGGCATGGCCTGCATGGTTGCTGCACTGGAAATCCGGAACCTTCACGCGAGTGTGGAAGGTACGCCGATTCTGAAGGGCGTAAATCTGACGATCAAGCAGGGCGAAACCCATGCCCTGATGGGGCCAAATGGCTCTGGCAAGAGCACGCTGGCGAACGTGCTGATGGGCAACCCGGCTTATACGGTTGACAGCGGGCAGGTGATCTTTGACGGGGTGGACTTGCTGGAACTTGAGCCGGATGCTCGCAGCCGGCTGGGACTGTTTATGGCGTTTCAGTACCCGGTCGCCATCCCTGGCGTGACGCTGGCCAACTTCCTGCGCTCGGCGATCAACGCCCGGCGACGCGATGTTGACCCGGCGGACAAGGGTATCAGCATCCCCGAATTCCGGCGGTTGTTGATGGACAAGATGAACTACCTGGAGATCAGCCCGGATTTTGCCAGCCGCTACCTGAATGATGGTTTCAGCGGCGGGGAGAAGAAGCGGGCGGAAATCCTGCAAATGGCGGTGTTGCAGCCCAAGATTGCCATCCTGGATGAGACCGACTCCGGGCTGGACATCGACGCGCTGCGCATCGTCGCCGGCGGCGTGAACCGGCTGGTGGGGCCGGACCTGGGCGTCCTGGTGATCACCCACTACAAGCGTATCCTCGACTACATCCGTCCGCAGTACATCCATATCATGATGGATGGCCGGATTGTGGAAAGCGGCGGTCCGGAACTGGCTGACCAGCTTGAGGCGGAAGGCTACAAACCCATCTTCGAAAAATACGGCATCGTTCCCACGGAGGAGTAACCGATGGTCACGGATCGCCTTTCGCAGGAAGAGCGCGAGCTGAAGCGCCTGAACGCCGAATATACTGAGAAGTACGGATTCAGCGATCCGGAGCAGTATGCGTTCAAGAGCGGCAAGGGCCTTAACGCCGATGTCGTCCGGGAGATTTCCCGCATCAAAGGCGAGCCGGAATGGATGCTGGAGTACCGCCTGAAGGCGCTGGAAGTTTACCTGGCCAAGCCGGTTCCCACCTGGGGCGCTGACCTTTCCGGGATCAACTACGACGAGATCCACTACTACATCAGGCCTCACGAGCGCGAGGAACGTACCTGGGATGACGTCCCGGAAAACATCAAGCGGACGTTTGACCGGCTGGGCGTGCCGGAAGCAGAGCGTAAGTTTCTGGCTGGCCTGGGCGCCCAGTACGAATCCGAGATGGTCTACCACAGCATCCGGGAAGACCTGGAAAAGCAGGGCGTGATCTTCCTTTCAATCGATGACGGTCTGAAAAAGCACCCGGAACTGTTCCGCGAATATTTCGGCACCGTGGTGCCGATGACCGATAACAAGTACGCGGCGCTCAATTCGGCGGTGTGGTCGGGCGGGTCGTTTGTGTACGTCCCCAAGGGGGTGCACGTGCAGATGCCGCTCCAGGCGTATTTCCGCATCAATGCGGAGAGCATGGGCCAGTTTGAGCGCACGCTGATCATCGTCGATGAGGGCGCCTTCATGCACTATGTGGAGGGCTGTACCGCACCGACTTACAGCCGCGACAGTCTGCACACAGGCGTGATTGAGATCATTGTCAAGCGTGGCGCGCGTTGCCGTTACACGACGATCCAGAACTGGTCAACCAACGTCTACAATCTGGTCACCCAGCGCGCCCTGGTCTACGGCGATGCCACGATGGAGTGGGTCGACGCCAATCTGGGCAGCAAGGTAACGATGAAGTATCCCTCGACATACCTGCTGGAGCCGGGGGCGCACGGCGAGGTGCTGTCCATCGCCTTCGCGGGCGCCGGGCAGCATCAGGATGCCGGAGGGAAGGTCATCCACGCTGCGCCGAACACGTCCAGCCAGATCATCAGCAAGAGCATCTGCAAGGACGGTGGGCGTAGCAGCTACCGAGGGCTGCTCAAGATCCATGAGGGGGCGGAGCGTTCCCGCAGCAATGTCGTCTGTGACGCGCTGCTGCTGGATGGCCATAGTCAGTCCGATACCTATCCCTATATCGAGATCGAAGAGCAGAACGTTCATGTCGGTCATGAGGCGTCGGTCACCAAGGTTAGCGAGGATCAGCTCTTCTATCTGATGAGCCGCGGCTTGAGTGAAGATGAAGCCAATGCGATGGTGGTGGCCGGTTTCATCGAGCCGTTCGTGAAGGAACTGCCGATGGAGTATGCGGTTGAGATGAATCGCCTGATCCGGCTGCAGATGGAAGGCTCGGTCGGGTAGTCTGGTGGGGAAATTGCCCGGTGGTACCAGGATCCAGGAATGGGAATGAAGGGGCCGCCGTTGGCCCCTTCGTCAAACAGCGCAACGACGAGGAGTTAGCATCTGTGACGGTACGAAGCCTGACCCGGACGCCTGCCGCTCCCAGCCTGACTGTGGCGGATGTGGAGGCGCTTAGCAAGCACAACAATGAGCCGCAGTGGCTGCGTGAGCGGCGGCTGGCGGCCTGGGAGCTTTACGAGGCGCTGCCTATGCCCTCAACGAACGATGAGGCGTGGCGGCGGACTGACTATCGCCGGATCAAGTGGCGCGAAGCCGGGCGGCTGATCATGCCTGTCGGTCGCGCCCCGCTGGGGGTGATCCCGGCCCATCACTACGCGCCGTTGCTGGGCGACCGCCAGGGTGGGCTGGTGGCCCATGTCGATGCCAGCGTAGCGACGGCTGAACTGGACCCGGCGCTGGCGGCGCAGGGGGTGATCTTCACCGACCTGAACACGGCTGTGCAACAGCACCCGGAACTCGTTGAGCAGTACCTGATGACTACGGCCGTCCGGCCTGAGGATGGCAAGTTCGCGGCGCTGCATGGGGCGCTGTGGACACACGGCGTCTTTCTCTATGTCCCGCCCGGCGTGGCGGTAGAATTGCCGCTGCACAGTGTGTTCTATGCCGCTTCCAGCGGGTTGACGCTTGGGCACATCCTGATCGTGCTCGATCGCGGCGCGCAGGTGACGTATATGCATGAGTATGGTTCACCGACGCTGGAAGAGCAGTCCGCTTTCGTTGGCGCGACCGAGTTGATCGTGGGTGAGGATGCACGCCTGCAGTACGTTGCCCTGCAACACTGGGGCCGGAACATGTACGAGTTCAGCCACCAGCGGACGCGCGTCCAGCGCAATGGCACCATCGATTGGGTGATTGGCTCGATGGGCGGCAAGCTGTTCAAGGTGTTCATGGAAGTCGACCTGGATGGCGAGGGTAGCACCGGACGCATGAGCGGCCTGTACTTTGCCGACAAAGACCAGATGATGGATCACGACACCCAGCAGAATCACAACGCGCCGCATACGACTTCTGATCTGCTGTTCAAGGGCGCGCTGATGGACAACGCCCGCAGTGTGTGGCAGGGCATGATCTACGTCGATCCGGTGGCGCAGAAGACGGATGGCTTCCAGGCCAACCGCAACCTGATGCTCAGCCGGACGTGCCGCGCCGACAGCATCCCCGGTCTGGAGATCAAGGCCGATGACGTGCGCTGCACACACGCCGCTACGCTCAGCCAGCTGGACGAAGAGCCGATTTTCTACCTGATGAGCCGGGGCATCCCCCGCCGCGAGGCGGAAAAGCTGGCCGTGGATGGGTTCTTTGGCCCAATCATGGAGCGCATCCCGTTTGCAGGCGTGCGGGAACGGCTGCAGGAGTCGATTGACGCCAAGCTGCTTGGCCAGGCGGATCAGTAGGGTAGGGCGTTGGCTGGCGTTGGTCGCCTGATGGTTCCACTGAAAAGGTAGTGCGACCCGTGCAACGCACAGGCAACATCTGGCAGACACCATGGGTCAGGTCTGGTGTAGCGCCGTTGCTCTTCTACACGGCGGCTACGCTGGGCCTGACCCATCGTTGATCTGAGGCGTGACCCGGTTGCCCACTGGTCAGCACGCGATGCATATGCCGTTGCGTAACACGGTTTGCTGGCTGTGCAGAATCTCCCGGCGCGAGCGATGGCCTGTTATACTTGCAGGACTGGCTTCCGCAGCCTTCAATGGACCAGCGGTGATGAACGACGGAGCTACGGCTATGAACGCAACACCTGCGCTGGATGTCCACCGGATTCGACAGGATTTCCCGATTCTGCAGCGGGAAGTTCGCCCCGGCGTCCCGCTGGTGTACCTGGATAGCACGGCCACCAGCCAGAAGCCGCGCCAGGTGATCGAGGCGATGAGCCGCTATTATGAGACCACCAATGCCAATGTGCATCGCGGCATCTATGCTCTGAGCGAGCAGGCAACTGAGGCGTATGAGGACGCCCGCAAGAAGGTCAAAGCGTTCATCAATGCAGCTTCCTGGCGGGAGATTGTGTTTACCCGGAATACCACGGAAAGCATCAACCTGGTGGCCCAGAGCTGGGGGCGGTCGCGGCTTGGCCCCGATGATGCGGTGGTGATCACGGAGATGGAACACCACTCGAATATCGTCCCCTGGCAACTCCTGCGGGAGCAGACCGGGGTCCGGCTGCTGGTCGTGCCGGTGCTGGATGACGGCACGCTGGATATGGACGTCTACGACCGCCTGCTGCGCACTGAGCCGGTGCGCCTGGTGGCGGTGACGCATATGTCGAACGTGTTGGGCACGATCAACCCGCTGGGGGAGATGGTGAGCAAGGCTCATGCCGCTGGCGCGCTGGTACTGGCGGACGCGGCCCAGAGCATGCCCCACCTGCCGGTCGACGTTCAGGCCCTGGATGTGGATTTCCTCGCTTTCAGCGGGCACAAAATGCTGGGGCCGACAGGTATTGGTGTGCTGTACGCCAGACGATCGCTGCTGGAAGCGATGCCACCGTACCAGGGCGGGGGAGACATGATCCGGCGCGTTCGCCTGAGCGGGAGCGAATGGAACGAGTTGCCCTACAAGTTTGAGGCCGGGACGCCGGCCATCGCGGAGGGCATCGGGCTGGGGGCGGCAGTTGACTATCTGACGATAGTCGGAATGGACGCCATCCATGCCTACGAGCAGCAGATCACGGCTTACGCGCTGGAGCGGCTGGCTGAGGTGCCGGGGTTGAGGGTCTACGGCCCGGACGCAGCGCGTAAGGGCGGCGTGGCTGCCTTTACGCTGGACCGCCTGCATCCCCATGACGTCGCCCAGATGCTGGATGTGGAAGGGGTGGCGGTGCGGGCCGGCCATCACTGCGCCATGCCCCTGCATGAACGCTTCGGTATCCCGGCGACCACCCGCGCCAGCTTTTACCTGTATAATACCTTCGATGAAGTCGATGCCCTGATCAGAGCGCTTTACCGGGTGATGCAGGTCTTCACCGTGTGAGACAGGTAGGCAGGACGTATGGATGATTTCTACCGGGAGATGATCATCGATCACGGGCAGAACATGCGTAACCGGGGCGTGTTGCAGCCTGCGGATATCGACTACGAGGATGATAATCCGCTGTGCGGCGACCGGCTGCGCCTGACCGTGCAACTGGACGAGCAGGGACGGGTTAAGGCGGTTGGCTGGGATGGGCAGGGCTGTGTGATCAGCCAGGCATCGGCGTCCATGCTCGGGGAGGCGATGATCGGCAAGACCCTGGAGGAGTTGCGTCACTTCAGCAAGCAGGACATCCTGGATATGCTGGGTATCCCATTAACGCCTGTTCGACTGAAGTGCGCCCTGCTTTCCCTGAAAGTTCTCAAAGCTGGCGCGTATGGCCTGACTCACTGGACGGGTGAAGACGAGGACTGATCGGCGAGGTGCGCATGGCGGAGTGGGTATCAGCAGGCCGGGCCGAGGCGATTGGCCCCGGCGACCGCGAGGTGGTTGAGATCGACGGTGTGTATATCGCCATCTTTAATGTGGATGGCAGCTATTACGCGGTCGAAGATCTCTGTACGCATGATGACGGCCCGCTGGCTGAAGGTACGCTCGATGGCTATGAGATCGAATGTCCCCGGCACGGCGCGCGGTTCGATATCCGCAGTGGCAAAGTCCTGCGCCTGCCAGCGGTCACGCCGATCCATCACTTTGATGTGCGTGTTCAGGATGGCGACCTGCAGATTTATTTTGACCTGTAACCGGGTGGCTGTGTAAGTTGCCCCGGCATGTGGGAGGCGTAAGCGTTGTCCGGCAGTTTACCCCTTCAGGCGATGTACATGGATCGCGTGCTCAACTTCGGGCATCGTGGAGCCAGCCACGATGCGCCACAGAACACGCTCGCGGCTTTTGAACTGGCGGTGCAGTATGGCGCTGACGGCATCGAGCTGGATGTGCATCTGACCCGCGATCGGGTGCCGGTGGTGATCCACGACGAGCACGTTGATGCCACCACCGATGGCACAGGATTGGTGCGGGAGAAGACCCTGGCGGAGGTCAAAGAGCTTGACGCCGGGAGCACCTTTGACCCGCGCTTCCGGGGGGAGCGCATCCCCACCCTGGCGGAAGTCTTCGAAGCGATGGGCAAGCGGGTGCTGATCAACGTTGAGCTGAAAGGGATGGGCTGGCAGGCTGATGGCCTGGAGGCGATAGTGGCCGACCTGATCGCCCGGCATGGCCTGAGCGAGCGGGTGATCATTTCGTCGTTCAACCCGATTCGTTTACGGCGGATGCGCCACATTGCGCCGCAGCTGCCGCTGGGTTTTTTGCACGACTGGGAAACACTGCCTGCTCAACGCTGGCTGGCGGCGGCGCTCATGGTAGGGTTTCCGGTTGAGGCGGATCACCCCCATCATGTGCGGGTGACGCCATCCTACATTGCCCGGGCGCGGCGGCGTGGCCAGCGCGTCAACGTCTGGGTGGTCAACGAACCGGAACGAATGCGCGAATTGCGTGACATGGGCGTTGATCTGATCATGAGCGACCGCCCGGACGTACTGCGAGCAGTATTGCACGGCGAACGCTAGCGGGCGCAATTCCTGCCTGGCGGACGGGAAAGAAGGGCAGCCATGCCACAATTAATCGTTAACGCCGATGATCTGGGGCGCTCGACGGGGATCAACCGGGGAATTCTGGAAGCGCACCAGAAAGGCATTGTCACGTCAACCTCGGCCATGGTCAACTATCCCGCTGCCGAACACGGGATCGCCCTGTTGTTGGAGCAGGCGCCTTTCATGGGCATTGGCCTGCACCTGACGCTGACCAGCGGCAGGCCTGTCTGCAATCCGGCGGAAGTGCCCACGCTGGTCGATGACGATGGCCGCTTCTATCCGCCGGCCAAACTGGCCCCGGTGGCGATGCGCTGGTCGGCGGAGGAAGTTGAGCGCGAGCTGCGGGCGCAGTTCGCCCGGTTTCAGGCACTGGCGGGTCGCCTGCCCGACCATCTGGATTCCCATCACGGGGCGACGTACATCTTCCCGGCGGCGCTGCGGGTGATGCTCTCGCTGGCCCGCGAGCATAACCTGCCCATCCGGCGCGGTGACTATGGCGAGCGGGCGCTGGAGACCGCCGGACACTGGCTGCTGGCGGGTCTACCGCCCATGCAGGCGCGGGCGGTGGCCGAAGAGGTGCATGGCATCCTGGCGCAATACCGGGATGTCCGCTCTCCGGATCGGATGATCTCCAGCTTCTATGACCGTAAGGCGATTCTGGGCGAATTGCTGACCATTTTGACGACTCTGCCGCCGACCGGGGTGACTGAGTTGATGTGCCATCCGGGGTACGCCGACGGGCTGGATAGCCCCTATAACGTTCAGCGCGAGCAGGAACTCAAGTGGTTGACCTACCCGGCGACCCATGAGGTCGTAGTGGCGGAAGGTATCCGGCTGATGACGTTCGCGGAGTTCCGCTGATGCTCAGACGGGCCTGGTGGGCGCTCGTCCGCCTGGGCTTTCACCTGCTCTACAATGAACTGGCCTGGACTTACGATGTCGTCAGCCGGGTCGTGTCGCTGGGGGAGTGGCGCGCCTGGCAGCGAACGGCGCTGCGCTTCCTGCCGGTGGAGTCAGGCGCCCGCGTACTGGAACTGGCGCATGGCACAGGCGACCTGCAGATCGATCTTCACGCTGCGGGGCTGAAGCCAGTAGGGCTTGATTTTTCGCCGACGATGGGGCGGATCGCCCGGCGCAAGCTGGCCCGGAGGACGTACGCGCCGTGGCTGGTGCGAGGGATGGCCCAGCGCCTGCCGTTCGCGGCGGGCAGTTTCCCGGCGGTGGTTAGCACCTTTCCCACGGACTTTATCGTGGATCCGGAAACAGCCCGTGAGGTGTACCGGGTGCTGCAGCCTGGTGGGCGGCTGGTCGTGGTGGCCAACGGTGTGCTGACCGGCGGAGGGCCGCTACGCCATGTCCTGGAGTGGGCGTACCGTGTGACCGGGCAGCGAGGCCCCTGGCCGGTTGAGCCGCAGCAGCTTTATGAGGCGGTTGGCTTTCAGGTTCAGCGCGTAGAAGTGCCCTGCCGGCGCAGCGTGGCGCTGGTTTTTGTGGCAGAGAAGGGCGGAAATTCAGGCTGGTAATCCTGTCGCCGCTGTGCTATACTGCGCCTGCGTTACACAAGTGAATATGGTGACTGTGGTGTAGGGGTTAACATATCTGGTTGTGGCCCAGAAGATCGTGGGTTCGAATCCCACCAGTCACCCTAGCTGGAGGATCGGCGTTTGCCGGTCCTCTTTTTCTTTTTCGGCGGCGTCGGTTGCGGTGGAAGCTGGCCAATTCGGGCGAGTCGGCGGCGGTTAAGCGTCCGGCGCAACCCTTCAGGCGTGGTTGCCGGGCGGGAGCGCAGCCGGTCAGGTCGCCCTTCCTGGGTGGCGGATTCTGTAGGCGGAATTGTAGCCCCGGCAACCTCTTTGCCGACAAGCTCAGTGTTGGCCTCGGTCTCCGCCTGGCTGGGCGGTTTGATCCCGAAGACATCCCAGATGCTGGGGCCAAGCGGCTTGATTTCCCCGCCAAAGAGCAAGGACGGTCTGTTCTCAGCGCCTGGCGCAGTCGGCGTTTCAGGGGCCGCGGGCGGCGGCTCAGGTTCCTGTGGGCCTACGACTGGCATCTCTGGCAGTGTCTCCGCCGTCGTTTCAGGAGGAGCCTTCACGCTGGATGATGGCGGGACTACGGCCTCGACGGCTGGCTCAGTGGGCATCATATCCGGCGTGGTAGCCGGGGCTGTAGTGTCAGGTGCGGATGGCGTCTCGTCCACAAGGGTGAATGGTGCTACCGGTTCGGCCTCAGCCGGGACTTCCGCCGGAGGAGTGGGTGGAATCTCAGCGGGCGCTACGAACTCCGGTGCGGCAACGGTGCGGGTGGGCCGGGTGTCTTCGTCAGCCAGCGGCGGTTCCTCCAGGACTGGCAGCGGCGGGAGATCGCCTTCGTCGATCACAGTTGGCGCGGCAGGGATGGGCAGCGGAGGCAGGTCCCCTTCGTCGATCACGATCGGCGCAGCCGGGCCGGGCGGCGGCTCCTGCGGTGCAGTCACCGCTTTCAGGGATGGCTGTGTTCGGATGACGTTCTCGGCCAGCGCAGCGCGTTCTTCGGCGGTGGGGGCAGGGCGCATAGCCACGCGTTCGGCCAGTTCGTCCGACATGCTGACTCCGGCAGCTTCAACGACTTTCTTCAGCCGCTTGAGGCTCTGCTCGATTTCGTCACTGAGCCGCTGGCGGGTGAACAGCGCGTTGCGTAGCCCGGCGGCCAGGCCGCCAAGTTCATACTCAAACGTCCAATGAACGGCCGTTCCCTGCGGCAACACGCGCAGGCGGATGCGCCCCAGGCTCGTGCGGTATGGTCCATCAACGACCCTGTACTCGTAGCCGAAGTTTTCCACCCAGGACACAATTTCGATGACGATATCCGGGCCATTGGTGATGGTCAGGCGGCAGCGGGTCCCGGGGCCGCTCTGACGCGTGTTGAGGACGCTGGCCTGGGCGCAATTGACGTGCCACCTGGGCATGGCGGAGAGATTGCCCACCAGTTCCCAGATCGCCTGCGGCGGCGCGACAATCAGGATGCGGTGATCGATCAACGTCATGATGATGTGTCGCCTTCCCGGCGGGCTGCTACGAATACAGCCCGCTGTCCAGGTCAATTATGCGCCTTCGCGCCCAAAGTGCAAAGGGTCGCTTCTGTTCTTCCGTTACATTTCTGGCCCGACGCCCGACGGCGCCGCTTTTGCGGGGGATTCTTTCATGGTATTATCCGGGCCAGGGAACATCGCAGGAATGGGATGCCCGCAAGTTTGGCGGCAGGAAGCTCAGATATTGTTTCCCGATGACACATCTGCCAGAATCATGATCGCCTCTGACGACCGGGTGAACGCCAGCCGCCTGGAGGCGCAGTTGCGGGACGCGCAGTTCAATGTAGTCCTGCTGGCGGATCGCGCCGAAATCCCCGCCCAGATTGAACGCCACCAGCCTGATCTGCTGGTGCTTTTGCCCGCCGCGCCGGACAGTCGTTTGCTAGCAGTTGGTGGTGAGTTGAAGAAAGGCGAAAGCCCACACAGCTTTCTGCCTGTGCTCCTGGTGCTGGAGCGCGAGATGCTCAACCGGTTCGGTGGCGGTGTTTGCGCGTCGGCAGACGCCCTGCTGGTCAGCCCGTTTGTGGCGGAGGAGTTGCTGCTGCGCGTCCGGGCGCTGATCAGCCTCAAGGGCCGCTTTGATCGCCTGCTGCAAAGCAACTGGCAACTGACCAGCGACCTGGCTGAACGCAACCGCCAGCTGGAAGCTGCCCTGCGGGCAGCCCGCGAGGCTGATCTGCTCAAGACTTCGATCGTTCGGAACGTCAGCCACGAGTTGCGCACCCCCGTCCTGCAGGTCAAGTCTGCGGTGGCGCTGCTCAGCGAGGAGGTCCCGGCCAGTGATCCCGGTCGGCGGCTGATCAACATGGCAGTGGAGGCGATCGGGAGGCTGGAGACGACCGTCGCCAATGTGACCCAGTTGGCGGAAAGCCAGAACCTGAAACTGGAACCGGTCGTCATTGGCGAAAGTGTCCTGCTGGCCATCCGCAATCTTGGCCGCATCTGGAAGAAACGTGATACGCGCCGTATGCGACGGCTCTATCCCCCGGATACGCCGGTGGTGCTGGCCGACAAGCGCGGCACGGCGCAGGTGCTCCAGCAATTGCTGGATAACGCCCTCAAATTCAGCCCGGATGGCACGCCTGTCGACATCCTGATCGAAAGCCGCCCGGCAGGCCAGGTGTGGGTAGCCGTGCGGGATTACGGAATCGGGATCGCCGCCGACCAACTGGGGCGAATCTTTGAAGCGTTTTACCAGGTGGAGTCGTCTTCGACCCGCCGCTTTGGCGGGGTAGGGCTGGGGCTGGCCATCGCTCAGTTAATCGCCAGCCAGATGAACACCCGGATCGAGGTGGAAAGCGCGCCCGGTCGGGGCAGCACGTTTTCCTTCACGCTGCCCCGCGTTGATCTCGATCAGGTTTCGCGCTCCTAGGGGTAGCCCCACGCGAATCCGGTATTGTTTCTGCTATGGGCATCGCTTATAATTCCGACCACGGACCATGGGGGAGTGGCGGAACTGGCAGACGCGCATGACTTAGGATCATGTGGAGCTATCCGTGCGGGTTCGAGTCCCGCCTTCCCCATCAGGAACGCCGTAAGGCACCGCAAGCGCCGGCTATTGTGGCGCTTGTTTGTGTAGGGTGAAGCCGGAGCGTTAGATCACTGTAAGAGGGTCTCGCGTTCTCTGGTATAGCCCGAATCGTGGTGCTATAATCCACATCCGGTATCGCATAGGTTATCCGATGTCTGAGGAAATCCCCTTGAATTCACAAATCGAAATCCTGGAAAACCGTCTTGCGCAGATCAGGGTTGAGGTGAGCGCTGAGGCGCTGAACAAAGCGAAGCAAACGGCGGCGCGTAGCCTCTCGCAGCGGGTCAATATTCCCGGCTTCCGTAAAGGCAAAGCGCCTTATGCGATCGTCCAGCGTTACCTGGGTGATGGGGCCATTCTGGAAGAAGCGATCGATCAGATTGGCCCTGACCTGTACGGTGAGGTGATCCGGAATTCGGACCTGGAGCCGTACGGCCCTGGCCAGCTTGAGGATGTCGAGAGTAAGGATGACGGCCTTGTGCTGGTATTCCGCGTGCCGCTGATTCCGGTGGTCACGCTGGGCGATTATCGATCCCTGCGCCGTGAGTTTACGCCGCCTGAGGTCAGTGATGAAGATGTCGATAATGTGCTGCGGCTGATGCAGAACAGCCGGGCCGAAGTCGAGGCCAAAGAAGGTCCGGCGACTACCGGCGACGAGGTGCGGCTGGATATCCACGGCGTGCTGGTACCACGCGAAGGGGATGAGCAGAACGAGGAGATCGCCAACCTGTCCAAGGAGCCACTCTTTGAGCAGATGAGCTGGCGGATGGTGCTTGGCGATGCTAACCGCGAGCCAATGGCTGGATTCTCTCAGGCTCTGGAAGGCATCACGGCGGGGGAAACCCGCAACTTTGAGCTGTCTTTCCCGGCTGATGACGAGGATTACGAAGAAGCACTGCGTGGCCGGGCGGTCGCCTTTATGGTGACCTGCCACGCGGTTAACGTGCGCCGGCTACCGGAACTGGATGATGAGTTCGCCAAGAGTGTTGGCGACGAAGACGTGCAGTCTCTGGAAGACCTGCGCCAGAAGATCCGCCAGGACCTGCTGGCAGAAAAGACTGCGCGCGCCCAGGCTGATTACGCTGACGCTGTGCTGGATATGATGGTGGAGCAGGCCCAGATCGAATATCCGGCAGTGATGGTTGACGAGTACATTGACGATCTGCTGCATGACCTGGAGCAGCAGTTGCAGCGTCAGGGGCTTGACCTGACCGCTTTCCTGAATATGCGGCAGATCACGTTGGAGCAGCTGCGAGAGGAATACCGGGAAACCGCCATCGCCCGGCTCAAGCGGGCGCTGGTGCTGCGGGAATTTGTCGAGCGTGAAGGGCTGGAAGTTGATGGACGCGCGATCGATCAGGAAGTGAAGTCGCGTGCCGCCAGCCTGAGCCGGGGCAACGAGCAGATTCGGGAGATCTTTGAAGAGCTGCTGAACAAGGATCAGGGTCGGCGGAATATCTCCCTGCAGATGCTGACGCAGCAAGCCCTGGAGCGGATCGCCGCTATTGGCCGCGGGGAGAACCCGGAGACTGGCCCGGTGCCCTTTGTGGAGCCGGAAGCCACACCTGAGGAGACCCCGGCAGCAGAGGGAGAGGGCGCTGCTTCGGAGGCAGTCGTCGCTGACGCAGGCGGTGCGGCAGAGCCGGTGGACGCTGCGCCGGATGCTGAGTAAGGCGTTGTTCCAGGCGGTGAGGGACCGATATTTAGCGTAAGTGTAGAGGCGCGGATGCGCTTCAAAGGAGGGTGAGTGATGTTGATTCCAATGGTTATCGAGACCAGCGGTCGTGGTGAGCGGGCGTATGACATTTATTCGCTCCTGCTCAAGGAGCGGATCGTCTTTGTGGGCACGCCAATCACTGACCAGGTCGCCAACTTGATCGTGGCTCAGTTGCTGTATCTCAACCGCGAGGACGACGAGAAAGAAATCCAGATGTTCATCAACTCGCCGGGCGGCATGATCTACGCTGGTCTGGCGATTTACGACACCATGCAGCAGATCAAGGCGCCGATCAGCACGGTAGCGGTTGGCGTCACCGCCAGCTTCGGGACGGTGCTGCTCGCGGCTGGCTCGCATGGGCGACGTTTTGCCCTGCCCAATGCGACCATCCACATGCATCAGCCGCTGGGCGGCGCGCAGGGTCAGGCGTCTGATATCGTGATCCAGGCGGAAGAAATCGTGCGTCTGAAGAAGCGCCTGCTGCAGATCTTCATGGAGCACACGGGCAAAGACGCTGCCACGATTGAGCGTGATACTGACCGCGATATCTACATGACAGCCCAGCAGGCGGTCGATTACGGTCTGATTGACGCTGTGCTTGAGCCGTCCAAGATTCCGTTGCCGGCGAAAAAGTAGCAGGGGAAGCGATCTGTGACTCACTTTTCAACCGGGGAACAGCGTTGCTCCTTTTGCCAGCGGGCGCGGCACGAGGTCGAACACCTCATTGCAGGGCCGAATGGCGTATTCATCTGCAGTGAGTGTGTTCGCCTCAGCATGCAACTGATCGAGCAGGAAGCGCCCGCTGACTCCGGCGGGGCAGAGTTCACCATTGAGCGTGTGCCGTCGCCGCGCGAATTCTACGACTATCTGAACGAGTACGTCATCGGTCAGGACCGCGCCAAGCGGGTCCTGAGCGTGGCGGTGCATAATCACTACAAGCGGGTGATGGCTGGCGGGCGGCTGGCCGATGTCGAGCTGGAGAAGAGCAACATCCTGCTGATCGGCCCGACGGGATGTGGCAAGACGTTGCTGGCCCAGACCTTTGCCCGTATCCTGGATGTGCCGTTTTGCATTGCTGACGCTACGGCGCTGACCGAGGCCGGGTACGTCGGCGAGGACGTGGAGAACATCCTGTTGCGCCTGATTCAGGCAGCGGACTGGGACATCAAGCGGGCGGAAAAAGGCATCGTTTACATCGACGAGATCGACAAGATCGCCCGCAAGAGCGGCGATAACCCGTCAATCACCCGCGATGTGAGCGGCGAAGGTGTCCAGCAGGCCCTGCTCAAGATCATCGAGGGCACCATCGCCAATATCCCGCCGCAGGGCGGGCGCAAGCATCCCCACCAGGAATTCATCCAGATGGACACCAGCAATATCCTGTTCATCTGCGGGGGGATGTTTGACGGGATCGAGGAACTGGTTGCCAGCCGTATCGGTGTGCGCGGCCACCTGGGCTTCAAGGAACAGGGTCGGCGGGAGATCACCCAGACCGACCTGCTCAAGCAGATCACGACTGATGACCTGATTCACTACGGCATGATCCCGGAACTGGTGGGACGCATCCCGGTGGTGACGCACGTCGAACCGCTGGACGAAGAGGCATTGATGCGCATCCTGGTGGAGCCGCGCAATGCGCTCACCAAGCAGTACCAGCAACTGCTGGCGCTGGATAATGTCGAACTGATCTTCACCGACGACGCCCTGAAGGCGGCAGCCAGTGAGGCGATCAAGCGCGAGATTGGCGCGCGCGGACTGCGCAGTATCATCGAGGCGGTGTTGCTGGATGTGATGTTCGAGATTCCAGGCCGTCCGGATATCCGGCGTGTGATTGTCAACCGTGACGCCATCGAGGGGCGGAGCAAACCGCTGATCCTCTCGGAGAACGATCGCACGATTGCCTGGTCGGCTGATGGCAGGCTGGAAAGCGCCGCCTGATCCAGAGTCACTGAAAGACGCAACGGGGTCGTCCATACGGGCGGCCCCGTTTTGTTCTCCGGGACTGGTGACGGGCGTAAGCCGTTAACGCACTGCCGCCGGGATCACGACCTCGGTCAGCGGGCTGAGCGCCGCCTGAAACGCCTTCACATCCAGCAGGCCGCTACCGCCGCCAGCCTGCCAGTGGCTGGGAATCACCCAGCGTGGTTTGAGTACCCTGACGGCTTCAATAGCATAGTCGATGGCCAGCAGGCCGGTATGCATGTGACGGACTGGCAGGATGGCAATGTCGGGATGCAGAAACTGCGTATCCGGCAGGACGATGGTATCGCCCGCATAGAAGATGTCGTAGGTGTCCATAGCGATCAGGAAGCCAATGGGGGGGACGGAGTCGCCATCGCTGGCAGGCGAACGGGTCGGATGGGAAGGCACGGCGGTGATCCGCGCCCGCTGGCAGGTGATGCACTGCCAGGGGCGTAGCACCTGCGCTCGATGCCCGGCCAGGCAGTCAGCCTCCTGGGTGTTGGCGATAATCAGGGTTGAGGAGCCACACAACCGGTTGAGCACAGCCGGAGAGCAGTGGTCGTAAGTAGCCTGGCTGATCAGGATGACATCAGCCTGTTGCCGGTCGTCGGTGATTCCAGAAACCGGGTTGATATAGATACGCGGAGGGCCGTGTACGAGAAACGTGCCGTTGCCCAACCACTGGATTCGGTCAATCATCATATACCTCACCGTGATGTTTTTTGATTTTAGCACCGCTCCGGTAGGGCCTCAAACGTTCCTGTGCAGGGCGCACAAGGGCAGGGGAGGACATTAAGATGGCGCGTGATCGGCTTTGACGTATAATGCAGGGCTGTACAGGAATAGCACAGGTCATCTTGCAGTGCCATCAGTTGCGCCAGAGTGTGGCAAGGATAGTGGACTATGACCGGACGTATTCCCCGACCACCTCGCCAGCCAGAACAACAACCGCCAGCCCAGCCGCGCGCTCAGGCGTCCGAGGTGTGGGCGCCTCCCGTCATGCGTTCGGTGGCCGACACCGGATTGAATATGCTGGCCATTGCGGACCTTGTCCTCAAGGTTATCTATTTCAGTGGCCTCATGACGGGCCAGCAGATCGCGGATTATGTTCGTCTGCCGTATCAGGGTGTTATCGATAGCGTGCTGGAATTCCTCAAGCGGGAGAAGCTGATCGAAGTACGCGGCGCTGCCGGGATCAGCGCAGCGGTAGCGACTTACCAGTACATCATCTCTGAGAAGGGTTCCGAGAAGGCTCGTGAGGCACTGGAACGCTCGCAGTACGCCGGGCCGTGCCCGGTGACGCTGGGCCAGTATATCGCGGCGATGCAGGCGCAGAACCGGGGCCGGCGCTCGGTGACCCAGGAGCAGTTACTGGGATCGCTCAAGGATCTGGTGGTGTCCACCGAGATGCTCAACAAGATCGGCCCGGCGGTGAACTCCGGCAAATCGATCTTCCTCTATGGCCCGCCGGGCAATGGCAAGACGACGATCTCCGAAGCGGTAGGGCGTATTGTCCTGGGCGGCGATCTGTGGATTCCGTTCGCCATTGACATTGATGGGCAGATCGTGCGCGTCTTTGACAACGTGCACCATGAAATCGTGGAGATGGTGCCCGGCGAAACCGCCGCCAGCGCCAGCGGGCGCGTCGGTGAGAAGCGTGATCCGCGCTGGGTCAAGATTCGGCGACCGGTGATCATGGTGGGCGGCGAGCTGATGCTGGCTGGCCTGGACCTGGTCTATGACGACATCAACAAGTACTACGAGGCGCCTTATCAGGTTAAGGCGAACGGCGGGATGTTCCTGATCGACGACTTTGGGCGGCAACAGGTGCGCCCGCGTGATCTGCTCAACCGCTGGATTGTGCCGCTGGAGAAGGGGGTAGACTTCCTGACCCTGCATACAGGGCGGAAGATCGAGGTGCCCTTCTACGTGATGATCGTTTTCTCCACCAATCTGGAGCCGCGCGAGCTGGTGGATGAGGCGTTCCTGCGCCGGATCCGGCACAAGATCGAGGTCGGGGACCCCACGTACGAGCAGTTCCGCGAGATCTTCAAGATGGTGTGCGAACGCAAGCGCGTGCCCTATGACGAGCAGGGGTTGGCCTACCTGCTGCAGGAATGGTACATCAAGCGTAACCGCAAGCTGCGCGCTGTCCATCCGCGCGACCTGATCGATCAGCTCATCGATATCGCCCGTTACCTGAACTGCCCGCCGCGCATGACGAGAGAGTTGCTGGATCGGGCGGCGGAGAGCTATTTCGTCGAGCTTTAGCAGGTGGGTGAGTGCGGTCCGGGGTATGGGGCAGTGTTCGCCAGCCTGGCGTAGCAGCGCTGTGAACTGCGCCTGCACCCCTGTTTGTTGCCCTTCAGCGGCTATGCTGTGATCAGGATGGAGCCAACAGCCGCATCATGACGCGCCATTACGACGGAGCGCCCATTGCTCGCCATCTGGTGTTTGTCCTGCGCGATGGCACATTTGTCGTGCAGTGGGATGCAGGCCGCGTGCAGGATTTGCTGAGCGGTAATCTCCTGCCTTTTCAGGACAGCGACTATGGTCATCCCGTCAGCGATGCTGACCTGGAACGGCTGCGGGAGGCAGGGCGTGTTTCCCATTTTGACCGGGTATATGTATGGCTTCATGCTCTGCCGGAACAGCAGCGCTTCAGCGAGTTTGCTGTCCGGGAAGAGACGACCGGGCGCACCCGCTACTTCTATGTCAATACAATCCTGCCAGAGTCGGAGCTTGGCAGGATTGAACGCTCCCTGCAGGAACTGGGTTTGCATACTCGCTTCAGGGCCTGCGAGCAGGGCGGGCTTGTGGCCATCATGAACCAGGATGGCCAGCCATTCAGCCGCTTGAGCGACGCCGAATACGCGCAAGACCTGCTGCGGCGTGCCGCGCCGAAGTTGCTGCAGGATGCTACCGTGGCTTTTGTGGAGTTTGATACACGCCGGGTGATTTCCAGCGACGATCGCAATCGCATTGCTGTTCCTGATCTGGACACCCTGATCGCCAGCCAGACGGAGCGCATCGCCGACCCGAATAGGACTGTCGTTGGCATCGACAATGATGAGGAATTCCTCGCTCTGGCCGCGGCGACCATGCGCGATCTAGGGGTGGTGTTTATACCGGTGGCGACCTCAGGGCAGGACGGGTTGACCACCGTTGAGGACCTGGTGCCTGATCTGGTGGTGATGAGTCTGGTCATGCCGGATATCCATGCCTGGCAGATTCTGGCACGGATGCGCGCTAACCAGGCGCTGGCGCACATCCCGGTGATCATCGTCAGCGCGCAGGGGACGCAGTCAGACCAGATCTTCGCCCTGACGGTGGCCAAAGTACATGACTTCCTGGCCAAACCGGTGGCGCCCAGTGAACTGCGCCGTAGCGTCTGGATGGCGCTTCATCCCCGTTAGAAGGTGCATCTGACAATTCCCATTACTCGCGTGCAGGGCAGCGTGGCTTTGCCGCTGGGCGCGGTCTGGCGCTCTCCCACTGCACGCCGGGCGGGTTATAATCCTGGCTGGTATGTGGAGCGTCAAGTGACGATGAGGGAGCCATGATCAAGATCGTGACCGTGGCCGAGATGCGTGCCATCGAGCAGGAAGGCGACGCTTCCGGTGTTAGCTACGATCAGATGATGCAAAACGCGGGGCGGGCGCTGGCTGACCGCGTGCTTGATGTGCTGGCGGGGCAGCCGCCGGCGCGGATTGTTGTCCTGGTTGGGCCGGGTAATAACGGTGGCGATGCGCTGGTTGCCGGACGGCTGATCGCGGCGGAGAGCGCTCATGAGGTCAGCTTCTACCTGGCGCGCCCTCGTCAGGACGACGATGCCAATTACGTAGCCGTTCGGGACGCCGGTCTGTTCATTGCCGAGGCGGGCAAGGATCAGCGCTTCCGCGTGCTCAAGAACCTGCTCAGTACCGCGCAGGTGGTGATCGACGGCGTGCTGGGCATCGGCCTCAAGCTGCCGATCGCGGGCGATCTGGCGGAATTCATGGACGCAGCACGTAAGGCGATTCTGGCGCAACGGCAGGCGTCTGCGCCGCGATCCTACGTGACTCCTGACCTGCCCGCTGCCAGCCCATCCCCGCAGCCGTATGTCATCGCGGTGGATTGCCCCAGCG
>JAIOAT010000005.1 GCA_019873685.1 Chloroflexota bacterium
GTCCATCGGCCCGTACCTGCGAGCCATATCAGCCATGACGCTGTGGTAGCGGTCCATGCCATCAGTGGCAATAGTCACGATGACATCATCCGCGCCCATCTCATAGTACTTGGCCGTCTTGATCGCGCCAATGATGTTGCAGATACTGCTGATGCCCAGGATACGCCCGAGTTTTTCAACCAGAGCTTCATCCAGTCCGAACCGCTTGACCAGCGTTTCCCGCCCGACTTCCTCAGCAAAGACCTGCAGCACACGCTTGGTCTCAATATCGTCAATGCACATGATCGCGTCCATGTTCATCACATTGTGGATCCACGTCACGTGCTTGTCACCAATACCCTGGATGTCATGCCCGCCATAGCCATTGTTGTACAGGGTCGGGCACTGGATCGGCTCCAGACCGACAATCTTGTGTTCAGGCCAGAGCTGCTTGAGCCGGTCGCCGGCGGCAATGGTTCCGGCGCTGCCCATTGCGGAGACATAAGCGCTGACGGCGCCCTTGCCGATTCCCTGCGCTGCCAGTTCGCCAGCAAGCTCCGCAATCGTATTGCCGGTCACATAATAGTGAAACCGGTAGTTGCCCATCACCTCAAACTGGTTGAGGATGCGGATGTTCGGGTCAGCGCGCCGCAGTTCCCAGGTCTTATCATAGATTTCCTTGACATTGCTCTCGCAACCGGGGGTCTTGATGACCTGAGCGCCGTAAGCCTCGATCAGGTCAAAGCGTTCCTGACTCATTTCCTCGGGCAGGATCACGATACTCCGGTATCCCATGCGCCCGCCGATCCAGGCCCCACCAATCCCATAATTCCCGGTAGACGGCCAGACTAGGGTGTGTCGGTCGGTGTCAACCTCGTTGAACAGGGTCTTCTCAGTCAGGACGGAATAAGCCGCGCCTACCTTATGGCTGCCGCTGGGGAAGTCCGCGCCGTAAAGCACCACAATGTTGGCGTCCAGGCCCGTCAACGCCTTAGGCAGAACAACGTGGTAGACCTCATTCCGCTCATTTCGCCAGGTCACGTTGAACAGGTTAATCGGCGCAAGAGGGTCTTCACGCTTAGCTTTCAGGGCGCGAGCGCGTACATCCGGGTTAATCCGGGAAGGATGCAGCATTTCTTCAAACGTTGGACCTAGATACGCTGGGCACATGCCCGTTTCTCCTCCGTAAATGATAGCGAGTTTCAGCCTGCGTCTTCGCCCAGCAGCCGGACTTCCAGGCGCTTGAGCATGTCATAGAGGACATCGCGCCGGTGGGCCATATCGCGGTACAGCAGGTAATCTTCATCGCTCATCTTGACTGTACCGCCGTCATTGGCTTCCAGCAGCGCTGCGATTTCCTTTGTGATCTTCTCGTAGGCCAGCACGGCCTCACGATACTTCTCGATCAGCGTGGAGGTGGAGTCTTGCCCCTGTAGATTGTCGCTCACGGTTTCCCTCCCTCAACAGCACCTTCGCCACTAATCCTCGCCTGTCACCTTTTCCAACACCTCGCTTGGCACATCGTTGCCCTGCGCCTTTTTGTTCAGCGGCATGACTCCATGGCGTGGCGCCGCAGCAACCTCCTGGCTGCTGGCCGGCTCAAAGCCGTAAGCCTCCGCAATCACATAGAGAGGGCGCCGGCGCACCTCGTCATAGATGCGGGCGATATACTGCCCCATGATATAGAAGAAAAACAACTGAAACGAACTCAGCAACAGCAACACAATCAGCGTGGTTGCCTGCCCCTCGAAGATCAACTGCCCCGTTGCCAGCCGCAGGAGGGCAACCACCGGTATAGCCAGCACCGCAATGACCGCCAGCGCCAGGCTAACGTGCATCGCCACCTGGAGAGGGAAAAACGAAAAGCCCGTGATCGCATCGAGCGCAAAGCGGAACATCTTCCCCAGCGGATAATGTGTCTCACCCCAGCGGCGCTGTTCCCGCACATAGGTTACACCAGTCTGCCGGAACCCCACCCAGCTGGTCATCCCCCGGATGTACGGATTGTGTTCAGGCATATGCCGCAAGGCAATGACCACCCGCCGATCCATCAGGCGGAAGTCGCCGGTATCCAGCGGAATCTCGATCTCCGCAATCCGGTACACCAGCCGGTAGAACAGCCGCGCCGTCTGCAGTTTGAACCAGCTTTCGCCTTCGCGCTTCTCCCGAACGGCATAGACAACGTCGTAGCCCTCTTTCCACCGCTCGATCATCTGGGGGATGATCTCCGGCGGATCCTGTAGATCGGCGTCGATCAGGATAACAGCCTGTCCATCCGCATAGTCCAGACCAGCCGTCACCGCGATCTGGTGGCCGAAGTTCCGGGAAAAGCTCAGGACACGCACCTGTGGAGCGCGGGCCTGCAATTCGCGCATCAACTGCAGCGAATTATCCCGGCTGCCATCGTTGACCAGGATCAGTTCCCAGGGTTCCCCAAGACTTTCCATAACAGCACTGATCCGGTCAAAGAGCGGGAAGATATTCCCCTCCTCGTTGTAGACCGGGGCGACTATCGAATAGACAGGCCTGCTTTCCATGCCATCACCCGCCATGACCGCAGCGGAGCCTCCGCTGCACTACCTCCTACCAGACCTTATCCGTTAACCACCGCCCGAACAGCCTCAAGACTGGGGGTCACCCGGACCGCGCTGCCCACCGACTTCATCGCACTGCGGATGTCCTTCAGGCCGCTCCCCGTTACCAGCACAGCTACACTCTCAGAAGAACGTACTCGCCCTTCGGCAACGGCTTGCTTCAGCCCGGCATAGGCCGCCGCCCCGGCTGGTTCAGCAAAAACCCCCGTCGCCTGGGCCAGTTCCGGGATGGCCTGGATGATCTGATCGTCGCTCACCCGGACGAACGCCCCACCGGTCTCCCGTACGGCGCGTAGGGCTTTGGCGCGGTCACGAGGCAGGCCGCTGCTGATGCTGTCAGCAATCGTGTGAGCGTCAACAGGCTTCATCTCCTGAGCCGTCAGGTTATGCTGCCACGCCTCCACCAGCGGGGAGCTGCCTTCAGCCTGTACACCGATCAGTCGCGGCACGCGCTCGATCCAGCCCATCGCCAGCATATCGACGAAGCCTTTATGCACGCCGCCGATGATGCTTCCATCCCCTACACTGACCACGACCACATCCGGCGTCTGCCAGCCAAGTTGCTCAGCCAGCTCAAACGACACGGTTTTCTTGCCTTCCGTGGTGAACGGATTGATACCTGTACTACGATTGTACCAGCCAAATTCCTCACAAACATCCCAGCACAGGTCAAAGGCGTCATCATACGTGCCCTCGACCAGCAGGACGCGGGCGCCATAGACCAGCAACTGGGCAATCTTGGCTTCCGGCGCTGACGCTGGCACGAAGATCGTGGCGTTGATCCCTGGAGTAGCCGCACAGACTCCTGCCAGCGCCGCCGCCGCATTGCCGGTGCTGGCGGTCGCCACTGTCGAAATCCCCATCTCCAGAGCGTGCGCTACTACCATCGCGCTGGCCCGATCCTTGAACGACGCCGTGGGATTGCGGCCATCATCTTTGACCCATACGCGAGCCAATCCAAGCGTCTCCGCCACGCGCGGCGCATCATAAAGGGGCGTTCCACCAATGTTCAGCGCGGGCAGTCGCGCTTCAGCGGAAAGCGGCGCAAGCTGCCGGTACCACATCGACCGTGCCCCGCCGTTCGGGCGCGCCGCGGGAATCCGATCGTAAGCGTAGACCACATCCAGCACGCCGACCGGCCCGCAGGCCGGACAGACGTACGTCACCTGATCCAGGCTGTATTCCGCCCCGCAGACAACGCACCGGAATCCTTCTACATGCGGCAGTCTGCTGGCAAGACTCACTCGCGAGTGATCCACGTCCCCGTCTCCCCGCGCAATGCCCGCACAATGTTCGGCGGATCGGTGATCAGCGCTTCCTGGCCGCCCTTTTCCAGGAAGCTGATGATCGCTTCAATCTTGGGCAACATGCTCCCTGGCTTGAAGTGCCCTTCCGCCGCGTAACGTCTGGCTTCGTCCAGCGTCATGCGATCCAGCCATACCTGGTTAGGTGTGTTGAAGTGCAGGGCGACTTTCTCCACCGCTGTCGAGATCAGCAGCAGATCGGCTTTGATCTCGCTGGCCAGCAGCGCTGTCGCCCGATCCTTGTCGATGACCGCAATCGCACCATGCAGGTCGCCGTGCTCATCTTCATAAACAGGGATGCCGCCGCCGCCGACAGCAATGACAATCACGCCCTTCTCCAGCAAATCCTGGATCGCCCGCTGCTCGACAATCCGCAGCGGCTCAGGCGAGGCGATCAACCGCCGCCAGCCACGACCGGCGTCTTCTGCAACCGTCCAGCCCTGCGCTTCAAAGGTGCGTGCCGTAGCCTCGTCCATGAACCCGCCAATCCCCTTAACCGGATTCTGGAAGGCAGGGTCATTCCGATCGACCACCGTCTGGGTGATCACCGTGACGATGGTTTTCTCGATGCCAACCTTGCGGAAGGCGTTGCCCAGCGCCTGTTGGAGCATGTAGCCAATCGAACCCTGTGTATCAGCGCCGATGAGGTCGATCGGAGTCGGGTGCACTTCGTGGGCCGCCAGTTCGTTGCGGCGCAGGATGAACCCGACCTGTGGCCCATTGCCATGGGTGACCACCACATTCCACCCCTGCACCACCATGTCCGCAATGTGCTTCGCTGTCTCGCGGACAGCTTCCCATTGATGTTCAACGGCTGTTTTAGTTTTGTCAGTAATGAGGGCGTTGCCGCCAACGGCAACCACCGCAGTCTTAGCCATAGATTCTGAACTCCCTTACTGGTGGGCAGAGACAGGACACCTCCCCTGCCCTCTGCCCACCCTCCATTTAGCGAAAACAGGCAAACGCCATCATCAGCGCATGGTCAGCGCCATCACAGCTTTCTGGGCATGGAGACGATTCTCCGCCTGGTCCCAGACCCGGCTCTGCGGGCCATCGATCACGGCATCGGTGACTTCAATGTTGCGATCGGCGGGCAGCGGATGCATGTAGATGGCGTGTTCAGCCGCCAACGCCATGCGCCGCTCATCCGCGATCCAGTCCTGATACTTATTGGTAATGCGTGTTGTCTCATCAGGATCGAGCGTGGTCATCATTGGCCCCCAGCTCTTGGGGAGGACGATGTCCGCGCCCTTGAAGCCAGCGTCAAAGTCATCCAGCAGCTCCAGGCTGCCGCCGGCGCGTCTGGCATTCTCTTTGGCCTGCTCCACAATGTCCGGCATCAACTTGAACTCCGGCGGATGGGTGAGGCGCACGTTCATCCCGAAGCGCGTCATGAGCAGGATCAGGCAATGCGGCACCGACATCGGCTTAGAGTAACTGGCGGCATACGCCCAGCTCACGTTGATCGTCCGGCCCTTAAGATTGCGGCCAAAGTTCTCGATGATCGTCATGGCATCGGCCAGAATCTGGAAGGGATGGTAAATCTCGCACTGCATGTTCAGCACCGGCACGCGGCTGGCTTCAGCAATGTCACGGATGTACTTGTTGCCCTCGCCCCACTCGACATGGCGCACGGCGATCCCGTCGCAGTACCGGCCGATGATCTCGCCGAGTTCCTTGGGCGTATCGCCATGCTTGATTTGCGTGGTGCGGCTCTCAATGAACTGCGCGTGCCCGCCAAGCTGAGCCATGCCCGCCTCAAAGCTGACCCGTGTGCGGGTGCTGCTGAAGAAGAACAGCATAGCCAGCACCTTGTCCCGCAGCAGCGCATGCGGCTCGCCGACCGCGCGCTTGCGCTTGAGGTCAAACGCCACATCCAGAATCGTCCAGATTTCGTCGTCAGTGAATTCCTGGGTCGTGATCATGTCGCGACCGCGAAGATCTGTCTGCATCGCTGCCAGTCTCCTGTCTGTGTGCCATCCCTTTGATTTACAGAAGATGGTGCCCGGCACACGCCGGGCATCCGTATTCGCTTACCACACTCAAACCCCGCCTGGTGGATTACTCCATCGCACCGAGGATCAGCGCCAGCAACGCCATGCGCATCACTACGCCGTTGAAAGCTTCCACCCAGTAACGGGCAAACCGCGTGTCGTCCACATCCACGGTCAGCTCGTCCTGGCGCGGCAGGGAGTGCAGCACAATGGCATCCTGGCGGGCCTTCTTGAGCAGGATTTCCTTGGTGATCTTGTACTCCGGCGGCGTGAGACCCTTATCCGCGGTCGCTTCCTGACGGGCTTTGGTATAGTCCGGCTGCACTACCGGCTCCATGTAGATCACATCCACATCGCCGATGACATCGTGCACGGAATTGACCACCTCGAACTGCGTCCCCATCTCGGTGATTTCCTTCTTGAATTCCTCGGTGAGGGCCATCTCCGGCGGGGAAACCACGTACGCCTTGACATCGAACTGCGACAGGGCATACAGCATCGAGTGCATGGTGCGCATTCGCATATCGCCGACCAGGAGAAAATCGAGGCCATCCAGCGTGCCCTTTTCCTCCAGGATCGTGTAGAGGTCCGTCAGCACCTGGGTTGGATGCTCACCCCAGCCGTCACCCGCGTTGATTACCGGGATGCTGGCCCAGCGTGCCGCCTCGTGGGGGGCGCCCTGCTGGAAGTGGCGCATAACGATCACATCGCCATAGTACTCCAGCATGTGCACGGTGTCCTTGATCGACTCCTGGTAGAAGTCACCAGCGCGGGTCATCTTGGCGTCGGCAAAGCCGGTGACCTTACCGCCCAGGCGCAGCATCGCGGCTTCGTGCGCCAGCCGCGTGCGTGTGCTAGGCTGGTAGAACGCCGTGACCAGGATCTTCTCCGCCAGCAGATCCGTGTTCTGCCGATTGCGGGCGAACGGAGCCAGTTCATCGGCCACTTCAAAAACGCGCTCAAACTCGTTGCGCTCGAAACCCTTGAGAGAGAGAATGTCCCGACCGGCAAAGCTCCTCATGACTGTGCTTTCTCCTTAGATAGGTAGTGGTAGCCGACCATGGCGATAATAAACACACAGGCTACCGGCAGGATGGTGACCTGCTGCCCCTTCCGGGCGCCTGTGTAGTGTAACCCGTCCCACAGGGACTGGCTAGTCCACCCACAGACTGACCTGTTCAAATCGATCGACATCGATCAAGCCGGCATCGGTTAGTTTCAGCTGCGGAATAACTTCCAGCGCCATGAAGCTCATGGCCATAAACGGATCATGCAGCGTAGAACCCAGTTCATACCCGGCAGCGATTAGCGCGTCGATCGCCTGCCGTACCTTGCTGATCGGCTGATCGCTCATCAGCCCGCCGATCGGCAGGGCCAGCTCAGCCAGGACACGTTCCCCATCGACAGCTACCAGCCCGCCGCCAAGTTCGCCAACGCGCCTGGCTGCTGCCATCATACTGGCGTCATCCGCTCCAATGACCACCAGGTTATGGTGGTCATGCGCCACCGTCCCGGCAATGGCGCCACGCCGGAGGCCAAACCCCTGGATGAACCCCTTGCCCATATTGCCACTGGCATGGTGGCGCTCAATCACCGCCATCTTTAGAATATCCCGCTCCGGGTCGCTGACGGCATAGCCATCAACCAGCAGCGCGTCCTCAACCCGATGCTCGGTCACCAGTTGATCGCGAATGACGCCAATCACCCGGATGCGTTTTCCCTCAGCCGGGATGGCGAAATCCACAGCTTCCCAGCGCACGTTCATCGAATGCCGTAACTGCACCGGCTTGCGATCCGGCAGGGTAACCACCACCCTACCATCCTCAGCGACCAGTTCCCCGCCGCGGTAGACGCTCTCGGCCTCAGGATGTCGCAAATCACTGAATACCACCAGGTCCGCCCGGCTGCCTGGAATAACAGCGCCCCGATCGCGCAGGCCAAAATATTCCGCCGGATTAAGCGTGGCCATGCGAATGGCTGTGATGGGATCGATGCCTTCTGCTATAGCCACGCGCACCATGTAGTCAACCGATCCCTGGTCAACTAGATCGGCGGGCTGTCGGTCGTCTGTACAGAACGATATCCGGCGGCTGTTCTCCGGCGTGATCATCGGCAAGAGCGCCAGCAGATTGTGGGCATTGGTCGCTTCCCGGATGAAGATATGCATACCCAGCCGGAGCTTTTCCAGCGCCTCTTCAACTGTGGTGGACTCGTGCTCACTCTGGATACCCGCCGCAACGTAGGCGTTAAGCGCCTTGTCGGTCAGGCCAGGGCAATGACCATCAAGCACACGATCCGCGAAGATCTCGATTTTGCGCAGCACCGACTCATCGCCGCGAATCACCCCCGGATAGTTCATCATCTCCGCCAGTCCCAGCACCCAGGGGTTGCCGGCCAGTGTCTGCAGGTCATGGGCTTCCAGGCGCGCACCGGCCGTTTCCATCCGCGTCGCTGGCACACAGCTCGACGCCATCACGTACATGCTGACCGGACTGTACTTGGCCGCGTCCAGCATGAAACGGATGCCTTCAAGGCCAAATACGTTGGCGATCTCATGGGGATCGGTTACGACCGTCGTCACTCCGCGGGCCAGCACCGCCCGGAAGAATTCCGGCGGTGTGCATAGACTGCTCTCGATGTGTACATGGGCGTCAATGTAGCCAGGGCACACGTAACGGCCAGCCAGGTCGATACTCCGAGCAGCCTCATAGCCTCTGCCCAGCGCCGCCACGCGACTGCGCTTGATCACGATGTCCGTGTCCTGAATCTCGCCGGAGCATACGTTCACCAGACGGGCGTTACGTAGGACGAGATCGGCCGGTGCATCCCCGCGAGCGACAGCGATCAGGGCCTGCTTCTCTTCCAGCGTCAAGGCAACCTCCTCTCTCCCGGCCAGATCACTCACCAATGCTCAATATACCTAACATGGGTCCAGCGACCGGCCACCCGGCAGGAACTGGCCGCGCCCCGCCTTCCCCTTGAATGCCCCTTCGTCCACGATAACCTCGCCACGGCTCAACACCATGCGCACCCTGCCTCGCACAGGCATCCCTTCGAAGGGAGTATAGCCCGCCAGGTAATGCAGGTCCTGGTGGCGAATCACGCTTTGCGGCGCGGGATCGTAAATCACCACATCCGCGTCGCTACCGGGCAGGATCGTCCCTTTGCGCGGGTACAGTCCGAACAACCGCGCCGGATTCTCCGCCAGCATTGCCATGAGGCGCGGCAACCCCACATGATCGACAAACTGCGTGAACATCAGCGGCAATAGCGTCTCCACCCCCGGCAACCCGCCCGGCGTGCGGGTGAAGTCGCGTGTAGCCCGCTTTTGCGCCAGTGTGTAATCGCAGCTATCGGTGGAGAGCACGTCCACCATTCCTGCTCTGACATAGGCAGCTAGCTGCTCCATGTGGTGGGCTGAGCGCAGCGGCGGCTGCAGAATGTAACGCTCCGGATGCTCACCGGCATAGACGCTGTCATGCAGCAGCACATACTGCGGACAGGTTTCGCAGAAGAACCTGCCGCGTTGCTTGCCTTCTGCCTGTGAGCGCATACGGTTCACCAGGCTGGTCGCGTCGGCAGTAGAGTTATGCACGATGTACACCCGCGCCCCGACCAGCGAAGCCAGGTAAAGCACGCGGTTGACCGCTTCAGCCTCAGCCTCCGCCGGCCGGGCCTCGCCATGATGCCGCCAGTCAGTCTTGCCCTGTTCCACCAGCGCCTGCGTTGCCGCGGTGACCATGCTGTCATTCTCGCAATGAACCATCGCGATCATGCCGTCCGGCATGGCCCGCAACACCCGCAGAATCGCCGCATCATCCAGGTAGTAGTTCGGGCGGTACGTCGTAAACAGCTTGATGCTGGGGATGCCCAGCGCCATCAACTCGCCCAGGCTGGCCTGCAAGGCATCCAGTTCAACCTCCGGACGCAACACCACCATATGCAGCGCATAGTCAATAACTGCCCCAGTGGCTTCAGTTTGTCGCGCGGCAAGCGCCTCCGCATATGGCCTGCCCGGAATCTGATTCGCGAAGTCAATGACGGTAGTCACGCCGCCAAATGCCGCCGCCCTTGAACCCGTCTCCCAGTCATCAGCCGTCTGGTAGATGCCTGTATCAAGCTTGATGTGGGTGTGGGCATCTACAACTCCAGGGAGAACAAAGCATCCCGCCGCACTGATCACGCGATCAACTTCGCGGACCGCGCCGGGTGAGAGAATGCCAGCGATGTGTTCGCCTTCGATCAGAACGTCAGCACGCAGTAATGTCTGGCCGGTCACGACCTGGCCGCCAGTGATCAGTATCCGCTGCACTTCACCCACCTCAGACTCCCTCCACCAGCGTCCGCGCCAGCCGGTTGTGCCGTTCCAGAACCACCGGAAGATCGATCGTTTGCAGGTGCCCCTGCCGCACGACCACGCGCCCATTGATCACAGTGTAGTCCGCATTGACCGGCATGCAGAATAGCAGCGCAGCAACCGGGTCATGCAGGGCGCCGGCAAAGCCCACCTGCTCCAGATTATAGGCAGCAAAATCCGCCGCCATGCCGGGCGCCAGAGCGCCAATATCGTCCCGCCCCAGCACCCTGGCTCCGCCGCGTGTCGCCAGCTCCAGCGCTTCCCGCGCCGAAAGTGCTGCCGGATCGCCGCCAAGGCGCTGAAGCAACAACGCCTGCCGCGCCTCAGCCAGCAGATGCCCGCTGTCATTCGACGCCGAACCGTCCACCCCCAGCCCGACCGGCACGCCTGCGTCAATCATAGCCCGGACAGGCGCTATGCCCGAAGCCAGGCGCGCATTGGAGCCTGGGCAGTGAGCCACGCCGGTGCCTGTACGACCGAACAACGCGATCTCAGCAGCGTTGAGCTTGACACAGTGCGCGTGCCAGACATCCTCGCCAACCCATCCTACGCTCTGCACATAGTCGCCGGGACGCATCCCAAACACTTCCCGGCTATAGTCGATGTCGTTCTGGTTCTCCGCCAGATGCGTGTGCAGACGCACGCCATAACTGCGCGCCATCGCCGCCGCTTCGCGCATCAGGGTGGTGGTTACACTGAACGGCGAACAGGGCGCCAGGCCAATCCGCAACATCGCGTAGCGTCGGTCATCGTGGTAGGTCTCGATTAAGCGCTGCGAATCGGCCAGAATCGCCCGTTCATCCTCCACAACCCTGTCCGGCGGCAACCCACCCTTGCTTTCCCCGAGGCTCATACTGCCGCGCATGGCGTGAAAACGAATCCCAATTTCCTCTGCAGCGCGGATCTCGTCGTCCAGCTTACAGTCGTTGGGGAAGATATACAGGTGATCGCTGCTGGTGGTGCAACCCGAGAGGATCAGTTCAGCCATGGCGGTAAGCGCCGAAACATACACATGCTCGGCCCGTAGCCCGGCCCAGATAGGGTAAAGGCTCTTGAGCCAACCAAACAACTCCGAATTCTGGCAGGCAGGGATGGCCCGTGTGAGCGTCTGGTACATATGGTGATGCGTGTTAACGAGGCCCGGAATGACCACGTGCCTCCTCAGTTCAAGCACCTCATCAGCGCTGGCAGGCAGCGAGTCAGTCTCGCCCACGGCTTCGATCACACCATCCCGGATAAACAACGCGCCGTTTTCAATCTCGCGGCGCGCCTCATCCATAGTAACCAGCCTGTAGATATGCCGTACCAGAAGTGTTGCCATATGGATCACCCTCCGGGGTATGTTCCGGACACTATACTATTGTGCGCCATACCGGGCAACACTCCCCGGCATAGGGGCATGGCCTGTCCCAGCCGGGGAGTGTCGACACATACCAGACTACTTACCGGCTTTGGCGATGGCCATCTCCGCCGCCCGCAGGGTGTTCTTCAGCAGCATGGTGATCGTCATTGGCCCGACGCCGCCCGGCGATGGCGTAATCGCGCCGGCGACCTCCTTGACCTCATCAAAGGCCACATCGCCGACCCAGCGGTAACCCTTCTCCGCAGTCGGATCCTCGATCCGGTTCGAGCCAACATCGATCACCACCGCGCCCGGCTTGACCCAGTCCGCCTTGACCATCTCCGGACGTCCCACCGCCGCAATAAGAATATCTGCAGTGCGTACCACTGCAGGCAGATCTTTGGTCCGGCTGTGGCAGATGGTCACCGTCGCATTCCGGTGCAGGAGGAGCATGGCGGCAGGCAGGCCAACGATATTGCTGCGGCCCAGCACCACAGCGTTAGCCCCTGATACCTGGACACCCACCTCGTCCAGCAATACCATGCAACCATATGGCGTCGCCGGAATGAACAACGGTTCGCGGCCCTTCATCGCCAGGCGTCCGATGTTCACCGGGTGGAAGCCGTCAACGTCTTTCTCAAGTTGTATCGCGCCCAGTATGGCTTCTTCATCAATATGATCGGGCAGAGGCAACTGTACCAGAATGCCGTGTACTTTGGGATCGGCATTCAGTTCTAGAATCAGCTTGTGGAGTTCCTCCTGAGTGGTGGTGGCAGGCAATTCGTAACCGAAAGAGTCAATCCCCACCTTGGCGCAGCGTCGCCGCTTCATCCCCACATACTGGCGCGACGCCGGGTTGTCGCCGACGAGCACAGCGGCCAGCCCCGGGGTTACACCGTGCTCATCCTTCATCTTCTGCACAGCGGCAGCGATCTCCGCCTGCATCCGTTCGGCAATGACATTGCCATCAATGATCTGTGCGCTCAAAGCTGCTCCTCCTTTGCATCGCCCTGATACCCGCCGCAGCCGGCATATTCTGAGCTTAGCATGGCTGGCCCTCCAGCGCCTAGTGCCATTCTTCATCACCGCATCTGCATTCCTGACCGCCAGGACAAAAAAGGACTGGATTGAACGCCATCCGCCTGCTACACTTGCAGCCTGACCCGCGCTAACACGGGTAGGAGAATGCACATGATTGACGATGCCCCCCGCCGTGGGCTGATCTTCGTCCTTGTTGGCCCCTCCGCAGTCGGCAAGAACGCCATGATGCAGGAGGCTCTGAAACAGGTAGGCAACCTCAGGCAACTCCCCACAGCCACAACACGGGAGAAGCGCCACACCGAGCAGGAAGGTCGGGAACATTTCTTTCAAACCGAAGCCAGTTTCGTGAAGCTGATCGAAGAAAACGCCCTGCTCGAATGGCAATGGGTCCATGGCCACCGCTATGGCATGCTTCGCCAGACGGTGGAAAACGCGATCACCGATACAACCGATCACGTCGCTGACATTGACGTGCTGGGTGCGGCCATCCTCAAGCATCGCTATCCGGAGAACTCGGTGCTGGTGTTTGTCTGCCCTCCTGACGCCAGGGTACTGGAACAACGGATTCGAGATCGCGCTGAAGAGACTGAGGAAGAGATCAACAGACGGCTACAGCGGGTCCCCTTCGAAATGAAATTCGCAGCCATGTGTGACTATCTGATCGTCAACGATAGTCTCAGCCAGGCTGTGGACGAGTTTATCGGGATCATCCGTGCCGAACGCAGCCGCCGCAACGCTCACAGCACCCGCGTCACCGCCCTGTTCTGCCACCAGGATCAGGCGCTTGTCCGCGCAGGTACAAAGGCCGAACTACCCAACACGCACATCCTCAGGCACGAAAAGGCAGAAACCGCGCTCAGTCGTCTGGCTGCCAGCGTCGGCATCGCCGCCTATCAGATCAGCCGTCAACCTCAGGCTCCGTCTGATGGCCTCGCTCCCTCCCACTATGTGGTCTGCCGCCAGGATGGTACAGCCCAGGTCAATCTGATTTTCTCCTGCACTATCCTCGATCCACTGGATAAGCCGCCCACAGGCTGGGAATGGCAGCCACTGAGCACCCTCAGCCCGGATACGTTTTGCCGCTAGGCAGTTGGTGTCCCGCTGGCTGAACAAAGAATCAAGCGGTACCGCCTGCGCGATACCGCTTGATTGACTCCGGGCAAGATAGGATGGAGACAACCACCCGTCTGTTAGATGTCCAGGTTACGCACGTTCTTGGCGTGGGTGAGAATGAAGCGGCGGCGCGGCGGCACGCTGGACCCCATCAGCATATCGAAAATGCGGTCTGCTTCCGCTGCGTCCTCAATTGTCACCTGCAGCAGGGTTCGGGTCGCCGGGTTCATGGTCGTTTCCCATAGCTGCTCAGGATTCATTTCGCCCAGACCCTTATACCGCTGGATGGTCACCTTTGTCGGGTCAGCCCCCCACTCCTTGATGATCTCATCTCTTCCCGCGTCAGAATAGGCATAGCGGGAATTCTTGCGGTAATCCAGCCGGTACAGCGGCGGCTGGGCAATGAACAGGTAGCCGTTCTGAATCAACGGCGTCATATACCGGAAGAAAAAGGTCAGCAGCAGGGTACGGATGTGCGCCCCGTCCACATCGGCATCAGTCATGATGATGATCCGGTTGTAGCGCAGATTCTCCAGCTTAAAGTCCTCGCTGATCCCCGTCCCCAGCGCTGAGATCAGGGCCTTGACTTCGTTGTTGTCCAGAATCTTGTTCAGCCGCGCCCGCTCTGTATTGAGAATCTTGCCGCGCAAAGGCAGGATCGCCTGGAAGTGACGGTCACGTCCCTGTTTGGCGCTGCCTCCAGCCGAGTCACCCTCGACAATGTACAGCTCTGAGCGCTCAGGGTCGCGCTCCGAACAGTCAGCCAGCTTGCCCGGCAGGGTGGTGCTTTCCAGTAAGCTGGTACCGCGTCGGACCAGGTCTCTGGCCTTCTTGGCGGCGTCGCGGGCGCGCATGGCCGTCATGCATTTTTCAACGATCCGCCGAGCCTCGCGCGGGTTCAGCTCCAGATACTCAGCAAACACGTCAGCGGTCACCGAAGACACCACCCCGGCGACCTCCGGATTCATCAGCTTGACCTTGGTCTGGCTCTCAAACTGCGGATCGGGGTGCTTGACGCTGACAATAGCGGTCAGTCCTTCCAGCGTATCGGTGCCGGAGAAGTTCGGGTCCTTCTCTTTGAGCAAACCCGCCTTCCGCGCATAGTTGTTGATCACGCGGGTGATCGACGTGCGCATGCCGGTCAGGTGGCTGCCGCCGTCAGGTGTATTGATTGTATTGGCAAAGGCCAGCTCAGTCGTGGTTGAGGCATCCGTGTACTGGAAGGCTACATCAACACCAATCGTGTACTGCTTCTTGTCGTCACCCTCGTTGATCACCACCTCGCGTTCAGCATAGATCACCGGGTGCAATGCCTTGCGATTGCGGTTGATGTAGCGTACAAACGACTGGATACCGCCTTCAAAGTGGAAGGTCATATCGCGGGAGACCGGTTTGACCCGTTCATCGCGGACGGTAATCGTCACCCCCCGCGTGACAAAAGCCATCTCGCGGAAGCGTTGCACCAGGGTCAGGTAGTTGAACTCCGTCTCCTGCATAATCGTCGGATCGGGCTTGAAACTGATGGTGGTTCCCGTCCGTTCACCCGGCTTCATATCCCGGATGGCGCGGACTTCCCCCGTCGGCTTGCCACGGCGATACTCCTGCTGCCAGACCTTGCCATCGCGCCGAACAGTGGCCCGCATCCAATCAGAAAGTGCATTCACGGCGGAAACACCCACGCCGTGCAGACCGCCCGACACCTTGTAGGCCTGCCCATCGAACTTACCGCCCGCCCCGATCCGCGTGAGTACCAGTTCCAGCGTGGAGATCTTCTCCGTAGGGTGTTCACCTACCGGAATGCCGCCGCCGTTGTCGTCTACCGATACTGATCCATCATCATGCAACACAACCTCGATCGTGTCGCAGCGCCCGGCCAGAGCCTCGTCAATCGAATTGTCCACAACCTCGTAGATCAGGTGATGCAGGGCGCGCTGATCGGTGCCCCCCACATACATGCCTGGCCGGCGGCGGACATGCTCCATGCCTTCCAAGTATTGAATGGTTGCCTCGGTATACTGCAAACCGTCCGCCACGCTATCCTCCCTCAAACTTACCGGAATTCAACTTGGCTATTTTAACGCATATTCCCCCACCGAGCAAAAGTTCTAGAGCCTTAGCGCTGCGCTACTAGTATCACATAAGTCCGCACGATGCACAGCCCCCAGGTAGCCAGAAACGCATAATTGATTTTTGCAGTTTGCTATCTGCACTGTTAGACTTATATGTTGCTTTGTTCACGGCTACCCTCACGGCATTCGTGCGGTTGTTTTGGTGGTACGGCTATCATGGCTGAACGCTACCTGATTGTCGGCCTGGGAAACCCGGGCTTCAAATACGCAAATACCCGCCACAACATTGGCTTCCGCTGCGTGGATGCACTGGCCGAACGGCATGGCCTGTCATTCGACCGCAAACAGGGGAAAGCCCTCGTCGCCAGCGGAACCATCGCCGGGCAGCCAGTCCTGCTGATCAAGCCACAGACGTACATGAACCTCAGCGGTGACGCCGTCAGCGCCGTGGCAAACTTCTACCGGATTACGCTGGATCGCCTCCTGGTCATCTTCGATGATCTTGATCTGCCTGTCGGGACTATTCGTATCCGCAAGAGCGGCGGCGCTGGCGGACACAAAGGGATGATCAGTATCATCGAGCGGCTTGGCACACAGGAATTCAGTCGCATCCGGGTCGGCATTGGACGTCCTCCGGGGCGAATGGATCCCGCCGATTATGTTCTGCTACCCTTCCACGAGGGCGATGAATCCATCCTGGTTGCGGAAACAATCGACCGCGTTGTTCAGGCGGTGCAATCCTGGTTGACAGACGGCATCGAGATCACCATGAACCGCCACAATCACAATAACGGCAGCAAGGAACACAAAGTGAGAGCCAAGGCTCAAAGCGCTCCCGGTGAGCCTCCGCCTGCCAGCGACAAGAAACCTGTAGCGCCTGCTTCGGATGCGAGCACTGCCGATAACGATCTATCAGAGGATACCAAGAGCGGTTGACCAGCATGCAACTCAGCGGTTTACGAGAACTTCTGCGGGACATCCCCGCCTATACAGCACTGCGCAACCAGGTCGAGACCGGTCTCAATGTAGCTGACCTGAACGTGCTGCGCTCTGCGCGGCCCTTTCTGGCGATGGCCCTGGCCACAGACCTTGGGCGCCCGCTCCTGTACATCACCGGACGCACCAGTCGCGCCTACAATATCGCTGAGCAACTTCCGGTCTGGAATGACACGGCGGAGATTCTACGCTTTGCGGAGCCTGGGCCGTTGTTCTACGAGCGTGTGCCCTGGTCAGATACAACCATTCGCAGCCGCTTACAGACACTGGCTGCGCTTTGCCCACCGCCGCTGGAGCAACGCACCTCCGCGCCCATCGTTGTGACCTCAGCGCGCGCTCTGATGCAGAAGACTCTGCCTGTCCGGGAATTCCGCTCTGGCTCTCGCGCCCTCAAACTTGGCGCACACACCGACCCGGAAAAGTTACTGCGCTTGCTCTTGGATATTGGCTATGAGCCGGCCACCATTGCCACAACGCCGGGCACCTTTAGCCGCCGGGGCGGCATCGTTGACATCTATCCGATCGCTGCCGAACTTCCGGTGCGCATTGAATTCTTTGGGGACGAAATCGAGAGCATGCGACGCTTTGACCCGGCCTCCCAGCGGTCTGACGCTGAGATTGCCCGTGTTGTGGTCACACCTGCTCGCGAAGCCTTGCCCCGCCTGGCCCCCCCGGTTGCCGGCCGTCTGGCAGACTGGTTCGCGGCTCAGCCTGATCCAGAGCAGGACGGTAGCTCCTCACGCCCGGATGGGATTGCGCTGGCCAATGGCGTGGCTTTTCCGCTGCTGGAGTATTACCTGCCCTATCTCTACTCGCACCCTGCCGGTCTCCTCGACTATGTTCCTGAAGACGCTCTGATTGTGGTCGACGATTGGGCGGAACTGCGCGATGTCATTGAAGAGCTGGAGACGCAGGCGGTCGCCCTCCATACCGAGAAAATGGCGGGCCGCCAGATTCCGGCGGACTACCCCCTGCCCTACCTGACATGGGACGAGATTCACGAGGAACTGTCAACCCGCCGGGTATTGCATTTCGGGGAAGGCCCGGCGGCGCTGGATGCGCCACTATTCGATGACGCGCCAGCCCTGGCAGAAACCTTCAGCCCCGGGCCGCGCTTTAGCGGGCAGATCAAGCCCTTCCTGGATTACCTGTTTGAACTGCGCCTGAACAACCAGCCCGCCGTGGTGATCACCCGCCAGGCTCAGCGGCTGGCTGAATTATGGGGTGAGGTTGACAGCATCATCAAGCCGATCGAAGGCATCCACAGCATGGCTGAGATTGGCTCGCTGCAGTTTGTCGAGGGAGCGTTAGCCGAAGGGTGGACTCTTCATGGCCCCGACGGCCCAATGCACCTGCTCACCGATGCCGAGATTTTCGGCTGGCAGCGCCCGGAGCCGCGCCGGATTCGCCGCCCGCGCCCACACACGCCGGAAGCACGCTTTGCCGACCTTGAACCTGGCGATTATGTCGTCCATGTCGAATACGGGATTGGCCGTTTTGTCGGGTTGCACAGGCGTGTACTCGGCGGCGATGAGCGCGAGTACCTGGTAGTGCAGTATGCCGGAACTGACCAGCTCTTTGTGCCTATCCATCAGGCCGATCGGCTGGCCCGCTACATCGGCGCTGACGACCGACCGCCCCAGCTCAGCAGCCTGGGCACCGCTGACTGGTCACGGGTAAAAGAAACAGCCCGTCAGGCCGTCGAAGAACTGGCCCGCGAACTCCTCGAACTGTATGCCAGACGATCCAGGATCCGGGGCCACGCCTTTGGCCCGGATACCCCCTGGCAGCACGAACTGGAAGCCTCCTTCCCGTATATCGAAACTGAAGACCAGCTCCGCGCCATTATGGAAGTTAAGCGGGATATGGAGCGCCAGCAACCGATGGATCGGCTAATCTGTGGCGATGTCGGCTACGGCAAGACGGAGGTTGCGCTGCGGGCAGCCTTCAAAGCGGTAATGGACGGCAAGCAGGTTGCGATGCTGGTGCCGACGACCGTCCTGGCCCAGCAGCACTTCAACACTTTCACGCGTCGTCTGGCGCCATTCCCCGTCAAGGTGGAGATGTTGTCGCGCTTCCGCGACCGGCATGTCCAGCGTTCGATCCTCCACGATTTATCGACAGGCGCCATTGACATCATCATCGGCACGCACCGCCTCCTGCAATCGGATGTGCAGTTCAAGGACCTCGGCCTCCTGATCATCGATGAGGAACAGCGCTTTGGCGTCACCCACAAGGAACGCCTCAAACAGATGCGCACCGAGGTTGATGTCCTGACCATGACGGCAACGCCCATTCCACGCACGCTGTACATGGCCCTGACCGGCATCCGCGACATCAGCACGATCCAGACTGCGCCGGAAGAGCGCCTGCCGATCACCACCCACATTGGCGTCTATGATCCCCAGCTGGTTCGCCAGGCCATCCTGCGCGAGCTTGAGCGCGGCGGGCAGGTCTACCTGGTGCACAACCGCGTGCAGACCATCCAGATGAAAGTCAAGGAAATCACTGCCCTGGTGCCGGAGGCGCGGGTGGCAATGGCACACGGGCAAATGGCCGAACATGAACTGGAACAGGTGATGCTCGGCTTTGCCCGTGGCGATTTCGACGTGCTGGTCTGTACCAGCATCATCGAGTCCGGCGTGGATATCCCCAACGCCAACACGATCCTGATCGACCGGGCCGATTGGTTCGGTCTGGCGCAGTTGTACCAGTTACGTGGGCGTGTAGGCCGCGGCGCACAACGCGCTTACGCTTACTTCTTCCACCCGCCCTGGAGCAAGCTGACCGAGGATGCTATCCAGCGCCTGCAGACCATCAAGGAATACAACGACCTGGGCGCGGGCTTCCACATTGCCATGCGCGATCTGGAAATCCGTGGCGCAGGCGACATCCTGGGAGCGCGTCAGAGCGGTCACATTGCCGCCGTCGGCTTCCATCTGTACACGCAGCTGCTGGCGCAGGCCGTGGAGCAACTCAAAGCCAGCGGCAGCCTGGCTGCGCCAGCACCCAGAACTCAGGAGCCGACTGCAACAATCGATCTGCCATTGCCAGCCTTTATACCGACAGACTACATCGCCGATGTCACCCTCCGCCTCCAGCTCTACCGGCGTATGGCCGATCTGAGAGACTTGCAGGCCATCGACGAGATCGGCGCGGAACTGGCCGATCGTTTTGGCCCACTGCCAGACGCTGTGCAGGGGTTGCTCTTCCAGCTACGCATCAAGCTTCTGGCGCAGCAGGCACGAGCCACAGCCATCGGCCATGAAGCAGAGCAGATCTACATCCGCCTGCCCTACCTCGCGGAAGTGGACCGCCCAGCCCTGCAACGCTACCTGGAAAACGACGTGCGCGTCAGCCGCACCGCTGTCTGGCTACCGCGCAACCTCTCCCGCTCGGAGTGGCAGGCGCGGTTGATCGACGTACTGACACGACTGGATCGGCGCACAGAACTGGCCGAGGCCCGCACCATGTGATGGACGACCGACACACAGGCAAACAGCAGCATGGCTTCCAGCCTATCGCGGCAGCCGCGTTGCTTCTGGGGGGCGTGGGCCTCTGCGCACTGGCCGCGCTGCTGGTCACTGGCGTACTGCTTGTATCCGATATGCCTGGCCGTCAGGCTACCTCACGCCACGTCGAAGCAGTCGCCATACCAACGCTTGCGCCAAGTCCGGTAGCCACACTGGCAGGTCCGCTGAGGTCTTTTGCCCCAATAGCCGGGGCAACGGCAACCATCCCCGCAACGGACACACCCTCGCCAACAGAGACCCCCCACTCTGAAACACCAGTGCCAGTCTCAGAGAGCAACTGCCCGCCGCCTCCTGGCTGGGTAGTTCACCATGTGCAACCGGGCGAGACTCTGTTCGCGTATGTGCTTGGCGCAGCCGTCGCCGGAACCGTAATCACCACGAATGACCTCCGCCAGGCCAATTGCCTGGCCAGCGACCTGCTGCAGATCGGGCAGACGCTCTATCTCCCTCCCGGCGCCGCCGAGAACGCGCCTTCCAGCGAACCGGCGGGCGTCGCAGCCGTCGCTGGAGCTGGACCACGCGTCCCCCAGTGTGATCCTCACTGCACGATCAGTATTCGTCCCGGTTGGCGAGCTGAACAGATCGCCGCTGTGATCGACGCCTCGCCGGTGGCATTCTGGGGCGCGGATTTTCTGGCAGCTCTCCGTCCGGAGGCAGGTCTGCCTGCCTATGAGTTCCTGGCCAGCAAGCCTCCCGGCGCCACGCTGGAAGGCTTTCTGTACCCCGGCACTTACGAGTTGACCAACGACACGACCGCCGTCGCCTTTCGCGACATGCTGCTGGCTGCCTTCGCCGCGCATTACGCACCGGAGATGAGCGCCGCTGCTGCCGCGCATGGCCTGACCTTCTACCAGGCGCTTACCCTGGCCTCGATCATTCAGCGTGAATCATGGGCCTACGCCGAGCAGACCCTGATCAGCAGCGTCTTTCACAACCGCTTGCGGCGCGGCGAAAAGCTCGGCGCAACGGTCACACTTCAGTACGCCCTGGGAGGGCCGGGGAACTGGTGGCCGCCGATCCGGGGCAACATGGTCAATACGCCTTCCCCCTACAACACTCACCTCAACGCTGGCCTGCCTCCCTCGCCTATCAACAGCCCGGACATTGACGCTATTCGCGCTGCCCTGTACCCGGCAGAGACAAATTACCTGTTTTTCACCGGCAACTGCAACGGGCCCGGTAACCTCTACGCGGCCACCTACGAGGAGCACCTGGCCAACGTCAATGCCTGTCGCTAGTCCGTCTCAACCGGCGCGAGGCGAGCACTGAAATGCCTCAGAAACGGCGCCTGCTCCACGATTCGAAAGCCGCGGATACTGTCCTTGCGGGCGTTCACCCGACTGATCACCTCGATCACATAGTCGATATGGCTCTGCGTGTAAACCCGGCGCGGGATGGTCAGCCGCACCAGTTCCAGCATCGCCGGTTTCTCCGTGCCATCGGGCTGCGGCTTGCCAAACATGAGCGAGCCGATCTCCACTGAGCGCACACCCCCTTCCCGGTACAGTTCCACCGCCAGCGCCTGCGCCGGATACTGGCAGGGTGGAATGTGCGGCAGCATCGCCCGCGCATCAATGTAGACCGCATGACCGCCCGGCGGCTGGACGATCGGTACGCCAACCTTCAGGAGGGCTTCCGCCAGATAAGCCGTCACCCGGATGCGGTAGCGCAGGTAATCCTCCTCTAGCACTTCCTCCAACCCCTGGGCGATTGCCTCCATGTCGTACCCGGCCAGCCCGCCGTAGGTGGGGAAACCTTCGGTCAGGATGAGCAGATTGCGACACTGCGCCGCCAGCGCATCATCGTTCAGCGCCAGGAATCCGCCGATGTTGGCCAGACCATCCTTCTTGGCAGACATGGTACAGCCATCCGCATAACTGAAAGTCTCCCTGGCAATCTCCAGTGGCGTCTTATCAGCATAGCCTTCTTCCCGCTGCTTGATGAACCAGCTGTTCTCGGCAAAGCGGCAGGCGTCAATAATCAGCGGGATGCCATGCGCATGGGCGATCTCGCTGACAGCACGGATGTTGGCCATGCTGACCGGCTGCCCACCGCCCGAGTTGTTGGTCAGCGTCAGCATCACCATCGGGATGTGTTCCCGCCCAACTTCCGCAATCGTTTGCCGCAGCGCCTCCACATCCATATTCCCCTTGAAGGGATGAATCACCCCTGGTTGCCGCCCTTCCGGAATCACCAGGTCGCGGGCTTCAGCGCCGGCATACTCGATGTTGGCGCGGGTCGTGTCGAAGTGCGTGTTATTGGGAACGACATCACCAGCCTTGACTGCTGTCGAAAACAGGATGCGTTCGGCGGCCCTCCCCTGATGGGTAGGAATCACATGTTTGAAGCCCGTGATCTTCCGCACCACAGCCTCCAGGCGGAAGAAGGAGCGTGAGCCAGCGTAGCTCTCGTCGCCAACCATCATCGCGCCCCACTGCTTGGCTGACATTGCCCCAGTGCCGCTATCTGTCAACAGATCGATCAGGACATCTTCCGCAGCGATCAGGAACAGGTTATATCCGGCCTGGCGCAGCACTTCTTCGCGGTGTTCGCGGGTGGTGAACTTGATCTGCTCAACACTCTTCACCCGGAACGGCTCAATGATCGTCTTAAATAACGGGTCCATAACCGTTATCTCCTCTGGATTCCCGCAGGAATATACGCCCAAACATGTGGATGCAGGTCAGCCGGGCTGCCTACAGACCAAACCACACGCAGAAGTTGACCGCCTGAGGCGTGCCACAGGTGGACAGTACGTAACTGATCAGCGCGGCCAACCCGCAACACCCCCCGATGACAACCAGCGCCAGCAAACACCCGCACCAGGTGATCGGCCCGCCGGTCAGCAGATCCATCACGAAATCGAGCAAACCGCCAACAATGGACAGGATGGCCGAAGCCAGCGGCAGAATGAGCGCCAGCGCAAGTCCGGCGACACAGACCAGCAGCGCGATGCCTGCCAGCGTGCTCAACTGTGGCTCCACAATATTCCCCCCTTGCTAGGAGATCTGACTCCAACGCCAGCCGAGAACAGCCGGTCAGCCTTCAGCGATCCTGCTTCATCTGCCGGGCTTCCAGTTCCATACGCACCAGTTCTCGCCGCAAAATCTTCCCCACGGTTGTCTTGGGCAGTTCCGCCACAAACTCGAATCGTGTCGGAATCTCGTAGCGAGCCAGGTACTGCCCGGCAAAGGCAACAAGTTGTTCCGGCGTGACCGTCCGTCCCGGTCGTGTGACAACCCAGGCTTTGAGCGCCTCCTGGCCTTCCTTCTGCGGGTCCGGATGCGGAATCGCGGCCACCCCGACCTCCAGCACATCAGGATGACTCATCAGCACATCCTCAACATTCCGGGGGTAGACGTTAAAGCCGCCGATCAGCGCCATGTCTTTTTTGCGATCGACAATGTAGAAGTAGCCATCCTCATCCATCCGGGCGATATCTCCGGAATAAAACCACTTGCGGCCCTCGCTATCCTCGCGCAGGGCGTTGGCCGTCTCGGTTGGCATGCCATGATACCCGATCATCATCTGCGGCCCCCGCAGAATCAACTCCCCAATCTCACCCACAGGGACGTCTGTCTCTCCATCATCCAGGCTGACAATCCGGCATTCAACATCCGGGAAGGGCAGCCCAATCGAGCCAGTACGGTTTTCGCCCAGCAAGGGGTTGGCGTGCGTCGCGGTCGGCATTTCGCTCATCCCGAATCCCTCCAGCAGCTTGCCGCCACTTAGCGCCTCAAATTTCTGCTTGGTCGCCGGCGGCAATGGCGCTGAGCCACTCAAACACGCCCGCAGCGACTTCAACGACACCGCTCCCGACTGTGCCCGCGCATTGTTGTTGATCGCGTTGTACATCGCCGGGACGCCCATGAAAAGGGTGGGCTTGTAAACATGGATATTGTCCAGTACTTCATCGATGTCCCGTGGGTTGGGCACCATGATCATGGCGGAGGCCATCGAGACGGCGAAGCTCATCACGGCTACCATCCCGAACACATGGAAGAGTGGGATGGCCGCCAGAAAGCTTTCCTCGTGTGGCGCGCCGCGCATATCCGAGGAAAGCCAGGCCCGGCACTGCATGGTATCCGCCACCAGGGCGAAGTGCGTCGAGACCGCCGCTTTGGAGACTCCGGTAGTGCCGCCGGTGTACTGGAAAAGCGCTCGATCCTCAGGCGTGACTTCTACCCCTGCTTTACGCCCTCTGTAGCGCTGCAGGAGTTCCTGCAGCCAGTAATCTTCCGGACGCTTCTGGATGGCATGACCGTCCTTCTTCTCCCGCGCCAGGGTAAAGAGCACCCGTCCTGCAGCGGGAAAGTACTCCTTGATGTTTGTCACGATCACCCGTTGAAGCGGGGTATTAGGCTGAATCTGTTTGATGGACTCGTAGAAGAGGCTCAGGGTAATCGCTACAGTTGCGCCGGAGTCAACAATCTGCTCCTGCAGCCTGAGCGGAGGATAGGTCGGATTCACCGCCGCCACAACCCCGCCCGCCTTGAGCGTAGCATAGAAGGCGATGACGAACTGCGTGCAGTTGGGCAGGATCAGCGCCACACGATCGCCCTTCTTGAGTCCCAGATCCACCAGCGCCGCTGCCAGCGCATCCACGGCGGCATCCAGTTCTCCATAAGTGATGCTGGCATGCCTGCGTCCAAGCAAGGGAAGCTTGAGCGAAGTCAGGCAAGCAATAGCATCCGGATGTTCACGTGCGCTCTGCTCCAGAAAGCCATGCAGCGGAATCGCTGGATACTGCAGCGTGTGCGGAATGCCGGGGTCATAGTGTTTGAGCCATGGACGATCGCTGTATGAAGTCATGCCTGCCTTCCAGAGAACTGTTGGATCCCCTGTCGCCAGAGCCAACGACATCGCCATCGCCCAGGGCGACAGCCATCAGCTGCAGCTGCGGGATGGCGAGAGCCTGCCTAGCCCTGGCTATCCTGTGCTGATCCTTCCGCAACAGACTCCAGCAGAGCCGCAGTCGCAGCAACAACCTGATCCTGTTGCACCGTCCGCGAGATCGTCGCCTCGCCATCACCGCCCTGGGAGCCATACCAGCCAAACTGAGCGTGGTTTCCGCCTTCAACAGCGACAAAACGTGCGTCATCGGGAAGTAACCGCGCCGATGCCAGCACCTTGTCAGGCGTCGCCAGGCCATCCTGCGTGCCGTAAATCGAAACCACCGGCAGATCCGCCCCGGCAAGGCTGTTATTATCGGCAGGATACGCCGCCCACAGCACCAGGCCGGCAACCTGCGTGGGATGGCTGTAAGCAAAGCTGGCGGCCATCGCGCCGCCCAGCGAATGCCCACCCACAACCCAGCGAGAAACATCAGGAAAACGGTCAATCACATCCGCTGCTCGCCCTGGCGCCAGCACCGCCAGGTTGAGCGGCATCGGCACAATCACCGTCAGGTAACCCTGCTCAGCAATGGCGCGCGCATAGGGTGCATACGCGCGAGGATCCACTCTCCCACCGGGATAGAAAATGAAACCCGTTGGCCTGGCCGCACCAACCGGCTCAAACACCAGCCATTCGCCCTGAGCCACGCGCACAGCAGCATCGCTTTCCAGCGCAGCCAGCGCCTCCGCCATCGGCGGCAGAGGATTACTGGCCCACAGCACAAATCCTATCAGCGCCAGAACCAGCATCACCGGGATCAACCACAACCACCGCTTTGAGACCCGCATCGCTTCGCCCCTGTGTCCTACAGTCTCCGGTCAACCCTGCAATCGCGCGCGCCACTCTGGTGGAATGGCCGTCACCTGTCCCCCATGATTAACGCAGATATGCTTGCTGTGCCCGGTCACATGCAACGTCCCGGTGTCAGCATCAACGATCTCATACCCGAAGGTCACCGAACGACTCCGCAGGTCCTCAATCCAGCAGCGTACGGTCAGCCTCTGGCCGTAACGGGCCGGCTGCTGATAGCGAGCATAGACTTCACTCACCGCAAAATAGTGTCCTGTGCGCTCAAAGGCAGCGTAATCAGCGCCGCGCGCCCGCGCATAGTGCGACCGCCCTTCTTCAAAATAGACGACATAACTGGCGTGGTGGACGATCCCCATCGCATCAGTCTCAGCATACCGCACATAGAAGGTCGTCTCAGCCACAAAGCGATCCACTGGAGCCATCCGCCCCATCCTCTCCATCCCATGCAATCGGTTACAATGCACCCTCCTGAGCAAGGATTTCGCGCAGCAGGGCCTTACGCGCTGCGCCACCCAGCGTCTCCAGCTTGCGCAGTCCCAGGGGATCGATCTCTTCGCGCAACAGACGCAATTCCTCAGCCGTTGGCGGCGGGGTTTCCGCCAGGTCCGATGCAATCAGCAGTTCGCAGCCAGTCTTGGCGACAACACGCTCCACCGTCACGCCGGGATGACAGGCAAACAGCCGCAGCCGTCCATCAACCCAGTCAAACTGACCCAGGTCGCTGAGCAGGTATACCGGGCCGCGCCCACGCCGGCGCGCCGGGCTATGCCCCAGACCACTGACCACATCCACCCGTGCAACAAAGACTGCCCGTGAATGGCGAGGAACGTACAGGTGCATATCGTTGTACACCACGCTCACATCCGGAATGCCACCTGAACCCGGCAATCGCATCCTTGGATGCCAGTAATCTTCGCCGATCGCCAGATTGTTGAAGTTGCCCTGCGCGTCGATCTGAGCAGGCCTCAGGTACTCAATGGGATGCAGGCGCGGCAGCAAATCGGCTGCCACGGTGATAAACCCGACCGTAGTCAGCGCCTTATCCAGCCAGAGCGCCTCCGTGCGTGCCAGGCCCAGCGGCGCCCAGTCCTGGCAAATGCCCTGGCCGATAGCCGAGGCAAAGCGCAGGTTAGGTGCATGCATGAGTTTGGCCAGCAGGTAACCGGCAGCCACCAGTGGCGTGGCAATCCCCTGGGCAACCGTCGCCTCATCGCTCAGACGGCGGGCGATGCAGACCGCCATGATCTCGTCAACCGTGTAATCGTTGCCCGCTGGCACAGTGCCCCGATCTCCCCGTTCTGCTACCCTGTAAACCGATCATGGCAATGCCGGAACCCGCTGCCGCAGAAGCTCAATGGCCGTCTGCAACTGAGCATCGGTCTCCGGCGCGTCGACATCCTGCTCGACAATAACATCAGGCGAGACCCCAACCTCGTGAATCGTCCGTCCTGCCGGCGTATACCACCGGGCAATCGTCACTCTGATCCCGCCGCCATTGGATAGCTCACGCCATGTCTGCACCGTCCCCTTGCCGAAGGTCCTTGTCCCAACGATCGTTGCCCGCTCGTGATCCTGCAACGCCGCGGCGACCAGCTCAGCGCCGCTGGCGCTGCCCTCGTCAACGAGGACGACCATCGAGACTGTTGGCGCACTGGCTATGCCAGAAGCGCGATAGACCTGTTCGTGGTCGCGCAGCCGTTCGGTCAGGATCACGCCTTCCTGCAGGAATTCGCTGGCCACATCCACAGCGCTGGTCAGGAATCCGCCGGGGTTGCCACGCAAATCGAGAATCAATCCAGCCCGATTTTCGGCATCCAGCGTCTGCAGTTGTTCTCGCAGATGGTCGGCGGTGTCCTCCCCAAACTGGAGGAGTCGGATGTAGGCAATGTCGCCATCCAGAATCTCCCCTTCGACCGTAACCAGCGCGATACGTGCCCTGACAATCGGGACTATCAACATCTCGCTTTCCCCCGGCCGCAGGATACCAAGTTCGACAGTTGTGCCTTCCGGGCCGCGGATGGCGCCGATGATCTTCGTCTGCGGCATCCCTCTGACATCCATGCCGTCAACCTGCACAATAGCATCCCCGCGGCGCAGCCCCGCCGTCTCAGCGGGAGAACCGGGCAGCGTGCTCATGATCACCAGGGCGCCAGTCTCCTCATCCAGCTGGACCGTCGCACCTATACCCTCAAACTCACCTTCAAGATCGCTGTTGGCCATCCGGAAGGTATCCGGATCCATGTACAGGCTGTACGGATCGTTGAGCGCCGTCATCAGACCGTTCAGCGCAGCTTCAACCAGCACCTCTGGCTCAGGCGGATCGACAAACTGCTCCTGGATGATCTCCCAGGCTTCCTCTACCGGCGCCAGAGCTGCGTCTGTCTGCTGCCCTGTCCCTGCCAGCGCTGGCGTAATCTGGCCGCCCAGCAGCAACCCGGCCCCGAAAGCGCCCAGTACCAATGTCCAGAGTGCCAATCGTCTCCACATACCTGTTCACCCACTCCACCGACACAGCAAACCACATTCAGGCGCAATCCAGCAGAACCGATCCGACCAGGCTCACTCCTTCAGAAAATCCTGCACATACCGATCGAACTCGCCGGAAGCGCAGGCATCGATGTAACGCAGCAACTCACCCCCCGCCACCGGATACAGCGGGTGACAGGATGTCGGCCAGGCTCCCCGCGGGGCATGGGCAACCATCGTCGTCAGCGGCGCAGCGATATCCACATCTTCAGTCAGCCGGTCGACCACCTCTTCCGCCGTCACGATAACCGTCCCTGCCAGGTAGGCCAGTTCGCAATCGATAGCCAGATTCCTGTTCAGCCGGGCGTTACCCTGCCTGTCGGCAACAAGAGCATGTATCACGGCAACATCGCAGGGAATCGCCGGGAAAGCCATCAGTTCCTCACCGCTATAGGGATCGATGATTGTTTTGACATCCGGTCGCAGGCGCGGCAGGTCTGTACCGATCCACGCCCGTGATGGCATGAAGCCAACCGCGCTCAGGGCGGCCCGGATACCCATCGCCAGGCTGGCTTCCGTTTCCTCAATCACAGCGACCTGGCCCCGCGTTGCCGCTTCGGTGAACATCGGCGCCAGGCCAAATGCCTCCAGGCCAAAATAACACGTCCGGGTGCGGGCAATACAGCCAGCCCCGACCAGCAGATCGGACTCATATCCCGCTGTGAAATTGAGTAGCGTCAGGCCAACAGGCCGATCAGGACGTCGCAGCAGCGCCCGCACAAAGGCCACCGGTCGCCGGTAGAGAGTCATCCCGCCCAGCGCCAGCGTCTGACCGTCATGGACGGTCTGCGCAGCCTCCGCAAGCGACACAAGTCGGTCAACTGCCATGGCGACTCTCCACAAGCTGCATCCGTTTTTCCGCCAGGCGCGTCCCGAGATCAAGGAGGCCATCGCGGTTCTCACACCGGTTGCGCCAGTCTGCCGGGATAGATTCCAGTCCCAGGCGAGCCGCGGCAATCCCACCCGCGATACAGGCGACAGAATCGCTATCGCCATCTATGTTTGCCGCCCTCCGGACGGCGGCAACGTAGTCGTCCGGGTAGCGCATCACGCAGTAGAGCGCCAGGCTCACGGCTTCCTCAGCCACCCAGCCCTCGCCGATATGGCGCATTGCCATGATCTCGTCGCCCCAGGCCAGGACATGGCCCACCCGCAGCAGCACCAGGTCCAATTCCTCGGAAAGCCCGCAGACGAAACCAGCGACCTCGTGCAGATAACGCTCAGGAGCAATGCCATCCAGCGCCAGCTTCACCAGGTACGCCGCGGCAACACTGGCAGCCAGTGCCGTCGGATGGCCGTGCGTGATCAAGCTCGTTGCCTGTGCGACTTCCCGCAATCGTTCCGGATCGTGCTGGTAGAGGTACCCGATTGGGGCCACACGCATAGCCGAACCACACCCTTTCGAATTCGCCAGGCCGGACTGACGCCAGGACTCCCCGCGCTCATACCGCCGCACACCAAGGAGGCAGGCCCTGCCCGGCGACCGGTCGTTGTCCGGGCTGTTTAGCCAGCGCACGAAGTGCTTTCCCACAGCGCCCATCAGCGTGTCAGGATCAGCTTCGCCGGCTTCCACCAATCCTTCGGCCAGGGCGAGGGTCATTTGCGTATCGTCGGTATACAGAGCCGGATTCGGAGGCTCTTGAATTCCCCCGGAGCCATACCGCGCGTTGATCTCAGCCAGCTTCATGAACTCGACCTGCGCCCCCAGCGCATCGCCAAGCGCCAACCCCAGCAGAATCGCCTGTGCTTGCGTTACACTCATGGCCATACTGCATCCTGTTTGCGTGGTGCGCCAGACCAAAAGCGTCCGGAATTGCGCCGGAATTGTAGCACACGGCCCAACAGGTTGCGATCAGGCTGCAATGCCTATAGGATCATCAGCGCAAAGAGAACGGAACACATCGAAAGCAGGCCTTCTATCTTGGGTGAGAACAGCATGACATCGACGACGACAACCAGACCTCTGCGTATCATCGGGGTTCGCTTCACCAAGATCGGCAAGCTCTACCACTTTGACTGCACCGACCACCCGGAGGTTCAGCCGGGGGATTATGCCATCGTGGAAACCACGCGCGGGCGGCAGATGGGACAGGTCATCGGCTTCGCTGAAGAAGAGGAAAACCGCGAGTACAAGCCCATTCTGCGCAAAGCCACTCCCCGGGACCTCGCACTCCAGCGAGCCTGGCAGGAGCGCGAGGTTGGCGCCCTGATCACCTGCCGCGAAGCAGCCAGTAAGTTCAGTGAATACAGCGAGGTGAAATTTGTTGCGGCGCAGTACAACTATGACGGCAGCATGTTGACTTTCCTCTACTACAACACAGAATCCGAAAACAAGTCGCCCAACATGAACCGTCTGCGCAATGAGCTGGGCCGCCTGTTTCCTGGCACCAAGCTTGAACTTCACCAGGTTGGCCCGCGCGATGTCGCCAAGCTGCTTGGCGGCTACGGAGCTTGCGGGCAGCCGCGTTGCTGCAGCACTTTTCTGACCGACTTCAGCCCGATCTCCATCAAGATGGCCAAGGCCCAGGGCATCTCGCTTAACCCCACCGAGATCACAGGCATGTGTGGGCGGTTGCGTTGCTGCCTGATCTACGAATACGAGCAATATGTGGAGGCGCGTAAGCACCTTCCCAAGCGTAACAAGCGCGTAGGCACCCCCGCCGGCGAAGGCAAAGTCCTGGATGTCCAGCCGCTGCAGGATACAGTGACCGTTAGCATCGAGAACGAGCGCTACACCTTCAAGCGTGAGGAGATCATCCCTCTGGAGGAATGGGAAGCGCTTCAGAAGAAGGCTGAACAGGGTTGCAGCAAACACGAGGGTGGCGGCTGTGACTGTGGAGCAAATCGTTAGCGGATTGCCGGGGAGCATACTGCTGCAAGGATAGGGCTATGACTGTTGACTTTCTGCAGGGCGCGCGAGAATTGGCGCCCCGGCTGATCGACTGGCGTCGTGATTTCCACCGCCATCCCGAACTGGCGTTCACGGAGACGCGAACCGCCAGCCTGGTCGCTGACCAGCTCCACCAGCTTGGCCTTGAGGTCCAGACAGGTGTCGGGCGGACTGGCGTCGTGGCATTGCTCGATGGGGCGTCTGATGGCCCGACCGTCCTGCTCCGCTTTGACATGGACGCTCTGCCCATCCGTGAGGAGAACCAGGTGCCTTACGCCTCAGTCAATCCGGGGGTGATGCATGCCTGCGGCCACGATGGGCACACCGCTATTGGCCTTGCCGTTGCGCGCCTGCTCAGCGATCAGCGCAGCCGGATACATGGCCGCCTGAAGTTTGTCTTCCAGCCGGCTGAAGAGATCGCTGAAGGCGCACAGGCGATGATCCAGGATGGCGTCCTGCAGGACCCGGAACCGGAGGTCGCCCTGGGGTTGCACCTGTGGAACACGCTCCCGGTCGGTCAGGTGGGGATCATGGCCGGCCCGGTGATGGCCGGGGCGGATATCTTCGATGTGATTGTTCGCGGCGCGGGTGGCCATGGAGCGTCGCCTCATGAAACCCGTGACCCTCTGCTGGCCGCGGCGCATATCGTCACGGCGCTGCAATCGGTAATCAGCCGTAACGTCAACCCGCTGGATTCGGCAGTTCTGTCGGTCACCAGTTTCATCGCCGGTACGGCATCCAACATCATTCCTTCGGAAGTAACGCTCAAGGGGACTATCCGCACCTATACGGACGCGGTACATGACCTGACCATCCGCCGGCTGAAGCAGGTTACTGAAGGCATTGCCCAGGCGATGGATTGCGTCGCTGAGGTCACGGTGACGTCACTGACCCCGCCGCTGGTGAACCATCCGGAAGTTACGCAGGTGGTGCAGCAGGCCATTGCGCCATACACCGAACCGGAGAACCTGCTGCCGGATATCCGTACCATGGGCGCAGAGGATATGGCCATCTTCCTGAACCGGATTCCGGGCTGCTTCTTCTTCGTCGGTTCGGCGAACAGTCAGCGTGACCTGTCCTATCCTCACCATCATCCCCGTTTTGACTTCGACGAAGCGGCGCTGCCACTGGCAGCGGCCATGCTGGCCTCGGCGGCAGCCGCCTATGTCCTGCCAGGCTGAGCAGCCTGCTCGTTGTACAACGTACCTACCACGACCGGAGCACAAGAGAGGCGACAACCAGAGCGAACATGATGCAGAGCAGCATTTTTGAATGGCGGCAGGGTGCAGGGTGGCTTGTCCTGAGCAGCGGCGGTCGCTTTATGGATGGCGAAACCGAAGCCATCGATACGCGGATGCTCAGCCGGTCTGCGGCTGACGGCGCTCTGGTCTACATCGGTGCCGCGGACGAACCGGAAACCGCTGAGCAGTACCTGATGTACCTGGGCGATCTGGGCAGCCGCAGTGGCTACGCGATCGACATCGTTGCCGAGGATGATGCTTCGCTCAAGACACACCTGGGAGAAGCGGGCATTATCGTCATCGGCGACGGCCCTCAGCACGCCCGGCTCTACAACGGCTTGCAGGGCGCCGCGCTGGAGGGCATCCTGCGCGCGTATGAGAATGGCGCCCTGATCATGGGCATCGGTTTCGGCGCAGAATTGTTCGGGCAGTGGGTCCTCAGACCGTCTCCGTTGGCTCCCTATCCGGGCTTCACCTGGCTGGCTAACGCCGCCATTCTCACCGGTGTGCCGGAACTCGCGCAGAAACGGACATTGCAGGACCTTCTGCACAAGCGTCCGGTGACCTATGGCCTCAACATCCGCCCCGGCTCGGCGTTGACTTTTGGCCCGGATGGCCAGGTCGAGCTATGGGGCACAGAGCAGATCATCATCTCACTGGGGCAAGCCTACAGCGTCCGGGAGTAGGAACCAATGCTGCTCTCTGATGAAACCGGGTACCGATTTGGCCCTGCGCTTACTCAACCACCGCGCCGCGTGGTCTCCCTGGCCCCCGCTCTGACTGAGTCGCTCCGCGACCTGGCGCTGGCCGACCGGCTGGTTGGCGTCACCGATGACTGCCTTCAGCTTGACCCGACGCTACCCCGGTTGGCCCGCTTGGGCAGGGCCAGCGCTCCCGACATTGAGCGTATCAGCGCTCTGCAACCTGACCTGGTGCTGCTCGATCAGGATCTGACTCCACCGGAACACATCGAGAGTTTGAAGACCGCTGGTCTCCGTGGCTGGGTATGCCATCCGTGCACCGTTCAGCAGGCCATCAACCTGCTCTGGGAAATCATGGACGTCTTCGAAGAGGCCACCATGGTCGAACGTGTGCGCTGGATCGAGCGCCAGATGGACTGGACATACAGCGCCGCCAGCGTCCGGCAGCCGGTGCGGGTTCTGGTACCAGCAGTGGCGACGCCGCGCCTAGCGTGCGTCCCCGGCACCTATGGCCATGATCTGCTGCGAATATGCGGTGGTGAGTGTGTCGGCCCCTGGCAGGAGTCTCAGGCCCCTTCAGCACCCGCCAACCAGCCACCCAACGCGGCTGACATCCAACTCCTTACCAGGGCAGCCCTGCAGGCTCAGCCGGAAGTGATCCTATTGCCGGGGAAGCCCTGGCCGTTCACTGATCGGGACGCCGCTGAACTGGCTCGACTGGATATCCCGGCGGCGCGTTCAGGGCGTATCCATCTAATTGACGGCACGCTGCTCACCTGGTATGGCACACGGGTAGCCAGAGCGCTCGCCGAACTGCCTCCGCTATTGCTGCCCGACCCGGCAAGCTGACCAGATAGCCCGAACCGGGAGGCTGTGCTTCAGGCAGAAACGCATCGTGCTACAATGGGCGCAACGCTGAAGGAGCGCACCAGTTCCATAGGGCGGTATGTTTGCCTAACCTGACGACAAAGCGAAACCGACGACCATGGCAGACAGTATGGAGAGCCACGAAACAAACGGTATACCGTTGGGCGAAGAACCGCCGCAGAGCCTGAGCGCTACTGGCGCCTCCCAGCAACCGGTTGCTGACAGCGACCATGGCATCGACTATGACAGCCAGGTGACGGCTGCCGAAGCCGCTGATGTGGTTATTGACAATGCACAGGAGACAGGCGAAGACTCCACCGCCGCGGAAGAAGAAGCCCCGCAATGGCAGCCGGACACGGCGAAAGCCGGTCCTCCAGCATCCAGACGCCCATCTCAGGCATTCGTCCCACCGCCAGGCAGCGCTGCCCCGGATCGCCCGGCTGAGCCGCTCACAGCTGATCTGGACTCAGACATTCTGGAATCTGCTGGCGAAACCGCGGACGTCGTTCGGGATGCTGCCCAGACCGGGGAGGATAGCCAGGCTGATAACGCCGAAGACTCTTCTACCGAACGGGAGGCGCCCCGCGATGCGCCGAACAGCTACCTGCCGCGCCGCGTCCCAAAGAATGCGGAATCCGGTAGTACGCGGCGCAAAAGCGGCATGGGCTGAATTTGCGCAATAATGTACAATACAGGTCTTGAATTGGCTGCCCGATACTGACTGACTTTGCCCGGATAGAGGAGGTCTTTTGTGAGTCGTTCAACAGTGGCTGTTGCCGCGCTGATAGTGCTTATCGTGGGCGGGTTCATCACCCTCCAGATCATCCTGAGCGGTCCCGGCGGCCCGCTGCCCGTTCGCGTACAAACGCTCAATCCGGAGGCGTCCACGCTGGAAGCAACGCCAGCACAGGCGCTTTACTTCCTCATCTTCGCCGCTGTAGCCGCCGTTTCGCTGATCGGCGGTGGTATTGTGCTGGGTTTGGTCATTCGCTTTCTGGATCGTGAGATCACACGCAACCGGCAGAACAGGAAGTAATGCGGCGGTCAAAGCCGCAATGGCAGGCCACATCTTCCGCCAATCCAGTCTCCTGATTCGAAAGCCTGGCTGGCTGATGCGCCATTATCGGCGTCAGCCAGCTTCTCGTTCATCCGTGCCGACCAGATTGAGCGCTTGACGATGGCAACGGGCATGGTCGAACGATAGCCCCATCGCGTCCATCAGCTCATCCGGTCGAGCCGTCCCTTCCGCGCCAAGAGCAAGCCGTACCCGAAATGTTCGCGTGTCCACCGGTTCCAGCGCCAGGATCAGCGGGCGCAGATCGTAGCTCTTGCCCCGCCGCTCACGCTCGATCCGTTCCCGGCTCAACAGATCGGCGATGCGCTGCGGCAAATCGGGAGTCACTTCCTCCGCAAGCGTGATGAGGTAATCTGCGCTGTGTAACAGCGTTTGCAACGCCGGCGCTTTAGGAGGCACTTCCTGGACGCGGTAGGTACGCAGTCCCGGTGGGCTGACGGCATTCAGCCGTTCAGGCAGAGTCTCCAGGTTAACCGGCTCCAGCAGCCAGATGTCGAGCAACTCGCAGTCACTACTGATGCCAAGCGGCAGGGCCGAAGCAAGCTGCATCTTGGGCTGGGGGTTATAGCCCTGCGAATACACCAGCGGCATCTCCGCCCGCCGCAACACCCGCTCCCAGAGCTTGGCCAGGTCCAGATGCCCGATGAAGCGCAGGGCATCGTTCTTGCCAAAGGTAATACGCACGCGATACTGCATCGATTGTTGAAGCATCCGAATCCTCAACTACAGCGCCGTCAGGCGCCCGTGAATAGCGGACATCGCAACGGCCAGCAGGAATGTGATTCTACCGGCCAAGCGCATACTGTCCTGTGACTTCCGGAGCGAGGTTGAGAACAGCGGCGATATAGCACGCCAGCCACCATACCACCGCCTGAATATCCGGCAGATGCATAGTCTCATTGCCAGGACGCGCTCTGTTGATCGCGGGGCCAATGTACCCCAGAACGCGTTCGCGCCAAGCGCCAGAAGCCGTCCCCAACCATTCCTCAGGGCAAGCACGCCGCAATTGGACTGAAGCCGGTCTGGCATCATTCAGCGCCACCGCCAGCGTCTGAGCGAGTTGCTGATAATTCAAGGGCACGACCAGGCCGTCTGCCCGGCTTCCGGCAAGGACACAGACCGCGCCAGTGCCCGGCTGCTCACCGGCATCCTCTGCTTCCACCACATCCACAATGATCGCGCCCAGCGCGGGCCGCAGGGCAGGACACGCCGCCATTAACGTCGTCAGTGAGTAATCCTGCCGATCAGGGAACACAAACAGGCAACGACGGTCGTACTCCAGTAGAGTCTCCTCAACCCGCCGCAAGGCGGCAGCAGCGCCGAGCGCGCTCAGCACACCGGCGGCGTTGTCCAGACCTCCCCCGCTGACCCGGTCGCCCTGGCGCCGGGGATTGCCATCAACCGTAATCAGATCGGATGGCAACAACAGGCCCTCTTCAGCCTGAAAAAACACCCCTTGCGCGTCAGCATGCAGGCGACCCCGTGCGCCCACCTCCAACCGCCCATCCTGCATGCGCAAAGCTCGCCCCGGGACAGACGCAACTACCGCATAGGGCTTCGCGATGCATACGGGCATCAGCCTGGCAGACCGGTCATCGTCCTCCAGCCGGTCAACCCGGAAGGTCTGCCGATCCAGATGAGCGACTACCAGCACGTCGGCCTGCCCGCCAGCCACACCCAGCCACAGACCAGCATTACCCACGCCTCCTAGGTCCGCCTCCAGCCGGTCGGCCAGCCCGAAGGCAGCAGCGATATCGCTGACCTGATCCAGGATGCTATTCGGAAGCGTCGTGCCGGTAGAAGGGGCGAACGCCTGCAGCAGGCTTCGTAGCATGACCCAGGAGGCCTCGCGATCCGCCGCCAACGGTTGCTGGCGAATCGCGCTTTCCAGACCGGGCACAGCACGCCATAATTGCTCAAGCACCATCATGCCCCCTCTCCATCCGGATGGGCAGACGCGAAGATGGCCTCAACCCGCATTCCTGCTATTATAGACCAAGGATCAGAACTGAACAGCGAACTGCTTACCCTGGAAGAGAATGAAACCCCATGACCGTTCCACTTGACCTGCACCCCGACGTCCGCGCTGCTCTGGCGGAGGATCGCCCGGTTGTTGCTCTGGAATCCACCCTGATCACCCACGGCTTGCCCTACCCGACTAACTTGCAGACGGCCCTGGCCATGGAGCAGGCCATCCGTGACCACGGCGCAACACCGGCCACGGTCGCCGTACTGGACGGCCGGATTCGTGTCGGCTTGGAACTGGCGGATATTGAGCGCTTGATCGAACTCGGCCCTGAACAGGTGCGTAAGTGTAGCCGCCGCGACCTGCCGCTGGTAGTCGGTCTCAAAGGGCACGGCGCAACAACCGTCGCCGGGACCATGATCGTCGCTCATATGGCCGGGATCGATGTATTCGCCACCGGCGGAATCGGCGGCGTACATCGCGGCCATCCACAGGACATCTCCGCCGATCTGGTTGAACTGGGCCGGACGCCGGTTGCCGTCGTCTGTTCGGGCGCTAAATCGATCCTTGATCTGCCGCTCACGCTTGAGGTGCTGGAAACCCAGGGCGTTCCAGTCATCGGTTACGGCACGGACGAACTGCCTGCCTTCTACTCGCGTTCCAGCGGGCTGCCGGTCGACCTCCGGATTGAGTCGCCTGCTGAAGCCGCCGCTATCATCGACGCGCGGTCGACGCTTGGCCTGCCTCAGGGCATCTTGATCACCGTCCCCGTCCCGGCTGAGCATGAGCTGCCCGCCGAAGCAGCGGAGCAAGCCATTGCCGAAGCCACCCGCATTGCGGATGAGCAGGGGATAACCGGCAAAGCGATCACGCCTTTTGTCCTGGGTAAGGTACTCGAACTAACCGGCGGACGTTCCCGCGACGCCAACACCGCGCTGCTGGTCAACAATGCTGCCGTTGCCGCGCAGATCGCCGTCGCTCTGGCTGAACGCAGACTCACCGGGAGATGATTCGCATGCCGCGAGACTTCCTGATCGATACGGATACTGCTTCAGATGATGCCGTCGCCTTGCTCATGGCCCTGCGCTGGCCGGATGTGGCCGTCAGGGCGATCACGGTGGTCGCCGGCAATGTGCCGGTCGACCAGGGCGTAACTAACGCCCTCTACACAGTTGAACTATGCGGGGCGGACGTGCCTGTCTACCGTGGCGCCGACCGTCCCTTAATGCGCGAGCCTGTCCACGCGCAATTCTTCCATGGCCAGGATGGCATGGGCGACCAGCACTACCCGCCGCCAAAGGCCTCCCCCCGCCCGGGGCATGCCGTAGACGCGCTAATCGAGACGATCAAAGCGTATCCCGGTCTCACCCTGGTCACGCTCGGCCCGCTGACCAACATCGCGCTGGCCTTGGCCCGTGCGCCGGAAATCGCCCGGATGGTCGGGCGCTGCGTCGTGATGGGCGGTGCGGCCAATACCGTCGGCAATGTGACGCCTGCCGCCGAATACAATATCTGGTTTGATCCGGAAGCGGCGCGGCGCGTCTTTCACAGTGGGCTACCCATTGAGATGGTCGGCTGCGAGCTTTCCACCGGTTCCGCCAACATCACCGAAGCAGAAATGGCTGAGATCCGCGCCCTCAATACGCCGCTGGCCCACTTCACCCTGGACTGCAACCGCGCTGGCATCCGGGCTAACCGCGAATGGTTGGGCGACCCCGGCCTGGCCCTGCCCGATCCGGTAGCCATGGCTATCGCCCTGGATCCGACCATTTGTACCCGCAGCAGCCGCCACCACGTCGAGGTGGAAACCAGCAGCTCGCTGACGCGGGGGATGACCGTTGTCGACAGGCTGGGCGTGGCGAGCGATGAGCGCAACCGCCCGATCTGGGGAACGCTTGTCGATCGGCCACCCAGCGTCACCGTCTGCTGGGCGATCGACATTCCCCGCTGGAAGGCCATGCTTTACAGCGTGCTGAAGGAGCAACCGGCCTGAGTATGAGCGTCCGTTATCTGGCTCCCGGCATCATTCTGGATGACATCGTGTTTCCTGACGGTCGCACCCGTATGGGCACCCTGGGCGGCGGCGGCGCTCAGGCAACTTGGGGGATGGCGCTCGCAGCGGAATCGGGCGACCAGGTAGGTATGCTTGCCGGAGTCGGGCGGGACTTTCCGTTTGAGGCCCTTGCACCGCTGGCGGCAATGGGCATTGATCTGACAGGAGTGCACGTCACCGATCTACCGACGCCACGCGCCTGGCAAATCCTGGAAGCCGATGGCCGCCGGACACATGTCTGGCGCGTTGATCAGTCCACCTCTGATCACCAGACTCATCCCGACGCCGCAACGATTCTGCGCTTCTATCCGGCGGTGCAGGTCCTCCACTGGGGCATTCATCCGGAAGCCCCGTACCTCGCTCCCTGCCAGGCGCTACGGGAACAGGGGGTGCTGGTCAGCCTTGAGCCTTTCAAAGCCCCGGAACAGCCACCCGCAGAAGAAGAGGTAGCGTTGATCCTGGCCGCCAGTGACATTTACTCGCCGAACTGGCCGGAGGCGATCGCGCTGTTTGGCACCGACCACAGGCGAACACTATTGGAACGCGCCCGCGCTCTCGGCGGCCATATTCTGGCGTTGAGGCTTGGCGCAGCCGGCGCTGAAGTCTGGGACCTCCATACAGGGGAAGGCGTCGCTGTGCCGCCCGCGCCCTCCGGACCGGTCGTTGACCCGGTCGGCGCAGGTGATGCTTTCTGCGGGGCGTTCGCTGTCACCTGGCACCGCACCGCCGACCTGGCTGAAGCGGTCGTCAGCGCAGCCGTAGCCGCTTCGTATATGCTGGAACAGGTTGGCCTTCCTCCCTCGCGCCCGCCGCTCGCAGATCAGCAGGCGCGCAACCGCGCAGTCCGCGCCGGTCTGCAGCGGCTGACGCTGTCACAGTTGGCTTGAGGAAAGTGGCTGGGTAGTATGCTCCGCTTTCATCCAGTCCATCCTGGGGTTGGCGGCTCGACCGCATAAGCGATCATCAGATCGTGTAGCGCACTACCGGACTGGACGCGGATCGGTAGAACAATCTCTGGCTGAGCCACAAAGCACAGCGTCTCGTTGACCGCCTCACAGTAGAAGATCATCGCCTGCGCCTTCAGTGTCGTCTCTCCCGCTGCGAACACCACCGGCGTAGTAATCGTCCGGGCGGCCTCTGTGATTGTCTGCGTAGCCCCTGCCTGTTCGATCCGGACAATTGCCCCATCGGCTTGCCAGGTTACGGTCGAAGTCGCCAGGTCATTAATCTTGTACCCTTCCGGCAGATCAATCTGCAGGGTCAGTGTGCCACTGCCCGGCGCAACGGTCTGCAAGGCCAGAACCACCTCTTCGCCGCTGGCGGGGGCCGCACTGTCAGCCTCTGCTCGTCTAGTGAGCAGCACATCAGGATTGGCGAAGGTGACACTGCTCACTGTCTGTGTCGCCAGATCGATCACCCGGATGGCGTGATTGTTGGTGTCGGCGACATACAACCGCCCGGCTGCATAGGAAAGACCACCCGGCTCGTCAAAGAGGGCATCCTCAGCGCAACCATCCCGGTAGCCGCCAGGCGCCTCCCCGGCCAGAGTGCGCACTTCCCCACTGACCGGGTCAACCTGTTTGATCTTGTTGTTGTAGGTGTCCGCCACGTACAGTAGCCCATCCCCGTACGCCACCCCCAGCGGATGCTGGAGCAGGGCCGCACTCCCGACGCCATCGCGATCACCGAAGTCAAACAGCCCCGTACCAATGATTGTACGCACACCGCCAGCGGGATCGGTGTCCGCCATACGTATAGCGCTGGCTTCACTGTCGGCAAAGTAAAGCATCGTCCCATCGGTCGTGATGCCGCTGGGTTGCGCCAGCGCCGCGTCGGCGTGCAGTCCGTCAACCAGCCCCTCCCGACCGCTACCGGAGTGCACCGCTATCGCCCCGGTAACCGTATCATAGCGCCACAACTGATGCGTTCCCGCCATGGCCACATACAGGACATCGCCCACGCGTGCGACATCCCACGGGCTGCTCAGCGCCACTGACATTGCGCGACCGCTGGGCGGCTGCCCTCTGCCCTGCTGACCGGAACCCGCCACAGTTGTGACAGTCTCTGCTACCAGGTCAACCGCTCGCAACATGTGATTCCCGGCATCCGCGACATACAGGATGCGCCCGTCAGCAGCCAACGCCATCCCCTGTGGCGTATTGAAGCGAGCCGAGTCATAACGCCCATCCGCGTAGCCGGCCACGCCCTCCCCGATCACCGCCAGCACTTCGTAGGTGTCCAGAGCAGCCACAACAATTCGATGATGATTGGAGTCCGCGATAAATAGCCGCCCACCGGCCTCATCCGCCAGCACCTTGCCCGGAAACGCCAGTCCGCCCTCCGGGCGCTCTGCAGCAGCCGCAGCCATTGGAAGCGGTGTACGTACGATTTTGCCTGCCGCCTCATACGTTGCGACCAGGTCGGCGATCACCGGCTGGAGGACATCGTACACGCCCTCCCCTTCGTGATAGCCAACAACATAGCCTTCCGGGTCAATGAGCATGACTGTCGGCCACGCCCGGATTCCCCAGGCGTTCCAGATGCGAAAGTCGCGGTCATTGACCACCGGATGGGCAATCTCATACCGCTGCAGAATCTGGCGGATGTTCCCAGAATCCTTTTCGTTTTCGAACTTGGCGCTATGCACGCCGATCACCACCAGCGTGTTAGGAAACTCATCCTCAAGCCGCTTGAGATCAGGCAGAATGTGGATGCAGTTGATGCACCCATACGTCCAGAAATCCAGGACAACCACCTTGCCGCGTAGCGTCTCCCAATCCAGCGGGCCGGAGACGTTGAGCCAATCCACATCAGCAGGGAAAGGCAAGGCTGGTACCCGGTCGGTTTCACTCTGCCCCACTACTGGCGTCGCCAGCGGCGCCACACCAACGATGAGCAGCAGAATCACACCGAGTATGTAGCGAACCATTGTGCATACCTCAAGATAGAACCTGTTGCTCATGCCAGGCTATGATACAGCATTGCAAAGCAAGTTAAGGATACCCTGATAACCCGCTGAGACCCGTCTAAGAAGCAGGGGACGACACGCCGCCCGGTTCTGGTGCCTTGCACCCTGTCAAAGATCAATCGAGCCGGGACGTGACGCCCCGGCTCACAACTCTGAGTGGCATGCTCTGCAGGGGCAACTCAGCCCATGTTGGCGATCACGGCAGAGGCGAATTCGCTCGTACCGACTTCGGTTGCGCCTTCCATCTGACGGGCGAAATCATACGTGACGATTTTCTGCTCAATCGTCTTCTCATACGCCCGATTGATCAACTCCGCCGCTTCCCACCAGTTCATATATTCCAGCATCATCACACCGGAGAACAGCAACGACCCCGGATTGACCTTGTTGAGATTCGTGTACTTGGGGGCCGTCCCATGTGTGGCCTCAAACACCGCGACTTCATCCCCGATGTTCGCGCCGGGGGCGATTCCCACGCCGCCGACATGCGCCGCTGCTGCATCACTGAGGTAGTCGCCGTTGAGATTCATGGTGGCGATAACATCAAATTCGTCCGGACGCAGAAGAAGATGCTGGAAGATGATGTCAGCGATGCGGTCTTTGATCACGATCTTGCCGTCGGGCTGCTTGCCGTTGTACTTCTCCCACAGTTCGTCCTCGGTGATGGTCACCTCGCCGAACTCCTCGGCAGCGACCTCGTAGCCCCACTTGCGGAACGCCCCTTCCGTGTACTTCTGGATGTTCCCTTTGTGTACCAATGTGACGGACTTCCGCCCACGCTCCAGCGCATAGCGGATCGCCTGTCGAACCAGCCGTTTACTGGCGAACGCACTGATTGGCTTGATCCCCAGCCCGGCGCCCTCAAAGAACTGCGCACCGAACTCCCGGCGCAGGAAGGCAGCCAGCTTCTCGTTCTCCGGCGTGCCGGATTCAAACTCAATCCCCGCGTAGACATCTTCCGTGTTCTCGCGGAAGATCACAACGTTCGTCTTCTCTGGCTCGCGCAGCGGGCTGGGCACCCCCCGGTACCAGCGCACCGGACGAACACACGCATACAGGTCCAGCACCTGCCGCAATGTGACGTTCAGGCTACGGAAGCCGCCCCCAACCGGCGTCGTTAGCGGCCCCTTGATGCCAATGTGATACTGCCGCAGCGCCTCAAACGTCTCCTCAGGCATATAGTCACCGTCATAGATGCGCGCTGCCTTCTCCCCGGCGTAGATCTCCATCCAGTGGATCTTGCGCTGCCCACCGTACGCCTTCTCTACAGCCGCATCCCAGATCCGCTTGGACGCGGTCATAATGTCATAACCGATGCCATCACCTTCGATGAACGCGATGATTGGCTGATCCGGAATATGCAGCTTGCCATCCTTCACCGTGATCTTCTCACCGGCCGCTGGCGGTACGATCTTCTGAAATGGCATCTTGGAGTGTCTCCTCGCTAAAGTGTCAAGCTTGAACCGGGGCGAATTATACCCTACCGGCGCTGCACAGTAGGATGCAGATCGGAGTCAAACGGTCGCATAACGCCACTGGAATTGTGCAGCAACACTGAAGACGGCGCTACTTGGCCAGCCGCACTTTCAAAAGCCCCAGTAGCCAGGTCAACTCACCAATGCGCAGCACGAGCGCCAGCGCCACAAACACTGCGGCGCCGGCTGCAGCCGCGCCAACGACCAGCAGCATCTCTCCCGCCACCCCTGACGGAACCAGGCCGGCCAGCAGCCGATTAGCGTCAGCGGCCACGAACCCCATCACCGCTGAGGCCAGGGCGGTCTTCAGCACGGTGGTCACAAGGCCATTCCTGTAACGGCCGCCGATCCGCCGGCGCAGTAGCCACGCGGAGATGCTGGCGTGCAGGATATGCTTGACTGAGTCCGCGATCATCAGGCTGAACAGGCCGTACCTATCCATCAGACCCAGCGCCACCGCCATATAAGCCGCCAGGCTGATCACGCCAACAATGGCCGGGGTCAGGGTATCCTGCTGCGAGTAGAAGGCGAAAACCAGCAGCAAGTCTACCGCGGCGAACGGCAGCCCGAACAGGTAGAGTTGCAGGGCCAGGACGGTGTGGGCCGTATCAACCGCAGTAAATGAGCCATGCTCAAATATCAGCCGCACAATCGGCGCTGCCAGCACGAACAACCCGACTGATGCCGGGACTATCAACGCCGCGGCCAGGCGCAAGCCGCGACTCAGGGTATCCTGATAAGTGCGCAACCCGTTATCCGAATACAACAGTACCGCCTGCCGGGAGAGCGTCGGCAGGATGGCGATACTGATCGCCGTTGCCACCAACCCGTGCGGGAATTGCACCAGCGTCGTGGCAAAATTCATATAACTGATACTTGCCGGGCCAACCTGCGCCGCCAGCCGGTAGCTCACCAGGCGGATCACCAGTGTGTCGATCACCAGCGAGGCCAGCACTGGCACGTAGAGCACCAGAATGCGTCGCAGGCCGGGTTCCTGCCACGCGCCACGCAATACCAGCCGCAATTGCGTACCGCGCAGACCCCAGCACTGAGCGCCCATCTGCACCGCCGCGCCGATCAGCCAGCCTAGCGCCATCGCCTGAATACCCAGCCGGGGCGCAGCGATGACCGCCACGAGTACAATCGTGCCGTTGAACACTGCCCCGGCAAAGGCAGGTAGCGCAAAACGTCTCAGCGCGTATAGCAGACCGCTCAGCAGGGCAAATACACCGAGGAATAGCAGGGCAGGCATGGTGATCCGCAGGAGCACCGTCGCCAGTTCCTGCACCTGCGGGACGGCTTCCCCGGCGATCAGGCCGACAATCTGCGGCGCCAGGAGCTCCAACACCAGAACAAGGATGGCCAGCGCGGAAACCACCACCCCTAGCAACAGGTTGACCAGCCGCCACAGCGCTGATCGATCTTGCTGCATGGCGTATTCACTGAGCACCGGCACCAGGGCGCTATTGACGTGCCCCCCGATGAGCAGGTCGTACAGCGTGCGCGGCACGATCAGGGCGATATTGAAGGCGTCAACTGCCACCCCTGCGCCGAACAGGTTGCTGAGCAACATCTCGCGCCCAAGTCCCAGCACCCGGCTGGCGATATTCCCCAGGGCGTTGATGCCAGTCGCCCTGGCCACACCGGCGTCATCTACCGCCTGCGTTTCAGTGGCCATCGGCGGTACAGGCTGAAGCAAGGGAGAGGATTCGGCGCCAGGATTCGTCCCGGAGGTCATTCACCCTCCGCCAGGGCCTTGATCCGCGCAATCAAATCTGAGGTGCTATGGCCGGGCAAGAACGGGATTAGCACCACCCGCCCGCCCAGCGCTTCGACGGTGGCTCGTTCGGGCAGTGTTTTGTGTTCATAGTCGCCGCCCTTGGCGTAAATATCCGGGCGCAGCTGCCGGATCAGGCCATCAGCCGTATCGCTGGAGAAGATGATCACCGCGTCAACCACCGCCAGCGCCGCCAGCAGTCGTGCCCGCTCTTCCGCCGGAATCAGCGGGCGGCCCGGCCCTTTGAGCCGCCGTGTGGAATCGTCATCATTCACGCCGATAAACAGAGCGTCGCCCAGCGCGCGCGCCTTCTCCAGGTAGTCCAGGTGACCAACATGGAAAAGGTCAAAATGACCGTTGCTGAAGACCAGCTTCTGCCCGCTGGCTGCCAGCGCTTCCCGCCAGGCTTTGGCTTCCTCAAGTGAAAGTACTTTGCCCATTGTGCCGTGTGCTCATCGCTATGGTGAATCCGGGCCGCTCAGCCCGGCGTAATCCGGCAGGCCATTGTAGCAGCCGGGAGGCATTGCATCAATCGTCACTGACCGGAATCGCGGGTCAGGCTCAGCCGGTAGTTGCCCGTCGTCTTGCCGTTCTGAAACTCAAACCGCGTTGCCACAATGTAGTACGTCCCATCCGCGGGGATACGATAGGCAGCAATGCGGGCATTCTTGCCCGGTCCAGAATCGTCATCCAGCGCCAGCTGGACGCTTTCCGCCGAGAACAGCACCAGCAGCGGATCCAGATCGCTCTCTGCCGCCGTCATCTCGATCGTCACCACGTCTCCCGCCCTGCCCAGGAAAGCATAAGTCACAGCGCTGTTTTCGTTGCTGATGGCGCCGGTCACGGTGCTCCCCGGCAGAATCGTCAGTGTGCCGGGCGCGACAATCGGCGCCTCCCCGGTTACCCCGTCCAGTCGCAGGATGTAGTCGCCGGTAGTCGTGCCCTGAGCACGGTCAAAGCGGGTCGCCTGGACGTAGTATCTGCCTGTCGCCGGGATGATATAGGATTGGATCAGGGCGTTGTTGCTGGGGCCAGAATCATCATCCTCCGCCAGCACAGTGCCCGCTTCGTCCAGGATCGCCACCAGCGGATCGAGATCACGACTGGCGCGGTTCATGGTGACCGTGATCACATCGCCCCGCATCGCTCCGAAGCTGTAGTAACGCGCAGGGTAGTCACGATCGATCAGTCCTCTCACCTCATCACCATACCGCAGAAGAAGCGCCGATTCGAGCGTCGCGCCCTGACCGCTCGTCGGCGCGGTATCCAGGCTGAGTACAAAGCTCCCCGTGCTACGCCCGGCTTCCTCGCCGAAACGCGTGGCCACAATGGTATAGAAGCCCGGCTCCAGGATCAGCAGGTTGGTGATCGCTGCATCAAGCGACGCATCCTGATCATCGTTGACAGCTAGCAAGGCGCTATCCGGCCCCAGTATTGCCACACGGGCGTCCAGGTTACCGGCGATCCGGCGCATGGCCACGTTGACGATGTCGCCACGCCTGGCCTCAAAAACATACGTAACCCGCGGGTTCGCGTCATCCACCGAGCCAACAACAGAATCGCCGTAACTGAGAAATACCCCTGCCTGGGACGACACGCCCACCCGCTGCAACTCCAGCCGGAAGCGACCTTCGGTGACGCCCAGACCCTGCCCGAAGCGTGTCGCTACTACGAAGTAGTAATTGTCTTCCGCAATCTGAATGGTATCGATCCGGGCGCCCAGGGCGCCATCAGCATCGTCCGAGGCAGCCATGATCTCGCCAGTGTTGGCAGCCAGCAGCAGCACCGGGTCCAGGTTGCCGTCCAGTCGCGTCAGCGCCAGGGAGATGACATCGCCGCGCCGCGCCTGAAAGTAGTACACCTGCCGCGGCTCCGCCTGCGTGATCCGCCCCTCAATCGCTTCACCATACAGGATCTGGCGGCCCTCCTGCCCGCTCACGAAAGTGACCTGACCCGGCCAGCAACAGCACCAGAGCGCCGCCAGGCCCAGCGTCAGCGCCCAACGCCTGATCTGCCTGAACCGGCCAGCAGCATTAGCGCGCCACAACGCTGAGCAGATACTCACCGCTGGTTGTCCCTTCAAGAAGATCATACCGGCTGGCAACCACATAGTAACGACCGTCCACGGGCAGGGTATAGATCACGCGGGCGTTTTGCCGGCCAGCGCTATCATCGTCAAACGCCACAAGCGTCTGCGCCGGGTCCAGCACGGCCAGGAAAGCATCCAGGTCACCTCCCAGCCGCACCATATCCACCTGGATGGTCGTCCCGGCCATCCCGTCGAGCGCATAGAACACCGCTGCCTGCGCGTCGCTGATGGCGCCGCTGACGGTCTGGCCAGGAGCCAGCGGCAATGCCGTTGCCAGGTCAGCCCCCGTCTGGCCTTCCCGTATCTCCGGCTGGGTCACCGGGATGCCGCTCAATGTCAGTTCGTAGCGTCCGCGTGAAGTGCCGCTGGCCTCACCGGCCCGGGTAGCTACAATGGTGTACTCACCTCCCTGTGTCAGGAGGTACGGGCCAATCAGGGCGTTCAGGTTGCCTGCGCTGTCGTTATCGCGCATAACCGGCGTGCCATCCGGCCCCAGCAGGATGAGCAGCGGGTCGAGCGTCGCGTCAAGGGCCTCCAGTGTGATCGAGATCCGATCCCCCTGCTGTCCCATGAATCGGTAGGTCTGGCGCGGCGTCGCATTGTCGATGGCACCGGTCAATACCACCCCGTAGGGTACGACATCTCCTGGCTGATATTGTGGCTCCGAGCCGCCCCCCAGTCGCTCGGCGGCAGTCGGATCTGCCCCCGTCAGCGACAGGCGGAAGAAACCTCGCGCTGTGCCCAGAGGCCCGCCCAGGCGCGACACGATCACAGTGTACATGCCATCCTGAGGAATCGTATGGCGCAGGTTTCCGTCTGCGCTGACCGCAAGTTCCTGCAAGGCTGGATCCGCCAGGATAAGCAGCCCCTCCTCCTGCAAAGGGCCGCTGGTTTCCAGGGTTAACTCAACTGTATCGCCAGCCGCAGCGAAAAACCGGTACAGTGTGCCGGGTGCATCAGCCAGCTGGCCGTTCAAAACCTCGCCTTCATGCAGGGTCTGCGCGGGAAGCACCGTGGCGATCTGACTCTGGGAAAGCACGCCCGGCGCGGTAATGGCCAGCCGGAAACTGCCGCTGGTTGTCCCGGCTTCACCGTTATAGCGGCTTGCCAGGATGGCGTAGTAGCCGTCAGCAGGTATGGTCAGGGTAAGCCTGGCATTCTTGTTAGCGGCGCTGATGTCATCGTGTTCGGCCAGAGTCTCAAGCCGGTCGTTGAGCAGGCGCAGGATAGGGTCCAGGTCACCCTGCGTCGTCTGCATCGTAATCTCGACGGTATCGCCAGCCCGTGTCTGGAAAACATAGGCCCGGTAGGGCACTGTGTTATCAAGACGGTCAGTGATCACATCACCGTAACGCACTCGCGGCAGGTTCTGGAAATCCGCGGGCAAAGCCTCGCCAGCGTTCCGCCCTTCGGTTGTAACGTCGTTGACCCCGGCGCCTTCCAGGGTAAGCGTGTATCCGCCTGCAGAGGCGCCACTGGCCCCGCCAAAGCGGCTGGCCACCACGGTATACCGGCCATCAGCAGGCAGCACAACAGCCAGTTCGGCATCCGGTACGCCTGCTCCGTCATCATCCTGGCCGATGATCTCCCCTTCCGGGCCGTACAGATACAGAAACGGATCCAATCCTCGATCGACAGCCTGCATCCGAATGATCACCTGATCGTTCGTGTGTCCCTCGAAACTGTACCGGTCAGCAGGATGGTCGTCGTCCAGACTGCCCCGCATGGCATCGCCATAGACCAGCGGTAGCAGCGCTTCATCACCGGCCGTGATGTCGCTGGCGCTGCCGGTGAGTCGCACGGCGTAGGTGCCCGCCGGGGAATCTTCTGCCAGCGCCAGCCCAATGAAGTAGATGCCCGTAGCCGCTAGATCCGCCTCCACGACTTGCCCGGCAGGATCACGCTGCAGTTCAGCAAATGCTGGGTCGTAGAGCACCAGTGTCGCTTTCATCCCCGCGCTCAGAACACCCCGGACGGCGACTCGATCGCCGCCCTGAGCATAGAACCAGAACAGCCGGAAGCGGTCAGCCTGGCTCAACAGCCCTCGCGAGGTATTGCCAAACCTCAATGGTGCAAATATCCCCGCCAGCTGATCCTGCGTTCTGCCGCGCCCCTGATCGACAAGCAGAGTCAGACGAAAGTCTCCAGTACTCTGTCCAGCCTCGGAATCCTGACCGTAGCGCGTGGCCTCCACGATGTACACACCATCCGCTGGCAGTGTGACTTCCAGCCGGGCGTTAAAGCCGCCGCCGCTGTCATCGTCCTCAGCGATCAGATTGAGGGCCGAATCCCCCAACAACAGGAGCGGGTCCAGGTTGCCCGAAAGCGCCTCCATCGTGATTACCACCCGATCCCCCGCTGCGCCATTGAAGCTGTACTGCTGGAAGAAGCGAGCATGGGAAATGGTGCCTGTCACCGAATCGCCATAGCGCAGCGGCAGGCGTTCCTGCAGCTGCGGCCACATCCGGGCCATGCCGGCCCCTTCCGCCAGCAACAGAGCCAGGACCACGCCAGTCACCAATCGCCACACAGATCGCATCATCGATTAGCTTCCTGCTGCCAAAATGCCCTGCCGCGACTTCTGGATTCTACGTGCCCGCCCTGCATGCGGCAAACCGCTGACCGGCTGGCAGGATGCAGGCTGAGCCGGTAGCATTGAGGCGCGACTGGCATTAGCCGGGGAAAGAATGCCCCATGAACCGTCTGCTTTCTTGGACGTTGATCGCCGCCCTCTCCACTGCCTGCATCGCGGTGGCCGTCGGTCTAGGCCCTGTCTTTGCCGGCCCGGTACCACCGCCATCATCTCCCCCTGCCGCGATGCAGTCCGGTTGCCATCCACAGGGCACAATTGTAACGCAGCCGATCGTCGATCCGCTTCGATTCTGCCCGGAATATCTGGTCAACAACCTGCCCTACTCGGCCCTGGCAGCGATCACCTCAATTGCCTACGCCCCACCCTGCGACGAAATGGCTGAGCCGGTTGCCTGGTGCGGCAGGCTGTTCCTGACCCGCCCGGATGAAGGTCTCATTCAGTGGGTAGGCGACTTTGACTCGAACGCTGGAACCTACAGTCTGCACACTTTCGCTTCAGGACTGGACACACCCAATGGCCTCGTCTGGCACGAAGGCGCGTGGTATGTATCCGGCGACCGTGCCATCTATCGACTGATCGACGAGGATGGGGATGGTCACGCGGAAGTACAGCAGGCCATCATTGAGGGGCTTCCCGGCGGAGCAGGACTGTGGACAGGCAGTATAGGCTTCGGCCCCGATGGGCGTCTGTACGTGAGCAAGGGCGCCTCTTGCAGCGACTGCGTGGAAAGCGATCCGCGCCGTGCGGTTCTTCTTAGCTACACCTCTGACGGCGGGGATGAACAGGTTATGGCGCGTGGACTATACGATGCTTTTGACTTCGCCTGGCATCCCGGAAGTCGCGATCTGTGGATTGTGGATAGCGCACCCGGCGGCAGCAATGGCGAACAACCTCTTGACGAGCTTAACCGTCTTACTGTGGGCGGCCAGCATTTCGGCTGGCCTTATTGCGCGGCATCCGCCAGTGGCTTGCTTGCGGATTTCCCGTTGCCCGCGCCGCAGCCAGACTTCTGCCAGCAGACTGCCCTCCCTGAATACACGTTTCCCGCTCACAGCACTCCCGGCGGTATGGCCTTTTACCGGGGAGACGCCTTCCCGGAATTTCAGCACGATCTGCTTGTCGTCCTGCGTGGCAGCACTGCTGGCTACCTCCCTGCCGGTTACGCGCTCTACCGCTTCTGTTTTGACGCACAGGGGCGCGCTGAGACCTGCCGCGACGCCGCCGGGCATCCCGTTCGCGACGAGACCGGCCAGCCATCCGTGCGCGAACTTCTCGTGCCTGTTGATGTCTATTACGGCTATCCGCTCGAGATCATGACTATCCAGGGGCAGAACTTCTACCCCGAACAGCCGGTCGATGTGGCCGTCAGCCCGGAAGGATACATCGCCCTCTCCGTTCTGGAGGGCCGCATCATCCGCCTGTTACCGGGCAGCGGGCAGTAGCGATGCCGCTGCATAAGTACCGCCGGGCGAAGCCAGGCCGTATCTTCAGCGGACCTCCCGGCATCCCGGTCTTCTGACATCTCACGGACAGGACTTGCCCACTCCAGGCATTAGCACTCGCATAAGAAGTTTGCTAGAATTGCTTGACAACCCCCCTGTCCTCTGGTATATTGCCGACGGTGAAGATTAGCACTCTAAAGCCTACAGTGCTAACGCCGGATGATCTCTTTCACTGGCAAGAACGTGTTATGCCTATCAGCATCTAACTCCGAGGAGGTGGCTGAGTATGTCCATCAAACTACGCCCGCTGAATGATCGGATCGTGGTCAAGCCGTTTGAGGGCGAGGAGAAGACCGCGAGCGGGCTTTACCTGCCGGAGACGGCCAAGGAAAAGCCCCAGCAGGGTGAGGTCCTGGCGGTTGGCCCGGGGCGCTTTGATGAAGACGGCAAGAAGCGCATCCCCATGGAAGTCAAGGTCGGCGATCAGGTGCTGTTCGCCAAGTACGGCGGCACCGAGATCAAGCTCGACAATGAGAAGCTGCTGATCCTCAAGGAAAGCGACGTCCTGGCGGTTATCGAGAAGTAAAGCAGTCTCCTCAGCAACTGGCGTTTATCCTGACCGTTGGAGGTTATAAGCTATGCCCAAGCAACTCGTCTTCCGGGAAGAAGCTCGTCGCGGCCTCAAGCGCGGCGTGGATAAGCTGGCCGATGCCGTCGTCACGACGCTTGGCCCCAAGGGCCGCAATGTCGCCCTTGACAAGAAGTTCGGCGCCCCGACCGTCACCCATGACGGCGTGACCGTGGCCAAGGAAATTGAGCTGGAAGACCCCTTTGAGAATATGGGGGCGCAGCTCCTGAAGGAAGCCGCTACCAAGACCAACGACATCGCTGGCGATGGTACCACCACCGCGACCCTGCTCGCCCAGACCATCGTCAATGATGGCTTGAAGAATGTCGCTGCTGGCGCCAACCCGATGCTGCTCAAGCGCGGTATTGAAGCGGCCACCAAGAAGGTCTCGGACGCTCTGCGCGATATGGCGATCGACATCAGCACCAAGGACAAGATCGCTGCCGTCGCTGCCATCAGCGCCCAGAACCAGGAAATTGGTGACCTCATCGCCGAGGTGATGGATAAAGTCGGCAATGAGGGTGTGATCACCGTCGAGGAAAGCAAGGGCTTGGCCTTCGAGATCGAATATGTCGAGGGTATGCAGTTCGATCGCGGCTACATCAGCCCCTACTTTGTCACCAGCCCTGAGACGATGGAAGCCGTGATTGAGGAGCCATACATCCTCATCCACGACAAGAAGATCAGCGCTGCTCAGGATATTGTTCCGCTGCTGGAGAAGCTGGTGCAGGTTGGCAAGCGCGACCTGGTGATCATCGCCGAAGATGTTGACGGCGAAGCGCTGGCCACACTGGTGCTCAACAAGCTGCGTGGTATGCTCAACGTGCTGGCGGTCAAGGCTCCTGGCTTCGGCGATCGCCGCAAGGCCATGCTGCAGGACATCGCCATCCTGACCGGCGGTCAGGTCATCACCGAGGAAATGGGCCGCAAGCTCGAGAGCGTGACCATCGCTGACCTGGGCCGCGCTGGCAAGGTCGTCAGCACCAAGGAAGAGACGACGATCGTTGATGGCGCCGGTGATGAGGCCGCCATCCGGGGCCGCGTTGAGGAGATCAAGGTCGAGATCGAGAACAGCACCAGCGACTACGACCGCGAGAAGCTGCAGGAACGTCTGGCCAAGCTGGCCGGCGGTGTGGCGGTCATCCGCGTTGGCGCGGCGACCGAGGTGGAACTGAAGGAAAAGAAGCACCGCGTGGAAGACGCCCTGAGCGCCACCCGTGCCGCTGTGGAAGAGGGCATTGTGCCCGGTGGCGGTGTCGCCCTGATCAACGCGATGAAGGCTCTTGACGGCTTCAAGATGGAATTCGACGACGAGAACACCGGCGTCTCCATCCTGCGCCGTGCCCTGGAAGAACCGATGAAGCGCATCGCGGCCAATGCTGGCGCTGACGGCGCTGTGATCATCGAGAACGTGCGCCGCATCCAGGAAGAAAAGAAGAACCCCAACATCGGCTACGATGTGCTCAAGGGCGCCTATGTCGACATGATCGAGGCCGGCATCATCGACCCCGCCAAGGTGACCCGCGGCGCGCTCGAGAATGCGGCCAGCATCGCCGCCATGATCCTGACGACCGAGGCGCTGATCACCGACATTCCGCAGGACGAGAAGGCCCCGGCGACGCCCGGTGGCGGCATGGACATGTACTAAACCCTGTCCTGTCCACAGTACGAAAAGCGGGCTGTCTCCTTCCGGGGGCAGCCCGCTTTCGCATTCAGGTGACCTACCACCGCGCCGCAGCACGCCATGCGGCAACCATTGATCTCAGCCCAGGCGGCTGGCGTACTGGGTTTTGTAGTACTCCAGGTATTCGCCGGTCTTGATCTTGCGCCACCACCACTCATTCTGCACATACCACGCCACGGTTTCACGCAGCGCCTCTTCGAAGCTGTGCTGGCGCTGCCAGCCCAGCGCCCGCAGTTTATCGCAGTTCATCGCATAGCGGCGGTCATGACCGGGGCGGTCAGCGACATGGCGGATCAGACTTTCCGGCTTACCCAGCTCCTTCAGCAGCGCCCGAACCACATCGATGTTAGGGCGCTCATTCTCGCCGGCGATGTTGTAAGCCTCACCAGCCACGCCTTTGTGCAGTACCGTATCAATGCCGGTGACATGATCCAGCACATAGAGCCAGTCCCGTACCTGTCGGCCATCGCCATACAGCGGCAGCGGCCGGTTGTCAATGGCCTCCGTGATGAATAGCGACATCAATTTCTCCGGGTACTGGTATGGCCCAAAGGTATTGCTCCCGCGCGTCACCACGACGTTGAGGCCGTAAGTCTGGTAGTAAGCCCGGATCATCAGTTCCGCCCCAGCCTTGGAAGCGGCATACGGGCTGTTCGGCGCAAAGGGATCGGTCTCAACCGAATAGCCCTGAGGGATATCGCCGTAGACCTCATCAGTGCTGACATGCAGCAGGCGCTGCACCCCCTTCTGACGCACCATCTCCAGTAGTACATACACGCCGACCACATCAGTGTAGATGAAAGCATCGGGCTGCAGAATGCTGCGGTCGACATGCGTCTCCGCTGCGAAATTGACAATCGTATCGATGCCGTGCTGCTCAACAATGCGCTCGACAGCAGCGCGGTCGGCGATATCCGCCCGTTCGAACCGGTAACGCGGATTGTCCCGGACTGGCAACAGGTTATCCAGGTTGCCGGCGTAAGTCAGCTTATCCAGAACAACGACATGGTAGTCAGGATAGGCATCGATCATGTAGCGCACAAAGGCGCTGCCGATGAACCCCGCCCCGCCGGTTACGAGGATGTTCTTCATGGTCACGTGTCCTATCGCTCTTGTGGCCGTCGGCGCTAGACCAGGCCGATCTTGCTGTAATCACCCAGATTCAGCTTGAGCGCCCTGGGGCGGTATTCGCTGCGCTGCACCAGGGCATGACGCCCGATCAGGCTGTCCTGGACGCGCACGTTGATATCGCGCATCACGCTGTGTTCCAGGACGATCGAACGGTCGATCTCACAGTTCTCGATGACCACATTGTGGTAGATGCTGGTGAACGGCCCGATATAGCTGTTCACAATGCGCGTGTTTTCGCCAATGATCGCCGGGCCGCGAATAGTACTGTTGATGATCTGCGCCCCCGCCTGGACCGTCACCCGCGAGTCAACATCAGATTGCTCATCGACAAATCCCAGAATCTCCGGCGTCAGTTCCTCCAGCACCTTGCTGTTGGCTTCCAGCATATCATCCGGACGTCCCGTATCGATCCACCAACCCTGATGCACGTACGGATAGACCGTATGCCCGTGATCGACCAGCCACTGGATCGCATCGGTGATCTCCAGTTCGCCGCGCCAGGATGGGCTGATTTGCTCAGTCGCCTCGAAGATGTGGGAGTCAAACATGTAGATGCCAACCAGCGCCAGGTCAGAAGGCGGCGTTTTGGGCTTTTCAATCAGGCGCTCAACCCGCCCATCCGCCGTCAGCTTGGCCACCCCGTATTGCTCAGGATGCTCAACTCTGGTGAGGACGATCTGGCTGTTCCATTCCGGATGCCGGGCAAAGTCCGTGATCAAGCGGTGTATCCCGCCCTGAATCACGTTATCGCCCAGGAACATCACAAAACGCTCGTCGCCCAGGAAGTCCCGTGAGATCTTGACGGCATGAGCCAGCCCCAGCGGCTGCTCCTGCTGGATGTACGTGATCGTCGCTCCCCAGCGACTGCCATCACCGACAGCCTCGCGGATTTCCGGCCCGGTGTCGCCGATGACGATCCCGATCTCCGTGATTCCTGCCTCTCGGATCGCCTCAATGACCCGGAAGAGAATGGGCTTGTTGGCGACCGGGATCAACTGTTTGGCGCGCGTATAGGTCAGCGGATAAAGCCGGGTTCCCTTACCGCCGCTCAAAATCAGACCTTTCATGCGCTCACCTACCCTCTAGGCGTAGTAACCGGCCACCGCTGCGTCACGTGGAGCGTTGGTGAGCACACTGCCGACGATGCGCACATGCACCTGGTCCAGCAACTCCTTAGCCCGGATGGCATGATCACGCCGCGTTTGCCCCGCCCGCACGACCAGCAGCACGCCATCCACTTTAGAACCAAGGATTGCGGCGTCAGCCACTGCCAGCACCGGCGGCGCGTCAAACAACACAAATTCCGCCCGTGCCTTCAACACGCCGATCACCTCATCCATTCGCCGACTGCCCAGCAGATCAGCCGGATTGGGGGGCAACGGGCCTCCGGGCAATATGCTCAGGTGTTCCACGTTAACGGATTGCAGGGGCGGCTGCGCCAGGGCCGCCGGATCAAGCATCATCGTGGTCAGGCCGCGCTGGTTGTCCACGCCCCACAGCTCGTGCTGCCGGGGTTGGCGCAGGTCACAATCGACCAGGATGGTTTCATGTCCCCCCTGAGCCAGGGTAATCGCCAGGTTGGCAGCGACAGTACTCTTGCCCACCTCAGGCGTCGGGCCGGTAATCACCAGAGTATTGGCCGGGTGATCCACGGTGGAAAACAGCAGATTCGTCCGCAGCGCACGGTACGCTTCAGCCGCAGCTGACTGCGGCTCGGCGAGCATGATCAAGCCTACGGTAGCCATTGGTCTTGCCTGTCTCCTTCCGCCCCCCTAAGACCGCGTTTCTTCCGCCGGGATTGTGCCCAGCACCGGTACATCCAGCGAACGGAGAACATCGTCCCGCCGGCGGATGATATTGGATTCAAAGTATTCCAGCACAAACACAATCACGCCACCCAGGATCAGCCCCAGCACGGCCCCCGCCGCCACATTGACTGCCGTCCGTGGCACAATCTGGCTATAGGTGGGGTAATCCACCAGCGACGCCCGGATGCGGTCCTCGTAGCGCGTGCGCTGATTCTCCTCGTTACGCCATTCAATGAACAGGTTGCCCCACTGCCGGGCTACGTCGTTGGCCAGATTGCCGTCAGGCAGGTCAACATCAATCGTGATCAGCAGGCGACTCTCATCGGTATCCACCGTTACATGTTGACGCAGTTCTCCCGGCGTCATGTCAAGCTTCAGCGCGTCAATCACCTCCCGAGCGCGGTCGTCGCTATCCAGAAAGACCACGTATGATCGCATCAGGCGTGTTGTCGCTTCTGCCAGACCAAAGTCGATCCGCGAGGGCTGCATCAGAATCTTCTGCGTCGCCCGGTAAACTGGCGTCTGTAGACGGCTCAGGACAAAAGCCGCAGCCATGGTCAACGCCATCAACAACACGATGATCCACAGCCGGCGGGTGATAATCCGCACATATTCCATCAGGTTCATAGACGCCCTCCTCAAAACGGCGCTATTGTACCCGGCAACGCGCCATCGTGCGACAAAAGTGTCAAACACAAAAAAGGGGCTGCACCAGGGCAGCCCCGTCCAACCGCCGCTATTCTCGCTAGCCTGGTTCAGCCCTCGCGTTCGGCCAACCAGCGCTCGCACATCATCGCCGCCGCCGCGCCCTGCCCTACTGATGTCGCAATCTGGCGGTAAAGGCGATCCTGAATCTCGCCCGCCGCGAAAACCCCCTCTACACTGGTGCGCATCTGCTTGTCGGTGATGACATAGCCATCCTGATCCATCGCCAGCTGACCCTTGAAGATCGAATTGTTCGGGTCGTGGCCGATGAAAATGAACACGCCATCCGTCGGCAGGACACTGTCTCCGCCGGTTTTGCGGTTATGCAACCTCACCCGCTGCACCGTGCCATCGCCTTCAATGGCTGTCACCACCGTATCCCAAATGTAGCCGATCTTCTCATTTGCCGCTGCACGCGCCTGGAGGGTGGCCCCGGCCCGCAACTGGTCGCGCCGATGGACAATTGTCACCTTGCTGGCGAACTTGGTCAGGAAGAGGCCCTCCTCCAGCGCGCTATCACCGCCGCCAACCACAACGACATCCTTCCCCTTGAAGAAGAAGCCGTCGCAGGTCGCGCAGTAGCTGACGCCGCGCCCGGTGAACTCTGCCTCGCCGGGAATACCCAGCTTACGCGGAGAGGCACCAACCGTCACGATGACCGCTTCCGCCTCATACTCAGCCATGGTGGACTTCAGGTAGAAGGGCGATCCTTTGCTGAAGTCGACCGCCACCACCGAATCATACTCAAGCCGTGCGCCAAAGCGCTCGGCCTGTGTCTTCATCAGATCAACCAGCTCTGCCCCGCTCACCCCCTGTGGAAAACCGGGATAATTCTCCACCTCGCTGGTTAGCGAAATCTGGCCACCCAGCAGGTCCCCGGCCAGAACCAGCGGATTGAGATTCGCCCGCGCAGCATAGAGCGCCGCCGTCAGCCCGGCGGGGCCAGAGCCGATGATGATTACTTTTTCCTTCTGCATCTCGTACCGTTCTCCCTCCAGCAGGCGTTGAGGCCCACCTGTTATGTAACCACCTGCCCCCCGGACGCGGGGGATTTCCTACATCCGAGAGCGTGCATGCGTCACTACTGGAACCCGGCGAAGGAGTCCCGCCAGGCAACACCTTACTTGGATGCAGTTAGTCCCCAACAGGTTACCGAGGCCTGTTGCCCGGTGGCATCCTGTCCAGGTTCTCCTCGTTACCCCGACTTGACCGAATGCGATTCTACCCATCAATTCTGTCATCGCCATCAGACCGCTGTTGCAGGCCCCTATCCGCCGGGTATAATGCCTCGTGAGCCGGTGAGCGCCTTTCCAATGCAGCGAAATCATGCCCGCCTGCAACGAAAACTAACGCTCCACACACCCGCCATCGGCCAGACTACGATACCCGGAGACCGTCCACAGGTCGGGGGTAAAATGACCACACAGTTCAGGCCAACTGATACGATCCGCCAGGAAGCCCAGGCCCTGGGCCGTAACCTCCACAATTTGCAGGGCGTGTTGCTCTCCCAGCGCGAGATTCTGCGCCAGCGGGGCATGACCCTGCCCTCTGCGGTCTTCACCCTGCTGGAAGATGCTCAGATCACCATGCAGGACCTGATCAATGGCCTGAAAGAGGAGGAGGAGGCCCTCCGCCAGCTTCGCGCCCTGACCCAGACCGCCGCCCTGATCAATAGCACCCTCGATCTCGATGAAGTGCTGAGCCAGGCCATGGACACCGTGCTGCGGTTGACTGGCGCCGAGCGGGGTTACCTGATGCTGCGTAACGAACAGACCGGGGAGATGGAGTACCGCGTTGCCCGCAACCTCGACCGGGAAACCATCGCTCAGGACGCCTTTACCGTCAGCCGCAGCGTCATCAAGCGCGTAGCTGAGACCGGCGAGCCGGTGGTCACCACTAACGCCCAGGATGATCCCCGTTTTGCCGCCCAGGAGAGCATTGTCTCTTTTGCTCTGCGCAGTATCCTCTGCGTCCCTCTCAAGAGCAAAGGCCACGTCATCGGCGTGATCTATGCTGATAACCGCATCCGCGCAGGTCTGTTCGGCGACAGCGAACTGGCGATGCTCAATGCGTTCGCCAATCAGGCTGCCATCGCCATCGAGAATGCCCGCCTGTTTGAGCGTATCCGTGCTGCCCTGGCCGAGATCAGCGAGATCAAGGCATTACTCGACGATGTATTCGCCTCCATCCCCAGCGGCGTCATCGTGACCGACGCCAGCGACCAGATCACGCTGCTCAACGATGCGGCATGTGATATCCTGCGCCTGACGCCTGAGCAGGTCATCGGGGGCGTTCTGCCTGCTCGCCTGCCGATGCTGGCCGATAGCCTGAGCCGCGCCCTAGAAGCAACCCGGCTGGAAAACCGGCGGATGAGCGTGGAGCTGCAGGCCGAAGTAGAAACACGCGGCACCCGCACGCTGAGCGTCAGGCTCAGTCCCCTGCGCGATGCCCGACAGTCGATCGAAGGCGTCGCGATTGTCATGGACGATCTGACGGAAGCCCGCCAGCGCGAAGCCCAGTTGAACGTGATCCGGCGTTATCTTCCGCCAGCCATGGTTGACAACATTCAGAGCATTGCCCAGCTGGGACTGGGCGGCGTCCGGCGAGACATCACCGTGCTCTATGTAGACATCCGCCTCCCTGGTGTGCTGCTGGCCGATCTATCTCCGCAGCAGCAACTGGCTGAACTCAACCGCTATGTGGCCCTTTGTTGCGAGCCAATTCATCGCTTTGGCGGCGTGATCGACAAATTCATGGGCACGGAGATCATGGCTTTGTTCAACACGCAACTGAACCCCAGCGCTACCCACGCCTGGGATGCAGTGCGCGCTGCGCTGGATATTGCCGCAGCCTTTGCCGGGTTAGGTGATCCCGATACACCTCCGACTCAGCCGTGTTACGCCATTGGCATCCACAGTGGCATTGCTACCATGGGCAATGTCGGCAGCAAAGTCCGCCGGGAATTCACGGCTATCGGCGACACGGTAAACCTGGCGCATCGCCTCCTGGACCTGGCAGGTGACAACGAAATACTGGCCAGTCAGGAGGTCTATAACGCTTGCGAGGTGCATCTGCCACAGATCACCGAACACGTGCGCACTACCGATCGTGGTGAGATCGAAATCCGCGGACGCCAGCAGCCCGCTCGTATCTACCAGTTCGAGTGGGAGGGGTGATAGCGGCATGTCAACGCTCTTCGGGACTCAGTCCTTTGCCAGTCCTGGCATCGTTACCGCCGAACGGATCAAAGGCATGATCCACGAGCTGGATGGTCTTCTGCGCGCTCAGCGTGCCCTGCTGCAACAGCGCGGCATGAGCTTGCCGCCTGGGGCCTTGCAGGATGTCGCCACCGCTGAACAGGACATTGAGAAGCTGGCCGCCCACCTGCGGGCGCAACAGATCGAGTTAACCCGGCTACGCGCCCTCGCTGATACCTCGGCACTGATCAACAGCTCGCTTGGTCTGGACGAGGTCCTTAACCGCGTGATGGACACGGTGATCCGCCTGACTGACGCCGAGCGTGGTTACATCGTGCTGCGCGATGAGCACACCGGCAGCATGACGGTACGGGTCGCCCGCAACCTTGATCGGGAGACCATCGAGCGCAGTTCGTTTACGGTAAGCCGTAGCGTTGTCAACAGCGTCGCCCAGACAGGCGTGCCCGTAGTCACCACCAACGCTCAGAGCGATCCGCGCTTTGCCGAGCAGGAAAGCGTGGTGTCCTATTCTCTGCGCAGTATTCTGTGCGTCCCGCTCAAAATCAAAGAGGATGTGATCGGGGTAGTGTACGCTGATAACCGCGTTCGCTCCGGTCTGTTCGGTGAGAGCGAGCTTGCGCTTCTGACCGCCTTTGCTGATCAGGCGGCAGTAGCCATCGAGAACGCCCGCCTGTTCGAACACGTCAGAACCACCCTGGAAGAGGTCACCGAGAACAAGGAACTGCTGGAGAGCGTGTTTGCCTCGCTCGCCAGCGCGGTGATCACCACCGATTGTGACACCAGAGTGATCATCTGGAACCAGGCGGCGGAACGCATCTTTGGCCTGGAACGCCAGCAAGTCCTGAGTAGCCCTCTTGCAGATATCCTCCCGGACCTCGGTGCAGAGTTCTACGCAGCGCTGCAGCGTGCCCTCAGCGATGGCCTCAGCTACGCTGCGGAGCTTGAGCCGGTCCTTGCCGGGCGTGGAAAAGTGGTATTCGCCGTGCGGCTCAGCCCGCTCAAGACCCATGATCAGGGTATCAGTGGGGCAACCATCCTTGTTGATGACCTGACCGACATCCGTCGCCGGGAAGCAACGCTGGCCGAAGTGCGGCGGTACCTCCCGCCCGCGATGGTGGAGAACATCCGGGCCATCGACACCCTTGCCCTCGGCGGGGAAGAGCGCGAGATCAGCATCATCTTCGCTGACGTACGCGGTTTCACCGGCTTCTCCGAGCAACTTGAGCCAGAGGCGCTGATGACCGTGATCAACCGTTACCTTGAGGTCGCCAGCGACGCCATCCACCTGTACGAAGGCATCATCGACAAGTACATGGGCGATGCAGTGGTTGGCCTCTACAACACCCAGCTCAACCCTCAGGAAGAAGATCATGCCCTGCGGGCGATCCGCGCTGCGATGAGCATGATCTACGATGTCAAGGTGCTCCACGAACTGATGCCGCCCAACGCCCGTTTGTGGTATGGCATCGGCATCGACACCGGCATGGCCGTTCTGGGCAATGTGGGGACCGATGAGCGCAAGGAATTCACGGCCCTGGGCCAGCCGGTTGCTCACGCCAAACAACTTCAGGAGGCGGCGGAGCGTGGCGAGATCATCATCTCGGAAGCCACCTACCAGCGCGTCCGCGACCGGATCGATGCTGAGCCAGTTCAGCGGCCATTCCGTGACGACCCTGGCCTGCACACCGTTTACCGCGTCATCGGCTTCAAACGGCGGAACCGTTAGCCTACCAAGCTAGTCTGCGGGACCATTCCTCACTGAATACGCTGAGACTTCGATTCCACCGTGACGCCGGAGAATGTCAGCCGAATTTCATATTCGCCCGGCGCAAAGCCTTCAGCATCACCAAAGAAATAGAGCGCGGTCCCTTCGGCGCCGCCATTCCACAGGTATGCCCCGCCCTGAATAACGCGCCCGTCACGCAGCAAGAGTCGTTCCCAGGCCACCCCGTCCACCATCCCGCGATAGGCAACCCAGAAGTACAGCCGGGTGATGCCCGCCTGCAAGGGGGCGTCCGGGTTAGCCGGTTCCAGATCGGCGGTCACCGCGCTGGCCACAGCGACAATCGTCAGGTCAGCACCGGGCAGTGGCGTCACCTCGGACGTAAGCGGCCACACCTGAACCTCTGTCGCAGTGGATGTTGCAGTCGGACTAACAGGCGTCGCTGATGCCGCCAGCCGCGTTGGACGGGGCGGTAGCGTGATGCTGGCTGTTACGGTGGCCGTCGCCGACGGTGTAGCGGTCGCAGGTTGTAGCGTGGGCGAAGGCGATGGTGAGGGGGTCGGTGTAGTGGCGACCGGCTGCGCCGTAGGCGAGACAGTTACCGGCGATGCCAGCACCATGGGGGAGCCAATTGCAGGTGCAGGCGATGCCTGTGAACTACCTTCCAGCACCAGCGACGCGAACCCGCTGAACAGGCAGACCGCCGAGGCAACGAAAACCAGCGTGAGCGAGATAAGAAACAACTGCCAACCAGTAAGGCTGGCGGCGCGGCGAAGCCGCCAGTACCGATCGCGTTTCCCACGCCGGAAATACACCAGCGCCACCAGGAACAGAACCAGGGCGAGAAGCAGCATCCCGCCCACAATATACGGTACCAGTCTCTGCAGGATATCCGGCATCCCTCAGCCGCCTCATGCAGTCCGCAATGGCTCTATTATACGCCACCATGCCTGCAAACTGGCAGGCAGCACACCTCCGCTGGCCGCATCTTCCAGCGATGCTTCCGCAGCACTCCCAACTCTCCTCTGTGAGCGTCATCTCCTTGTCTCAGAAGTCACCCGGTCTCCTGGACTCCTGGTCTCTGCGCTCACCTGCCACTACCCTGGCCCACATTACCCTGTGATGAACCTGTCGGGCGCGGTATTCTCTTAACCACCCGGACACAGACTCAGAGGTAACTGGGCGATGCCCGCGATCGCCAATCCCGATCTTCACCCCTGGTACCTGAATCCTGATGACGCCGTGGCCCTGCAGATGGTACTCGCCAGCCGCCTGCGAACACAGGCCGGCCCTGCGCTGGCGGATATCCGCACTGTAGCCGGTGTTGACGTAAGCGTTCGGGATGAAGTCTCCCGCGCCGCGATTGTGGTGCTTCGCTTCCCGGCGCTCACCATCCTTGAAGTCAGCCAGGCTCAGGCTCCAACGCCGTTCCCGTACATTCCCGGTTTGCTCAGCTTCCGGGAGGGTCAGGTAATCCTGGCGGCGTACGAACGCCTGACGGTCACGCCGGACGTCCTGATCTTTGACGGCCAGGGGCAGGCGCATCCCCGACGGCTTGGCATCGCAGCACACATCGGCCTCTGGCTGGAACGCCCAACCGTCGGCTGCGCCAAGTCCCGCCTGACCGGGTTCCACCGTGAGCCGGGCCAGAACCGGGGAGACTTCACGCCGCTATTGAACGCCCGGAGAGAAATCATCGGCGCCGTTCTGCGGACACGAACACGGGTCAAACCGGTTTACGTGTCGCCCGGCCACCTGTGCGACCTGCGTTCAGCGGTGCAGATTGTGCTCGCCTGTACTACCCGCTACCGCCTGCCGGAGCCGATCCGGGCCGCCCATGCTGCCGCTGGCTCAGACCAGCAGACGCGGCACGAATAGCCAGGCCAGGCTGACCAGTGTCTGGCAAACCCAGGCAGCGGTGGCGCCATTGCGCTGCCGTACATAGCCATAAAGCACGTTGAGCATCACCAGGAACGTTCCCGCAATCAACGCCACCAGCGGATATCCGATCACGTCCATGGTCGGGAAGAACATGAGGATTGACCAGGCGCTGGCCAGCAGCGCTGTGAAAAGCAGCGGTTGCCGGTCCTGTAGCAGCCCCCTGAAGAATGCCGATTCAGTGGTCGCCATCACGAACACAATGGTCAGGAAGACCGCGCCATCGGGCATTTCGACAAAAATGCGCTCGGAAGTCTCCGCCAGAAGCCCGGCCCCTACCAGCAGCAACGGAAGCCCGACAACAGCGCCCCACCCTGCCCCGGCCAGCAGATCGCGCGGGCGAAGCCGAACCTCGAGCGTGCCATCGTCAAGGAGGTAAGAGGCCAGCACCCCGCCAGCCAGAAGCGTCCACAGGATGGCATAACGGCCTATGGGATGGCTCATGGCCAGCGGCGTCAGGCCCACGCTCAGAGCAACCATGATCAGGTACAGGAAGACCGGCTCCACGTTCCACAGTCGCACCCGGGGGCCAGCGCGCTTCATCGCGACTGGCGGCGGCGCATCGGCGGGAGCCGGAGTTGCGCTGGCAATCTCGGCAAAGGCCGTGCTGCTGCCAGTGCTGGCGGTCGGCTGCATCAATTCTGGGGGCACAGGCGCGGCCAGGGTATCGGCCGTGTTGAAGATGTCCCTGTCATCCGGCTCTTCGGCATCCCACTCGAACGACTCAAAATCGGGCAAGGATGGCTCGCGACTCATGCCAGGATTTCCTCAAAAGCGGCGATCACCTGCTCCACCACCGCTGGCGTGATCCAGTAGTGCGTTACCAGCCGGAAGCTACGCTCACCCCTTCCGCCCACCAGGATTCCACGCTCACGCAGACGTGCAGCGATCTCGTCAGCTGTGTACGGGACGCTATCCGCAAGGCGCATGATCACCATGTTAATTCGCACGCGTTCTAGGTCAATCTCAATTCCGGGCAAGCGCGCCAGCCCTTCTGCCAGTTGCCGGGCGGTGGCATGATCTTCGTGGATGCGTCCGATCATCTCGCGCATGGCAACCAAACCGGCAGCGGCCAGCACCCCGGCCTGGCGCATCCCGCCTCCCAGCGCCTTGCGCATCCGGCGGGCGCGGGAGATGAACTCCCGGCTACCCACCACCATTGCCCCGACCGGCGCGCAAAGTCCCTTGGAGAGGCAGAATGATACGCTATCCGCCGCTTCGACCAGTTCGCGCGCCGGGCAGTTCAGTGCCGCTGCCGCGTTGAAAATCCGCGAACCATCGATATGCAGCTTCAGGCCAAATTCCTCCGCTAGCTTCCCCACCTCAGCGGTATAGGCCGCCGTCAGAGGCATGCCCCCGACCCCGCACTGCGCATTTTCCAGGGCGATCAGGCGTGTTGTGGGCTGGTGGATGTCCTCACTGTCCCGGATCGCGGCCCGGATGTCATCAAGATCGAACGTGCCGTCAGCCTGTACCGGAATGGTGCGCGGCTGGATGCCGCCCAGCGCCGCGATACTGCCAACCTCGTAGAGGAAGGTGTGACACCTGTCGCCCATGATGGCTTCGTCGCCGCGCCCGCAATGGGCCAACAGAGCCACCAGGTTGGCCATCGTCCCGCTCACTACAAACAGGCCTGCTTCTTTCCCCAGCGTCTCGGCGGCAAGCGCCTCCAATTCGTTGACGGTAGGGTCCTCGCCATAGACGTCATCGCCGACTCTGGCGGTAGCCATTGCCTCCCGCATTGCCGGCGTTGGCCAGCTCACCGTATCGCTGCGCAGGTCAATGCGATCCATACGCCTTGTTCTGCCTTCTGTTTATGGAACCCGATCACGAGTCAACGATGGTAGAGCGAAGCCGCACAAAACACAAGGGTAGCCGCCGGGCCATCATCCACTTACAATGGTGCATGAAGGGGTAGTCAGTTCCGCCGGAGGCCAATCGCCTGTCATGCCCACCACCGTGACGCTCAAACATATCACGAAGATCTATGGTAATCGGGGTACGGCTATGCGCAGCCAGGGAGCAGCAGCCAGCGCCGAGGATTCCCCGCCGCCTCAGGAGGAGGCCATCTACGCCCTGGATGATGTCACCCTGACGGTACGCCCCGGGGAGACGCTGGGCATCCTGGGGCCATCGGGCTGTGGCAAGACCACCCTGCTGCGGATTGCCGCCGGTCTGGAGGTTCCCACCTCCGGCCAGGTGCTCTACGATAACGAAGACCTGCAGTACATCCCGCCGAGCGAACGCGGGATCGGGATGGTCTTCCAGAACTACGCGCTGTATCCGCATCTGCCAAGTATCGACAACATCGGCTTTTTCCTGCGCCTGCACAAGCGCGAAGCTGAAATTCCGGCCCGCGTGCGCGAGATTTCCGAACTGATGCGGATTGACCTCAAGCCCTTGCTCAGCCGCAAGCCGCCGACGCTTTCTGGCGGCGAACGCCAGCGGATCGCCATCGCCCGCTGCCTGGCCCGCGACCCGCGTTTGTTCCTCTTTGACGAACCATTCTCCAACCTGGACGCCAAGCTCCGCACCAGCGCCAGGGTTGAACTGAAGCGCCTCCTGCAACGCTACCGCGTTACCAGCATCTATGTCACCCACGACCAGACGGAAGCCATCGCCCTATGTGACCGCATCGCCGTGCTAAACCGGGGCCAGCTCATGCAGGTCGGCACGTTTGCCCACCTGTACGAAACGCCCAGAAACGTGTTTGTGGCTGGCTTCCTGGGCAAACCGCCGATGAATCTGTTCGACGGCTATGCGGAAGACGGGATGTGGATTGGCAAGGCGTTCAACTGGGGGCCAATCCGGCGCGATTTCGCCAACGGCATGCGTATCGTGCTGGGCATCCGCCCGGAACACATCCGGCTGGACAACCAGGAGGGCATCCCGGCCACGGTGACACTGGTGGAGCCGCTTTATAGCGACCGCGTCCAGTTGATCCATGTCCAGCTTGGGCCGCACGCGGTCACTATCCGCGCGCCACTGGAGCATCCTGTTGCCCGTGGTCAGCAGGTCTGGCTCTCGATCCCACCCGAACAGGTTCACCTGTTCGATCAGGTAACCGGCCAGCGCATTGGCTAACGCACCTCAAGCGAGATAAAGGGAGTGATGGCCTCCAGCAGAGAAGGCCCAATTCCGCTGACCGCCAGCAAATCGTCCAGGGTGGTGAACAGCCCGTGTTCCTCGCGGTAGGCAATAATCCGCCGGGCAAGTTCCGGCCCTACGCGCGGCAGACTCTCCAGTTCGGCCTGACTGGCGGAATTCACATAGACGATGCCACTATCGCTGGGCGTAGCCAGAACGATCTCAGGCGCGGCATTCGTCTCCTGTAAAGCAAACACATGCACCTGGTCGCCATCACGCAGCAACTGGGCCTGGTTCACCCGCACGCGATCCGCATCAGCGGTGAAACCGCCCGCCGCCTCAATCGCATCAATTGCCCGGCTGCCGTATGGTAGGCTGACCATGATCTGGGGACGGGCCACCGCGCCAGTAACATAGACTGTGATTGGCCCCGGCGTAGGCGAAGGAAGCGGCGTGGCAGTTGGGCCTGGCGGAATGATGGTGATCGCCACTGGCTCAGGGCGTCTGAACAGAAAGACTGCGGTGCCGCTGGCAATCGCCAGAATCAGCACCGCAGTGAGCAGACTACGATAGCGTTCCCAGAGCGAGCCATTCCGCGAGCCTGGCAATCCCACTCGCGCCCCTCCTGCTCATCGACTAACGCAGCGCCAGACCGATCAGCAGCGTCGCCGCCATACAGATAGCGCAGCCAACGGCGGCCAACACCAGCACAACTGCCCCCGTTGACCAGGCCAGCACGCTGCCTGCCAGAATCTTGGCAATGAGGCCGACGGCCTCCGGGACCTCGGCCTCACTGGCATATTCACTGGGCGCGCCAACAAACGCCGGCTGGGCATCCTCTTCGATCAGTCGTCCGTCGGCTGCAGCATTCTGAGCGACGTGATCGGGCTTTTCCGGCAGCATAGCGCCCTCCCGCGCCGGAGCACTCCGGCCAGCGACTAATACTTGCGCACCAGCGCCCGGTAGGCGGCGGGCTGGCGCGCCTGCAGAATCTGCAGCTCTTCGCGGTAACGGCGCACCTCATCCAGATCGATGCGGGCAACCGTGTAGCCTTCAGCAGGTTGCCCCGTCCCGGGATCAACTTCATCCGTCAGCGACGCATAGACCGTTCCCCGCGGGCCGACAACCATGCTCTCGCCGCCGAAATTGAGCGTCACATCCTCGCCAATGCGGTTGACCCCGGCCACGAACAGCGTATTCTCATAGGCCCGCGCCCGCAGGTACGTCTTCCATTCATCGATCGCACTGGCTTCCCAGTTCGCCATGACGCACAGCAATTCCGCGCCATCCAGCGCCAGCGCCCGCGCCACTTCCGGAAAGGCCAGGTCCCAGCCCAGCAGCAGCCCGATCGTGCCAAATTCCGTCTCAAGCACCGGAATCTTGTAGCCCTCGCGGAAGGCCATGCGCTCCTCACCGCGCAGGTGAATCTTGTTGTACACGTCAACCAGTTCACCATCGGGCCCGACCAGCACCGCGCTGTTATAGAGCACGCTCTCGACCTTTTCCTTCGTCACCATGCCGAAGGCGATGTAGACGCCATGCTCGTTGGCCCGCTGCGACATCAGGTTGATCGTCGGCCCAGGCACACGCTGGGCAATTTCCGTAAAGCGGACGCCCAGCTCGTAACCGCTGGTCACCAGCTCTGGAAAGACGATCAGATCAACCCGCTGTTGCGAGGCAATCGTCGCAACAAAGTCAGACATCTTGACCAGGTTTTCTTCAGGCTCCCCCAGTACAGGTTTCATCTGCACCAGGGCGACGGTAATTTCGCGCATCAGAACTCCTCAACAGTCAATGCAACGCATGGATACCCAGATTACAGGAGAAAACAGCCGCCCTACTGTATACGCTCCCCCCTGAATGTGCAAGCCCGGCGGCGCTGGCTCAACGCTGGTCAAGATAGGCGTCAACCTGGATGGCCTGAGCCAGAACCACCGCAGCCTTCTGGGCGGGCGTCGTGGCCTCTTCAGGGCGCATGAGCCGCGGTACACGCTCTTGTTTCCTGATTTCCGGCGTTGGCTCCAGCGCTTCACCCTCAGTCTGCTCAATGTAGCCGATCGTCAGGTAGGCATCTTCAGGCCTAAGGTTGCGTTCCTTGCCAGGCTCCTGATGTGGCTCATGGAGGAGCAGATGCAGCCAGGCTTCATGCATCACGCGATCCGGCTGCCCATCCCGCCCGCGCTGTCGATTGCGGGCGATCTGCGTCACGACAACCGCCCGGATTTCATCGAAGTCGTACACGTCCAGAACATCGCTGGTCAGGTCCAGATGCCGCCTGACCTCGCGTTCCCGCCGGTCGACTACCACAACCTCGGTGCGCATCAGGTGCAGGATATACCGCAACACATCAACAATCAGGGCAACGCCTACAACCAGCCCCAGGTAAGGCAGGAAGGCGGGCTGCACCGGCGCGTAGGGGCTTTGCAGCGTCAACACCCCCAGCGCAATGAACACAATGCCCAGCGCAAGACGGAAAATGATGCGGGCAAAAGTACCCACAGACCAGACTGCTGTATGTTCCCATTGCAGCCCGATATCGATTGGCCGCAGACGCCACTCTCCAACCTCAAGCGGCAGCTCAATAGCCTGTACTGGCCGCTGCACAGGCTGGATCAACGCGGCGGACGCCGTCTCAGGCGCTGGCGTAGCCTGGGCAGCCGGGGCGGTAACCATAGCCGGCGAAACTGATGGGGTCACAAAGCGAAAAGCTACTCCCATCGTCTCTGCCAGTTGCTGGCCGACCCGGCGAACTTCCTCACCTTTCACCTGGCCGGACTCATCCTGCCAGCGTGCCAGCAGACACCACCGCCCCCCGCGTGGCTCGGCCACCACCGGAGCCAGCAAAAGCCCCAGATGCCAGGCCCGATCTCCGGGCGACCAGCCGGCCACCACTTCCTGAATGTGTTCGACAGGAAGCTCACCTTCTACAGGAAGCTGTCGTACGCGGGCAAACTCCGGGCGATATTTGACAGCAGTGCTGCCAGCCACCGCATTGAAGAGCGTCAGGCCATCAGCCCGTGATACCGCAAGCTGCCATTCTCCCTGGCCGACATGAATGGCCAGACCATCCGCTACAATGAACGTATCCATCGTCAAGAGTTACTCAAAGGTGGGCGGCGCAACCAAGCGAGCCATAGTCTACCGCGCCGGGGGCGCGACGCCAATGATTGTGCAACTGCGTAGTCAGGTTGGCTGGCAGCCCTGTGGCTGCAGACGATTCCGCCGTTTGCGCCGCGCAGCAAGGGCGACGCTTAGCCGGGAGATAGCACGCTGCGCCCACACCGCGCATGGTCCAGGCTAGCCATGCGCTTTCGAGTGAATGACCCGGTCCCGGCCAACCGGGATCGTCCGATCTGATTCGTAGCTGATCGAAGTGAAGCGCCACGTTCCTCACTCGGACATAGCCTGCCCCAGACCGGACGATCCTTCCCAATCCTACTAACAAGGACTGAGCGTGACCTCGCGTCCCTGCTCGGCTGAAGCAGCAGCCGCCAGCGCCAGTTGCAGCGTCAGCGCGCCTTCGCGGATGGGAATCCGCGCCGGACGGTTCTGGGCAATGGCCGACACAAAGTCAGCGGCGACAGCGGCCCACGGATCGTGGCTATCGTCGCCAAAGGTCTCGATGCGAGGTGGTGTCTCCGCGGTATAGGCGATTGTGGCGTGATTAGCATCAGTGAAGTCAGCCGTCAGATGCCGCGCCACCAGATGGTACTGATTAATCCACTTGCCCGGAATGGCGCCGTTGGTGGCTGCAATCACGCCCAGCGCCCCGCTCTCGAAGCTTACCAGCACTCCGCTCACGTCTTCAACAGTATAGTCGGGCACATCCCGGTGGAAGAGATTGGCCTGCCGCCCGACAACCGAGACCGGCTGCCCCAGGAAGTAGCGCAACAGATCGATCATGTGGATCACCTGCTCGACTAGCTGGCCACCGCTCTTGTCTTTTTGCCGCCACCAGGGCGCATGCAGGCTGTTGCAGAAATAACGCGCCAGCATCAGACCGGGCGCCCCACCCTCGCCGGACGCAATCCGGGCAGCGACGCGCTCCACCGCCGCCCCGAAGCGAAACTGGAAGTCAACCTGCGCGACGATTCCGGCTCGTTCAGCAGCTTCGACCATCCGCCAGGCGGTATCCATATCCAGTGCAATGGGCTTCTCAATGAAGACGTGAATACCGCGCCGCGCTGCCTCCTGCACCTCGTTGGCATGCGCGTACGGCGGCAAAGCAATGTACACCGCATCAGGTCGAGCTTTGTCCAGCATGGTGACATAATCGTCGTATACAACCGCCGCCCCACCGGATGCCTCCTGCGCCAGCGCCTCCGCATTACCCCGCTCCTGATCGCAGCAGGCCACCAGACGAACGCCGGGCTGTACGACCAGATTCGGCACCTGGCGCTTGCGAGCGAAACCTCCACAGCCCAGAACCGCAAGCCTGATTTCACCAGCCATGATCTCCCCCTATCCTGGCCCATCGGCCAGTGTGGTGTGCTCAGGTGTACGCCTGTGACTGCAGAAGCGAGAGTTATCCCAGCCCATCTTGCCCCAGAGGAGCCTCAAGCTGTCCCATGGGCTTGAGGTTGATCCCGTGGCCCCACAGCTTGCGCACCGTTTCCAGGTAGAACACGTAATTCTCCAGCGGCACATCCGGCGGAACTCGATGATCGCAGAAGCCAATGTAGCCGCCTTCCTCGACCAGTGGCGTCAGACGACGGACCTCGGCTTCAATGGCCTCCTTGGAACCGGCCAGGATCCGCTTGTCAAAACCGCCCAGCATCAGCAGATCCTTGCCGTACTTCTTTCGGTAAGCCATCGGGTCTGCGCCCCAGGTGCCTACTTCCACCGGGAACATACAGTTGATCCCGGCGTCAAGCCACAGCGGGATAAGTTCATCGATCTTGCCGTCGCAGTCCACCCACAGCACATCCACGCCGTGTGAACGCGCCAGATCGCTGATACGCCGGTAATGGGGAACCAGGTAGCGTTTGAAGTGCTGCGGGCTGAGCAAGGGGCCAGCTCGATAGCACATATCTTCCCACATCGCCACGGCGTCAAAGTGTCCCCCGGTGTCCAGCACGCGGGTCAGCACACCAATGACGCAGTCCGCAATGGTGGTCACCATCTCCTCAAAGAGGGCAGGATCGTCATACACCAGCAGCGAAACGGCCTCCAGACCCATCCAATCCCGAATCCAGCCATACAGGCTGCCAGCTGGCAGGACAACGACGTTGCCGCGTTTTGGATTCCGCCAGTTGCGTACCCGGCTATCCCAGTCCGCCGGATAGCGTCGGGGTGTGGTGGGGTCTAGACGAGGCTTGTAGTGCTTTTCCCAGCTTTCCCGGTCAACCAGCAGATGCCCCTGGTGCTGAGGAATGGTCCCCATGAACTTCTTGCGGAGCACACGGACACCGTCAATCTGCTGGACAATCTCGTAATCGCCACGGTCCTCAAGCACCACCTCATCAAACAGTGGCTCCAGGCCGACATTGACCCCTGCGCCGATCCAGTCCAAGCCAAAGTCCATCCCGAAGAACATATCACTGTTGCATGGATTCACATTTCGCGGCAAGCCCTGGTCATACCAGAGCGTGATCGTTTCCTTCCAGAAGCCAAAGTCACAAATCGGCGAGCGATCCCGAGGCTGGTAATGCATCGTGGCATTGAACCGTTCACGGTCGTTCATGACTCCTCCGATCGATTGGCCACCAGGCCATTAGTCGCCATAGTCGAACAGCATCTTGATACTCTCTTCGGGATGTTGATCAATGAGCTGATAAGCTTCCACCGCCTGCTCCTAGTGAAAACGACGACCGACTATTGGGTCTGTGACGATCCGCCTGATTTCCAGCAAGCGGATGCAGGTTTGTTCGATTCGCGCCAGGTCCCACAGCGGGTAGTGCCGGTGCGGCATCCCCCAGATCGGCATGGTGGAGATCAGCCTTGGCCGGTTGTGGTGCCATTCCGCCCCAGGCTAAACGTTTACCTCTCTCAATGCGCCAGCAGTTACCTCACACACAAACTGCCGCTGAGATAGCACAAAGACACGATTACCCAGGCTAGGGAAATGCCAGGCAGTTAACGTAGTGCGATAAGTTGGCAGGAACACAACCTGACAAATACCCGGAGAACCGTCACCGCACAGATTGTAGTCCAGCAGAATCATGCTCGACGGCTTGGAGACTTCGCCTCCCCTCAGAAAGGTACTGGCAGGGAACAACCCTCTGACAAAAACCATAGCACGTCAGGGCTACCCCCATCAGTCATGCTTTTCCATCAAGCCACGCGAAGTATAGCGCTTCTCTGTTCGCCCTATCTGAACCTTGCAGGGTACAGCACTTGCGCACATTGTGCAAACCGCACATACTTATCTCCAGGCTTGAGTGCGGATTTCAGGTCAACCGGGCATACGCTCCGGCCATCCAGAGACATTCTGCACAGGCTACAACATCCTCCCTGCAACACGGCCTTTATCTCATCATGCCTGCCTGTGTTACCCGCCCTCACCGGCGTCGCGTTCGCTACATTGCCAGCGCCCCCCCGCCTGGCACTGATCACAGTAGAAAGGCAAAGGAATCGAGAGCATGGCAACAAGGTCGCGGCTTTCGATCACTGACTTCGTGCACAGTAAAGCGTTTACCATCAGCCTGATCTTTCTGCTGGGTCTCTTTGGCTATGCTCTGGCGCCGGGCGACCTGACACCAGGAGACTACTCAGCCATAGTCACCGTGAACCTGCCGGATGGAGTCCATACCATCAGCCAGGATTTCACCCTCGGCAGCAGTGGAGGGCAACCCAAGACAACCGAGAGCGTAGCCGCTTCCTACACCATCAGGGTTAGCGGTCGCGATCAATATGCTTACAAACTGGGCGAACGAATCACCTATCAGGTGGAGGTAACCGACGCCAACGGCACTCCGATAACCCTGCCTGTTGAGGACGTCAGTTCGATCATCCGCGGCCCTGGCTACGAACAGGTGTTACCGCCAACAGATCGGGCCGGTGAAGCGCTCGTCTTCACCATGCGCGTCCCCTTCCGGGCGCGTATCACCACCGGCCTCCTGTTCGCAGTGGCCGCTATCTGGCTGACCGAGATCGTGCCCCTTGCGGCGGGGGCGTTGCTGATTCCGGTGGTTATTGTGGTTGCCGGCGTGACCGATACGACCACCGTTCTACAACCATTTTTCCACCAGATCGTTGTGCTCTTTCTGGCTGGTTTCCTGATGGCCGAAGCAATGCGCCGCACCGGAATCGATCGGCTCCTCGCGCTATCAATCCTGCGACGTGCCAGCGCCAAACCGACCTATCTGATGCTGTCGATGATGGCCATCACTGCCTTTCTTTCCATGTGGATGTCTAACACAGCGGCGGTTGCCATCATCATCCCCATCGCTCTGGCCATTCTGAACAAGATACCAGATGCCCAGACCGGCGGTTTCCACAAGGCGCTGATCCTGGGCGTGGCCTATGCCGCGGCCATCGGCGGAATTGGTTCAGCCATTGGCACACCGGCTAACATTCTGGCTATGACCTTTCTGAGCGAATTTGTGGGCGTCAAGCTGACGTTCAACGACTGGTTCATCTATGGCCTACCGCTGGTAGTAGCCATGGTTCCGATCATCTGGATCTACCTGCTGCTAACCTTCCGGGTCTCAGCCCGCTCACAACTGGATCGAAGCGTCTACATCCAGGAACTCGAAGACCTGGGTCCCCTCAACCGTTCCCAGAAGATCATCTTCGCCGTGTTTGTCGTGGTTGTCCTGCTGTGGCTGACCGAGAATACGCACAACGTCCACGCCTCGATTATCGCCCTAGCTGGCGCCCTGGTCCTGTTCTTCACAGAAATCCTGCACCGCGACGATCTCAACCGGATCAACTGGGACGCCCTGCTCACGTTTGGCGGCGGGCTTTCCATTGGGAATCTCCTGGTGATCACGGGTGTCTCAGACTGGATAGCGCTTCAATTGATCGGCCTGGTGAACCTGCCTCAGATCGTCGTGATCTTTCTGATCGGCGTATTGACCGTCACCGTTGGCGCCTTCATCTCCAACACAGCGTGCGCAGCTATGCTCATCCCGTTGGCCATCCCTCTGGCGCGCATTCTGCAGATCGATCCTCGTCTGCTGGTCGCGGTGGTGGCCATTGCTTCGTCGATCGATTTCGCCCTGGTAGTCGGCACGCCGCCAACCATGATGGCGTACTCAACCGGATTTTTCAAAACCAGCGAGATCTTTCGGCGCGGGATCGTGCTCGATCTCATTGGAGTGGCGCTGCTTACGCTGGGCATGATCTGGATCTGGCGGCTGTTCGGCGCAGTGAGTTTCTGACCGGGCGCGCAAGGAGACGCCCTTCGATGGCGCGCCCGCGCCGTCTGAACAAGCAAAGTCATTGGCTGCAATTTGACGAATAAGCCAACAGCGCTACACTAAATTGCAGAATAACCATAATCTATCAACTGTCATGAGCGAATCTCCTAAAGATCAAATGCTCGACGAAATCGATTACCGCATCCTTGAGCTGCTCCAGGCCAACGGGCGCACAAGCAACGCCGACCTCGCCCGGCAACTGAAGCTCTCACCACCAGCCATCCATGCTCGCCTGCGACGCCTGGAAAATCAGGGAGTCATCCGCGGTTACGTCGCCCTGCTAGACCGCGAACAGCTGGGCTATGACATGCTGTGCTTCATCAACGTCGCCATTCAGGTGCACCAGCCGCAGGCTGTCGAACAGTTTCGCCTCGCCGTAAGGCAGATGCCCGAAGTGCTGGAATGCCACCACGTGACCGGCGAATACGACTATCTGCTCAAAGTGGCCGTCCGCAACCGGAAGGAACTGGAGCGTTTTGTCCTGGACCAACTCACGCCCATTCCCGGGATTGCCAAGATCTATACCAGCCTGGTACTCCGAGAGATCAAAGTCTCAACAGCCATTCCCATCAATCGATCGCCCGACGGCACATGACTGCTGACACCGGGCTACTGAACAGACAAGGAGATTGTCCATGACGGACCGCAAACCGCAGACGATGGGCCAGCAATTTGGCCGCCGATCCTGGGCTGAGCCATGGAAGATCAAGATGGTTGAACCGATTCGCTTGATCAGCCGCGAAGCCCGTGAACAGGCCATCCGGGAGGCTGGCTACAACACGTTCCTGCTACGCTCTGAGGATGTTTACATCGATCTGCTGACAGACAGCGGCACCAGCGCCATGAGCGACCGACAATGGGCAGGCATGATGCTGGGCGACGAAGCGTACGCCGGAAGCCGCAACTTCTACCACCTTGAAGAAGCTATCCAGACCACCTACGGCTACAGGTACATCGTGCCGACTCATCAGGGCCGCGGCGCGGAGCACCTGATCAGCCAGGTCGCCATCAAACCCGGTCAGTACGTGCCCGGCAACATGTACTTCACCACAACCCGTCTGCATCAAGAACTGGCTGGCGGAATCTTCGTTGACGTCATCATTGATGAAGCCCATGATCCGACCAGCGAACACCCTTTCAAAGGCAATGTTGACCTGACCAAGCTGCAGGCCCTCATCGACGAGGTTGGCGCGGAAAACATCGCCTATGTCAGCCTGGCCGGGACGGTCAACATGGCTGGCGGGCAGCCGGTCAGCATGGAGAATGTTCGGGCTTTACGAAAGCTGTGCAACAACTACGGCATCAGGATATTCCTGGATGCCACTCGCATGGCCGAGAATGCCTTTTTCATCCAGGAACGAGAACCTGGTTATCAGGACTGGACGATCGCACAGATTCTCAGGGAATTCTGCAGCTACACTGATGGCGCCTGGATGAGCGCGAAGAAAGACAATCTGGTGAATATTGGCGGCTGGTTGGCCGTCAATGACCTGGACATCTTTGAAAAGGCGCGCAACCTCGTGGTAGTCTACGAGGGGCTGCATACCTACGGCGGTATGGCCGGGCGTGACATGGAGGCCGTCGCCATCGGCATCCACGAGATGGTGGAAGATGCGCACATCGCCGCCCGCGTCAATCAGGTGCGCTACCTGGGCGAACTGCTGATCGCGTGGGGCATCCCGGTTGTCAGACCCATCGGCGGGCACGCCGTCTTTCTGGATGCCAGGGCATTCTACGACCATCTGCCGCAGGACAAATTCCCGGCTCAGACGCTGGCTGCCCAGCTCTACCTGGACTCCGGCGTGCGGGCGATGGAGCGCGGGATCGTCAGCGCCGGGCGCGATCCCAAGACCGGCGATCATCGTTACCCTAAGCTGGAACTGGTGCGCCTGACCATCCCCCGCCGCGTCTATACACAGGCGCACATGGACGTCACCGCGGAAGCGGTCATGGCAGTGTATGAGGATCGGCACAATGTCACAGGGCTGAAGATGGTCTACGAGCCGGAATACCTGCGCTTCTTCCAGGCCCGCTTCGAACCTCTACCCTGACTCCCGCGCCAGCTTCACACACCACAACAGCCTGCGGCTGGATTTCTCCTCGCAGGCTGTTTGCTTTTTCGCTGTCAGGTTTCGGCGGTGGCCAAGTTGACCTGTAAGCCGCATTCTGTACTCCGCATACACGGAGCGACGGTCATCTCTCTAGCCCCGGCGTTACCGCCGGGGTCAAGCAGCCTACCCGGCGCTCAAGCGAGACGGGCCGCCTCTCGCGCCTGTTTGGCCTTGCTCCCGGTGGGGTTTGCCTGGCCGTTGCTGTCACCAGCAACGCCGGTGCGCTCTTACCGCACCGTTTCACCCTCGCTCGCACCTTCCGGCGCGGGCAATCTACCTCTCTGTGGCACTATGCCGTCAGGTCACCCTGCCTGGCCGTTAGCCAGCACCGTGCCCTGTGGAGTGCGGACTTTCCTCGTCATGGGCACGCCATGCCGCGACCGTCCGATCAACTCAGCCACCACCCGTGTATTATACCATGGCGCCGGGCGGAAAACGGTCGCGCCGCCTATCGCGTTCCCGTCCGTCCTCGCTCAGCTTGCATGGTTACATGCATCACACCTTCAGGGCCACGCCACGCTACCGCCATATACGGGGTATTGTGCGCAAAGCCCACGTTGCCATGGCGGTCCAGCACAATGAGGCCGCCTTCCCCATTGACCCGCTCGCGCAGAATCTGCAGGGCGCGGTCGGCAGCCTCCTGCGCGGTAAGCCCTGATGCCACTGCATCAGTGGCCGTCTTGCTCAAGAGCACCCGCATGATCGCTTCGCCATGCCCGGTTGCCGAAGCGCCGCCGGAGAGATTGTCCGCATACGCCCCCGATCCAACCAGCGGCGAATCGCCCACGCGCCCCGGCAGCTTGAAGGCGATCCCGCCGGTAGAGGTAGCCGCCGCAATATTGCCGAACTGATCCATAGCCACCGCACCGACCGTATCATGCCCGATCAGCGCCAGCTTACGCGCCCGCATCGCCGCCTGCTGAAATTCCCGGTAACGCGCCACTTCACGCGGAACCGTCAGTTCTGCCTGGCTACACAGGCGCAGGCCAATCCGGGCCGCATACTGGCGAGCGCCTTCGCCCACCAGAATATTGTGCCCGGATTCCTCCATGATCCGCCGCGCCAGGGTGACCGGGTTGGCAATCCCACGTACCGCCGCTACCGCGCCCAGCCGCAATTGGGCGCCATCCATGATCATCGCATCCAGCTCGATCTCGCCTTCGGAGTTGAGCACACTGCCGACACCAGCGTCAAAGGTCGGGTTGTCCTCCATCTCACGAACGGCGGCTTCCACCGCGTCAAGCGCTGACTGCCCCCGTTCCAATAGCCGCCAGCCAGTTTCAAACGCCACACGGCAGCCAGCCAGATAGTCCTGATGTTCCGCCGGTGGGATATCCCCGGCGCCGCCGTGTACAATCAATGCGGGTACAGGCATACTTTCCTCGCCTTCCAGACCGCCTACACCTCAACATCAACCCAGCTCGTCAGCAGACGGCCATTTTACCACACCTTCACGCGGACGGTTGCAGAGCGCGCCTGCGCCGCTATACAATCCGCACATCTCAGTATCGCACCGGGTTACGGATTCATGCATCAGATGACCACCAGACAGCCGGTAGCAGCCTACCTGTGGCGCCCCTGGATGATCTGCCTGCTGGCAGCGCTGCTGTATCTGACTGCTGTCTTCCTTGCTCATGGCTCCAACGCGCTGACCTTCGTCACACTGGGCACCCGCTTCACTGAGCACGATCCCACCGGCACAGAAGGGTACGACGGTCAATTCACCTACTTCATTGCCCGCGACGGTTGGGATGCAGCGCCCCTGCTGGACGTACCGGCATACCGCTTTCAGCGCATCCTCCTCCCGGCGCTGGCTGGCGCGTTAGCCTTCGGCAATCCGAATCTACTGCCCTGGCTACTGCCCGCATTGAATCTGGCAGCGCTGATCGCAGGGGTTTACCTGCTGGAAGGGCTGCTGAGCGCCCGTGGGGTGAGTCGCTGGTATGCGCTCATCTATGGGCTTTTCCCCGGCGTCCTGATGTCGGTACGCCTCAGCCTCAACGAACCATGGGCGTATGGGCTGGTATTGGCAGCTATCTGGCTCCGCGAAAATGGCCGCTTCTGGCTGGCAGCGGTCGCCTGTGCGCTGGCGGCGCTGGCCAAAGAGACTACCCTGGTCTTTGCCGCTGGCTTTGTCCTCTGGGAACTGGCTTCGCGGCGCTGGCTGGCGGGATTCACCTTCGGACTGCTGGCTGTTCTGCCATTCGCGGTATGGCAGGTAGTGCTGACCGTTCACCTTGGTACTCCCGGTCTCGGCTCCGGTGGCGACCTGGCCACACCCTTTGAGGTCATCCCTTTCAATGGCTTTCTGCGTATCTACACAGACACCGGCAACCTGCGCGTATTCACCGCGTTCGCTGTGTTTCTGCTGCCCACGGCTATCGGGCCGACGCTATGGGCCGTCTGGCGCACCCTGCATGACCTTATCCACGGAGAGCGGGCGCTGGAGGTCTTTCTGCTTCTGGCAAACGCTGCGATATTACCCTTTGTGCCCTTCAGTACTTACCGGGAACCGCTGGGCATGGTGCGTATGCTGGTGGGGCTGGTCATCGCGGTGCTGTTGTATGGCGCCTGGCAGCGCAACCGGCGCGTCCTGCGCTACAGCAGTCTGTGGCTGGCGCTGCTGGCCCTGGCCGTGATCAGCGGTTGAGGTGTATCAATCACTGACCGGCGAAGGTGAGCATCCGGCCAATCGTGCGGATCGCGATCTGCAGGTCCAACAACAGTGACCGGTGCCGGATGTAGTACAGATCGTATTGCAGCTTGATCAGGTGGTCTTCCAGCGAATTGGCGTAGGCGTAACGTACCTGCGCCCAGCCAGTGATTCCCGGCTGAACAGCCAGCCTGGCCCGATAGAATGGGATTTCCCGCGTCAGCGCGTCAATGAATTCCGGGCGTTCCGGGCGCGGGCCGATCATGCTCATCTCGCCGCGTAACACATTCCACAGCTGCGGGACCTCGTCCAGCCGGCTGCGACGCAAAAAACGCCCAACCCGCGTGATCCGGGGATCGTTCCTGGCGGCAAATACGGCGCCTGTCTCCTGCTCCGCATTGGGGATCATGGTGCGCAGCTTGATCACTTTGAAGTGGCGTCCGCCCCGGCCAACGCGCTCCTGCCGGAAAAAGATCGGGCCGGGCGAATCCAGCCGCATGGCAGGAGCCAACACAAGCAGGATCGGGACAAACAGCGCCAGCCCGCTCAGCGCCATGATGACATCAAGCAGCCGCTTCAGCACCGGATATGGGTCAAAAATCGAGGAAGTCTCGATCGGCAGGACAATGGCCCAGTCTTTGCCTACGTACTGCACCGGGACTCGTCCGGTCAACCGTTCATACAGGATAGCCATGGGCACAATGGAAATACCCTGCTGGTAGCAATCCATGACACCCTGAAACAGATCACCGCTCAGTTCGCATGGCGTGGCGACAATCAGTTCGGCCACATCATAGCGGCGTGCCAGGGATAGCATCTCGCCGCCGCTACCCAGCACCGGCACACCGGCCACTGACCGCCCGCGATCCTGATCCCCGCCGACGACGCCGATAACCTGATACTGGCCGGGGGCATAGGCCTCGATCGCCTCGATGATCGTGGTCGCGCCCCAATCCGCGCCAACCACCAGTGCGTGGCGTTTTTCGCTGGCCCAACCCATGAGGTACGGACGCCACAGCCGCCACAAGGCGATCAGTACAAACGATGCGACACCATAGTACAGGATGAACAGACGCGGCAAAGCGTCACGGGGCGACAGGAAGAAGATGATCAGGTAGACCACCAGCAGCTGCAACGTAACCGCCAGTAGACGATTGAGAGTCGCGGCATGGCTCGAGGCAAGCTGGAGATCGTAAAGATCATTCGCTGAGGCTAGCATCAGCCACAGTGCGGGCAGGATCACCAACCAGTGTGACTCTTCCAGAATGAAGGCCAGTGTGTACGGGCGACGGCGATCAACCAGCGACCAGATGAACAGCGCGATCAGCACGGCTGCTACTGTCGCCGCCACATCCCCCGCCCGCAGGAGTAACCGCCGTTCGGAGATTCGAAACTGCGGGCGCCGCCTTCTGGATGGCCTCGGTTCGAAGAACATGGCCGCCTTAGCTGTCTATCTGCTACCCGGCGCTGCCGCCCATTCTAGCATTGCTGCTGGCCGGACGCGCCAAGCCGGTTCCCTGCACGTACACGATCACGCCCCCAGAGCGCCAGACAGATTGCCAGTGACAAGCCAGAAACCAGCACCCCCGTGACAAGAGCCTGCTCACCAAACGGCTCCTGAGTCACATACTCGTCAGCACCCAATACAACCAGGCCGTCATCAGCGTACCTGGCCTCAAGCGCGCTGACGGCCTCGGCATAGGTCTGCGTTACAAGTGGTTCGAAGTTGTTGACCATCGGCTGGCGGTCAAGCAGGTTCAGGTTAGGCAGCAATGCAGCCCGTAGCTCCGGCCAGCGATCCACAGCCCGCCGGTAGTCCCGGAAATCGAAGAATTCCTCATACATCAGCCGTTGTTGCAGTGTCTGCGGCATGTACAGCATTGGCGCATCAGCAGCGACCGGGCGCGGTGCAAAGAACTCGGCGGGCACAGTCGGGTTCAAACCGCGAAACGCCCAGAAGAGATCCGCCGCGATGAAGACCAGAACCGCGATTTCCCAGTGCGAACCACGCCGGGACGATTTCTCGATCGGGCGCAGCAACGCTAGAGCCGCACAACCTGCGCTGAGAATTCCCAGTCCGATCACCGCCCGGCCCATCACCTGCAACGGGGAGTCAACAGGCACCAGCCAGCATTCAGCGATGGCACCCATCACGGCCATGGCGCATCCCCCCGCCAGAAACAGGCGGTTCCAGAACACACGACGCGAGCCGCATCCCCAGGCGTAGCTGACCCCCGTGCCTGCCAGCAGACTGACCGGGAGTACAAACAGGATCAGCCATCGCACCGGCCCCTGGAAAGCTTGAAACGTGGGCACGTACCGGTAAAGGAGCGGGAACAGAAAGCCGTTCTTACCCAGCGCAATCAGGAAGGCTACGATAGCCATACCGGCCCAGAAGGGCACATCCCGCCTGAGCCGCCCACCCTCCTCCGGGGTCGCCCGTCGGTTCGCCCACCATCCAACCACGCTCAGCGCCGCCACCAGGGGCAACACGCCCATGTACGCGGCATCCTCAAAGTATGCGCCCCCGGTCAGGTAACTGCCGTCTGCCGGTGTACCGTACAGATTGGGTGCGAGCAATGTCAATGAACGCTCCAACGTGTAACTGAAGTTGGTCGTCCAGTCGTAATGTAGCCCGTTGGCGCGCGCCGATCGGGCATACAGTTCAGCTGTAGGAAGCAGCTGTGCTGCTGCCAGCCCGACACCCAGCAGCAGCCCTCCGCTTACCCTGGCCCACATCTTCCAGCGCTCTCTCCGCTGAACGTGCGCACCCGTCCAGACGATATAGGCAGCCACACCTACCAGCCCGTAAAAGGTTGTCTGAGCATGGCCGGCCAGGAGCTGCATGGCCGCAACCAGGGCAAGACCGGCAACACGGCCCGCTCCGCCTTCCCTTGTTCTGTCTGCTGCCCAGAACAGCCATGGCAACCAGGCCGCAGCAGCCACTGTCGGGAATGAACCCAATCGGGCAATCAGGTAGCCACTAAGAGAAAACGCCAGTGCACTGACCGCTCGTCCAAAACCCGGCATGCCCAGGCGGCCAGTGAAGTACCAGACGCCTGCCGCAGCCCACACAATATGCGCGACTGCCAGCAGGTTCATCGCCACCACGTCGGGCAGAATCAAATGCAACCAGTTCGGGGGATAAAGGATCGCAGTTTGGTAGTTAGCCAGCAATGGCGCGCCACCACCGTTGTACGGATTCCACAGCGGCAGGCGTCCGGCCCGCAACTCTGCAAAGGCGTAAGCCCGCCAGGGATAGAACTGAAGCGCTGGCAACCCCCAGAAGAGCGTCTCACCGGCCAGTAATGGCCACAACCACCCCAGCAGAACCAGCCCTAGCAGGCCAAATAGCACCCGCGCATGCCAGCGAGCAGCCATAACCCACCGCCTAGCGGAGTATTTCGTACAGCGTTACAGCACCAAACTCAATGCGGCTGCTCATCGTTTCCAGACTGCTATAGCACGGCTCACGCCCATCTTCTTGCCTATCCAGAGCACGTTCCTGTGGCCCCACGATAACATAACGCACGCTGTACCCATCCTGCTCCTGTGTGGGCCAGTAGCACGCCCGACCACTGAACCAGTCTTCCACCTGGGCGTAGCGAGCATCGCTGAGGAGCGTTTCGAACGGGTGGCCGTAGACAACGCGCTTGTCGGCGTAGGCCGGGATCCACAGGCCGACGTTGGGGCTGCTCAACACTACATCTTCAGGTGAACCGTTGTGCCGCAACCAGACCATCACATCCCAGTAATCGCGCTCCAGAAGCAAGCGCTGATCAAGACCAGCCTGTGGATTGACGATGCCAAAGAGCGGAACGCCCAGCGTCATGATGTGGGTGGGAATCACCGCCAGCACCAGCGCTACCGGAATCAGAGTACGCCCTCTGCCGCTATAGCGAACAAACCAGTAGTCCTCCAGCGAGCGCACGGCAAAGAAAACCAGCGGGATCACCAGGCCAATCATGAAGCGCCGCTGATGGTTGAAAGGGATAAAAACAGCTACCAGATTCACCACCAGCCACAGCAGCATCAACTGGTCACCATCTTCTTCAAAGCGGCGGACTGCCCGCACCAGCCCCGGCAGGGCAACAATCGGCAACAGCCCGTACCCAAGCAGGATCAGCAGGGGATGAGCTGTCTGATTGCGAATTTGAGCGTTCCAGATTTGCACGGCAGGGTTGTACGTCAGCACCAGTACCAGGTACACCGCCACCAACCCCGCCGGCAGAAACAACATTGCCGTCCACCGCAGTTCCAGCACCGGGATGGCCCTCCGTCGGACGGCTGTGATTACCAGGTAGAGCACCAGTGCGCCCCCCAGCGGCACCAGCGCATGTGGCATCACCAGCGCCAGCACCAGGGCCAGCACAAAGATCGTCAGGCCGCCATTAGCAACGGCTGGCTCTTCCCGAAAATCAATCCGGAAGACCTTGACATAGCTGGCTGCTAGCAGCGCCAGGCAGCCAATCGCCAGCGGAAAGTGGGGGTTAGCATAAGCAGCATACAGGGGATAGGCTTCAGGGACGGCCATATCCGGCAGGGCGCTGGCCTCTACGTTGAACAACAGGGCCACCCAGCCCAGACCTGAAGCCAGGGAAGACAATCCAAAGAAGAGCCGCCGTGGCCGTTCCCGTGTCCAGATCGTCGCTCCCAGATGGTAAAGCGTGCTGAACATGAACAGTGTGGCGACCACCCGCGCCAGATGAAACACCACCAGATTGGAGACGCCGATCACATGGGCGACATGCCCCAGCAGGATGTAGAACAAAAACACCGCTGCACCAGCGTGGGCTTCAGGCGTATGGGCCAGGTGGAACATCCACTCTCCCTGGATGCCCAGCCCGATCTTGGCCAGATAAGTCGCGCCATCCTGTGGATTGGCCAGAATACCCATAAACTGCCAGTCAGCGGCCCTGGCGTTAGCCGCCAGCGCCCACGCATACGGCAACAGGGTCAGGGCGGTCAGCACCCCGCCAACCGCAAACACCCAGCGCCATTCCTTTGGCGTGATCTCAGTTGCTCCCCGACTTTGCATCATGGCGCCTCAATCCCCGTTTGCACTTGATCATGGCATGGGTATAATGCGAGCCTGTAGATAGCCTCTCATATTCTATAATGACGTCCCGCTCCCGGATACTGGACCATGAACCAGGCGCAGGCTCTGTACCAGCTCCAGACCATCGACCTCAGAATCAGCGAATACAAAGCACGATTGGCTGAGATCGAACGATTGCTTGCTGAGCATACACGGGTTCCAGCAGCGGAGCAAACCCTGCGCCAGGCTGAAGAAGCCCTGGCTTCCTCGCGAATCAGGGTGCGTGACCTGGAGCTAGAGCTGAAAGGTCTGGCCAGCAAGAACGCGGCTACGGAGGAAGCGCTCTACAGCGGCAGGATCACTAACCCCAAAGAATTGCAGGACCTACAGGAGGAAGCTGCTTCACTGAAGCGTCGCCACAACCGGCTGGAGGATTCACTCCTCGAAGCCATGATTGAGACCGAATCGGCCCAGGAACGCTTCCAGCAGGCCGCCGCTGACCTGGCCCAGGCCCGCGCCGAAGCCGATGCGTCCCGCCAGGCGCTGATGGCTGAACTTGAGCAGATTCAGCAGGCGTTGGAGCCGCTCCGCCAGCAGCGAACAGAGGTCCTGCGCCAGATTGACGCGGCCAGCCTGGAATTGTACAAGAAGTTGTATGGCAGCAAATCTGGACAGGCAGTGGCTCCGGTAGAGGATGGCGCATGCCGCGCCTGCGGCGTCAGCCAGACCTCGGCAACCGTCCAGCAGGTGCGCCAGGGACACGAACTGGTTCGCTGCAATAACTGTGGGCGCATTCTGGTCATGCCTTAGCCCGGAGGGGGGAGAGCATGTCCGAATTCCGGTTTGACCCGATCTCCTTTCTGATTGGCTTTATCAGCAGTGCGATTCTGGCTGCGGCCGTCTATCGCTTCCGTCACGCCATCGGCGGCCTCCGCCGCCAGGCCAGCGCCGGCGCGGAAAGCGCCCGCCGCTTCGCCACGCGCACCGCTGACGCCCGGTACCAGATTGACCTGGGTCGTTACTGCCAGCGCTACCACATCGCCGGACGTCTGGTTAAGCTGACCGACGTCCTGATCGAGCCGCGCTTTATCCCTGGCGTCGAGCCTTATGACACGTCAGGGGAGCACCGCATGCGCAACCCCTTCCATGTCATACCGCTGATTCACCGCTTCCCGGCGGCTTATGCGCCTTTCAATATTCGTACCATTGGCATCCCAGACCTGGGAGCAGGAGATCGCCACCTTGCGCTACTTGGCCAGCCGGGCAGCGGGCGCAGCGTAGCCCTGGCGGCCATCGCCCTCTGGGCGCTTGGTGACCTGCAACTGGAACCTCCCGACGATCCCCTGAAGGCTAGTCTTGAGGAGGAAGAGGCCCGTCTGGATAAGAAGGTGCGCGATGCGCGCCAGGCTGAACGGAGCCAGATTCAGGCCCGCGCACTGGAGACAATCGCCCGCGCTCAGGAAGAAGCCCGCGCCACCCTGACCGCCAGCGAATCGCTTGCCGAAGCGGTGGACCTGCGCCGGTTGATGCCCATTCTGGTGCATCTGGGCGATATCGTTATCGATCCGGCCTCGCAGGCCCGCCTTGATCCGGCTGAGCCGCTGGTGCAGGCCATGCAGCGCAATCTACGCCGCGTGACCGCCCTCACCACCCCACGCTACATCTACAATCGCCTGAGCGTCGGCCAGGCCCTGGTATTACTGGACGGTCTGGATGACCTGCCCCCGGCGGAACAGCAGGCCAAACTCGCCTGGCTGGGCCGTTTCCTCAAGGCGTACCCGGACTGCGTCGTGATTGTCGTTGGCCCGGCAACCGGTTTTCACCCCCTGCAGGAGCTGGGATTGACGCCTGTCTTCCTCCGCCCATGGATGGACGCAGACATTCAGCGGTATGCTGAGAAATGGGCCGCGGTCTGGCCGCGCATCACCAGGGCGCGTCGCCGCGCCACGCCGCCGCCGGATGAACGGGCGATCCGCATGGTGACTACCAACGCCCGCGCGCTCACACCGCTCGATCTGACAGGGCGCATCCTGGCTACCTATCACCAGAACAACGAGGCTGCCGAGAATCTGACACGCTGGGACTGGTACAACCATCTGGTAACCAGAGATTTCCGCCTGAAGGATTTTGAGAAGAATCCCGACCTGGCTGACACAGCTCTCTACGCGGTAGCATTGCTGGCAGCCCGAATATTGACCAACGGCCCACTGCCTGCTGAACAACTGCGCCAGGCTGCTGATGAAGCGCTGCGGGCAGCGGGCAAAGCGGAAGGCAAAGCGCCTGCCCGATTGCCGCTCGATCCTGAGCGCTTCCTCCAGTTGCTTGTTGAGGACTCCCGGCTGCTTATTCAGCGCGCTGGCGGCCAGTTCGACTTTGCCCATCCAGTGCTCCGGGCGTTTCTGGCCAGCGTGACGTTGCTCGCAGCTGATAGCCAGCCGGCGCTGGAAGACGTCGTTACCGATCCGGCCTGGCAGATCGCGCTGCCGTTTGCTGCGGCCAAGGCGCCCACAGAAACCATGAACCGCGCCGTGGTCAGGAAGCTCTCCCAGCAACCCGATCTGCTCTTTCAGAATCTGTTCGATCTGGCCTGCTGGATGGCCGACGCTCCAGCAGACGCGCCCTGGCGCGGTGAGGTATTCAGACGCTTTGGTGCCGCGCTGGTCTCCGCTGCCCAGTTCCCGGTGTTGCGTGAGTGGGCCATGGCCGCACTGGTATCCACTCGCGATCGCGGTGCCACGCTCATCCTGCGCCAGGCGCTGCGCTCCACAGACCCGCAGGTCCGCTGTCTGGGATGTGTTGGCCTGGGCGCCTTCGGCGATTCCGAAGCGATCCGCGAACTGCGTTCCATGACGGAAGACGAAGAACTGGATGTGCAACTGGCGGCCTACCTGGCGCTGGCGGCCATCGGCACCGATCGGGCCATCGAACTATTGACCGAGGGAATCCGTGATGGGCACGAAAGCCTGCGGCAGGCGATCGCCGAATCACTGGCCGCTTACCCAGAACCCGGCTATGCCCTGCTGCATGAAGCGGTGCGGGCAGAGGACATGCTGATGCGCCGCGCCGCCGTGTTCGGCCTAGCGCGGATCAACACACCCTGGGCGCTAACTGACCTCTACGAGCGCATGTTGGAAGACGATCAGTGGTACGTGCGCAGCGCTGCCGAACAGGCACTTGCGCGTTCCGCCATCGTCGGGCCAACCGCGGCAACTGCTCACCCGGCTGTCGAAAAGCTGGAATGGGTCAACGACTGGGTAGCCGAACAAAGTCAGCAGACCGCCCCCGGTGAAGACGCTCGGCACATGCTCATCAATATGCTGCGCACAGGTAGCCAGGGCTACCGCGTTGCCTCAGCACGGACACTGGGCAAGCTGGGCTATTTGCCCGCACTGCCGGCGCTCTACCAGATTCTGGCTGACGACGCCGAACCGATTCGGGTGGCTGGCTATGCGGCCCTGGCCGACCTTGAAACTCAGCTTGCAAGCCCGCTGCCCGGTGTGCTGTAATTGCCCGGTGTAGTCTGTGGATGGTTGCCTCTCAGAATCGCAGGGGCTGTTATTGTAGCTACTATGTACTTATTGACTACACGAACTACCCTGTTGTTCCCTCAGCCCCTGCGGTATTCGGTGGAAAGCACAGTACCTCCACCTGCATCCGATTGAACGGATCACCGTCCCACCGCAGCACATACACACCATCGCTAGGGGCAACAAAGTCCAGCGGACCAGCAACCTGGCGATCAGCAACCGCCTGGAACGCCGTGTCAGCAAGTAGTGCATTGTCAGCATCGTTCATCACACTAAGCTGCCGGGCATCGCCTTCGCTGGGCAACCTGTGCTGGACGATAGCGCTCACCTGCGCCCCGGCAGGCGCACTAAAGCGCACTTCCCGCCCCGATACTTCATCCCAGCGCAGAAGAATATCTTCACAGGCCTGCACCGTCGTTGCAGTGGATACCTGTGGCAAGTCGCACGTCACGCCAGCCAGCAACTCGTCGCCCGTAGCTTCTGCAACAAATACATAGGTCCCTGCTTCCCTTGCCAGATAATCAGCAGCAAGAGCGGTCCCTGCGCTCAGGGCCAGGCTCTGCATCGCACCGTCTGGGCCCAGAACTGCCAGCCCGGTAACGCTGGCGCCACTGAAGCTCACCCGGATCGCCTGCCCTGCCTCCAGAGCCACCGAAACGCGGCCCTGACTATTCTCAACAACGACCGGCACCTGCTGCGTCAACGCAGTGCAGCGCAGTATCCCATCCGCGCCCGGTTCAGGAACCGGCAGCGCCTCAGCAGGAGGGGTCACAGCGCGCGGCAGCAGCCCCAGAGGCGCCTGCGTAACATCTGCCGTGACCAGGTTCAACGCCGGTCCCGGCACGCCCGCCACTGCGCCGCCGCTCATCGGCACCCGGATCATCTGTCCGGCTTCCGCTCGCCGGTTCACATCGCCGACAGCCAGTACCGCATAGCCTTCGATTGTCTGCACAGCCAGCACATCATCCGGGCTGGCCTGCACCAGCACAGTGCCGTCAAGCGTGAGTGTCAGCCCATTGACTCGCCAGGACGCCTTGCCATCCTCAGATTGGAGCAACAGACCACCGCGCGGCGCACCAGCACAGCCCGGTGCAAGGAAGCCGGTCTGCAACCGAGCGCCCTGAAAAGCCGGCGCGGGCAGCCCGCCGCTCACCTCCCCGCTCAACGGGTCAATCACCAGCATAAGGGCGGGATCGCAATCCGCCGGGGCAAGCTGGGCGAAAATCCAGGCATCGCGTCCTTCCCAGCGAACGCGCCACCACGACCCGTCAGCCAGGCGCGCCGTGATGGGCACAGAAGCGCCCGTCGACAGTTGCCCCAGAATCGCCGACTCGGTGTTAGGCTCCTGCCGGATGTTCACCGTGCCAATCGACACAGCATTGCACGCAGGCGCGACAGGCGGCCCAGGCTCGTGCACGAGCGTCGCCTCACCAAACAGCACCGCAGTCAGGCGTTCGCCTTCCGCCAGGCCGGGCATGCTCAGCACACTGATGCCTGGCACCGGCTCGTTCGGCACCGCCCCATGCGTTTCCACCCGCTCAATGTCCTCCAGCGGCAGCGCCGGCGCGTTGCCAAGTCGTTGTCCAGACGGGTCATAGACCTCAACCCGTCCCGCCGGGCACAGCACACCCGGCGCCACACGGCTACACGTGGCTGCACTCCCCAACATCTCCTCCATGCTCGTCATACAGCTTTCGCCCCCCTGAGCATTCACCACAGGAGGGAGTGCCATTGCAGCCCACAACAAGCCGGAGCACAACAACAATGCCAGTGCAGTAACACGCGCTCGACCAGTCATCAGCAAACCTCGCACTACTGGCCACAGGATGCCAGCCATGGGGCAATCCCGGCCTATAGCCCACTGTATCGATTACTCAACCCTGATCAGGGGAAACGCCCGTCGCAGTGGCCGGCGGTGTGGCCGTCACCTGAATGGCTTCCGCCGGGCAATAGACCACCTGCCGGTAATCGCTATGATACACATATGTGGTTTCACCGACCTGCAGTACGATGCGGTAGCCGGACACGGGTGTCGGAGGCACACTCTCCGCGCTCAGCAAACAGCCCAGCCGGGCGTCAGGCCAGTCAACCGGGTAGGCGTCCACCAGAAACACCCGGCGCAACGGCAGATCCAGCCGTCGAGCTAAGTGGGCGCGTGCCAGTTCTACCAGCGCCTGCACCTGTGTATCCAGAAGGATCAGGTCGCCGGCGGGCGCTGCCTCCTCAGCCGGGCAATACACAAACCTTGCCTCGCTGTCCGTATGGTAGACGTACCGCGCATCCCCGATCAGCAGGCTGATCCGGTACCCCGGCAATGACTCGCCACTTACCTGATCAACCGGCTGGCACTCCAACCGTCCGCCTGGCCATGAGACCGCTTCGACCATCCGCACATCAATTTCATCAGCCGCCACACCCTCGCGCTCAGCCAGGTCAGTAACGACCAGCCCAACCATACTTCGGGCCGCTTCAACCCCTGCCTCTCCCATCGGTGTTGGAGTCAGCGCCAGAGGCATTGGCGTCGCGGTTGCCGCCGGAACCAGCGTTGGCGATGGCGTTGGCGTATCGGTAGAGCGAATCAGCGCCTGGGTAGGCTCCTGCAGAGCTGGCCCGGTTTCGCCACAGCCAGCCAGCAGCACCATTGCCGCCACTACCCAGACCATGCGCTTCATGAGGTTAACTCTCGCTACCGGCCAGGCGCTCATCGAGCACAGCAGGATCGAGACCATCCACGCTCACCAGCTTGTCCCGCCCCTTCAGACCGGCCACAATCTGGATGGCAGCTGGCGCAACCTGCAACCACCCGGCCAGGAACGCCACCAGTTCCTGGTTGACCAGCTCAGGGTCGGTAGGTGAAGAGGTCAATCGGATCCTGAGCGCCCCACCCTCATGCACACCGGCAACTTCAGCGCGCTCCGCCCTGGTGATCACATGCACCGCAAACGCGGCTCCGCCAACCGCATCCCGGATCTCAAACTTCCGCCTGGGCATGAGCAGCCGTCCTTTCTACAGCGCGGCGACAATAACCTGCGTCACCAGCTGGACAAGAATCATGGCAATTACCGGGCTGAAATCCAACCCCATGGTCTGCGGGAGCACCTGGCGGATCGGTTGAAGCACCGGCTCGGTGAGCTGGAGCAACACCTGCACCACCGGATGATATGGATTGATCTGCACCCAGCTCATCAGCACACGAGCCAGCAAGATAAACTGATACAACCGTCCGAGCATCAGAATGAACTCAGCCATGACATTACACCTCACAACCGCGGGCCGAAGATGGCCCGGCCAATCCGCACAATCGTCGCTCCTTCGCTGATCGCCACCGGGAAATCATCCGTCATCCCCATACTGAGTTGCGACCAGTCAAGCTGTGGAAACGACTCCGCCAGGGCATCACGCAGCCGGCGCAACCCCGCAAAGGTCGGGCGTGCCTGTTCCGCTTCCGCCACGATCGGCGCCATCGTCATCAGTCCACGCACCCGGATACCAGGCAGGGCCTGAAGCTGGCGCACATCTTCCCATAGCGTCTGGCGCAGCGTCGCGCTTTCCTCCCAGCCAGCCACCTGCCAGCCATACTTGCTGGCTTCGCCGCTGGTATTCATCTCCAGCAGGACATCCAGCGTTTCACCCGCCTCCTGAGCCAGCCGCGAGAGCTTGGATGCCAGCCGCAGAGAGTCGACCGAATGGATCAGGACAAATCGCGACAGCACCAGCCGCGCTTTGCGGCTCTGAATGTGGCCGATCATGTGCCAGCGCACCGGCGCACCCGGCAATTTCGCCCTGACAGCAGCAATCTTCTCGACTGCCTCTTCCGGGCGATTCTCACCGAAGTCAGTCTGTCCGGCCTGCCAGGCTGCCGCCACCAGCTCCGGCGGGTGCGTCTTACTGACCGCCACCAGCGTCACCGCGTCTGGCGAACGGCCCGCTGCGCGACATGCCGCCGCAATCTGCTCGCGCACAAACCGCAAACGCTCGTTAAGCTCCTGTGCGTTCAGGATCACGCCTCGCCATCCTCTATGCGCCCGGCAGGGCGATCACCACACCAAACCGACCTGTACGGCCCTGCTCCGCCCGGTGAGAATAGAATTCATGTGTCCGGGTTGCCGTACAGAGTCCAGCAACCTCCACCTGCCGCACGCCAGCCGCATGAAGCGCCCGGCGGTTGGCCGCCCACAGATCGAGATACACCCCGCCATCTTCGCTGCGTCGGATCAGGCCATCGCTCTCCCCGAACGCCTGACAAACCGCGTTCACCACGTCCTCGCCAACACGGTACTGCTCCGGCCCGATGCTTGGCCCGATCCCCGCCTGAATATCCTCCGGCTGGCACCCGTACCGCTCGATCATCGCTTCTACAACGCTCTGGGCAACCCCTGCGACCGTGCCACGCCAGCCTGCATGAGCCAGCCCGATCACCCGCTTGGTTGGATCGTAGAGCAGAATCGGCACACAATCCGCAAAGCGCATGGTCAGCACCGCGCCCGGACGGTTGGTGATGAGACCGTCCGCTTTGCCCAGGATACCGCCGCCGCAGGGCGAGTCCTCGACCGCGATGACCTCCCGGCCATGCACCTGCCACACCGTACAGAAACGGCGCTCATCCAGTCCCAGCGCCGCCGCCATCAACGCCTTGTTTCTGGCCACCGCCTGCGGATCATCGCCAACTGTGCTGCCCACATTGAGCGACGCCCACGGCGCAACGCTGACGCCACCGAGCCGCGTGAAAATGCCATGCACCGGCGCATACTCATCGCCAGCCCATTGCTCAAACTGATAATAGACTGGCCCATCAGTGACGATTCGTCGCACGGTTGTGTCCTCGTCTACGGAGCATCCAGCCAGCAGACAGGGCGATTATAGCGTGCGCCGCATAGAGTTGCCGCATCAGTGCTGGATTTCAGGGCGCTCAAAGGAGCACACTGACAGTCTCGAACTCCCGATCAGTGCTGAACACAACACAGCCATCCTGCATTTGCCAGGCCACTGGAGAGCTGTCAAGCACGATCTGCTGCGGAAGGCGTGCCAGGCCGTACAGCTGCAGGCAAATCTGCCGGTATCCGGGCCTGTAGGCGCCTTCACGCTCCCAGTGCAGGTCAAACCGTTCCGGTGTGGCCGCGCAGACAAATTGCGACCAGCGAAACGCCCCCGCTTGATACTCCTTGCCCTCGCCAGCGTCCTCATACAGCGGGCTACGACCATCGCCAGCGTAGACCTGCAGGGTTAGCTCATCGACTGCTCTTTCGCCCGTATACTGCATCTCCGGCCAGTGCGGGATGACACTGCCTGCCCGTACAAACAACGGCAAGCGGTCAAGCGGCGCTTCCACCTGGTAGCGGCTTCCGCCCTCGAATTTCGCTCCGCTCCAGTAGTCGTACCACACGCCCGGTGGCAGGCAGACCGTGCGCGTCTGTGCGCCAGGCTCCACAACCGGCGCGACCAGCAGGGTTTCGCCCAGCAGATAGGCGTCATCACAGTCAACCAGCTCGGGGTCAAGAAGCGCCAGCGGTCTGATGATCGGCCAGCCGTAGCGCGCACATTCGGCGAAGGCGGTATACAGGCAGGGCAACAGGCGGTAACGCAGCGCGATGTACTTCCGGCAGATGTCCTCATAGGGCTGGCCGAACGCCCACGGCTCGTGCCGCCCCGTCCACTTGGCGGTATGCCCGCGGAAGAATGGCAGCAACATCCCGGCCTGTACCCACCGCGTGAATAGTTCACCGTCAGCCTCGCCGGCAAACCCGCCGATGTCCGGCCCCGTGAAAGCCAGCCCGGACATCCCCAGGTTGAGGCACATGCTGATGCTGAGCTTGAGGTGATCCCAGGTGGAGTGGTTGTCCGCCGTCCACGACGAAGCGTAACGCTGCACTCCGGCGTAACCGGATCGGGTGATCACCAGATGCCGCCGTTCCGGTTGAAGTCGTTCCAGCCCCTCTCTCGTAGCCCGCACCATCTGCATCCCATACACGTTATGGGCCGTGCGCTGATCGGCCCCTCGGCCCTCATAGTCGTGAACGAGATAGTCCGGCGCTTCTTTCAAGCGGGCATCCGAACTGAAGATGGCCGGTTCATTCATGTCGTTCCACACCCCGGCCACACCAGCTTCCAGCAGATCGCGGTACAGGGTTCCCCACCACTGCCGCACTGCCGGAGCGGTGAAATCGGGGAAATAGCAGTTGCCCGGCCAGACCGGGGCAACAAACAGCTGGCCGTCGGGATAGCGAACGAAAGCTCCCAGCGCCAACCCTTCACGGCAAACCCGGTATGAGCGATCAACCTTGATACCCGGATCGATCATCACCACCGTACGGAAGCCCGCAGCCTTAAGATCGCTGATTAATCCAGCCGGATCAGGGAAACGCCGGGGATGCCAGGTAAAGCAGCGGAAGCCATCCATGTAGTCGATATCGAGGTAGATCGCGTCACAGGGGATCTTGCGCTGGCGGAACTCCTGCGCCACCCAACGTACCTCGTCCGCCGACATGTAACTCCACCGGCTCTGGTGATAGCCCAGTGCCCACAGCGGCGGCAGGGGCATCCGTCCGGTCAGGCGGGTGTACGCGCTCAGCACGTCCAGCGCGGAAGGACCGGTGAAAAGCGTGTAGCACAGTTCGCCGGACTCCGCTTCAAAGACCAGCCGGTCTTCCGCTCCCGGCGCTCCCACGGCAACCGCTCCCCGAACCGGGTTATCCCAGAACAGGCCATAGGCCGATCTGCCGCGCAACCCGACATAGAAAGGGATGCACAGGTTGATCGGATCGTCGCCGCGCTGGTACCCGGCAGGATCGGTGTTCCACAACGCGTATGAGCGCCCGCGCAGATTGAAGCCAAAAGCGCGTTCGCCCAATCCGTGCCCCGTTTCGTCCGGCGTCAGTTGCGCACTCAGGCGTACCCGTTCACCGCTCCAGGCCGGCCCTTCGGCATCTGCGTAGCTCAGCCGACCATCCGTGTCGGTGACTGTCAGCGTCAGATCAGCGCGGGCGACCCGGCAGACGTTCCGCCCGAACCGGAGTAGCAGCGCGTCCGGTGTTTCGGAGAGATCAAAGTCAATCGCCTGTGGCCTATCCTCAACCAGCGCATACGAGAACAATTCCGGCAGACGACCATCCGGGCTCACCCGCACACGCAGGCAATCTTCCGCCAGCACATCCAGCCTCAGGCAGCCCTGCCCCGTCCGAAGGGTCACGCCGTGAGTGTCACGCTCGTACGCTGCCAGCGCCCCCAGCCGCTGCCATGAACCCGCTGGGGCAGCTGGCCGCCCGAACCGCGCATCCTGGCGTTGCCGGGTGCGCCGATACACCCAGCTCTGCCACGCCGGACGCAGGCCAATCGCCAGCAATTGCGTCACCCACCCCCAGCTCGCGCCCGTTCGACGTTCATCAGTCACTGCTGTTTCCCCTTTTTCAGCGAAGCCCAAAAGTTAGCGCTGCCCGGCTCAGTCGTCCCGCCGCACGCGCTTCTCAACCAGATTCCGGAATGGGTCCTCGCCGGGTTTGTAGAGCACCTCGCGGGTTCGCCCGCCGCTCTTTGCCGCGCCAATGATCCCCAGTTCCTCCAGCAGATCCATCAGTCGCGCCGCGCGGGGATACCCCAGCCCCATTCGCCGCTGGATCAGCGAGGCAGAAGCTTCGCCCGCTTCAACCACAATCCGGATCGCTTCCTCCAGCATCGGGTCGGTCTCGGAGAGAATCTCCCGGCGCGTCATACCCCGCTCCCAGGGAGCAATCGTGCGCGCCGGTATCATGCCGGCCTCGACCTGCCGCTGCATCCACTGCTTCCAGTAAGCCAGCACGCGCTCCAGTTCTTCGTCAGAAACATAACAGCCCTGCAAACGCTGCGGTCCGGCAGCGTCCGCCGCCTGGTAGAGCATATCGCCCCGCCCCATCAGGGTTTCCGCCCCGACCGTGTCCAGGATCACCCGGGAATCCACTCCCGATGCCACCGCGAATGAAATCCGCGCCGGGAAGTTCGCCTTGATCAGGCCGGTGATTACGTCCACTGAGGGCCGTTGCGTGGCTACAATCAGATGAATCCCTACTGCCCGCGCCATCTGCGCCAGCCGGGCCAGCGTCTTTTCCGTCTCATCGGGCCGGGACAGCATCAGATCGCCGATCTCGTCGAAGATGATCACGATGTAGGGCAGATGCTCGTCCATCCGGCGCTTGCCAAGCGCCCGGTTGTAGCTCTCGATATTGCGCGCCGCCGCCACTTCCAGCAATTTGTAGCGTCGATCCATCTCGCGCGTGGCCCAGCGCAGTACACCCAGAATACGCTCCTGGTCATACTCCACCGGCCCCAGCAGGTGAGGCAGGCCGTTGAAGCGCGTCAGTTCAACCATCTTGGGATCAAGCAGGACGAGCTTGAGGCGATCCGGCAGGTTATTCATCACCAGCGCGGTCGCCATCGCGGTGAGCGCAACAGATTTGCCTGAGCCAGTCGTGCCAGCGACCAGCAGGTGTGGCATCGACGCCAGATCGGCTACGAACGACTCCCCGGAGACATCCCGCCCCAGCGGCAGCGCCAGCGGTGACTTCCGCGCCCGGTAGAAGTTGACGCTTTCCATCACGCCGCGCAGCGAAACAATGCTCGGACGTTTGTTGGGCACCTCAACACCAATGTACGAATGGCCCGGAACCGGCGCCTGAATGCGCAGGCGTTGCGCTGAGAGCGCCAGCGCCAGGTCTCTTTCCAGGGTGGTGATCCGGTTGACCCTCACACGCTGCAGAAACCGCTCGCCATCCTCCATCACCATCTCTTTGAAGGGCTGCACGGCGTACTGGGTGACCACCGGGCCAATCTTGACATCCACAACCTCAACGTGAATGTCAAATTCCCGCAACGTATCCTCGATGATACGGGCGTTGGTGTTGATTTCCTCGTCCGTAGGCCGGTTGAGGTCGTTGTCTTCCAGCAGGTCGTAAGGTGGCAACCCCTCTTCGCGCCGACCAACCCGCCGCTCTTCTTGCAGGTCCTCAACGCGAAACTCGCGCACCAGCCGCCCGTAGGCGTCGCGAACCTGCCGCGCCCGCGTACTCGGCTTGTGCACCGGCATGGCTACAGCCCATCTGCCCGGTTCCTCCCCGTTGGTGCGAGGAACGATTGACGGGCGCTCTCCCGGCGGCCCCGGTGAACTGAGGCCGCGATCAATCTTATCCGGGTCAGGCTGGATGTAAGAGGGCAGGCCAGACGAATACAGATCATCGTCCTCGTCGCTTTCGTCGCCTTCCTCACCCTCATCGAGATCATCATCCTCAGGAGCCAGCGGGCGGACATGTCCCGGTCCAGGGAGGCGGCTGCGATCGACAACGGATGGTCGGCGGCGCAGGTATGGAGCCTCAGGCTCAGCTTGCGGCTGATCCTCTGGCTCCTCTTTCGCAGCTTCTCTGGCCAGCCGCTCGGCGCGCTGTTCAAGGGTCTCCGCAGTACGGGTCAGCCTGGCAATACCCCATTCCAGGGCGGCGTCAAGATGTTGCCTGCGCAGACCAACCGCCCGGCTCACGGCAATAAGAAACACGATTCCGTACACGATGGTCGCCGTAATGGGATCAAACAGCCCGGCGATCATCTGGCTGAAGGCCCAGCCAACGTATCCCCCGCCGCCCCCTGCTCTGGCCAGCGAACGCGGTTCCGGATCATTAGCCAGCAGATGCAGCAGCGCCAGCAAGGAAAGAAAGCTCACTTCAAGCGCCAGTATCCGCGACCAGGGAAAACGCAAGACAACGCCAAACTGGGGCAACAGCAGGATCACGCCCAGCGCGAGGATGCCCAGCGCCACCACAAACCCGCCATAGCCAAACAACTGACGGATGGCCTGCGCCCAGCTCCCAGTCAGAGAGGCATCCGGCGAGAAATTGAGTAGCGCCAGCAGCGACACCACACCGAAAACGATCAGCAGCACCGCCGCAACTTCACTGGAGCCGGGCGGCAGGGAATCCCAAAAGTCTCGCACCCGGCCCGGCATGGCCTGGATCCGTGCCAGCAAGCCCCCATTGATCGCCCTGCCTCCTGAACGTGTTCCTTTCCGGGGCGCGCCAGCGGGCTTCTGGAACTTAGTTTTGAGTGCGTCCAGGGCAGAGCGCCAGATGGACGATTGGCGAGTCGGTTGTTTGCCTGCCATGAGAACCTGCCACTAAGAATCACCCTGTTCGCGATTCATCATCACCTGTGACCAGCCGAGTTTCACTCCCGCCGTCATCATAGCACATCCGTTCCGGCAAGCAATCCTACAACAAACAGGCCGCACTCTGCCAGACAGTTCGAGCGCGGCCCCGAAAACCACCAGTACAGCAAAGATCATTTTGCGCTCAAATCCCGAAGGCTCAACCCCAACCGGCGGGACGGACCGTCAATGTTCAGAATCCTGGCCTGCACCACCTGACTTTCGCTCACCACATTGCGTGGATGCAGGAAGTGTCCTTCCGCCAGTTCCGAAATGTGGATTAGCCCCTCTAATCCCTCTTCGATACAGGCAAAAGCGCCGAAGTCAACCACGTTCGTGATCACCCCGCGGACGATCTGGCCGACATGGTAGCGCTCATGGACGGTTTCCCATGGATCCGGTTGCAGGCGTTTGATGCTCAGGGCGACCCGGCCAAGCTCCTTATTGACATCCATGACATAGACCGTGACCTGTTGCCCCCGCCTGACCACATCACCGGGGTGTCCCACCCGTCCCCAGCTTAATTCCGAGATATGGATCAGGCCTTCCACACCACCCAGGTCAACAAACACGCCGAAATCGCAAACGTTAGTCACGATGCCGGTGCATTTGTCGCCTGGCTTGAGGTTATCCAGCACAGCAGCCCGTGTGCCCGGCCTCACCTGAGCGGCGCGCTCAGAGAAGATCAGGCGATTCTGGGTCTCATCCAGTTCGATCACCCGCAGAACAAGATGCCGGCCCGTATAGGCTGCAAGTTCCTGGCGGCGAAGAGCCTCGTTGGTCGTCGCCGGAAAATCCACTAATTGGCTGGCCGGCACAAAACCGCGCAGACTCTTCCACTGTACCAACAACCCGCCGCGATTATTGCCGATTACCGGCAATTCCAGCGAGGTATCCGAAGCCATGATCTCGCGGATTTCCTGCCAGTCCGATGAGCTGGGATAGTCCCGTTCTTCCGGAAAGCTGGCGGCCTCCCGTTCAGTTGCGGCCAATCCTGCGTACCAGTCATCCCCTGTCCGGTTTATCTCCTCGGCAGGTAGCATCTCGCCTTCCCGCAACAATGCCGACCAATAAGCCTCATCGATCGCCGGTGGTGATGACATCCCCCGCTCTCCCCGAAAAGTTGCGTTTGACATCAATCCATCCTTCCTCCTGTGGTACTTCCACTGAACAGGTGCTAAGTACACACGATAAGACCACAGACCGGGACAGACGCCATTATAGAAACGGCCTATCGCACTGTCAAAAATGCCCTACGATGAGATTAACCAGCAGGTTACTGCATCGCTTCCGCTTCCTTCTCCATCTCAATCAGGATGCGGGCGACCTCCTCAATGGCCGCTCGCTGCTTACGATAGAGATCGGCCTCGCTCATCGCCAGGCGCTTGGCCACATCCCGAACCCGGTAGCCCTGGATGAAGCGCAGTTCAACGATATTATACAGGGTCCACTCAGTCTGTGTCATGCTGCGCTCGCCAGGGGGGCGCATCCGGCTTACCGCCTCCTGTAACACCGCCCGCAAAGCGCGTGTCGGATTATTGCCATTATCCTGCAGAGCTGCTCGGACCACACCCAGCTGCAGCAACTCGCTCTGCGTCAGGCGCGGCCCGCCCCAGTAGTCGCGCAGAGCGTCCCGCACCGCATTGACAAAGCCAGGCTTTGGCTCCGTTGAAGTACGCACCTCCGCCTTGATCAGGGCCGGGAAATCGCCGTAACGGGCCGTATCCCGCAGGCGTTGGATCGCTTCCATCTCTGGCAGGAGCTTCTCCAGAGCGGTAAAGACTTCGGTCTGCAGAATCTGGTCGTCCAACGCCTGGGAGACCTGCTCCACCAGCATATCGAACACCCGCTGCTCCTCGGGCGTCAGATTGACCTCCGGTGCGCGCGCCTGTACCCCCAGCACGCCAAGCAAGCGCCCCCCTTGCCCATTGCCGTTCGATCCACCCGGCGAATATCGCGCGCTGTACAGAGGCACGACCCAGAAGTTGTGCCAGGAATAAATCGTGACCACGCCATTGGTATTGTTCCGGAGTTGTCGCAGAAGCTCGTCGCCATCATCCCACAGAGCATCCGGCTGCCAGCCACCGACCGACTCACTCACCCGTATCTGCTCGCCATCCAGCGTGGCGATGAAGGCGACCGGCACCTGCACCAGATCGCACACCGCCGCCAACAGAGCCTCAAAGAGCTGATGCAGATCGTTATGGGTCAGCAGACGGTGCGCCACATCCTGCAACATCTGCACCTGCGCCTGTTCATCAGGGTAAACCAGGTACCGCTCCAGGCGCGGCAAGAACAGGGACACCATCCACTGCCAGAACATCACCATCGCCACCGCTGCGAAGAGCATGAACTCATCGCCCGGCAGCCCCAGGATGCGCCCGGCCTGAGGCACATACAACACGATGAGCAGCACCAGAATCCCCGCAAACGGCCCCCGCAGGAAGAAGCTGAGCAGTTCCGCCTTGACCACCCGATCGGGGATGTTTGAGCCAAAGAACGAAAGCGGATAGGCGATGAACAGCAGCATCAGGGCAATGCCCAGGTTGTTCAGGTTGACCAGCAACCAGAACAACACCGGCGAAGTCGACGAATCGGGAAACAACAACGAATAGGGGAAGATTCCGATGGCAGGCAGGGTGAATGAATACAACAGGTACCCCATCCGCCGGTGCGTGTATGTCGTCAGGCATCGTTGCCGCGCCCGCAGCACGTTGTACACGGAAACAACTATCGCGATCACAAAGTACAGGACGTACACCGGGAACATTGGCCCGGCCTGCAGGTATGCCGCCGGACCCGGCACCAGCCCATGAACGAGCAGATCGGTGGTCAGCGCCATCACCGCAAATGTCGCACTGAGCAGGTACAGCAGCCGCACCACACGTCGCCGCCGCCCGCGCGATACTAGCCCGGTCGTCGCCAGCAGAGCGTCTGAGAGATGGAACATGGCCGCCGGCGCAAAGGCGATTCCCACCCATTGCACCCGCAACCAGTTGCGCAGGGAGAGGAGCGTCGGGCTGAGCGAGACAAAGACATCGATCAGGGAAACAACCGTCACACACGCCAGCAACACGCTGGACGCCCGCACCACCCTGGAGCGCCGGTTGCGCGACAGGTTGTACAGTAACATCGACGCCCCAACGATCACGATGATCGCTGACAGCGTCTCATTGGTCACCTGCAGGATGCGTTCCAGAGACAATGGCATTCCCAACCAGCCCGAACTACCGCAAACTCTGTGTGAAGAACAGGGCAATATCCTGATTCGGATAGTAGCGATCGTTGAAGCCACATAGCGCAAGCCCGTGCCGCTGGCAGAAGGCTATCGCCGGGTGATTCTTGGTCTGCGTCTCGACCGTGATCCGCGCCAGGTTACCTGCCCTGGCCCATTGCTGCGCCTCGTGCAGCAGGGCGCTCCCCACCCGTTGCCGCCGCAGGGGACGGTCGACCACCAGCTGTCGGACCCAGCCCGTCCCACAGGCATAGTCTGGACGGATAAGCACATATCCGGCAATACGCCCCGCCAATTCCGCGACCAGCAGACACTCGCCAGACTGGATCGCAGCCTCCATAACCGTAGAATCGTGAGGGGTGATAATCGGCATTGAACGCGGCAGGCGCACCATTCGAAAGCTATAGATCAGCGCGCCCTGATCCTCGCGCGCCTCGACCTGCCAGACATAGTCACTGGACGACGAATGATCGAGCAACAAACAAAGCGGGATATCCTGTTCTTCGGCAGCGCGGATGAGGATACGCCTGTCACCTTCCAGCACCAACGGTTCGCCTGAGACACTCATAGTTCACACCAGTTACAGACCACATGACCCACCAGCGACTGGCCCGTTTCAATCACTAACAGTCTCCGCAGTGAACAGGTCACCGGGTGGCACCACAATGATCTGCGGCAATGTCCCCCCGGCCAGCTGCTTGACAATCGCGTTGATCGATGCCGCCGGGATTCGCTCGCCGGCGACCGCCACCGTTGCCCGCATGAAGTAACCCTGGCGGATATGCTGCAGTGCTACTGCCTCCGCGTCCACGCCCGTCACAATCACTGCAGAAGGTGCGATCCCGGCCTGCTCAAGTGCGGCGATCGCCCCGTAGGCTCCGGCGTCGTTTATGCTGAGAATCACATCAATAGCAACACCATCAGCCAGTAGACGGCTCACCGACTGCCGGGCCAGTGCGATTGTACCACCCCTGTAACGACCGATGATATGCGCTTCCGGCGCTACTGCCAGTAGGCCATCTTCCAGACCGTCAGCCCGACGGACGATGCTGGGCAAGTCCGGGAAGTCCAGGATAACCACCTCAGCATGCCCATGCAGTTCCTCCTGTACCAGCTGACCCGCGTAACGACCCGGTATTTGCCCCAGCGCGTAATCGTCGTGCGTGATCACCACCGCTGGATACGGCGGCGGTTCATCCATGTTGTGCAGCACCAGGGCCAGACCGTCTTCCGCGGCTGACCGCAATGTCCGGCTGACGGCTTCCGAGTCAACAACACAGACGATCAGCGCCCTGGCGCCATCCGTGCGCGCCCGCTCAATCTGGATGATCTCCTCATTGGCGTCAGTCTGAGCATCGTAAACCCGGAACGCCAGCCCATGCGCCGCGCTGGCATCCGATAGCCGACGTGCCATGGTGGCAAAGAACTCGCTCGTCTGGTTACAGATCACGTAACCGATGAAACCAGTACTGCCCAGCGCCTGCCGTGCCAGCGCAACTTCCGCTTCGCTGGCCACGACATCTTCCGGCGTACCGGCCTGCCCGGCCAGCAGCGTAGCCCGCAGGCCTGGCGCAGCGCCTGTAGGGCCGGAGAGGATGTACCACAGGCCCAGCGCGAGTGCAATCGCCATAACCACGAAGGCAGGCCACTGTCTGAGCAGTAACCCTCTATGCCAGGGCAAGAGCCTCCCGTCCTCACGAACGCCCATCTCTTGGAGCACGCTTTTGCGCCCCGTCAGACCAGCACCAGGGGCCAGCGTAAAACCAGCGCCAGGAACCAGAACCCGATCCGGCAGCGCAGAAGCAACGCCCGGCAGGCGCTCCAGACCGGGCATCAGCGCTTCCGTCAGCGCTTGAGCCATCTGCTCAGCTGTGTCGAAGCGGTCCGCCGGAGCCTTCTGCAATGCCTGAAGGAGCACATGCTCAACGCCGGGCAATAGATCAGGGTTGAACTCGTGAGGCGGCGGGGGAGCCTTCTCGATATGCTGGTAGATCAGCGAGAACGCTGTCGGGCCTTCGAATGGCGGGCGTCCCACCAGCATGTGATAGAGTATCACCCCCAGGCTGTAGATGTCCGCGCGATGATCGACCGGATCGCCCCGCAACTGCTCCGGAGCCATATAGGCAGGCGTCCCAACGACTGCTCCTGTGAGCGTGAGTTGAGAAACATCGCTCAGCATCTTGGCCAGCCCAAAGTCAGCCAGGTAGGCATTCTTCTCGTCATCCAGCAGGATGTTGCTTGGCTTCAGATCACGATGAATCACCGCGCGCCGATGCGCGTAGCCCAGCGCTTGGGCGATCTGGCCAAATAGCCTGACGGCCAGTTCCTGCCCCAGCGGCTGTTGCTCCAGTAGATCGCGCAGCGTCCCGCCGCGCACGTAGCGCATTGCAATATACAGCACCTGATCGGAAATTCCGTAGTCGATCACAGGCAGAATATGGGGGTGCTCCAGCGCAGCAACAACTTCGGCTTCCTGCTTGAAGCGCTCCTGAAGCACCGTCTGCCCGGTGGCAGATTCAAGAGGGATGATCTTCAGTGCGACTTCGCGTCTGACTGAAGGCTGGTAAGCGCGGTAAACCTCGGCCATCCCCCCCTGCCCGATTCGTTCACGAACAAGGTAGGGGCCGATTTGCTCGCCACTCCGATTCACAGAGAGCACAAAAACAGTCTCCATAAAAACAAGTTGACAATTGTCAATTGTACCCCGAACCACGCCTGTCACAATGGATACCACAGACTGCATGAGGCGCCCCGTAGTTCGGAGTTCTGCCCTGGCGCTTTGCCCGCGTTATACTTCCGCCATGGTCATAGCTGGCAAGGAAGGGCGTCAATGGGAGCACACGATCAGGGCGCGGACGCGACAGCAGGGCGCTGGCTGACGATTCCGCGCACATTGTCCTTTGTCACACATGGGGAAGACGTCTTGTTGCTCAGACGCGGGCCGCACCGGCGTGTTTTCCCCAACAAGTACAACGGTGTAGGCGGCCATATTGAGCGCACAGAAGATCCACTGAGCAGTGCGATCCGGGAAATTCGGGAAGAGACCGGGCTGGAAGTCCGGTGCCCGCTGTTCTGCGGCATCTCCCACATTGACGCCGGACAGGATACCGGCATACTGCTGCTGATCTTCCGGGCGGAAGCGCTCTCCCGCGATTTCGTCAATTCCAGAGAAGGCACGCTGGAATGGGTGCCCCAGGCGGATGTTCTGCGCTACGATCTGGTAGAGGACCTGCCCGTGGTGCTGCCCCGGGTTCTGGCGCAGCGGCCCGGCGACCCGCCATTCTTCATCCATCTCAGCTACAACGAAGCGGATGAGGTGCAGATTCGTTTCGCCCCGGATACCCCAGGAGAAGACTGATCATGCCGGAGAATAAGCGTCACATTGTTGCGGAAGATCTCTACCGGATGGTCGGCGTCCAGGACCCACAGATCAGCCCGGATGGCCGCCAGATTGCCTTTGTGCAGCTGATCCGCGACCGCCACCAGAACAAAGCGCGCCAGTCAATCTGGCTGGCGGCAACCGACGGGAGTCGTTTGCGCCAGTTCACCAATGGGGAAGCCGCTGATACCGCGCCGCGGTGGAGTCCTGACGGCACTTCGCTGGTGTTTGTCTCCACCCGAACCGGTAAGCCACAGCTCTATCTCATTCCTGCGGATGGCGGTGAGGCCGTCCAACTGACCTACATGCCCAACGGCGCCACAGCGCCGGCCTGGTCGCCTGATGGACGGCAGATCGCTTTCCTGTCGTCTGCCCGCCCGGAGGAATGGCAGGCTGAGACCGATAAAGAAGACCTGCCGCCCGCCGGATTGGATGAGCAGGACAAGGCTAAGCCAGACGAAGAAGCCGAGAAAAAACGCGTCGATCCGCGCGTGGTGGAGCGTCTGCCCTACCGCAGCGGTACCACCTACTGGGACGGGCGCTATGCGCAGGTCTATGTCCTGCCGGTGACACCTGACGCCGACGGGAGACGACGCCCCCGTCGGCTGACCGGCGAACCACGGGACTATGGCACGCTATACTGGTCTCCGGACGGCCTGGCGCTATACTGTATTGCCAGCCGCAAACCGGAACACGACGCCCCATGGATGTTCAATTCCGTAGTCCGCATTGACGCCGCGAGTGGCGCACAGGCTCAACTCACCGGCGAGGGATGGACCTGCCATGAAGTCAGGCCCTCACCGGACGGTCGATGGTTGGCCTGCCTCGCCCACCCGGATCGGCTGCCGACAAACCAGTTCTCCCGACTGGCGCTCCTGCCGGCGGCTGGCGGCGAATTCCACCTGCTGGAAGGAATGCCCGATCGCAACATCACCGCCGTCGAATGGGCGGCAGACGGTGAGTCATTGCGCTTTGTGGCGCAGGATGGAGGCAGCGAGCCACTCTACCGGATCGATATCAGCGGCAGCCAGGCCAGGAGGGTCATGCCGCTGGATGCCACAGTGACCGGCTTTCACACCGGGCCGGATGATGTTGTAGCCGCAACGATCTTCACTGCTGACGGTTACCATGAGCTGTACGCCAGCGTCGCCGGTAGCGAATTCCGACGCCTGACTGACTTCAACCGGGCGTTTCTGGACTCGGTCAGTGTGGCGACTGCGGAGAAGCTGCACTACACCAGCCCGGACGGCACGCCGGTAGACGGCTGGGTGATCCGCCCGCCAGACTACGAGGCAGGCAAACGCTACCCCCTGGCGGTGAACATCCACGGTGGGCCGCAGGGCATGTGGGGTGCCAGCACGCCGACCATGTGGCTGGAATGGCAGCACCATGCCGCCAGCGGCTACGTGGTGTTCTTCTGCAATCCACGCGGCTCGACCGGGTATGACGAAGCGTTTATGCTGGCCAACCTGGGCGACTGGGGGGATGGCCCCATGCAGGACGTGCTGGCGGGTGTTGACCAGCTTGTTGAACGCGGGCTGGCTGATCCTGAGCGGTTAGCCATCACCGGCGGCTCGTATGGCGGCTACCTGACCGCCTGGATCATTGGCCACGATCAGCGCTTCAAAGCAGCGGTGGCCCAGCGCGGGGTCTACCATCTGCTGGCTTTTCATGGCACGACCGACATCCCGCTGTTCATGGCCTCCAATGTCGGCGCGGAACCGTGGGAAGATCCGCAGGCGTTCTGGCGGCTTTCGCCGCTGGCTTACGCCGAACAGATCACCACTCCGCTGCTGATCCTGCACAGCGAGAATGACTTCCGCGTGCCCATCTCGGAGGCAGAGCAATTGTTTGCGACCCTCAAACGGCTGGGGCGGACCGTTCAGCTGGTTCGCTATCCACGTGAAGGGCATGAACTGTCACGCTCCGGCGAACCAGCGCACATCGTCGACCGCCTACAGCGCATCGTCAACTGGTGGGATCGCTACTGCAAACCGCCACGAGAGGAAGCGCCAGTCTAGCAGTTGTGCGCTGACCTGCCCGGCGCTACACTGACGGTATGAACGTATCGCGCGCACAGATCAGTGGCCTCCTGGCCATCCTGATTATCATGACCGGCATGGCGACGATTGGCACAGGGACAAGGCCCCTGGCTGCTCAGGAGCCTTCCCCTGTGCCTTCCGGAACGGTTACCCCTGTTCCGGGTAGCGGCCCTGTGCGCGTTTACGATCGCCTCGAATGGGCTGTCAGTATCCCATTTACGCCTGACAACCCCTATGATCCCGCTGAAGCCGATGTTTTTGGCGTGTTCACTGCGCCGGATGGCCGCGAACTGGTGATGCCCGCCTTCTGGATGCAGCCCATGGCCCAGACCTGCGAGGAGGATTGCGCCATCGAGGTGCTGGAACCCGCAGGCGAACCGGGCTGGCGGATCCGCTTCGCGCCGGATACAGCGGGCCAGTGGGCTTATCGGTTCCAGGTGCGCCGGCAGGGGGGGCCAGAAACCACAGTTGAGGCTGGCACTTTTGAGGTGCAATCCGGGCCGGGGCGCGGTTTTGTCCGGGTCGCTGAAAACAGCCGTTACTTCCGTTTCGACGATCAAAGCGCCTACTTTCCCATAGGACACAATCTGGCGTGGTCATGGGATGGGGTGGGCGGCGTTTTCGCCTACGACAGGTGGCTGCGTAACCTGGCGGCCAACGGTGGCAACTACGCCCGGCTGTACATCGACACACCCTGGTTTATCGGCTTCGAATGGCAGCCCCCGGTTGGAGATTACACCGCCGCGCAGGACGACTTCTGGCGTTTGGATTTCATCCTGCAACGCGCAGAAGAACTGGGTATCTACCTGGATGTAGTCGTGCTATGGCATCAGGCGCTGGCCAACTATGGCGGCACTCCGGTGCTCCCACCGGCCCAGCCGCGACGCGCGGATACCAGCGCCGATTGGCGGCGCAACCCGTACAATGTGATCAACGGCGGCCCGCTGGCCAGCACGACCGGCTTCTTCACCGAAGCGCGGGCGCGGGAGTTATTCCGGCAACGCCTGCGCTACCTGGTGGCACGGTGGGGATACAGCACCCACATTTTCGCCTGGGATTTGCTCAGCGACGCCGACCGCGTCCTGGGCTACAGCCCGGAGATCGTGCTGCCGTGGCTGGAGGAGATGTCGACCTACCTGCGGGCAACCGACCCTTACGATCATCTGATCACGATTGGCTCAGCGGAAGCGCCGCTGGAGTTGTTGGATGCGCCGGGGATCGATTTCGGGCAGGTGCGTTTCTATCAGCGTCGCCCGCTGGTCGATCCGGTCGATCAGGTGTTGAGCGTCAGCCGCCTGATCAGCGACGCACGTCTGCGCACCGCCCGACCGGTGATGCTCACCGAATTCTCCCTCAGCCCCTGGTATGAACCAGCCGATGAAGACCCAACCGGCGCGCATATCCGGGATACCATGTGGGCCAGCGTGATGGCCGGTGCAGCCGGACCGGGTGCTTCCTGGTGGTGGGATACTTATCTGGAGCCGCTCGAACTGACCGAGATTTACCGGCCACTGGCCCAGTTCGCGGCGGGCATCCCCTGGCCAGCACTGCGCCTGGAACCGATCCAGACGCAACTGCTCTCCGACAGACCTGCCGACTATCTTCCGTTGCGGGTGGATGGCTACGACCGGCGCTTTCTGGCTCCTGATTTGCCGGAGCTTGGGCCACATACACTGACAGCTGACGGCCCTTCGCCGGGTGTGGGACTGCTCTCAGGCTTCCTGTATGGGCAGACGTACAACAACCAGCAGCGAACCTCGCATCGCTACATCCTTAACGCGCCGGTGGATACCGTGCTGACCGTCGGCGTGGGCAGCGTATCGCGGCAAGCTAAAGCCCGCCTGGTCGTGGTGATTGACGGGCGTACCGCCGTCGAGGTGGAACTCGCGGCAGGGGCAACCGGCGCAGCGGTGAGCGTCCCCCTGCCAGCAGGCAGGCATGATCTGGAGCTGCGCAACGATGGCGACGACTGGCTTCAGATCGAGCATGTGACCATTGCCCACTATGTGCCGCCGCTGCGGGCGCTGGCGCTTATGGACAGTGACACAGGGCTGCTGCTGGCCTGGTTCCAGAACCGGGCTTACACCTGGCAGACCGCTGACAGTGCGCCGCCAGTGGGGCAGGGATTCCGCGCAGTCGTGGAGGGCATGCCCGTCGGCGAATACCGCCTGGAGTACTGGGACCCCTTGACCGGGCAGGTCATTGGCGAGGAGCGGGCGCTGGTCAGGTCAGAGGACAGCGGGCAACTGGCTTTTGATCTGCTGCCGATCGCGCGGACACTGGCCGTCCGGGCAATGCCGGTCACTGGCTTGGCGCCTGCTCCATCTCCCACTGCTACTGCTACACCGACCCCAACGGCAACAGAGACGACCACTCCCACGCCTACAATGACGGCTACGGCAACAGCGACACTGACTGCGACCTACACGCCAACGCGCTCCGCGACGCGCACTGCGACGCGCACCGCGACGCCAACAGGAACATCAACGGCGACGCCCACACCATCGCTGACCGCAACACGAACGGCGTCCCCGACCTCCACGCCCACTGCGACGCTTACTGCGACGCTTACTGCGACACGCACACCGTCAGCGACCGCAACGCCAACAGCGACCTCTACCCTGACACAGACCCCAACGCGGACGCCCACGCCGTCAGCAACACCTACGATGCGGCCAACACGCACGCCAGTCCCGACTAACACCCCCACCCCAACCGCGACGCCGACGGTGCTCCGCACGCCCCCGGTAGCGGTTTCCGCCGTGCCCGAATGACAGCGCACGACAAATGGCCGACAATAACGAAATCAGCCCACCCTTGCCGGATGGGCTGATTTGTGCCGAGGCTCGGCAAGTCTGTCGTTACTTGCTCATGCTCCTGACTGCCGCGTATGCCGGGCGCGGGCCGGATGGGCCGATCAGCGACCACAGACACTGCTCGGAGTTCGCCCCGGCGGCCTCGCAGAAGTTGAGATTCCACAGGAACATCGGGCCGACATAGTTCAGGTTGCGGGCAATATCGAAGGCGGCAACGATGTACTGGGCCTGCTCGTTGAGATCGGTATAGGCAACGAACTCGTAACCGGCGGGCGGCGCACCGCCGATATCCGCGTTGGTGCCCCAACCGAATTCGGTTGCCCAGATGAAGGTCTGCGAATCGCCGTTAGCGACCATGATATTGCGGTAGTCGCGCAACGTTTGCAGGAAGAAGAAGCTGGGATGGTCATCATGGGTAGGTACGCCGGGCGTGTTATTGCAGCAGACAGACGCGGGCGGGTTGGCCCAGCCATTAGGGTGCGCCCCCAGCGCATCCGAGTAATTGGCCACGCCGTTGGCATACATGGCCCGCAGGTAGACGCGGTCATCAATGGCATTGATGCCGTCATTGAAGCCGGTAGGCGCCAGGCCGCCAGCAACCACAATCGCCGCAGGGTCCTTGGCCTTGATCGCGTTATAGGCCAGCCGCAGCAGCTCCACGTATTGTGCGGCGCTGATCGGATGGCTACTGCTGTTCCACTCACGGCGCAGGTTCTGCTCGTTCCAGATCTCGTAGGCGTCCACGCGCCCACGATAACGCTCCGCCAGCGCACCGACGAAGTTGGCATAGGTCTGGAAGTTGGCGGGCGGGCCATCTTCCTGCGTCGAATCACGCGCCCAGGCCGGCGCCTTTACCACGCTGAACAGGATCTTGACGTTGATCGACTCCAGCGTGTTGACCATCTCGTCGAGCGCCGCCCAGTTGATCTGGCCCTGGTTCGGTTCGTAGACTTTCCACTCGATCTGCTGCTTGACCCAGGTCATGCCCAGTTCAGTTACTCTGGCAGCAACTGCCGCCTGATTCTGGTTGGGCAGGTGAACCTGAATGCCATAGGCAAAGGCCACGTTCGGGGTGGTGCCACCACCCGGGACCGGCGTCGGCGTCGGCGCCGGTGTCGTGCCGCCGCTACCGGGGATAGTCAGCCGCTGCCCGACAAAGATCAGGTTGGGGTTGGCGATATTGTTGAGCGTGACCAGTGTGCGGATCGTGGTGCCATAGCGAAGCGCGATGCGGTACAGAGTCTCCCCGCGCTGGACGATGTGGATCGACGTCTGGCCGGTACCCCCGCCGGGCGCCTGTGTAGGTGGTGGGGTCCCTCCACCAGCGGTGCCGGGGATCTTCAGGACCTGCCCGACAAAGATCAGGTTCGGGTTAACGATGCCGTTGGCCTGAACGATGGCGCTGATCGTTGTGCCGTATTGCAACGCAATGCGGTACAGGTTCTCCCCGGGTCTGACCACGTGGGTTCTTTCGCCTTGTTGTGCTGTGGCAGTGGCTGCTCCAAAAGCCAGGATCACCACCACGGCCAGGGCCACAGCGAGTGCACGTCTCATAGCTCCACTCCTCCTCATAATGGCCTGCTCACCGTAAACTCATGATATAGGCGAGGCGGAGTTTTGCGCAAGTGCTGAGTCCACCTGACGAATATGCGCAATCACCGCCGCCGATCCAATCATCAGGTACGGGTAGTCGCTGCGGCAGCACTTCCACTGTACTCCCCTGGCCTCCTATCCACCCGGCCTCACTTTTTGCCCCCGCTTGCGACCATGAATTGCTGTACCCTGCATACTGAACCGGGTATACTCACCTGGTTATTGCACTGGCGCACCTTGCCCGGCGAATCAAAACCTGCACACGGTCTTGCTTGTACCTGCCTTAATCGGCTTTTGCTGTATGGGAGCTACTTCTCTGGAGAGAACGGCATGTCTGGCCCCAGACGCGAAACATTCCCCCAGTCTACCTTTCCCGATCTGCGTATCCTGCCCATTGACAATCTCCTGCCGCATGAGGAGCATGACGATCAGCGCGCCCGACCGTTGATCGAACGGCTCAAGCAGGCCACCCACTGGCTGAATCCGCCGATCGTGGCTCCGATCTACAATAGCGGCCTGTACGTGATTCTAGATGGCGCCAACCGGCATTTCGCCCTCAAAACACTTGGCTACGAGCATATCCTCGTCCAGGCGGTGGACTACGAAAGCGAGGCAGTAGTCCTGGATACCTGGCACCATGCCGTGCGCGCCCTGACCATCGATCGCTTTCTGCCTGCCCTGCATGCCATCGAAGGTGTCAGCGTACGGGAAACTTCTCTGCTGAATGCCCGCGCTGCGCTGGCCGCGCGGGATATCCTGAGCTATGTCGTGACCCGGGATTCGCGGGTGTTCGCCCTTACTCACAACGGCGACTCTACCAGCCGCACAGCCATGCTGCGGCGCGTGGTCAATGCCTATCGCCATCAGGCCAAGATCAGCCGCATCACCCACGATGAGATCGCCCACGTCCGGGACAACTACCCGGATGTCATTGGCCTCGTCGTTTTCCCACGCTACGACCCGGCGGAGATCATGGTCGCCGCGCGGGACAACGACCTGCTACCGCCGGGGATCACCCGTCATATCATCTTCGGGCGGGCGCTACGGCTCAACTACCCGCTTCAGGAACTCCGCTATGCCAACGTCTCACTGGAGGAAAAGAACCGCCAGTTGAAGACCTGGATTCAGGAACGTTTGGACGCCAAACGTGTCCGTTTTTATGCGGAACCCACTTTCGTGTTTGATGAGTAGTCGCAGGAGGCATCATGCACGAGACACTTCGCCATGCGCTGCGCCATGCCAGCCGCTATTCAGACGGGCGTAACTACTGCCTGGTGCATCTGCCGCCCCGCGCGATCACTGCCGCGGCAGCTGTACTGGCGGAAAACGGCGAACCCTTCAGCGCCATCATTGTTGACAAGGATGAGGTCACGCTGGTGCTGGAAGCCGCCAGGCTGGAGGACTTCGCCCGCCGACTACCCGGTCACCAGGCCGCCTGCGACTATCGTTTGCTGACCTTCGATCTACCACTGGAGCATACGCTGGTGGGCTTTCTCAGCGTCGTAAGCGCATGCCTGGCGCAGCAGGACATCCCGATCATGGCGTTCTCCGCCTATCAGCGCGATCACCTGCTCATCCCGGCGGCGCACTTCGATCGGGCTATCGCTGCCATCCGCGCGCTCCAGTCGGAAGCTGATGAGCCGTAGGCTGCCAGCACCGCCAAATGGACCGCGGGAATCTACCGGAGTAACGAACGACCATGTCATCCAATATCTTCTTCTTCGACATTGACGAACCACTCCGTCCGCCCGCTGAGGTGGAAATCACCGCGCTGACGGCTGAACCATACCCCGATGGCAGCCGCGTCCGCCTGACCCTCAAGATCACACCCTTTCAACAGCGTCCGAACCTGGAAATCTACGCTCGCAAGGTTGGCGGCCCCGTTGTGGCCGAGCTGAGCGTGATCGAGTCGATGACGCCTAACCTGGAGTTCACGCTCCACCTGCGCGGAGTCGCCGAGACTGCTGGCGATTACGTCCTGCGTGCCGAGCTATACTACGCCGATCGCGCCAGTCCCCAGCACAGCCGCGAGATCACCTTCTCGATTCCCGCGCAGGATTGATCCAGCCTTGCGCTGTGAATAGCGGTTGAGCGCACCGCCAATCGCCAGTATACTCGTGGAGTGGCAATCGCCACCCGGTGCGCAGCGATGGGCAAGGCTCGATAGTCTCCGTGGCCAAAAAGACGCTTGGCAAGTACGAAATCCTGGAACGGTTAGGGCGTGGCGGCATGGCCGAGGTCTTTCGCGGCTATCACCCCGCCCTGGATCGCTATGTCGCCATCAAGCTCCTGCACACCTTTCTAGCTGACGATCCGGAATTCAAGTCGCGCTTCGAACGGGAAGCCCAGAATGTCGCCCGCCTCAAGCATCCCGGCATCGTCCAGGTCTACGACTTCGAATACGACGAGGCCAATGAGAGCTACTACATGGTCATGGAGCTTATCGATGGCCCAACGCTCAAAGATCGTCTCTTTGAGTTGAGCCAGGCCCATGATCACCCGCCGCTGGAGGAAGCGCTGCGCATTGTGCGGGCTGCCGCTGACGCCCTGGCTTACGCTCACCGCCAGGGCATGATTCACCGCGATATGAAGCCGGCCAACCTGATGCTTGACCGCGATGGCCGTGTCGTGCTGACCGACTTCGGCATTGCCAAGATCGTCACCGGGGCGCAATTCACGGCTTCCGGCGGCATGGTGGGCACCCCCGCCTATATGGCCCCTGAGCAGGGCCTCGGCGAGGCTGGCGACGAACGTTCGGACATTTACTCGCTCGGTGTGATTCTCTTCCAGTTATGCACCGGTCAGTTGCCCTTCGAGGCGGAAACGCCGCTGGCAACTATCCTCAAACATCTCCATGAACCGGTGCCTTCCCCTCGTGACCTGAATCCGGCGCTACCGCAGGACGTTGAAGCCATCATTCTCAAAGCCATGGCCAAAGAGCCATCGGAACGATTCCAGTCAGCCGCCGAGATGGTTGACCATATTGACGCGGCTCTGCAACGGCTCCAGCAGTCCTCCGGTGCTGCCGTTCCTGCCCTGCCATCTGCTGCAGGCAATCCAGTTAAGGCAACACCGCCGGGCGCTGATGCCCTGGCATCGCCCTATCCAGCGCGGGCTGGCTTCCGGGGTCGCTGGCTCCTGGCGGGGGTATTCGTCCTTCTGCTGATCGCGGGATGGTGGGGGGTCAACAGTGGCATGCTATCGCTCGGCCTGCTGGCTACGGCCACGCCAACGCTGACGCCCACCGCGCCGGCTACCCTAACACCTTCCGCAACACCGTCGCCTACACCTTCAGAGACGCCCACCGGGACGCCAACGGCCACCCCAACGCCAACGCCCACGCTAACATTGACGCCGACTTTCACCGCTACGGCGACGCCCTCGGTGACGCCTTCAGCAACGCCCACACCGACCGTCACGCCAACCTTCACGCCTTCGCTGACGCCAACGCCTGACCTGACTCAAACCGTCGTCCAGGCCACCGTTCTGGCGGCCAACATGACGGCGACCACCAGCGCCTGCACATTTGACTACGCCATCATCCCGCCGGAGCGGGGAAGCGCCCAGTACCGCTATTACCCGGCCTACAGCGGTGGTACAGAACCCGTTTTCCTGGAAACCGAAACCAGTTTTGTGTTCGAGATCACGCTTCTGAACACCGGTTCGTGTGCCTGGGAACGCAATACATCGCTAACCTTCATCGCCGGGGAAGCGTTCAACGCCGGGCCGCGCATCTTCCTCCGCGATCGCGTCGAAGTCGGCGCAGAAGCTACGCTGCGCTTCGAGGGGACGACGCCTATGCGCGGGCAAGGCGGACCGCGCTCCGGAACCTGGGAACTGCGCACACCGGGTCAGATCCGGATCGGCGCCCCGCTCACCATTGCGATCTTCTCTTACGACAAATAGAGCAGGAAGTCCTGTCAACATACCAGGCCGGGCATGTTAGTGAACCGCCCGGCCCTGATCTGCTTTTCACCGCATCAAGAGTGAGGGCTGCTGTCGGCGCTCCCATCCAGGCCCAGGTCAGCAGCAATGGCCTTCATGGCCTCCAGCACCAGCGGCACATGCTCTCCCCACAGATCCACGCCCAGCGCGGCGGCAGCATGTTCAATCTCTTCCCGGTTGACAGCGGCGGCGAAAGCCCTGTCTTTCCACTTCTTCTTCACCGACTTGATCTCAGTGATGTCACGGATGTCCCGGCTGGGCCGCACCAGCGCCACGGCCGTGAGGAAACCGGTCAATTCATCCACTGCCACAAGCGAACGCTCCAGCAGGGACTGAGGCTGCACACCGGTCCGCTCTGCCGCATGTGCTTCGATGGCCCGCACAATTCGCTCGTCAGCGCCCCGCTGCCGTAGATAGCGCACGCCCCACTTGGGATGCCCGTCCTCGGCGCTCATATCCTGGTGTTCTTCGTAGTCAAAATCGTGAACGAGGCCGACCACACCCCATAGTTCCTCGTCCTCACCCCAGCGGCGGGCATAGGCGCGCATCGCCGCCTCCACCGCCAGCATATGGCGACGCAGCGATAGCGACTGTGTGTGTTCGGTGACCAGCGCCCAGGCCTGTGCGCGATCCATATTGTCTAACCCGCCTTTCCTTCCACAACCGTTATGAGCTAACAGGTCCTCATTGTAGCGCCCGGCTGGGATACAGCAACGCCATACAAAACGGCGCCGCGGAGATCATGCTCCCGGCGCCGCCTGGCTGTCGTTCCCCGTTTCGATCAGGCGCGGGCAACCAGTTGAGCTTGCGCCAGCTCCACCCCTTTGGTGATGGCCTCCAGGTTGAGCGCCAGCAAGTCCTGGCGTCGCTTGGGCAGCCGTTCGATGATCGTCTGGCGCAGCGTCTCCACGCTGACCACTGGCCGCGCTGCCAGCATGGCTCCCATCAGGATCATGTTGGTCAGGCGCGTCTCGCCCAGCGCGTTAGCTGTCTCGGTAGCCGGGATGTTCAGGATGGTGATATCCTCGCGACGGGTCGTCGCCTCGACTATCGAGATATTGACCACCAGCAACCCACCTGGCTTGACCTGATCGCGGTACTTGATCATGGAGGGATTGTTAAACACGACCGCGATACTGGGTCGACTGACCAGCGGCGAGCCAATCGGCTCATCGCTGACCACAACCGTGCAGTTGGCGGTGCCCCCACGCATCTCCGGCCCATACGAGGGAATCCAGGTCACGTGCTTGCCCTCGTCCATGGCCGTGTACGCCAGCAACTGCCCGGCAAACAGCACGCCCTGCCCGCCGAACCCCGCAAAGATCACCTCTTCTTGCATGCCCTCACTCCCGGTCTTCCAGTGCCTTGACGGCATCGAGGACCTTATAGTCGCCCAGCGGGTAGTACGGCACCATGTGCTCTTCAACCCACTTCAGGGCATCCGGGGCAGATAGCCCCCAGTTGGTCGGGCACGCGGAGAGCAGCTCTACCATCGCAAAGCCCAGCCCTGCCTGTTGCACCCGGAAAGCCGTCTTGATCGCCTTCTTGGCCTTGCGAATCTCCCTGACGTTGTGCAACGAACGCCGCACCACATACGCACTGCCCTCAATAGCGGCGATCAGTTCGGTCATCCGGATCGGATTGCCGGCGATCGCGGGGTTACGGCCAAAGGGCGACGAGGTGGTACGCTGATCAGGTAGTGAGGTTGGCGCCATTTGCCCGCCGGTCATGCCATAGATCGCGTTGTTGATGAAGATGGTGGTGATGTGCTCGCCGCGAGCCGCCGCATGGATGATCTCGGCAGTGCCAATAGCAGCCAGATCGCCATCCCCCTGATAGGTGAAGACAATCCGATCCGGCAGCGAACGCTTGATCCCGGTGGCCATTGCTGGCGCCCGTCCATGCGCCGCCTCCACCCCATCAACGGCGAGGTAGTCATAGGCGAACACAGCACAACCTACCGGAGCGACCAGAATCGTCTGTTCCTGTATGCCCAGTTCGTCGATGACTTCGGCGATCAGACGGTGAGCGATCCCATGCGTACAACCGGGGCAGTAATGTGTCGAAATGGCTTCCAGAGCCTGTGGATGCTGGTAGACTACCGTTCTCACCAGGTCCTCGTGTAAAGTCACGGCATCCTCCTTTACCGCACAGTCTCCGGCCCGGCCAGGCCCAGCTTCTGCGCTACAGCCACGATATCCTCCAGAATATCTTCCGGCAGTGGCACCGCCCCGCCCAGCCGGCTGTGCAGGGCGATCGGCATTTCCCGCCCTACCACCAACCGCACATCTTCCAGCATCTGCCCCGCGTTCATCTCCACGACAACGATCGCCTCCACCCCATCATCAACCAGCGCGCGCAGCCGATCCTCCGGGAATGGCCACAGCGTAACTGGTCGGAACAGACCAACGGGGATGCCGGCTTCGCGGGCCATCTTCACGGCTGACTGTGCCACCCGCCCGGAAGTGCCAAAACCGATAACCAGCACCTTTGCCCCTTCGATGTAATGCTCTACGCTACGCTGTTCACGGGCGCGGATGACCGCCAGGCGTGCCTGGATGCGGCGGTTAGCCGCTTCATTTTCTTCCGCCGTCAAATTGATCGAGGTGATCACATGCTTGCTACGCCCTTTGGCCCCGGTGATCGCCCAGTCCGGGCGTGGACGAATCGGGCGCATCTCCGGCATCTCAGCCGGTTCCATCATCTGACCGATCAAACCGTCGCCCACCAGCAGGACGACATGACGGTACTGATCGGCCAGGTCAAAAGCCAGAAATGTGAGATCAATAGCCTCCTGCACCGACGCCGGAGCCAGCACGATGGGATGGTAATCGCCATGCCCGGCGGAACGTGTGACCTGGAAGTAATCCGCCTGAGAAGGCTGGATGTTGCCCAGTCCCGGCCCGCCGCGCATCATGTCCACCACCACGCAGGGCACTTCGGAAGCGGCAATATACGAAAGTCCCTCCTGCATCAGGCTAACGCCGGGGCTTGAGGATGATGTCATCGTCCGGACGCCGGTGCAGGCTGCCCCATAGACCATATTGATGGCCGCCACTTCGCTTTCCGCCTGCACAAAGACACGCCCCAGCTCGACCATCCGGGCGGAGAGATGCTCCAGCAGCTCGGTCTGCGGTGTAATCGGATACCCGAAGTAGGCCTCCAATCCCGCCCGCACCGCCGCCTCGGCAATAGCCACATTGCCTTTCAGCAGTTGCACGGTCATCGCTCCCCCTACGCCATCACAGCCTGCAGCTTACCCGCAGGAACATCGCGATACACAGTAATGCACACATCAGGACAGATAACCGCGCAGATCGCGCAACCAGTACAGGCGTTATCAGGGTCCACAAGGACAGCCGGCGTATAGCCTTTCTCATTGACATGCCCGCTGGCCATCTGGATGATCCCCTTCGGGCAGGCTGTCGTGCAGAGCGTGCACCCTTTACAGCGCGCCTCGTTGATCACAATGGTGCCTGTCGCCATCGACTCTCCTCTCGCATAGTCGCCGTTGCCAGGTGCCACCGGAGCTGGCCGCTCCTGCTTTTAGCATAGGGCGGCCCTGGCAGTTCCATCAGTGGAAAAGCTCCGACCCCGTCCTGCACATTGTCACGAGTCAGCACAAACATAATTGTGCATCTCATCCAATGCCATTTACAAGTGTAGTCGCTGATCAGCCGTCCGGCAAGGTAACGTCAGCAAGTGTGCACAAAGCTGCCTGTTGATCGAGCTGTTGACGGGGGGATATACGCCATTGTCGCTTCCGCAACGCTCATGCGGTAACAGCCACATACAGGCAAAGCGTCGCAGTATCGCCGCAGTGCCCGCTGATTGGCGTCTTCCCGGCGGACGCGGTACACTCGCCCGCGTTTGCCGCCCGCCGTGTGCGGGGCGGCAGCCCATGACGCCAGAGGCCACGCTTAGCCGACGTCACCACTTTCCAGACTGACACCCCCTAAGTATTGGGGGGATACCAGCCTGGAACGTTGACCGATCTTTCTGGAAGGATTACCCTGTTCGCAAGCAGGTCATAGTCAGCCGCTGGCCTGCGCAGTTATCGGCCTGACAGAGGAAGACAGTCATGGCAGTTGAATTTGAACCCCATACGCACCCCGTCGCCGAAGTGGCTGAACAGCTGGGCAGCAATCCGGTCACCGGTCTGACTGAGGAGGAAGCCAGTCGGCGACTTGCCCAATACGGCCCCAACGAACTGCGGGAGGAACCACCGCCTACGCTCCTGCAGATGCTCTGGGAGCAATTCAACAACTTCGTGGTCATCCTGCTCATTGTGGCCGCTGTAATTTCCGCCATCGTTGGCGCCTATACGGGGGAAGGATATACCGACGCGCTGGCTATCATCGCCATTGTGGCGCTGAATGCCATCCTGGGCATCGTCCAGGAAGGCCGCGCGGAAGCTGCACTGCGCGCCCTCAAGAAGATGACCGCTCCCGAAGCGCATGTAGTCAGGGATGGCAAAATCAGGACGGTTGCCGGACGGGAAGTCGTCCCCGGGGATGTCGTACTCCTGGACACCGGCAACTATGTCCCCGCGGATGTCCGCCTGATTGAGGGCTTCAATCTGACTGTTGATGAATCGCCCCTAACCGGGGAATCCGTGCCCGTGCAAAAGCGGCCCGGCGATCTCCTGCCAGCGGATGCCACGCTCGGTGACCGCCGCAACATGGCATTTATGGGCAGTGTGGTTACCTATGGCCGCGGGCGCGGACTGGTCGTCAGCACCGGCATGCAGACCCAGATTGGCCACATTGCTGAGTTGCTGCAGAGCTATGATGAGCCGGCCACACCATTGCAGCAACGCCTCGATCAACTGGGCCGCTGGCTGGGCACAGCTACCCTGATCATCTGCGCGGTCGTCTTTGGCGTAGGTCTCCTGCGCCTTGCGGCCGTCAACCCGATCAGCGACCCCGGCGCCTGGCTTGCAGTCCCGGCCAACCAGGAAGCGCTGATTCAGCTGTTCATGACCGCCATCAGCCTGGCTATCGCCGCCGTGCCGGAGGGCCTGCCTGCCGTAGTGACCATCGCGCTGGCGCTAGGGATGCAACGCATGATCCGTCGCCATGTGCTGATCCGCCGCCTGGCCGCCGTGGAGACGCTGGGCAGCGCCAACGTCATCTGCTCAGATAAGACCGGCACACTCACCACTAATGAGATGACTGTCGTCCGCGTCATGGTCGACGACCAGATTCTGACGGTCAGCGGCGAGGGCTACCGGCCAGAAGGCAGCTTCTCCTGCAACGGCCAGACGCTGGAGTCTGCCAGCAGCCCTACACTCCAGATGCTCGCACGCGGCGCCATGCTCTGTAATGATGCCGTCCTGGAGCATGACGGCGGCACGCTGCGCCTGGTCGGCGATCCAACGGAAGGGGCGCTGTTGACCATGGCGATCAAAGCGGGCCTCGATGCCCGTCACCTGGCGGCAACCTGGCCGCGCGTTGCGGAAGTCCCGTTTGACTCCGAACGCAAGCGCATGACCACCATCCACCGCTTCAGCAACGGGCAGCCGGTCATCCATGCCTACACCAAAGGTGCGCCGGAACTGGTGCTTGAGCGCTGCGATACCTGCCTGATCAATGGCGAAGTGCAGCCGTTGGACGAGCGCAGGCGGGCCGCCATCCTGCAGACAAACGCTGATCTCGCCGGGCAGGCGTTGCGCGTGCTGGCGATCGCCTACAGGCCGCTGGACTCCGTCCCTGAGGAACCGAACGCTGACGATATTGAACGTCATCTGACTTTCGTAGGCCTGGCTGCCATGCGTGATCCCGCCCGACCGGAAGTGCGCGATGCGATCCGCGTGGCTCGTGACGCTGGCATCCGCACGGTCATGATCACTGGCGATTACCCTGACACTGCCGCCGCCATCGCTGGCGAACTGGGGCTACTTGAGGGCCAGGATAGCCTGCTCACTGGCGCAGACCTCAGCCGGATTTCTGATGAAGACCTGGCTCACCGTGCGTCAACTGTCTCCGTCTATGCCCGTGTCAACCCTGTGCACAAGATGCGCATCGTCGAGGCTATCCAGAGTCACGGGAATGTTGTCGCCATGACGGGCGATGGGGTAAACGATGCCCCTGCCCTCAAGCGGGCGCACATCGGCGTCGCAATGGGCATCACCGGCACCGACGTCAGCAAACAGACGGCGGATATGGTGCTGACTGATGACAACTACGCCAGCATCGTCGCAGCCATCGAAGAAGGCCGGATCATTTACGCCAACATCCGCAAGTTCGTTTTCTACCTGATCTCCTGCAATGTGGGCGAGATTCTAATCATCTTCGTATCCATGCTGCTGGGTCTGCCTCTGCCACTGCTGCCCATTCACCTGCTCTGGCTCAATCTCGTCACGGATGGCGCGCCGGCGCTGGCACTGGGGCTGGAGCAGAAAGAGCCGGATATCATGCGGCAAAAGCCGCGCCCGGCGCACCAGCCGATCATCACCCGCGACCTGTGGATCCTGACGGGCGTTCAGGCGGTAGTGGAGACCATCGCCACACTGGGCGCGTTTGTCGTTAGCCTGAATACGCTGGAGCCAGACCCGGCTAATCCGCTCCTCTCGCGCACCATCGCCTTCACCACGCTGGTCGTGGCGGAGTTGTTGCGGGCTTTCACCGCGCGCTCGGAGCGTTTCAATGTCTGGCAGATCGGGTTGCTGACCAACCGCTGGATGGTCTATGCGGTTGGGGCCTCGCTTGTTCTGCTACTCGGGGTGATCTACCTGCCATTCCTGCAGCCTGTGTTCAACACCGTGCCGCTCACCGGCCAGCACTGGTTGACCCTGCTGCCCTTCACGCTCCTGCCCTCGATGGCAGCGGAGATCGCCAAATTCGTGATGCGTCGCCAGGGTCGGGTGCAGGCAGCGGCCTGAGGTCATCACAGTTCCCGAACATGCACAGGGGCGTCCTTCGGAATGCGGGCGCCCCTGTTTCTTCGGTCTTGAGCAGTCGTGGCGGCTACGCCCCGACCCTACTCCTGAGGTACGCTTCCATAAATTCGTCCAGCCGTCCGTCGAGGACGGCCGTGGTGTTGCCCGTTTCGTAATCCGTCCGGTGATCCTTGACCATCTGGTACGGGTGCAGCACATACGACCGAATCTGGTTGCCCCATTCAGCTTCAACATGTTCCCCCTTCAGGGCCGCCAGCTGCGCTTCCTGCTTCTGCCGTTCCAGATCGAGCAAACGCGCCTTGAGCACCTGCATCGCACGTTCACGATTCTGGGTCTGGCTACGTTCATTCTGGCATGAGACTACGATCCCGGTCGGGAGATGGGTAATGCGAACAGCCGTCTCGTTCTTCTGCACATGCTGGCCGCCCGCGCTGCTGGCCCGGAACGTATCGATCTGCAGGTCCTTCTCGTCGATCTGGATATCGATCTCGCCACGAATGTCCGGCCAGACCTCGACCAGCGCAAACGACGTGTGGCGGCGATTAGCGGCATCAAATGGACTCAGGCGCACCAGTCGATGCACGCCGCGCTCCGCTTTGAGATATCCGTAAGCGTAATCACCGACTACGCTGATGGTCGTGCTCTTGATCCCGGCTTCGTCGCCTTCCGTCTCGCTCAGTATCTCAGTGCGGTAGCCATGCTGCTCCGCCCAGCGCAGATACATGCGCTGCAGCATCTGCGCCCAGTCTTGCGAATCCGTGCCTCCTGCCCCCGCATGGATGGCCAGCACCGCATCCTCAGCGTCATAGGGGCCGGAGAGCAGCGCCTGAAACTCCATCTGTGCCACGATTCCGGCCAGGCGGTCAGCCTCAGCGGCCAGTTCCGCATACATCTCCTCATCGCCGAGGGAGGCCAGTTCCAGCGCATCGTCAATCTGCTGGGCGATTCCCGTCCAGCGCTGAACCTCCTCCCGCAACCGGGCCAGCTGGCGCATCACCTGTTGCGCCCGCTCAGGCTCCGCCCAGAAGTCCGGCGCCGTAGACTCTTGTTCAAGGGCCTCAATTTGCTGCGCAGTCTTAGGGACGTCAAAGACGCTCCATAAGACTGCTGATGACATGACGCATATCGGTCAGACGTGTAGTTAGCTCTTCCATCTTCGCTTTACCCTTTCCGGTAACAGGCTGTTGGCCCCCCCCATCAGCCTGCGCATTACCCATGACTACCGTTGTCAAACAGGCCATCAACGTACTGATCGGGGTTGAAGAACAGCAGATCGTGAATGGTCTCGCCCACGCCGATGTACTGCACCGGGAGCTTGAGTTCCTGGTAGATGGCGAAGATCATGCCGCCTTTGGCAGTGCTATCCAGCTTGGTGACGATCGCGCCGGTGACCTGCACCGTCTCCTGGAAGTGCCGGGCCTGGCTGAGGGCGTTCTGACCAGTCGTCCCATCCAGAACCAGCAGCGTCTCGTGAGGTGCGTCCGGGATCACCTTGCGGATCACGCCGCGCACCTTCGCCAGTTCTTCCATCAGGTTGAACTTGGTGTGCAGTCGCCCGGCGGTATCCACAATCAGCAGGTCATGCCCGCGTGCGCGGGCCGCCTGTACCGCGTCATAGACGACCGCCCCCGGGTCTGAATGGGGCTGCCCTGCGATCACTGGCACGCCAGCGCGTTCCCCCCACAGCTGCAACTGTTCGATCGCCGCAGCGCGGAAAGTATCCCCCGCTGCCAGCAACGGACGCCGACCAGCGTTGCGCAGCCGGTAAGCCAGCTTGCCAATGGTGGTCGTCTTGCCGCAACCATTGACCCCAACAATGAAGATCACCGACAGATCGCGCCCGCTGATGTTCATCGGCGGCGGATCGTCCAGCAATCCGCGCAATTCTTCCTTGAGCGCCTGCTGGAGCTGCCCCTGGCGGGTGATGCCTTCCCGGCGCACCCGCCCGCGCATCCGTTCAACCAGACGTAGCGTCGTTTCCACGCCAACATCAGCCTGGATGAGCAGGCTCTCGACCTCATCCCACGTGTCGTCATCGATCTCGGTGACCCCCAGCGTCTGGGCGATCCGCCCGAAGAACGACTGACGGGTTCGTTGTAAGCCTTTGCGCAGCGACTCCAATGACGCCTCCCACCTTCCATCCATCGTCCAGAGCGTCGAGAGTATACCAGAGCGGCAACGCACCCGACAAATGCCCTGCGTTCCCCGTTCTCTCCGGCGCGTGCTATAATGACGCCTGTAAGCGTCTTTGTACAGTACGGATTAGAGAGTCATCGTGACCGCAAAACACGATCTTGCTGATATTCAGCAGACCCTGAAGCTGCGCTTTGTTGATCAATCGCTACTCAAACGGGCGCTGACCCACCGCTCGTATATCAATGAGCATCCTGATGACGCTCTGGACGATAACGAACGCCTCGAATTCCTGGGCGACGCCGTCCTCGATTTCATCACCGGCGAATGGCTCTACCATCGCTTCCCGGAGATGCGCGAGGGTCGCCTGACCCGCCTCCGTGCGGCACTGGTGAGGACGGAAAACCTGGCTGACCTGGGCGTCCAGTGCTCGCTGGGCGACGCCATTTTGCTGGGACGAGGCGAAGAGGAAAGCGGCGGTCGGGAGCGGCAGGCCAACCTGTGTTGCGCCTTCGAAGCCCTGATCGGGGCGTTATACCTTGACCAGGGAATCGAAGCCGTCAAGAAGTTTGTGCTGCCGCGCTTTGAACCAGCGCTTCAGCAAATCCTGCGCACCGACGCCGACAAAGATGCCAAGAGCCTGCTTCAGGAATGGAGTCAGGCGCAACTGGGTCTCACGCCAACTTATCGGACGGTGCAGGCTACCGGGCCTGACCACAACAAAGAATTCACCGTCGAAGTCGTCATTGGCGATGAAGTCTATGGCCGGGGAGTCGGGCACAGCAAACAGATTGCCGCTCAGGAAGCCGCCCGCAATGCCCTCCAGCACATTGAAACGGACGCGAACCAGGGCGCAGCTGGAGCGGGAAACACGAGGCAAAGATGTCCCTACTGCCAGCGAACAGAGGGGCAAGTCAAAGCCGGACGGAACGCCTCGGGAAGCCAGCGCTTCAAGTGCCAGTTCTGCCAGCGGAAGTACACGCCCAAACCCAACCCGCAGGGGTACAGCGGCAAGGTGCGGCACCAGGCGATCCAGATGTACCGCGACGGCATGAGCTTCCGCCAAATCGCTCGCACGCTGCGCGTTGCCCACCGCACCGTCATCAACTGGATCAATGACTACGTCGCTCAGCACGCTGAACAGTCACCGGCTTCTTCGAAAGACCCGGGCCACAGTGAGGCGGACAAACAATCTGTCGCTGCAGGCCGCAGGAAAAAGAAGTCAACCCCGTGATGTAAGTGCAGCAGAGCAGTTGCAGTACTGACTGTTGGAGTGGGGTACAGCTCTCCAGCCTCTCCCCAATATCTTGAGACTCTGCAGGACTACAGATTATCTGCGATTCCGGGTGTTCCTGACTCTATCCCCCCAGCATAAGCAGATCGACGAGCCGGCCTGACCTACTTGCTGAGGTCGATTTCCACCACCGCCAGCCGGTGATCGGAAGCATCGCGAGCCAGAACACCGCGCCCTGTCGGCAGTACATTGCGCAACCAGAGGTAGTCAAAGCGCAACTGGATCGCCTCGCCACGCAACAACGTCGCTGCCCGATCAGCCGCGAGTCCATCAAAAGGATCGCTGAAGCCAACCTCCACCAGGCGCTCATACAGCGCCGAATCCGGTGTGTTATTGAATGTGCCGCCCAAAATGACGCGCCCGACTACCCCACCCGGATGGTCGGTCCCGATCAGCGCCAGAACCTCCTGGAGTTGCAGCCATTGATCCTGTTGCTGTAGCTCCAGAACACTGGACTCCCGCGCATACAGCAGCCCCAGCCAGGTGTTATATACGTCCAGCACGCCTTCATCAGGCCGGACCTGCACCCGCTGCACGCCCGTTTGCATCCCCTGACTCGTCAACAGCGTGCCTGTCGCCAGCGTGATCGGTATCCGCGAAAGGACGGCCAGCCCCTGCAGCGATTCGTTGGTGGGGAAGAAGCGCACTTCCATCCCCAGCCGGCGCCCCAACCACAGCGCCTGATCCACGCCAAAGGACACCAACCGGCCAGCATCCACCTCCTGGAGCAACACCACATCGGCCCCGCTTTCCCAGATCGTATTGGCCATCTCCGCCAGGTTGTAGTCAAAGTACAGACTATAACCGCCATGAATGTTGTAGGTGGCAACACGCATTCGATCGGTATTGTCCGTCCGGGCAACTACCGGTGGCAGCACAGCCAGCGTCACCAGGATCGCGCTGGCAAAGACGCTTCCCACCCCGGCCAGTGTCTCCACGACCGCCGCCCGCTGCCAGGGAATGCGCCGTCGCGCATCCATCATCGGGATGGCCGCCAGCGCCACGCCGACCAGCATCACACCCAGCCCCATCCCACGCATAGCGCGCAGCAGGTGACTCAACCCGGCCAGCCCGCCGCCAAAATCGCGCACAAAGGCGTACTCATACGTGAAGAAATCAGCACTAAAGAGCAGAGCCAGAATCACAAACGCCGCCACCAGCGCCAGCCCGGTGATATCGCGCTCTTCCTTGCTAACCGGCCGGGCAATCCACCACAGGTTCAGCGTCAGCAGGAACTGCGCAACGATCAGCGCTACCGCCGCCACCGCCCCGCTGAAACGTGCCCCGATCACCACCAGCAGGCTGATCAGAACCAGCCAGAACCAACCACGCCAGTGGGCATCGACAAGCGTCAGCAGCCGGCGGGCCAGGTCGCGGGCTTCAGGCACCAGCGTGAGCGCCGTTGCCGCTGCCAACCACGGCGCCACCATGGCATAATCCGTCCTGCTCCAGTGCGCAACCGCATTGGCCAAACCCAGCAGCGCGCACTGCAGAAACAGGTACGCGCCCAGCGCCAGCCCGCCGCCCAGGGCAATACCCGAATAGGAGGCTACAGCCCGGAATGGAGCGCCGCCGCTGAAGACCAGCCGAATCACGGCAATCAGCGCCAGGGCAACCGACAGAGCTGTCTGGATTGGCAGGAACGCCTCCGACCAGGTGATATCCATCGTCTGGCCGTACGCCCGCACGATCTGGTCCAGGGTCAATCCGATCACCAGCAACACCGCAAAGCGCGCCGGGAATTGCCGGGCCACTGCCGCCAGGTACAGTCCCGCCCCGGCCACGACGATAGCCGCGCCCAGAACGCCGGTGAATGGCTCATTCAGAGTCATGAACACCCGCCCCATAGCGACTGCCGCCGCCCCCAGCGCGAATGCTACGGGCCGCCGCGCCAGGAGAAAGGCCAGCACCGGCATGAGCGCGGCCACCACCACGGCCACCACTTCCGCCTGGGCCACCTCAGGCAGGACAGCGCCGGGAGGAGGTGGATCGCTGACGCCCAGGCGCAGCACAATGTCGGCGCTGGAGACATGGGCATATAACGCCCCAAGCAGAAAGCGTAGCGCCTGGACAAAGAACCAGCCCACCAGACCGGCCTCAAGCAACCAGCCTGCCCGCCAGAAAGCCTCACGTCGACCCATAGGCCTCGATCCCCTTGCCTGCCCGTAAGGCGCAGCACCACGCCGCGCAGCCCGCACTGTCCACCACAACAGAAAGACTGGCAGATTGTTTCCTACTGCAGACCTGTCACGCTATAATGGCCCAACCCTCGACAAAAGGAAAAAAGCCATGGAACATGTTGACAAGCTTCTTATCGGCGGCGTTGTCGTCACCATGAACCAAAACTACGACGTTTTTCCGGATGGCGCAATAGCCGTCAGAGGCAATACCATCGTTGCAGTTGGCCCCCGGGAGACTATCACCGCTGCCTATACCGCTGCGGAGACACTGGACTGCAGTGGCCAGATCATCATGCCGGGCTTGATCAACGCTCATACACACGCGCCAATGACCCTCCTGCGTGGTCTAGCGGATGACCTGCGGCTTGATGTCTGGCTGATGGGCTATATGATGCCCGTTGAGCGCGAGTTTGTCAGCCCTGAATTTTGCTACTATGGCACGCTGCTGGCCTGCGCCGAGATGATCCTCAGCGGCACCACCTGCTTCGCTGATATGTACTATCACGAAGGTGATATCGCCCGTGCAACGGTGGAAGCAGGGCTGCGGGCCGTGCTCGGCCAGACCATCCTCAAATTCCCCTCCCCCGATGCAGCCAGCTACGAGGAAAGCCTCGCCTACACCCGGCAGTTCATTGAGACGTGGAAAGGACATCCACTGATCACGCCGGCCGTCGCCCCCCATGCACCATACACGAATACAGTAGAAACGCTGCAGGCATGTACGGCGCTGGCCCGTGAATATGACGTCCCTCTGCTCACCCACTTTGCCGAAACACGCCTGGAAGTTGAGGAAAGCCGCCGCGAACATGACATGGCCGTTGTCTCCTGGGCTGAGCGACTGGGATTGCTGGAAGCCAAGGTGCTGGCTGCGCACTGTGTTCACATCGACACAGACGAAATGCGTCTGCTCCACAATCATGGCGCCCGTGTCGCCCACAACCCCAGTAGCAACCTCAAGCTGGCCAGCGGCGTCGCCCCCGTGCAGGAAATGCTCAATCGCGGCCTGATCGTCGGCATCGGTACGGACGGTACTGCCAGCAACAACGATCTCGACATGTTCGACGAAATCCGCCTGGCAGCTTTTGTCGCCAAGGTAGCGACCTACGATCCCACCGCCCTGCCTGCCCGTACGGCGCTGGCCATGGCTACCCGTATGGGAGCGGAAGCGCTCTTCCTGGGCGATGTGACCGGCAGCCTGGAGCCGGGTAAGCGAGCGGATGTGATCACGCTGGACCACACGCCCCTGCACAATACGCCACGTTTTCAGCGCGATCCTGACGCCATCTACTCGCAGATTGTCTATGCCGCCAAGAGCACTGACGTTACCCATGTGATGGTTGACGGGCGCTGGCTGATGCGTGACCGCCAGTTGCTCACGATCGATACCGCGGCGTTACGGGAGATCGCTGCTGATTACGCCCGCCGCATCGATGCTTTCCTGATCGCTCGCGAGGGGAACGTCCTGAGCAAACTGGTGGCCATCGGCGGTCTTGAGCAGGAGGAAAGCTTCGAGATTCAGGTCAAGGCCCACACCGCCGATCCCGGCATCCTTGATGCCGTCCTGAGCAGCAAAGAAGTCCAGATCGTGCGGCACACGCATTACCGGCAATATGACACGTATTTTCTGTTCAACGACGACAGGCAGGGTCGGGTGCGTTACCGCGAGGACGACAGCATCAACGAGCGGGACGAAGTCATCAGCGTTCGCAGCCGCCTGACCTACACTATGCCGACCAAGGAGCGCGAATTCGCCCGCGCCATCCTGCTTTCCCGCTCCCAGTTCATTGCACCGGCGGATCGTCCGTTGCGCTTCTACCGGGAGTACTTTCAGCCCGACATCGAACGCACCATCGAAAAGGAACGGTGGCGCTGGCACATCCTCTACAAGGGCATCCTGTTCTACATCAACCTCGACAAGCTCAAGGAGCCTGCCCACGACGGCTATTTCCTGGAGATCAAGAGTCGCACCTGGTCGGCTCGCGACGCGGAGTACAAGGCGGAGATGGCCACCGAAATCATGTCCTTGCTGGGCATCACATCGGAGCACACCATCCGCGCCGAGTACCTGGAACTGGCCACCGGTCGCTAGAAAAACCCATGGGCGCCCACGCACCATCTTTACTCGCCAATACCTGCCCTGCGGCCGGTCGTCCACCACAGGGCGTATTTTTGCGCCCACCTAGGCTGGGCTGTCCAGCCGGAAGCCGTGACCGCGCACCGTCACGATGTACTGGTGGTGCGGGTCAACTTCAGCCAGCCGGTCACGCAGCCGGCGCACCAGGGCGTCAATGGCCTGTTCGCTGACCCCTTCGCTGGCCGCTTCCGGCCAGACCGCCTCAATCACCTGTTCACGGGTGCAGATCGCGCCACCCGCGTCGTACAGCAGCTGCAACAGGCGATACTGCGGCAGACTCAGCGGCGGCAGAACTTCCTGCTGGCCGATGAACACCCGCCGGGCCTCCCGGTTGAGCGTCAGGCGGCCCCGGAGCTGGCCGGGGTCAAAAGCCACTTCAATTGTTGCGTCCGATTCAGAGTAAGCGATCCTGACTGTTCGCGCCAGCTGGATGCGGTCGCCATCCACGAGCTGGCGCGGCTGTCGCAGCGGCTCACCACCAACCCACGTGCCGTTCTTGCTGCCCAGGTCCTCAACAAAATAGTTATCCCCTTCCCGCCAGATGCGCGCATGCTGGCGGGAAATCGCCCGGTCACGCAGCACCAGGTTGCACTCTTCGCCGCGCCCGATCACAAAAACGTCCTGGTCAATGACCACACGCAATCCAACATGCTCACCCTCCTCCACGGTGAGCATCGGTCGATCACTGATCGATCTGGTCATGCCCAACTCCCCTGTACATATTGTGCACAGCACAGCCGGGCCTGCCAGTGACGTCGGCGTACGCCCGCAGACCCTGCCCGGCGTTATCCCTGCCTGGGATTAGCAGCCTCCTCCCCGGCTGCCGCAGTGACGTGCTGCGCCAGGCCGATTCTCTTCATCTCCGTTTTGTTTGCCAGGTTCTGCCACAACAGTGTTGAATACCACGGACTTGCCAGTACAATAAGCACAGATTGGGTGATCACCTGGTCAGGCGATCATGATCGGCTACGCCACTCCTTGCCCCCGCGAACAGGCCTCCCACCGTCACTGGGGATCATGAACGTGGCCCGGATGCTATTATTCGGCCTCTCGCAATGCGTTCCCGTTAGCCGGGTCGTCTGAGTCGCAGGATCGATACCAGTATACTCCAATGCGCTGCCAGGCCGCAACGGAAAGGTAACTCAAAGACTTAGTGTAAGCATTACAACCCAATTTTCTTCCTGCCCGGTCGCAGCAAACCGAGGAAACATGAACGCTGAAATCATCAGCATCGGCACTGAACTCCTGCTTGGCGAAATTGTTGATACCAATAGCGCCCACATTGCCCGCACCCTGCGCGACATCGGTCTTGACCTGTACTTCACCACCACCGTAGGCGACAACCAGGCCCGCATCACCCAGGCGATCGATATTGCGCTGAATCGGGCGGATGTCGTGATCACCACTGGCGGCCTCGGGCCAACCGTCGATGATGTCACGCGGCAGGCCGTCGCCGCAGCCACCAACCGGCCTCTGGTTTTTCAGCAGGCGCTCTTCGACCAGATTGCCGCGCGGTTCGCCCGCATGGGCAGCCCGATGAGCGAGAACAACCGCCAGCAGGCGTTCATCCCGGAGGGCGCGCTCCCCATCGAAAACCCGGTTGGAACAGCGCCCTGCTTCGCCCTGGAGACCGAACGCGGGGTCGTGATCAGCCTCCCTGGTGTCCCGCGCGAGATGAAGTACCTCCTGGAACACGCCGTCATCCCCTACCTGAGGGAACGCTTCCACCTGACCAGCATCATCAAAGCGCGCGTCCTCCGCACCGCCGGCATCGGCGAGAGCGCCGTCGACGCCGCCATTCTCGACCTGATGACGCTTGCCAACCCGACGGTAGGGTTAGCGGCGCATACCGGCCAGACCGACATCCGCATCACAGCAAAGGCCGATAGCGAAGCCGCTGCTGACGCCATGATCGCCACAATTGAGGAGCAAATCCGCGCCCGGCTGGGAGAATACATCTACGGCCTGGAAAAGGAGACTATCGAAGTCGCGCTGATCCACGAGCTATCGCGGCTGGGGATGAAGCTGGCCATCAGTGAAACTGGCCTGGGCAATCGTCTCAGCAGTCGCATTCAGGCTGTAGGCGGGGCTGAATACATCCTCAGCGGTGTACAGCAGTTTGAAACGCCGGAAGCCCTCTATGCGACCCTGGCGAATGCTCAGGAACTCCCGCTTGAGCAATTGAGCATCGCCGCGGCCAGGCGGGCCAGAGAAAGCTTCCACGCTGATGTGGCCATCGCCGTGATCATGCGTACTGACGCTACGCTGATCGGTGTGATCACGCCCGGCGAGACCAGGACGCGCATCTTCCGCTTCAGCGAACAGGATGGTCATCCCTTCACCTGGGCCAGTACCTGGGGCATGGCTCTGGCCTGGCATTGGCTGCATCAGCAGCCCACACCCTGAGCCAGCCGAATCAAAAGCCCCCGCCTGCTACCAGAGCGAGGGCTTTTTGGAGGCTCCCGATGAGCCTTAGTCTTCGTCCTCTAGGCGCAGCACCGCCATGAACGCTTCCTGCGGCACCTCGACGTTGCCGATCATCTTCATGCGCTTCTTGCCCCGCTTCTGCTTTTCCAGCAACTTGCGCTTGCGGGTGATATCCCCGCCATAGCACTTGGCCAGAACATCTTTGCGCACGGCCTTGACATTGGCGCGGGAGATCACCCGCTTGCCTGTCGCCGCCTGAATCGGCACCTCAAATTGCTGGCGCGGGATCAATTTCTTGAGCTGGGACACCAGCCGCTGCCCCTTATGAAAGGCATCATCCTCGTGGACGATCATGGCCAGAGCATCCACCGGCTGTTTGTTGACCAGCACCTCCAGCTTGGTCAACCGACCCGGACGGTAGCCATCGAACTGGTAATCCAGGCTGGCGTACCCCCGTGATATGCTCTTCAGCTTGTCATGGAAGTCGACAATCAGTTCCGCCAGCGGCAGGTGATACGTCAGCACGACGCGCGACGCATCCAGGTATTCCATGCTCTGATACGTCCCCCGGCGGCGGGTGACCAGATCCATGATCGGCCCGATGTAATCCTGTGGTGTGAAGACCTGAATGGTCATCCAGGGTTCACGAATCTCCGCGATGGCGCTCTCGTCAGGCAGGTCCGCCGGGCTGTCAATGCGGATGACCTCGCCATTGCGCAACAGGACCTCGTATTCCACGCTGGGGGCCGTCACCAGGATGTCCAGATCATATTCCCGTTCGATCCGCTCCTGGACAATCTCCATGTGAAAAAGCCCCAGGAAGCCCACCCGAAACCCGAAGTTGAGCGCCTGCGAAGTCTCCGGCTGGAAGACCAGCGAGGCGTCATTGAGCTGCAACTTCTCCAGCGCGTCCCGCAGATCGTTGTAGTCGTCGTTCTCCACCGGGTACATCCCGGCAAAGACCATTGGCTTGACCTGCACATAGCCCGGCAGCGGCCACTCCGCCCCACCCTGCGCCAGGGTGATGGTGTCGCCTACCCGGCACTCCCGCACCGTCTTGAAACCGGTAGCGACATAACCTACTTCACCAGCCTCCAACCGACCAGTGGGTACCATACCAGGGCTGAAGACGCCGATCTCAACCGGCTCAAGCACAGCGCCGGTCGCCATCATACGTAACCGGGTATCCTTGTCCAGAGCACCGTCCACCACCCGGACGTAGGCCACCACCCCTTTGTAGGAATCGTAGTGCGAGTCAAACACCAGCGCCCTCAGGGGCTTGCTGACATCACCAATCGGCGGAGGCACCTGGCGGATGACAGCCTCCAGCACTGCCTGCACATTGTGACCGGTCTTGGCGGAGATCGGGATCACCTCACTGGCGGGAACTCCCAGCAGGTCTTCAATCTCTTTGGCCACTACGTCTGGCTGGGCCGCCGGCAGGTCGATCTTATTGACCACCGGGATGATCTCCAGATCGTTCTCCAGGGCCATGTAGAGGTTAGCCAGTGTCTGCGCTTCAATGCCCTGGGTCGCATCCACCACCAGAATCGCGCCCTCGCAGGCCTGCAACGCCCGGCTGACCTCGTAGGAAAAATCAACATGGCCGGGCGTATCGATCAGATTCATCTCATACTGCTCGCCACTCTCGGCGGTGTAGACCATCCGCACAGCCGACGCCTTGATCGTGACGCCGCGCTCGCGTTCCAGTTCCATGTTGTCCAGCACCTGCTCCTGCATCTCCCGGTCAGACACCGTACCGGTGATCTGCAGCAGACGGTCTGCCAGCGTGCTCTTGCCGTGATCGATATGGGCGATAATGCAGAAGTTCCGGATGTGCTGCTTGTCCATGCTTTACTCGTATTTCAACCCGGCCACGCATGGCCGTGAGGACTTCGGCAGGAGTATACCTGAATCTCCAGGCCGTGTATAGGAAGGGATCAGCGGGCGACTTCGTTCAGCGCTGCATCGATCAGATCGGCAGGGTCTTTGCTCGGAGCATCTGCGCCAGTCCTCAGCCAGGCCAGAAACTCGACATTCCCTGATGGCCCCAGCAAAGGCGAGCGGATCAGCCCGTGTACAGTGAATCCGTAGCCTAGCGCCGC
>JAIOAT010000006.1 GCA_019873685.1 Chloroflexota bacterium
GACTGGCTCAACCAGGTCGGCGGTGCGGAAGATGTGCTGGCCGACCTGACTGCGCTTTACCCCGACGCGCCGATCTACACCAGCATCTACGCCCCGGCGCGGATGCCCGCCGCCCTGCGCGACCGGGACGTACGCACCCTGTGGCTGGATCGCCTGCCGGGCATTCATGATCACCACCAGCCCTACCTGCCGCTTTACCCGCTGGGCTGGGATGGGCTGGACCTCTCTGACTATGACGTGATCCTGAGCAACAAGAGCGGCTTCTGCCACGGTGTGCGGCACGGGCCGCGGACGCTGCACATCTGCTACTGCCTGGCGCCCACCCGCTATGTCTGGCAATTCGAGAGTTACGTTCAGCGGGAGGCCCTCGGCCCGGCGCAGGTGGCTCTGCTGCGCCCGCTGATCGCCCTGCTGCGCCGCTGGGATCGCGCCGCCGCCGACCGCGTCGACCATTTCGTCGCCATCAGCACGGAGATTCAGGAGCGTATCCGGCGCTTCTACGGGCGCGAGTCAACGATCATCTACCCGCCGGTGGAAACTGCCCGCTTCCAGCCTGTCCCGCTGGAGGAAGTCGGGGACTATTTCCTGGTCGTTTCCCGCCACATTCCTTACAAGCGCCTGGACCTGGCCGTGCAGGCCTGTACGGCGCTGGGTCTGCCGCTCAAGGTCGGCGGGCGCGGGCGCGATACGGAGCGCCTGCGGGCGCTGGCCGGGCCAACGGTCGAATTCCTGGGCTACGTCCCGGAGGATGAGTTGCCCGGTCTGATGGCCCGCTGCCGGGCATTCCTCTTTCCGGGGCTGGAAGACTTCGGAATCGCACCGCTGCAGGCCAACGCCGCCGGACGGCCGGTGATCGCCTACGCGGGCGGCGGCGCACTGGAGACCGTGATCCCCGGCGTAACCGGCGAGCACTTCCCGGAGCAAACGGTGGAAAGTCTGGCGGCGGTTCTGCGGGCCTTTGATCCGGCCCGCTACGATCCGGCGGCGCTGCGCGCCCATGCCCTCAGGTTCGACACAGGCGTGTTCCGGCGGCAAATCGCCGCCTATGTCGAGGAGGCCTGGGCGGATTTCCAGCGGGGTCAGCGGCGGCGCTGACCGGGGCGGCCTTAATCTGTGGGCCAGCCTTCGGCCTCACCGGGCATGTAGTCGCGCAGGATTGACCCGCCGATGAACTCCCGCAGCAGCGAGTCATAAGGGATAAAGCGCACCAGGTCCTCCGGCATCGGTCGCACCCAGCTCAGGAAGGAAAGCAGCCGCTTGGCTTCGGTGTAGTTGCGCGAATGGCGGCTGACCTGGCGCAACAACGGCTCCGCCAGCGGGCGTAACACGGCCAGCTCGTAGACCAGCGACGTGTTGAACATCACATCGGCGTTTTCCTGGTAGGGGAAGATGTACTGTTTTTCCCCGCGCCGGACACTGGGCCAGCGCTCCAGCGTATCCATAACGGTGTAGCCGCGGTAGGTAGCATCGCGCACGATCCGCCGCAACATGCGCACGTCGGTCGTCGGGATGCGGTTGTGCCGGTCGATGTTCAACTGGGTCAGGGCGGAGACGTAGATCCGGTACGTCATATCGGTCGGGATGTCCGGCAGCAGCGCCGGGTTCAGGCCGTGAATGCCTTCCACAATCAGGATGTGCTCCGGCGAAAGCTGGACGGTTTGCCCCGGCTGTGACTTGCCGGTGAGGAAGTCAAAGTGGGGGATGGTCACCGCTTTGCCGCGCATCAGGGCCAACAACTGCTCATTGAGCAGCGGACGGTTGAGCGCCTCCAGCGCCTCGAAGTTGTACTGACCCTGCTCGTCGCGGGGGGTTTTTTCCCGGTCAACGAAGTAGTGATCCATTGCCAGCGGGTAGGGCTTGAGACCCTGGGCCAGCAACTGCACGGCCAGACGTTTGGAGAAGGTGGTCTTGCCGGAGGAAGACGGCCCGGCGATCAACACCAGGCGCACCCCCTCCTGATGGCGGGCGGCAATGCGGTCAGCAATCTCCGTGATGTGCTGGTCGTGCAACGCTTCGGCCACCAGCACCAGCTCCCGCCCGCGCCCATTGCTGACGGCGTCGTTAAGCGCGCCGATATCTTCCACGCCGAGTAGTTCCAACCAGCGCTGCTGACGCTCAAACACGTCGGCGATCTTGTCGCTCGGCTCGTAGGGGCGGATGACCTCCGGGCTTTCCTGGCGGGGATACATGATCAGGAAGCCATCCGGGGGATAGGGCCGCAGCTTGAACGTCTTGAGGTAGCCGGTGGAAGGCACCATGTAGCCGAAGAAATAATCGGCAATCCCGCGCAGGGTATACAGCACCAGGTAATCCTTCTCGCGGATGCTCATCAGGCGCAGCTTGTCATCATCGCCGCGCATCTTGAACAGGGCGATGGCGTCTTCCAGCGGCACCTGACGACGGCGGATCGGGTCATCGGCGGCGACGATGGCCTGCATGTGCTGCTCAAGCTGCGCCAGTTCGGCCTCGCTCAGGCGCGGACGACCGCGCAGGCGGCAATAGTAGGCGCCGGTCGGCAGCGAGTGGTCGACCACCACCTGCGCCTCCGGGAAGAGTTCCGCCGCTGCTACCACCAGCAGGAAGACCAGCGAGCGGCGGTAGATGCGCCCGCCGTCGCTGCTGCGCAGCGTCACCGGTTCAACGGTCAGATCGTGCTCGACCGGGATGGTCAGTTCGCGCAATTCGTTTTCAACCAGGGCCGCAATCGGACGGTCGCCGCCTTTCATGGCGTGCCAGGCGCGGAAGTATTCCTCCAGCGGTGTGCCGATCGGGGCGCTGAGGATTGTCCCGTCAGTGAAGGTGACCAGCGCCTCCTTGCGCGGTTCAGCCGGAGTGACGAGTACGGGGTGGTTGGTGGTCATAGTGGTACTGCATACCTCGCAATTATCGAACCTGAAGCGTTACGACTGACCCAGGGGTAGCCTGAGATTACCCGCCACATCCCGGAAATGTCCCCCAAAGATTGGCGGTTTTTTGTTCCGGCGGCCCACCTGCGGGATGGCGCCACCGGTGAAAAGAAGGGCACGGCCCGCCGCGCCCCTCGTCACAGTAATCATCATACCGCATCCAGCCTGCCGCGCTAATGCTCCGCCAGCAATACCGCCCCGCTGCGTGCCGGTAGAGTCAGGCGGAGCCGCCCATCAGTAGCCTGCACGTCCGCTGGCGCGCCATAGGCCACTGTGAAGGCTCGCTCAAAGGGCAGGTCAAAGGCGGCAGGCGCTGTCCCTGTGTTGAAGATGACCAGCGCTGCGTCGCCGCCCAGATCGCGGCGGTAGGCCAGCCGGTCGCCTTCCGCCAGCACAGTCGTGTACGTCCCGCGCCGCAGGACCGAATGCGCCCGGCGCAGCGCGATCGTCTCCCGCGTGACCTGCCATAGCTCACCCTGCAGGGCTTCCAGCCGATCCCAGGGGATAGTATTGCGGCAGGCAGGCTCGTACCCGCCGGTCAGCCCCAGTTCGTCGCCGTAGTAGACGCATGGTGCGCCGGGCAGGGTCATCTGGCACAGGGTAGCCAGCTTGAACGCGCTGGCGTCCTCCCCGACCATGGTCAGGAAGCGCGGCGTATCATGGCTACCCAGCAGGTTCAGCTGAGCCTGCACAATTTCCCAGTCGTACAGGCTGATCGTCTCCTCAATCTTGCGGGCGAAGCCCCCGGCGTCCAGCGGCTCAATCTCATACGGCCCATGGTGCAGCCCGCTGAGCGTCCGCCGACCGAAGTAGCCGATGGCCGGGCGGGTGAACAGGTAGTTCATCACCGCGTCGAACTGGTCGCCGGCCAGCCAGCGCTGAGCCGGGAACCAGATCTCGCCGACGATATACGCCTCCGGGTTGGCGGCCTTGACCCGCCGCCGGAACTCCCGCCAGAATTCGTCATCGTCGATCTCCTCCGGCACGTCCAGCCGCCAGCCGTCCGCGCCGAAGCGGATCCAGTGCTCCGCCACACCCCAGATGAATTCGCGCACGGCGGGCGTCCTGGTGTTGAACTTGGGCAGCGCCGGCAAATCCCACCAGGCCGCATAGTTGGGCTTACGAACACCGTACGCCTTGACCGGGAAATCGTAAAAAGTGAACCAGTCCCGGTAGGGGGAATGTTCCCCGCATTCGAGAGCCATGTTGAACTGGAAGAAGCCGCGGCTGGCGTGGTTGAACACGCCGTCGATCACGATGCGCATGCCGCGGGCGTGGGCAGCATCCAGCAGAGCGCGGAACGCCGCATCGCCGCCCAGCAGCGGATCGACGTGGCGGTAGTCATGGGTGTGATACCGGTGGTTGGAGGCCGATTGAAAGATCGGGTTGAAGTAAATGGCCGTGACGCCCAGCGCCTCCAGGTAATCCAGACGCTCCATCACCCCCAGCAGGTCGCCGCCCTTGAAGCCGTGAACCGTCGGCGGGCTATCCCAGCTTTCCAGGTTGCCGGGCTTGGGAACCGCCGCGCTGCGGGCGAAGCGATCGGGGAAAATCTGGTAGAAGACGGCATCTTTCACCCATTCGGGCGTTTGCACGGTCATCTAAGCTGCTCTCCTATCGAATGAAGGCAGATGAACAGGGAGGACACACCGGCGGCGCGGGCTATTCCTCTTCGGGCGGGGAATCCTCCTCGATGTACTGCGGCGGCTGGAAGTCCTCGCGCGGCCCTTCCGGCGGGATCATCTGCATCCGCGCCGGTCGCCCCAGCTCAATCAGCTCACGGTCGGTGATCTCGCGGCCATTATAGCGGCGGTAGAGGGCGGGATTCTCGTCGCCGTCGACCGTGTAGCGCCAGCGCGCCCGCCCGACCTGCCGCAGCACCGAGCCGCAATAGTCGCAGTGGACGGTCCGCCGCACCCGCGGGATGCCCAGCAGGCGCCGTTCGCGGTTGACCACCGTCAGCGCGCCGCGCTGGCAGACGGGGCAGGTTTCGATCACGAAGCCGCCCGCGTAACGGGCCGCGCCGATCGCGCCCAGGGCATAGAGGATGGCATAGACAACCACCAGCACGGCCAGCCCGCCGCCGATCAGGACATCCCGCGGCAGGGCCGCCAGCCGGGCCAGCAGCCCGCCGTCCGCTGCAGCATCCTCGCCCGCCGCCGGAAGGCTGGCGGTGGCGGTCGGCGCGGAAGTTGGGCCGGGGGGCGGAGTCGCCGAGGGCGGCACAGGGGTCGCTGCCGGCGACGGGGTGCGCGTGGGCGTCTCGTTTGCCGGGCGCGGCGTTGGCATCGGCGTGAAGGTCGGCGGGACGGCCAGCGCCACTGCTGTGGCTGATGGCCGCTCCGCTGGCGTGGGCGTCGTCGCGCTCGGCGTGGCTGTCGCTGACGGCGTCAGGGTCGCTGACGGCGTCACCATTGTTGTCGCGCTCGGCGTGTGCGTGGCCGAGGGCGTGTCGGTTGGCGTGGCTGAAGGCGTCACCGTGGCGGTCGACGTGTGGGAAGGCGTCAGCGTCGGCGTGGATGTGCTGGTCGCTGACACCGTCAGCGACGCCGACGGCGTAGCGGTCGCTGACGGTGTCAGCGTCAGCGTGGGTGTGTCCGTCGCCGATGGGGTGGCTGTCGGCGTCGCCGAAGGGGTGAGTGTGGCCGTGGCTGTGGCGGTCGCAGTATCGGACGGCGTCAGGGTTAAAGTCGGTGTCAGCGTCACCGTCGCCGACGGCGTTGCTGTCGCCGACGGCGTCACCGTCGCCGTGTCAGTCGGCGTCAATGTGCCGGTTGGCGTGTTTGATGGCGTCAGAGTCGCTGAAGGTGTCAGCGTTGAGGATGGCGTCGCTGTGGCTGACGGCGTCAGGGTTGCTGACGGCGTCGCTGTGGCCGAAGGTGTCAGCGTCAGAGTCGGGGATGGCGTGCCGGTCATCGTGCTGGTCGGCGTGAATGTCAACGACGGGGTGAGGTTCAGTGGATCGCTGGTATCCACCACCGGCAGCGCGTCCAGATCGTCCTGCCAGCGGACGAGATCGGCCCGCACCCAGGCGAATCCCTCGCCGAGCCGGACCATGATCCAGGATGTTTCTGCGTTCCTGGCGACCGGCTCAACCACATCCCCGGCATGAAGGGCGCCCATGACCTGGTAGGTGCGGCCTGGCCCGGCCCGCAGGTACGCGCCCTGCGGCCCGACATTGGCCCAGTTGCCCCGGGGCGTAGGCGTGGGGAAGAACGGCGTGGCCGTGTAGCGGGACGGGCTGACCGACGGCGTCAGCGCGTCGGGGCTGAGCACCGGCAGGGCGCTCAGATCGGTGGCCCAGGAGACCAGATCGGCGCGGATCCAGCCGAAGCCTGCGCCATAGAGCAGCATCACCCAGCTCTGGTCGGCATTGCGTCCGACCGGGATCACCCGCTGGCCGCGGATCACCCGCCCGACGGCCAGGTATTCGCGCCCCGGCCCACCGCGCAGGTAGGCGTCATCGGCCAGCACGTAGTCGCCGACCGGCGTCCAGGTAGCGGTTGGCCCCTCCTGGGCCGCCAGTGGCCGGAGATCAAGGATCGTGCCGCCCGTGATCAGCACGAAGGAGATGACAAGAAGCAGGGACAGCCGCGCCCGGTAGGCCACGTTCGCTCGCTTTTCCGCCCGGCAGGTGCGCCCGCGCTGCGCTGTATGGTATCACGAGACGCCTTCCGCTCCAAGTCGCGGTGCATTGATACAATTTCTCTCCCTCCTCAGAGCTTGATTCTATCTGAGGTACGCATGTGATAGCGTTCTGAAAAGCCAGTTGCCGTTTTTTTTATCAACAGCGGTCTTGTGTCACGCAACTCTCGATAGAAGTCATCTATGCTTGCGAATGATGTCATTTACAACTATCGATATTAGACATAGAATGTGTTTACTTACTGGAAAACTTTCAAGGAGACACAACGTGGTATCTCGCACAGCCAGAATCATTGCGCTTGTGGTGATCGTCCTAGCCGGTTTCGGCGTCGTTGGTGTGAAAACTGATCTGTTCGGATATACAAGTATCAGGGCAGCGGATCGCCAACGGTGGGAGTATCTAACGGTTTCCTACAGCCAGCTGGATTGGGAGGGTGATGACAATCAAACTGAAATAGTGTACTCAAATGACCCGGCATACGATCAGGCGCTATTCGGCGAACTGATCTGCCCGGATCTATTCGACGACTCCTGCGAGGATTTGTTCCGTGGTATGGCGTATTACCTGAATCTCTGGGGGAACGATGGGTGGGAATTAGTCAGCGTCGTTGACAAGAGCACTAGCATGTATTCGGTAGAGATGATCTTCGAGCGCCCACGCTAAACTAACTCTGGTGATCGATTGATCCGATTGCCGGGCGCTCCCAGTCAAAGGGATGCGCCCAGCTTCTCCTCGCTCGTGAAGACTCGAATCATAACAAAGGAGGTCACACAGGATCATGAACACTATTCTTAATCTTGCCGCCGCCGGTGCATTCGTATGGGGAGCGTTCCAGTTTCTGTCAACTGTGATTGCGCTACCCAGATATGACCTGTGGGGCGCATCCGCTGTCCAGGTCACGCAGGTCTACACAGAGGCTACCTACCATGTCGCTTCGGCGGCAGCGCTCTTCCTGCTGGCGATTCTGCTGGAACTCGTTGTTTGTATCCGGAAAGTTGGCGAAGCCCAGGACAGCGGGGAGATACTCCGGGGCATAGAGAAAACCAATGAATTGCTGCACCGAATTGAAGCAGCGCTTACTAGTCGAGAACATTGAGAACATTGAAAGCCGCGATCCTGGAAACAAAGAGGGGTTTAAGGATTAGACAACACATCCTTACAACCAACTAGTGGTTACTCAACACAAGAGTGAGGGCGAGCAACACACGGACAAAGCGGGCGGGGTGTATCGGCACGAGAGCTACCGGTTGCTGTAGCTCTTGTACATCTTCCGACAGAAATTCTCGTGTTGTCCAGATAGTCTGGCTCATGGCGATACCCCCCGCCGCGCCATGCTATAATTGCCAGCCGCGTGCTCCTGTTCCTCTCCATGGGGGTGCCTGTGCCTGAGCGCCTGGCTGATGACGGCATGGCCGCTGGCCCGTTCCTCAAGTGGGCTGGCGGCAAGAGCCAGCTGCTGGCCCAGTACGCGCCGCTTTTCCCGGCGGAGCGCCCGGCGCGGTACTTTGAGCCGTTCGTGGGCAGCGGGGCCGTCTTCTTTTACCTGCGCGGACGGGACTTCGCCGGGAGTTACACGCTGTGGGATGTCAATGCGGAGCTGATCAACGTCTACCGGGCGGTGCGTGATGAGGTGGAGGCGGTGATCGCCCTGCTGGCGGCTCACCGCGACGCTCACGCCGCCGATGGCCGCGGCCACTATGCCGCCGTCCGCGCCCTGGATCGCCAGCCCGGCTGGCCGGAATCGCTGCCTCCGGCGGCGCGCGCGGCGCGGATGATCTACCTCAACAAGACCTGCTATAACGGGCTATGGCGCGTCAACAGCCGGGGGCATTTCAACGTGCCGCCGGGCCGCTACCGCAACCCGCCGATCCTGGACGCCGGGCGGCTGCGGGCAGCAGCAGCGGCGCTGCAGGGCGTTGACCTGGCCGTCCGCGATTTCCGCACCGTGGTCGACGAGGCCCGGCCCGGCGACTTCGTCTACTTCGACCCGCCCTACGTGCCGCTCAGCCCGACGGCCAGCTTCACCAGCTACGCCAGGGAAGACTTCGGCGAATCCGACCAGCGGGCGCTGGCCGATGTTTTCCGCACGCTGGATCGCCAGGGCGTGCGGGTCATGCTCAGCAACGCGGACGCGCCGCTGGTGCACGAATTGTACCGGGGCTTCCGGATCGAGATCGTGCAGGCGCGGCGGGCGATCAACTCCCGCGCTGCCCGTCGCGGCCCGATCAGCGAGGTGGTCGTCCTGAATGCCTGATGCCGCCCGGCCTGCAACCTGCCCCGCCCGCCCTGCGTATACATGGACAGAATGTGCATGTGACAACACGGGGGAGGTCAATGGTATGAGTCAGGCACAATCCGGATCAGGGCGGACGGCAGCGGCAATCGTCATCATCGGTGTGGGGGTGTTCCTGCTGCTGGCCCAGTTTGGTCTCTTTTCGTTTAGCCTGATCGGCCTGCTGTGGCCGTTTTTCATCATCATCCCGGGGCTGGCCTTTCTGTACCCGGCGTGGAAGGGCGGCCCGGATGCGGCGCCGCTGGCGATCCCCGGCGCGATCATCACCGGGACCGGCGCGCTCCTGTTGCTGCAGAGCGTGACCGGCCGCTGGGAAAGCTGGGCTTATGTCTGGACGTTGTACCCGGTCTTTCTGGGGCTGGGGTTCATGTTGATGGGCCGCCGCACCGGCAACCGTAAGACGCTGGCTTCCGGGCGTGGGCTGGTGCGCTGGGGGATGATCGCCTTCATCATCTTCGCCGCGTTCTTTGAACTGTTCATCTTCACCGGGGCCAGGTTTGGCCGCTATATGCTGCCCGCCGCGCTGATCCTGATCGGCCTGTGGCTGCTGCTCCGCCGCGATCGGGCCAGCCGGCGCGAAGAAGAGGAAGACGACATCTTCACGACACCCCCATCAGGCAAGCCCAAGCGCACGACGACACCCGTCAGCGACGAACTGCGCCGCCGCATCGACCTGGCCCTGGCCGATGACGAGAAGCCAGAGCCGCGTGACCCGACCGAAGGCTGAGCCTTTGCCCGCCGTAGTCTTCCGGGAGCCGCTCCCTGTACGCAGCAGGGAGCGGCTCTTTTGTCCTCTGGACAATCCTGCCGCGAACGGCTAACATCGACTCCGCTGCATCCCACCGGGGAGGATAGTGAACCGTGCCCCTGGCCGGCGACAGGCCCCTGCGCATCCTGCTGATCTCCCGCTGCCCACCTTATCCGCTGTATCTGGGCGACCGGCTGATTCCGTACCATCTGGTGCGGGAGCTTTCCCGCCGCGGTCACCAGGTGGACCTGCTGGCCTTCTACCAGCAGCCGGAAGATACGGCTGATGTGCCGCATTACCGCCAGTTTTTCGCGAGCGTGACCCTGATCCGGGAGCCAGCCCGCAGCCTGCTGAGTCTGTTAACGCGCGCCCTGCGCCCCGATCGTCGCTTTCCCACCCGCCGGGAACAGAGCTGGTCGCCGGAGATGTGGGATGCCATCGCCGATTGCCTGGCCAATCAGCCGCCAGTGGATGTGGTGCACCTGTTCGGCGGCGTGCAGGTCTACGAATTCCGGGCGCTGGCCCGCGCTTACCCCAACCTGATCACGCCTTACGAGAGCTACAGCCTGTTTCTGGAACGGGCGCTGGAACAGGCCAGCCATCCATTTGCGCGGGTGCGGATAGGACTGCAGCTGCTCATGGCCCGCCATTACGAGTCGTGGATGTTCACCGGCTACCAGCGCACGGTGGTGGTTTCCGAGCAGGATGCCCGCACCCTGCGCCGTCTCACGCCGGAGCTGCCGGTTGCCGTTATCCCCAACGGCGTTGACCTGGAGCGCTTTGTCCCGACCGATCATGAGGCGGATACGCCGACGCTGATCTTCACCGGCAACTATGACTACGCCCCGAATGTGGACGCCGCCCTGCTGTTGATCCGGGAGGTTTTCCCGGCGGTCAGGCGGGCGGTTCCGGAGGCGGAACTGCTGATCGTGGGGCATAATCCGCCCGCCGAACTGCGCCGGCTGGCAGGCGGCGGCGTGCAGGTGACCGGGCGTGTGCCGGATCTGCGGCCTTACCTGGATGATGCCCATGTGTACGTCAGCCCGTTGCGGGTAGGCGCGGGCATCAAGAACAAGATTCTGGAGGCGATGGCCATGCAAACCGCGGTGGTCGCCACGCCGATCAGCTGCGACGGCATCGATGTCCGCGATGAGCAGGACGTGATTCTCGCCAGGGAGCCAGCCGAGATCAGCCAGGCGGCGATCCGGCTGCTGCAGGACGCCGAATTGCGTCGCCGGATCGCCCGCCAGGGCCGCCGTCTGGTGGAGACCCGCTACACCTGGGGGCATGTCGCCAGCGCCTATGAAGACCTTTACAGCCAGGTGATCCGCGAGCATGGCAGGCCCGGCAATGCCCGCCCGGATTCCAGTCGCCCAGCCGGGACGCCCGCCACGAGGCGCAGCGACCCATGATCCAGACCACGGTTCCCGCCCCCATTCAGATAGCTTCCGGCGATTCCGCCGCCCGTGTGGTGGTGATCATCCCGGCCTACAACGAGGCAGGCCATATCGCCCAGATCATCGACCGGGTACGCGCCAGCGTACCGGGGGCCGCCGTCTGCGTGATCAACGATGGCAGCAAAGATGACACCGGGCGCGTCGCTGCCGCCGCCGGGGCCATCACCCTCAACATGCCCTTCAACGTCGGGATCGGCGCGGCTGTCCAGACCGGCTTTCTTTACGCCTACCGCCACGATTACGCCATGGCCGTGCGGCTGGATGGCGACGGCCAGCACCCGCCGGAGATCATCCCGGCATTGCTGGAGGCGTTGCAGCGCGGCGACGCGGACATGATCATCGGCTCGCGCTTCCTGACGGCGGAGCCGGCCGGCTACCGCGGTACGCTGCCGCGCCGGATCGGCATCCGCCTGCTGGCCTGGGTGATCGGCTGGCTGACCGGCGAGCCGCCGACCGACCCTACCAGCGGCCTGCTGGCTGCCAACCGCCGGGCGATCGCCTTTTGCGCCCACGAATACCCCCACGATTACCCGGAGCCGGAAGCCCGCGTGCTGATGCACCGGGCGGGGTTGCGCGTGCGGGAAGTGCCGGCGGCCATGCGGGAGCGGCTGGGCGGTGTCTCGTCGATCACCACCGCGCGATCAGTGTATTATATGAGCAAAGTGCTGCTGGCCCTGCTGCTGGACGCGATCCGCATGCCGCGCTGGAAGGGCTGATCGGCAGCCGCAGGGGCGGGTGTTTGCTGCTTTGCCCGTACAGAGGGTAGGAAACCAGGAGCGTCGGTGAACGATTACGCCCAGCAGATCGCCCGCCTGCAGGCGGAAATCGAAGAGCAGCAGGTCATCCTGAGCGATCTTGAAGCCGAAGTCGCCGATCTGCGCCGCGATGTGGAAGCGTTCCAGAAGCGGTACGAACGCATCGTCCACCCTGTTGAGGTGCGCCTGGAAGCGGCGCGAGCGGCCATTGCCGAGCTGGAACGCCAGCAGTACCTGCGGCGCGCTCATCCCCTGGGCGGCGGCAGACCACTGGAAGAAATCTGGCAGCCGCCGGAAGGCTATGTGCCGGTGGAGGAGCAATACCGGCGAACCTGGCAGGAGCCTCCTCCACCGCCGGAGGAGCCTTCACCGGTGCGCCCGGCGGCGACGGATCCTGAGGGGATGAGCATCAAGCAACTCTACCGCCAGCTGGCCCGCCGCTATCACCCTGATCTGGCGACGGAGCCGGCGGAACGCGCCTTCCGCAACGACCTGATGGCCCGCATCAACGCCGCGTACACCGCCCGCGATCTGGGGGCGCTGCAGGCGCTGGCCCGCCAGCCGGAGGGCGCTCACCCGGAGCAGCCGCTGGCTGCCCTGCGCCTGCAGGAACTGGAGCAGATCGCCCGCCAGCTCAAGCGCCGCATCGCCGATCTCAAGCTGGAAAAGGCCGGCCTGCTCTATGGTGATATGCTGCGCCTGTCGCTGGAAGAGAAGCTGGTCCGCCGGCAGGGCCGCAACCTGCTGGCGGAGATGGCCGCCCGGCTGGAGCGCGAATATGATGAGGCCATGGCCCGCCTGGAGCAACTCCGGCGCAGCCAGCGCAGCAGCGATGGCTGATGGTTCGCCGGGCGGCCAACCCGGCAGGATCGATTGAGCATCACAAACGCCGCCTGAAACAGGAAATCCCATGATGGATCGTCAAACGCTGGTAGGTCTGATTGTCACGCTGGGCATCCTGCTGGGGGTGCTGGAACTGGTGCGCCGGCGGCGGTTGCGCGAGGAATACTCGCTGCTGTGGATTCTGACCGCTCTTGCCCTGACGGTGCTCAACCTGTGGAGCGCGCCGCTGGACTGGTTTGCCGCATTGACCGGCATTTTCCGTCCAACGGTGCTGTTCGTGATTGCGGTGGGGTTCTTCCTGCTGATTCTGCTCTACTACAGCACGGTGCTGACCCGCCTGGCTGACCAGAACAAAGACCTGGCTCAGGAGATCGCGCTGCTGCGCCATGAGATCGAGCAATTGCGCCGCGCCGGGCAGGATCATCCCCCGGCGGAGGGCTGAGGCAGCAGCGGCGGGTAGCTCATTCCCGCAGGATCAGGCCCATGCGCCGGTAGATGCAACGCTGCCGGAAGCCCAGCGTCCTCGCCGCTGCCAGCAGCGGCGGCTGCCACGCGGCAATGGATAGTTCAATCCGCCGCCCCGGACTGGCCCAGATCGTTTCCCGGAGCAATGTGGCCAGCAGCGCCGCCTGCGGCGCGGGATGGGCGGGGTCAGCCTGCACGCTGAGCGCATTGGTGCCGCCGGGACGAGTCCGGACGCTGCACCCGCCCAGGGCGACGGTCGTGCCGTCCAGCGTGCGCAGGGCGAACAGCAGGGCGTGCTGGCCGGAGAGGCGCTCAAACAGTGGGACGGCAAGGCGCAGCGGGCGCGGCATACGGAAGCGGCGGGGTTCCACCGGCTCAAAGCGCTTGACCGCCCCGGGCGTGATCCGCCGGGCCAGCGCCAGGCGCGTTTCCCAGTCAAAGCGATCCAGCGGGCCGAGCGCGTAGCCATCCGGCAGCAACATGTCCGGTAAGGTCTGCCCATCTTCCGGCAGGTAATCCAGCTCAACACTGCCTGAATAATGGACGAAGCCCAGGCGCTCATACAACGCGCAGGCCGGGACATTCCCCTCCACTACGTCAAGGATCACCCGCGCTGCGCCCCGTGCGCGGGCCAGCGCCAGCGCCGCTTCCACCAGTTGCCGGGCGATTCCCCGCCGCCGGTATTCCGGCAGGACAGCCACGTTGCCGATCAGCCAGGTGTCCGACGCGCCCTGCCGGGTCACGTTGATTACGCCGACCGGGCGGCCATCCTCCTCCCAGACAAAGCCGCGCATGATATCCCGCAGCGGCGGGTGAAGCAGCCCCAGCAGGCGCAGCAGTGGCCACGTGCGTCGCAGCCCGCGCAGCGATTCCAGCAGCCCTTCGCGCTGGTCGGTTTCCAGCGACCATTCGGGATGCTCCGGGTACTGGAAGGCGGAAGGCAGCACTTCGGCCAGGGTAGCCGCATCCGCAGGAAGGCGGAATGGCCGGATGGGCATGATCGATCCCCTTTCAGGCAGGCGGCGTAGTGGTGCTGAAGGCTCGCCGCGCGGTTTGGCGCCAGGCTGCAAAGGGGGCGCCCCGGCTGGGACGCCCCCGCTATCCGCTATTGGACCAGCCTGGAACCTACCTGCAGATTGCTCTCAGACGCTCAGACAGGGGGCTTAGGCCCCTTGCCCTCACTATTCCGGCAGTTGCTGCAGGACGACGATCTCGCCAGACTTGATGGCCTCGATGGCGGCGTTGGCCGCGTCGATCACCTCAGCGGGGATGTCCACCCCGCCGTAGACGATCTTCAGGCCGCCGTTGGCGAAGGTCAGGCTGTAGGCTTCGCCGCCATAGACGCCGGTCGCTACCAGCTCGACCATACGACCCAGCACCGGCGTCCAGTTGAAGACCTGCGACGCCACGACCGTCTGCGGCCACGCGCCGCTCTGGTCGCTCTGCGTGCCAAACCAGTAGCCGCCCGCTGCCTGGATGGCCTCGATCGCGCCGATCACCTGCTGAGCGGAGCCAGAGAGCACGTCAGCGCCAGCGGCGATCTGGGTCTGGGCCGCTTCGGCGGCGGCGGCTGTATCGCTGAAGGAGCCGGTGTAGGTCAGCAGGATTTCCGCGTCGGGGTTGCTGGCCTTGATGCCCTGCTGGAAGCCGTTGATGTACAGCAGCGCGTCGCCAGCGGGGACGGGGCCGACGATCCCGATCACGTTGCTCTTGGTCAGCAGCCCGGCCATCACGCCGTTGACATAGCCGCCCTGTTCAGCGTTAGCCTCGTAGGCGAAGATGTTCTCGGCGGTTTCAGAGGCGGTGCCCCAGGCGAAGGCGGTCTCCGGGTAATCCTGGGCCAGCTCGAAGAGCGAGGTGCCGTACTGCGTGCCATGGGCGATGACCAGATCGTAGCCGTCCTCAGCATAGTCGCGGAGGGCCTGGGCGGCGGCGGTCACGTCAAACATGCCTTCGGTGTAGGCAATCTCCAGCTTCTCCGGCCCGCCAAGTTGCTGCTGCAGCTCAAGCAGGGCGCTGAAGATCGCCTGGCTCCAGGCCAGGTCAGTGATGCTGCTGGGCATCACAATAGCGATGCGGAACTGCTCCTCCGGCAGCGTACCGAGCGGGTAGACTTCCTTGGCCATAATGCGGGCCATGGCGGCGCGGCCAGCCTCAAAGACTTCCGCGGGCACGCCTTCCAGAGCCTCGTTGAAGGCCATCTGCAGGGCGCCGTCGCCCAGCGTGGGCTGGAAGGCAATGCCGCCCTTGACGCCGCTGGCGCGGGCATCCAGCATGGCCTGGATCACGGGCTGCCAGTTGTAGACCTGGGCGGCGACCACGGTATCCGGCCAGACTTCAGCCTGGTTGGTATCGGTGGCGAACCAGTACCCCTTGGCGCTCTGGATGGCTTCCACCGCGCCGGGCACCTGCTGGGCGGAGCCGGTCAGGATGTCGGCCCCGGCGGCGATGTGGGCCTGCGCAGCGCTGGCGGCGGCGGCGGTATCGCCGAATGAGCCGGTGTAGGTGATCAGCACTTCAGCGTCGGGGTTAGAGGCGTTGACGCCCTGGACAAAGCCGTTGTTGTACAGGATGGCGTCGCCAGCGGGGACGGGGCCGACAATGCCGATGATGTTGCTCTTGGTCAGCAGCCCGGCCATCACGCCGTTGACATAGCCGCCTTCCTGCGCCCGCGCGCCGTAGGCGAAGACGTTGGTGATCCCGCGGTCAGCGCCGGTGTCAGAGGCGGTGCCCCAGGCAAACGAGGTCTCCGGATATTCCGGGGCCAGCTCAAAGAGCGAGGTGCCGTACTGCGCGCCGTGGGCGATCACCAGGTCGTAGCCTTCATCGCCGAAGTCGCGCATTGCTTCTGTGGCGGCGGTCACATCGAACATGCCCTCGATGTAGGTGATCTGCAGCGCGCTCTCGCCGCCCATGGCTTCCTGGACGGCCAGCAGACCCTCGTACATGCTCTGGCTCCAGGCCAGGTCATTGCCGCTGCTGGGCAGGATCAGGCCAACCTTGATCGGCTCCTGGGCGCTGACTGATCCCAGGGCAGCCACCAGCAGGGCGACAATCAACAGGCTGATCAGCATTTGTCTACGCATCCGTTTTTCTCCTCAACTTAACCAAGAGAACGAACTTTGACCGCACAGGCCGGAGCCTGGGGACAACAAGAACCCTATTTGACTCTCACTGTAGGGGCGGTTCCGCCGGGCTGTCAAGCCGACAGCACTGGCGTCGCCCCTCCCGCTGCTAGCCCTCCTCGCGCTCGAACGGCTTGGTGAGCGCTGCCGGTTCCACGCGCTTGCGTTCCCGCGCGAAGATCAACACCACGATGATCAACACGTAAGGGACCATGATCAGCAGGTTGGGGGGGATATTGATCGTCACGCCCCGCAGGCTGTTGAAGATCTGAACGAAGTTCTGCAGGATGCTGGCCGCGCTGAACAGCAGCGCCCCACCCATCACCCGCCAGGGCGACCACGCTCCAAAGTATACCAGCGCCACGGCGATGAAGCCCGCGCCAGCTGTCATATTCTCCTGAAAGACGTTGGTGATGGCGATCGACAGCGATGCGCCCGCCAGCCCGGCCATCATCCCGCCCAGGGTGACGGTGATGTAGCGCACGCGGGCCACACTGACACCCACCGAGTCGGCGGCGGCGGGGTTCTGCCCGACGGCGCGCACCTGTAGCCCGAAGCTGGTGCGGTTGAGCACCCAGACCGAGATCGGTACCAGGGCGAAGGCGATGTAAACCAGGATGTTGTGCTGAAAAAGCGCCGTGCCAAAGAACGGCAGGCCGCTCAGCACCGGGAAGGTAATCGGCTGAAAGCCCCGGACAGTGATCACGCCCCCGGCCAGCACCTTGAACAGCAGGCTGGACATGCCCTGCCCGAACAGGGTGAAGCCAATCCCGCTGATGCCCTGCTGGGCCTGTAGCGTGACGCTGACGAAGGCCATCGCCAGCCCCATCAGGCCGCCGACGATCAACGCTGCCAGCACACCCGCCCAGGGTGAAAGGGCCAGCCCTTTGTCGGAAACGACAAAGATGGCGAAGAAAGCGCCCATCAGCATGATGCCCTCGACGCCCAGGTTCAGCACGCCTGACCGCTGGGCGAAGACTTCCCCCAGGGAGGCGAACAGAAACGGCGTGGCAAAAAGCAGCGTTAGCCGCACAATCTCGGAGATAACGCCCACAATGTCGGTCATGCGGAAGCCTCCTGCCGGGCGACGGGGGCCGCTTCTGCCGCGCTGACCTGACGACGGGCCGACCGGCGGCGCACCCAGATTTCGCTGCTGACCACGAAGACCACCACCAGCCCCTGCAGGGCGATGATCGTCGCTGAGGGCACCTGCACCGTGCGCTGCATCCGGTCCGCGCCGACCAGCAGCGCCCCGAACAGGATGGCCGAGGGCACCGCTCCGATCGGATGCAGCCGTCCGAAGAGCGCCACCACGATCCCGGAGAAACCGTAGCCGACGGCGAAACCTTCCACCATCCGGTGAGTGACCCCGGTGACTTCCACCGCGCCGGCCAGCCCGGCCAGCGCCCCGCTGAGGATCAGCGACAGGGCCAGGTAACGCGGCACCGAGATGCCAGCGTAGCGGGCAGCGTCGCGATTCTCGCCGACGGCGCGGATGCGGTAACCGATCGTCGTCCGCCACAGCAGGGCGTAGACAATCACCGCCATCGCCAGCGCTATAAACAGGCCAATGTGAATCTGGGAGGGCGGAGCCAGCCGCCCCAGCCAGACATCTTCCGGCAGGGCGGAGGATTGTGGCACCCGTGTGCCCAGCTTGACCTGCTCCGGATCGATCATCGGGCCGCTGAGCAGGTAGATCAGGAGCTGGATGGCGATCTCGTTCATCATCACGGTGCTGAGAATCTCGTTGACGTCGAAGCGGGCTTTGAGGATGCCCGGCACCGCGCCCCAGATCGCCCCCGCTGCCGCGCCTACGATCAGCGTCAGGATGGCCAGCAGCCCGCCCGGCAGCCGCCCGGACAGCGCCAGCGAAAAGGCGGTGGCGCTGATCGCCCCGATGAACAGTTGCCCCTCCGCGCCGATGTTGATCATCCCGCCGCGGAAGGCGACACAGATGCCGATGGCCACCAGCAGCAGCGGCGTGGCGCGGGTCAGCGTGCGGAACAGGCTGCGGTCGTCGCCAAAAGCGCCGTTGATCATCGCGCTGTAGGCTTCGATGGGGTTCTTGCCGAGGGCCAGGAGGATGATCGCGCCTACCGAAAGCGCCAGCAACACGGCGACCAGCGGGGCCAGGGCCGCCACCGGGTCGCCGCCCAATAAACGGGTGAGCCTGGGTCGTGAGGACATAGGGGACATAGGGGCCTCAAAGCCGTAGATGCGCTTCGCCTGTCTGACTTTAGTGTACCTGATACTGCCCTGTCAAGGAATTTGACTCCAGCCGAAGCCGGGAAGAACCGTCAGCAGCCCTGGCTGCCGCCCCGCCTGCAACTTCCGGCGGGCTGGCGCGTCTAACCAGGCAGCGCCATACTTCTGGCGCGGAGCAGTTCTCAAAGCCTATGTGACTCTGGAGGGATGACTTCATGCGCACCATTCGCTGGTTCTTCCCGGCGTTGCTCATACTGATCGCTGTCGCCGCCGGTTGTGGTTCCGCCGCCCCGCAGAGCGCCGATCTGCCCCGCTTAATCAGCCCGCAGGACGCCGCGGCGCGGCTGGCCGCGGATGAGCATGCCGTCCTGCTGGACGTCCGCACGCCGGAAGAGTGGGCCAACGATGGCCGTTCGCCGGACGCGATCCTGATCCCTCTGCAGGAGCTGGAAGCGCGGGTGAACGAGCTGGACAAGAACGACACCATCATCGTCATCTGCCGCAGCGGCAACCGCAGCCAGCCCGCCGCCGAATTCCTGCGTCAGCAGGGCTTCAGCCGGGTGACCGAGGTTGAGGGCGGGATGCGCGCCTGGGCCAGCCAGGGGCTGCCCATCGAGTGCGACGTGGCTACCTGCGCCCTGGCCCAGTAAGCGCCGGGCGCGAGGAGTAGCGATGAACATCCTGATTCTGGGTGGGACGCGCTTCATCGGCGTGCCGGTGGTATGGCAGCTTCAGGCGGCGGGCCACCGTGTAGCCGTCTTCACGCGCGGGCGGAGCGACGCCCCGTTGCCGGATGGCGTGACGCGCCTGACCGGCGATATCGCCGCGCTGGACGAGGCACGGGACGCTTTTGCCGCCTTCGCGCCGGAGGTGATCCTGCACAATGTGATCCTCACGGCGGAGCACGCCGCCGCCCTGATGCGCGTCGGCAAAGGACTGGCGCGGCGCGTGGTCATGCTCAGCAGCCTGGATGTCTACCGCGCCTATGGCCGCCTGCATGGCTCGGAACCGGGGCCGCTGGAGGCGCTGCCGCTGACGGAGGACTCGCCCCTGCGGGAGCAACGTTACCCCTACCGGGCCACGGCCCCATCGCCGGATCACCCCTTCTACAACTACGACAAAATCCCCGCCGAGCAAATCGTGCTCGGCGATCCTGATCTGCCGGGCACCGTCCTGCGCCTGCCGATGGTGATCGGCCCGCGCGACTACCAGCGCCGCCTGTTGCCCTTCCTGAAGCCGATGCTGGATGGGCGGCCAGCCATCGTCATGGCGGCCAGCTACGCCGCCTGGCGCTCCACCTATGGCTATGTGGACAACGTGGCGGCGGCGATTGCCCTGGCCTGCACCGATGAACGCGCCGCCGGGAGAGTCTACAACGTCGCTGACGCCAGCCCGACTATCCACGAACTGGCCGGGCTGGTGGCGGAGGCAGCCGGCTGGACAGGACGCCTGGTCATCCGCCCGGACGAAACGCTCCCGCCGGAACTGCGCCCGGAAGCCAACCTCAGCCAGCACCTGGTAGCCTCGGCGGCGCGTCTGGCCGCCGAACTGGGCTACCGCCCGCCCGTGCCGCTGGCGGAAGCTATCCGGCGGACGGTGGCCTGGGAGCGCGACAACCCGCCCGCTTCCCTGCCGGAGGGCCTGCTCCACTATGAGGCCGAGGACGAAGTCCTGCGCGGTCTGTAAGCGGGCGCACCGCCCGGGCAACTATCTGCCGCCCGGCCTGGTCTATAATGAAGGCAACGGAAGCGGCAATTCCGGAGGCGGCCATGAAAGCCAGACTGGTCAAATTCGGGGAGATCCGGGTCGAAGGGCGCACCTACGACTATGACATCGTGATCACCGCTGGCGTGGTCAGCAAGCGGCGCAAGAAACCCTCCAAACCGTTCCGCGACCAGTACAACCACACCCCCCTCTCAGCCCAGGAGGACATCCCCTGGGGCGGCAGGCGGTTGATCATCGGCACCGGCGCGGAGGGCAGGCTGCCGATCATGCCGGAGGTCTACGCGGAGGCGGCGCAGCGCGGCATTAAGATCGTGGCTGTGCCCACCGGGGAAGCCTGTGAGTTGCTGCGCGAGATGGAAGCGACCGACGTGCACGCCATCCTGCACGTCACCTGCTGAATGGGGCGGGCCATGGCGGCACTGCTGGGCATGGGGTTGCTTTCCGCGGCGGCGCTGCTGCTGCAGGTGGCGCTGACCCGCGTCTTTTCCATCGCCCAGTTTTACCATTTCGCCTTCCTGGTGATCAGCCTGGCCCTGCTGGGCTTCGGGGCCAGTGGGTCGCTGCTGGCGCTGTGGCCGGGCCTGCGCCGCCCGGAGCGCGGAGCGTGGCACGCGCTGGGTTTCGCCCTCAGCAGCGTCGCCGCTTACCTGTTCGTCAACCTCCTGCCCTTTGATTCGTACAGCATCGCCTGGGATCGGGCGCAGGTAGCCCTGCTGGCGGCTAACCTGCTGGCGCTGGCCGTGCCCTTCGCCTTCGCCGGGGCGCTGATCGCCGCCCTGCTCAGCGCGGAAGCCGCCCGCGCCGGGCGGATCTACAGCGCCAACCTGGTCGGCTCGGCGGCGGGGGCAGCGCTGGCCCCGCTGCTGATCGGCGCACTGGGCAGTGAGCGGGCCGTCCTGCTGGGCGCGGCGCTGGGGGCGGTTGCGGCGCTTATCCTGGCGGAACGCCGGCGGCGCGCCCTGCGGGTTGCCTCCTGGGGGGCGCTGGCCACTATCCTGCTGCTGATGGTGGCGCTCCCGGCCCCACTACAAATCCACCCCTCCCCCTACAAGCGGCTCAGCCAGTTCCGCCTGAACCCGGACGCTACGATCGCCGCCACGCGCCAGAACGCCTACGCCCGGCTGGATATCGTCGTCAGCCCGACGATTCATGTTGCGCCGGGCCTCAGCCTGACCTACATCGGCAACCTGCCGCCGCAGACCGGCCTGTTGATCGATGGGGACGCCCTGCTGCCGGTCATGGAGACGCACGGCGCACCGCTGGCGCTGGCCCGCGCCCTGCCAACCGCGCCCGCCTATGCCCTGCGCCCCGGCGCCAGCGTCGTCGTGCTCGGCTCCGGCGGCAATATGGAGACCTGGGCGGCGCTGGCGAATGGCGCACGGGCGGTGACGGTTGTCGAGCCGAACCGCCTGATCTACGACGCGCTGACAGGCGACCTGCGCGGCGTAGCCGGGATCGCCGGCTACCCGCATGTGGACATCCTCCACCGCGAGATCCGCACCTTTGCCCAGGAACGGCCCGCCCGTTATGACGTGGCCGTGCTGACGCTGGCCGACAACTACCGCCCGATCACCTCCGGCGCGTTCACCCTGACCGAGAACTACACGCTGACCGTCGAAGCCTTCCGCGCTTACCTGGACCTGCTCAATCCGGACGGCCTGCTGGTCTTCAGCCGCTGGCTGCAATCGCCGCCCAGCGAGACTCCGCGCGCCCTGGCGCTTGTGCTGGAGGCGCTGGCTGATCGCGTCCCCGATCCGCGCGACCACATCTTCGTTTTCCGCTCCTTCCAGACGGCGACCTTTCTCGTCAAACCGACGCCATTCACGGCGGCGGAGGTTGAGGCGCTGCTGGACGCCATCGAGCGCCTGCGCTACGACCTGATTCTGGCCCCGGATATACCCGCTCTGGCGGAACGGATGGCCGGGCTGGTCAACCGCTTCGCCCGGCTGGAGACGCCGATCTACCACGAGACGCTCACCGCCCTGGCGGACGCGCCCGACCGGGCGGCTTTCTACGCCGCCTACGACTTCGACATCCGCCCGCCCACCGACGATCACCCGTTCTTCTTCCACTTTTTCCGCTGGCGGCAAACGCCGGAAGTGCTGCAAAATCTGGGGACGCGCTGGCAGCCGTTCGGGGGGAGCGGGTTCTTCGTCCTGCTGGCGTTGCTGATCTTCGCCGTGGTGGCGGCCCTGCTCCTGGTGCTGGTCCCGGTGGGGCTGCGGGCGCAGTTGCGGGCCCGCTTCCGGGCGGCGCTGCACGGGGCGGGGCGTGGGCGGGCGCTGCGCGTTGCCGCCTATTTCGCCGCGATCGGGCTGGCCTACCTGCTGGTGGAGGTCGCCCTGATCCAGGCATACATGCTGACGCTGGGCCAGCCGACGCTGGCCGTAGCGGTCGTGATCGGGGCGCTGTTGCTGTGGTCAGGCGTCGGGAGCGCCCGGCTGGGCCAGCGGGCCGGGCGAGGGTGGATTGCGGCGCTGGCCGCCATCATTGCCGTGACCCCGTTGATCGTCCGGCTGCTGACGCCGCTGCTCTTGCCGCTGCCCCTGGCGCTGCGCGCCGCGGCGGTGATCGCCCTGATCGCGCCAGCGGGCCTGCTGATGGGCGTGCCCTTCCCGCGCGGGATCGCCGCCCTGCGCGGCACGCCGGATCTGGTGCCGTGGGCCTGGGCGGTCAATGGCGGGGCGTCGGTGATCAGCGCCGTGCTGGCCGTGATCATCGCCCTGTCGTGGGGGTTCACAGCAGTGTTGCTTGGCGGCGGCGGGCTGTACCTGCTGGCGGCAGTGCTGGCTGATTCAGAGCGGAAGGAAGGTGAAGGATGATCCGTCTGTTACGCAGCGGGCCGCTGGCCGTCCTGCTCTCGCTGGTTCTGCTGGTGATCCTGGTCGTGGTACTGGTGGACGGCGCGTATAGCCTGCTGACACGCCCGCAGTACGTGACGGTCGAACTCCCTCTGCCGGGGGGCGAAGCCTGGGGGCCCGCCCAGACCGCCCGCGCGACCTTCAACGAGGGGGCGGCTGCGCTGGACGTGCGCTGGCAGGCAGCGACGCTGACCGGCGGGACAAGCTGGGAAGAAGCTCTGACGACCTTCCGCGATGCCCTGGCTAGCCAGAACTGGGCGCCGCTGGCCGCGCCCCCGGCTATCGATCCCTGCCCGGCTGTCCTGGAGGAGCTGGGGATGGACGGCGCGGAGACGACCTGCTTCGGCCCGGCGGATCACGACCGCCCGGATCGCCAGCCGCCGCTGGTCTGCGTGGCCGGGGAAGCGACTGGCGACGGCCTGCGCGTGGCGCTGATCACGGCCTCCGCTCCCCATGCCAACTGGTAACCCCTATCAGGGCCAGACGCCGTCCGGCGGCGTGCGGGTCAGCGCCGATTCGATCACCCGCCGATCGATCCCGAAGATGCCGCTGAGCAATTGCGGCAGCGGACGGGCCGCCGTGACCGCCAGGTGCACCGGTTCCTCCCGTCCAACGGTGCGCCGCACCAGTCCCTTGTCCTCGCTGTAGCGCCAGAACTGCCCGCCGCGCAGCTTCTGGATGATCACCTCGTCCAGGAAGAGGCCGTCCGGCGCATGGTCGCGCAGCAGCCGGGCGTGAAAGCGCTCCGGATCGACCGGCGCGCCGTTGACCCAGAAGGAAATCTGCTCAAACTGGCGGCTGGTGCGCCTGACCAGCCAGCGATCGGCGGCCACCGGCGTAGCATGATAGTCGTAGACTGGCGTGGCGACGGATGTGCTGACTTCCGGGTCGAGCGGCAGGGCCGCCGGGATCGGGTAGCCGACATCGGCCACATAGCGCATCCCGTCCAGCGTGACGATCAGGGCGCAGTGCGGCTCGATCGTCTTGGTGGTCATGTCGCACAGGGCCAGCGTGCTGTGGAAGCCGATCGCATCCAGTACGGCCTTGAGCGCCAGGTTGCTCTCAAAGCACGTCCCGCCGGTTCCCAGCCGCAGCGCATCGGCGAAGAACGCTTCCGGCAGTCGGGCGTAGTCAGCGGGCGCGCCGGGCCGCTGGTGGCGGGCGATACGGGAGGCCGATTCCCAGGGGATATGCGTGGCCCAGGCCAGCAGCAGACGGTTGAGATCGGGCAGCGTCGGCGCAGGCGGCGCGTCGTTGAGGTGCAGATGAGTCAGGATGGCGGGCAGGGGCAGGGACATGGCAGGGCATCTCCCGACCGGACAGCTGATCAGGAACGGCTACACATCCTCGCGGTCGCGCTTGGTAAAGTAGATCACGCCCTCAAAGCGGCTATAGCCAGCCTTCTCAAAGAGGGCGATGCTGGCCTCGTTCCAGGCTTCGACATGGGCGGCCAGGACGTGCAGACCGCGCTCGTCGCGCAACACGCGCTCGCATTCCCGGATCAGGCGCAGGCCCAGCCCGCGCCGCCGATAGTCAGGATGGACAGCCAGCCGGTTGATCCAGCCACGGCGGCTGTCGGTGGTAGCCAGCGCTACGCCTACCAACCGCTTCGGCCCATCCTCTGGCCCTGCCTCCAGGCCGATCGCTACCTGGCAGCCAGAGGCGAGCTGGGCGGCAAACTCCTCCCGCGAGTCGCGGCCTACCGGGCGGATGTGCAACCCGGCGGCTTCCCACAGGGCGCGCACGGCGTCATAGTCGGCAGCGGTCAGGATACGGACGGTGATGGTGTCGGTCATCGGTCTGCAAGACCCCTGAATCAGCAGGGGCGTAGCAAAGATCATACGCCCCTGGCGCTGATGTCGATGGCAACCCGGTGGGGAGGTTTACCCGGCGTCGCCGTCGCCGGATGGCTGCCCGGCGCTGGCTGCCGCTTCCGCGGCTGCGGCGGCCCGCCAGCCCGCGATCAGTTCGCGGATCACGGCCATGTCCAGGTTCTCATAGTAATGGAAGTTGCACTGCAGCACCGGCGCTTTGTCACAGGCGGCCAGGCACATCACCCGTTCTACCGTGAACAGGCCGTCAGCGGTTGTGCCGCCGTCTTCCACGCCCAGCTCGGCCAGCAGCTTCTGGTAGAACTCCTCCGCGCCGCGCAGGGCGCAGGGCAGATCGGTGCAGACCTGGAGCCAGTACTTGCCCTTCGGCTCCTCGCGGAACATGGTGTAGAAACCGGCGATGGAGCGCACCTGGGTGGGGTCCACGCCGATCAACTCGCCGATCTCCACCAGCGCCCCGTCGGTGATGTAGCCATATTCCTCCTGCGCCAGGTAAAGCAGGGGCATCACCGCCGAACGACGATCAGGGTACTTGGCAAAGATCGCTTCGATGCGATCGGGATATTTCTCTTTGAGCATGAGCGCGCATCACCTCTTGAATTGCGTGGCCGGGCACTGGAGCAAACTATAACACATCGCGCCTGCTCCGCCAGCGGTGATAGTGTATCGAATTCGGTTGAAATGCGAACTGGCTGTGCACTGCGATTCATCCCCATTGCGCTACGCGCGGATTCCCCCATCGCCGAATAATGGGGGGAACACGGGCCGGGACTGCCTGTGGATAAGCGGGCGGAACGCTGTGGATAAGGCGGGCGGAAGTTGTGGATGGCTGGGGATGGGCGGGTGGATAAGCGGACGAGTTATCCACAGGTAGTCTGGCTAACCCTGCGGACGGCAAAAACGGAGCGGGAAGGTACGGTCGGCGTGCCGTACCTTCCCGCAGGCGGAAAAGTGCGTTCAGGGCGAATTATTCGCGGGTCACGGTGCCGGTCGCCAGCCCGATTGACAGGCTGGTATCCCGCGCCGCAGGGATGCCATAGTAAAGATAGTACGTTTCGTCCACGGCCACCAGCGTTGGCCACCATGGTGCATCCAGGGCGTTCAAAGCCACGACCGGCGCATCGCCGATGCGCGTCCAGTGGATGCCGTCCGCGCTGCTGGCGTAGCCGATGCCGGGCAAGACTCCTGCCTCGGCGTGGGCGCAGGGCAAACCGAAGTAGACCATATCCCAGCCCGCTGGCCCGGCCCACACACTGGCTTTTTGCACCGCGCCGCTATCCCACGAACCCGGCGGCCCGACATCCAGCACCGGATCGTAGCGCATGAATGGCCGCAACTCGACCTCTGGATCGTCATACTTCTCAAACGTCAGACCATCCGGGGAGATGGCCAGGCCGATCGATGGCCGCAGGTAGGTATCCCAGCCGGTATAGTAGAGCAGGACCGTGTCATCCTGGCGGACAGCGTCCGTCGCCGCGATATAGTGATCCCATGAGCCGGACGTGCCTTCCAGCACCGGCTGGCTCTCGATCGTCCAGGGGCCGGTCGGCGCGGCGGAAGTCGCCCGCAGGATCGAGCGGGCGGGCATAATCCCCGGCAGAGGGTGAGGATTGAGGTACAGCACCCAGCCGCCATCATGCAGAACCGCCCCAACCGAAACGCCGCACTCAAAGGGGCGGCGGCAGCGCTGAATAATCGGGTTGCCGACATAGCGGGTCCAGGTCACGCCGTCTTCCGATGTGGCGTAGCCGACCGCCCAGGCTTCATGTTCCAGGGAAGTACCGCCGGTGTAGAACAGGTGGAAGCGCCCGTCCGCATAGATCACATCGCCGGGCATGACAAAGCCAGAATCCCAGGCCCCTGCCGGGCCTGGCCGCAGCACAGGCGCGGCCTGTGGCGTAAACGTCACTTCCGTGACTGCTCCGCCGGTCTGGGCGGCCAGGGCAGCGGGGAACAACAAACTGATGCATGCTGCCAGCGCAAGCGCGAAGATGCGGCGATAGAGCATCACACCTTACCTCCTTCGGTGAAAGCTACCGCAGACAGGCGGCTTGCGGCAGCAGCTGCCGGGGGTCGCCGTGGGTGTGATGGGGGCGGAAAGGGCGGAACAACGGGCGCCGGTCGGCGGACGACCGGAGAGCGAGATGACCAGCAAGCCATCGCCAGAGCATGCCAGACGAGGCAGAGCGAACCGTCTACTATCCTTATTAAACGGCAGGCAGCGAGGGGTGTCAATATTGCCGGGCGATCACCCGGCGAAAAAGCCAAAATCCACATACCCGCACGGCGCGCCCTGAAAGGTCAGCAGGCCGTGGTCTTTGAAGACGAAGACGCGCTGGTCATGCCGCTTGAGCTTCTTCTTCAGGCTGTTCCACTGTGAGCGCGTCGGGGTGCTTTGCCCTTCCGCCAGGGTGAAATAGTCCAGGCTAAAGATGGCGCGGAAATGCCCATCCTCGTAGCGGTTAAGCTGGCGCAGGCTGGTCTTATCCCGGCCAGGGGCGGTAAGCACCGTGGCGGCGAAGCGGTGGACGGCGTCATAGGGACGCGGATGGAAACGGGGTAGGGCATCGCTCATGGTCGGACAGGCTCCTGACGTGATCGTGCTTTCCTGCGGCGGGGATGGCACGCCCGGCAGCCCCGCCGCGATTTCAGTATAGCCGGGAACTTTTCCGGCGCGACAGGCGTCATAGGGTATGGCGGGCCATGCCCGCCGCCATCGACCTATCAATTCTGGATGTACACACAGAGGGGAGTTTTACACCATGAGGAAGCACTGGATGATCACCGGCGTGGCTGCTCTGGCGCTGACCATTCTGGCGGCGGCGCTTGTTGTCAGCGGTGTTCCCGGCGGGCCGGTCGCCGCACAAAGCCCTGCCCCCGGCACGATTACCGTGCGCGGACTCGGCGAAGCCAGCGGCGCGCCTGATGTCGCCTATGTATCGCTGGGCGTCGATACGCGCAATGCCAGCCTGAGCGAGGCAATGAGCGAGGCGAACAGCGTGATGGACGCCGTGATCGAGGCCGTGCGCGGCCTGGAGATCGCCGCTGAGGATATTCAGACCGTCGATTTCAGCGTCTGGTCGGACGAGCCGATGACCCCGGAAGGCGCTCCCGCTGAAGGGACGCGCTTCTACCGCGTGACCAATGTCGTGCGCATCACCGTCCGCGACACGGGTTTGATGCAGAACGTGATTGATGCGGCGGTCGCCGCCGGCGCCAACCGCATCTACGGCGTGACCTTTGGCCTGGAGGACCCCGCCGCCCTGGAGCGCGACGCCCGCCTGGCCGCCCTGGAAAACGCCCGCGAACGCGCCGCGCAGATCGCTGAAGCGATCGGCGTAACCCTGGGCGAGCCGACCATCGTGGTCGAAGGCGACTCCTTCGGTCAGGGCGTGGTCATGGACATGGCGGCCCGCGGCCTGGGTGGGGGCGGCGGAATCCAGCAGGGCCAGCTCAGCGTCCAGGTGCAGGTGCAGGTCACCTTTGAAACCGTGCGCTGATAGTCTATAGCCGCAGGTCATAGAACAGGCGGGGCGCATCCCACCGGGCGCGCCCCGCCTGTACGTCTTACCGGCGACCATTCGCTCCTGGCAGGGTTAGGCACGTTGCACAGGCAGGCTTGATCCCCGGGCAGAGTCGTTGTAGAGTGAAAGTAACAACGGCCCGTAACCAAACAATGCCCATTGGCCGGGGCCACCAATGGGGGAGCCGCCTGAATACCCGCCAACGGCTGGCAGTCGGGATAGCGGGCGCGGGACGCCTCATCTACAACAGATCGTTGTAAGTACGCCGGAATGGCGCCAATGGAGGGCAGTCTCCGCCAGGGAAAAAGGTCCCACCACCGCGCGGAAAGAAGCGATTCAGCTGGCTCCAGTTTCAAGTGCAGCGGTCCGTCCAGGGGGCGGACCGCTTGCTTTTGTGGGCGCTCAACGCTGGCGCACCCCTGCTCACCGGGCGCTATCCCCACCGCGGAGGCCGGTGTACAATCCGTGCAGCCGCTGTTAGCGCCGCAACCAGCGTTGCTGCCAGCGCCAATCCAACCGGTGACAGGGAGAGCCACAGACCTATGCGCGAGAATGAGGAAGCACGGGCCAGCGCACTGGAAGAGATCAAGACGGTCATGACCCGCCGCCAGCAGCAGGTAGAGCTGCTGGAACGGCGCATGGAAACTTTTACCGCCCGGCTGTTCGCCGGTTTTGAGGAAGGTATTCGCCGCCTGAACGAGGCGGGCGTACAGAACATCAGCGCCCCGCGCTACTCCAAGCACCCGGTAGGTGGCTGGCGGCGCGTCCTGCAGATCGGGATCGAAGACTGGCGGATCGCCGCCGTGCCGCTGGCGGGCGTCGCCTGGCCCAACGTCAACGATGAGGCCATGATCCCCGGCTATGCCTTCAAGGAGCCATGCGGGCGGCTGGCCTTCTTCCTTTTGCAGGGCGACGACCTGCAGGCTACCGCTTTCTACGACGTGATTGTGCTGCTCAACGGTTCCTGGTTTGCCTGGGGCTATGGCTGGCCCAAGCAACAGGACGACATGGACAACACCGATTTTGTCGCCCTGGCGCTGGATTTGCTGGCCACCTTCGTCAAGGACATCCACCTGACCTGGGGCACGCGCGATGAGACCACGCTGACCGACGCCATGGACCCCAAGCGGCGGGCCTACCGCTTTGGCCTGCCCGGACGGGAATAAGCCCGGCTCAGGACGGATCGGCGGCGGCGTGCAGGGCTTCGGCCAGGCTGAAGATGCCCTCGTACAGCGCCTTGCCCACTACCGCCCCCGCCACCTGGCCGGTTGCCCGCAGGGCGCGGATGTCTTCCAGGCTGGCCACGCCGCCGGAAGCGATCACCTGCAGGCCGGTTTCCGCCGCCAGGCGGGCCGTACCGGCCACGTCCACCCCCTGCAGCCCGCCATCGCGGGCGACATCGGTGTACAGGGCGTGCACCGCCCCGCGCTGCGCCAGCGCCCGCCCCAGCGCAACCGGCGTCCAGGCGGAAGCTGCCTGCCAGCCATGGATAGCGACCTGCCCGCCACGCGAATCTAGGGCGACGGCCAGCCGTTCCGCTCCCCAGCGGGCCACGAACGCCTCGACCAGCGCCGGGTCCTGAGCAACCGCCGTGCCCAGGATCACCCGCGCCGCGCCCGCGTCAAACGCCTGCGCCGCGTCCTCCAGCGAACGGATTCCCCCGCCAAACTGGATCGGGATACCCAGTCCAGCCAGCCGGGCCAGGACGGCCAGGTTATCGTTGGCCGCCTGAAAGGCGCCATCCAGGTTGATCACGTGCAGCCAGGCCGCCCCGGCCTCCTGCCAGCGGCGGGCGACGGCCAGCGGGTCGGCGCTGTAATGGGTCTGGCGGGCGGGATCGCCCTGTTGCAGGCGGACAACCTGCCCGCCGCGTAGATCGATAGCAGGATAGAGAATCATGGGCAACCTGTCCGTAAGAACTGCTAGGCAGGCGCAAACCGGAAGCCTGCACGGCCAGAGAAGTGCTCAACCAACCATGGTCACAAAATTCTGCAGCAAGCGCAGCCCAACCGCCTGGCTCTTTTCCGGGTGGAATTGCACGCCGTAGACGTTATCCCGCGCCACCACCGCCGGGAAGGCCACGCCGTAATCGCAGGTGGCCAGCACGTCAGCGGGATCGGTCGGAGCGCAGAGATAACTGTGGACGAAGTAGGCATAGTCACCGGCGGCGATCCCGGCCAGCAGCGGCGACTCCTGGACGGGCTGCAGCTGGTTCCAGCCCATGTGCGGGACCTTCAGGCCGGGCAGCGCCGGGAAGCGGATGACCCGCCCGGCCAGCAGGCCCAGCCCGGTATGTTCACCCTGTTCCTCGCTGACCTCAAAGAGGAACTGCATCCCCAGGCAGATGCCCAGCAGCGGCACGCCGCGCTCGACGGATTCCCGGATGGCCGGTTCAAAGCCCCGCGCCCGCAGGCGGGCCATGCCCGCTCCAATAGCGCCCACCCCCGGCAGGATGATCGCCCGCGCGCCCGCCAGATCATCCGGCGTCGCGGCCACACGGGCCGCCGCGCCCAGGTGGCTGAGAGCGTGAAGTACGCTGCGCAGGTTGCTGGCCTCGTAGTCAATGACTGCGATCATGGTTGTCGCCATCCCTCACACATGAATGGCTTCGATGGCGTAGTCCACAACCTCCAGGTCGGGACGGTAGTCTTCGATCCAGTGCACCACGGCTTCCAGCACCTGTTCGGCATGGCTGGCGCTGGTGCTGACGGCAGCCAGCCCGATCGTGCTGGATTGCCACACATCATGCAGGTCGACCTCTGCCGCGGCGACATGGAACTTCTTGTGCACGCCGGCGATCAGACCCCTGAGCACGCTGCGCTTTTGCTTGAGCGAGCTGACACCCGGCAAAGTCAGTTCAATCTGGCAGGTTGCCACAACCATAGTTCACCTACCGGCGGCGCGCCGGATCGTGCTGCGCGTACAGCCCGCCAGCATACCATCCCCGCTGCAAATTGCACACTGGAAAACAGGCGAAAAGGGAGGCCAGGGGACCAGAGGCCAGGACGCCGGGAGATCAGGAGACCGGTCAGGGCGTGGCACGGCAGCGCGTTGTGCACCGGGCGTCACGTCACTCCCAGCATGGCAGCGACGGTATGACCCGCTGCCAGCGGCTACCCGGACTTGTGCCACCGTCATGAGCTGGCTCTGGCCTCCCGGCCTTCTGGTCTCTCTCTGATTGTCTCGCCCGCTTGACAGACCTCCCCCGGCGGGATAACACTGGCAGGTAGCGGCGTGCCGGGATACTGTCCGAGGTCGGAGGAGGGCCAGAGCCGTGAACCGCAACCCGCTTTCCCGCGAGCATCTGCTGGCGGTGGCGGCGCGGGTCGGGGGGTGGCATCGGCGGGATTACACCCGCGTACGCGCCACCCGCGACCCGGTGCCCTGGTATTACGCCGAGATCGTGCGCCGCTACCTGCGCCCGACTGACTGCGTGCTGGATATCGGTACAGGCAGCGGGCGGCAATTCCTGAGCCTGGCCCGTTTCTTTGCCCAGGGGGTGGGAATCGACCCGGACGAAGCGTTGATCCAGGCGGCCCAGGCCAACCTGCCGCCTGCACTGGCAGGGCGGATCGCCTTCCTGACGATGCCCGTCCATGACCTGCATTTCCCTGATGAGTCGTTTGACGTGGTGCTCAACCGCCAGGCCATCATCCATGCGGACGAAACGGTGCGCGTGTTGCGGCCCGGCGGCCTGTTCATCACCCAGCAGGTCGGCCCGCGTAACGCCGAAAACATCACCCGCGTCTTTGGCTGTACGGCAAGCGGGCAGTACCGCGCCGTGGCCGGGCAGGACCCGGACAGCGTGGCGGCGGCCTTCCAGGCCCGCGGCTGCGCGATTGTGTGCCGGGCGGAGTACAATGTGCCGTACTACTACACCGACCTGAATTCGCTGGTTTTCTGGCTGCAGGCGGTTCCCCTGCCGGAGGACTTTGACATGGCCCGCCACTGGGAACAGGTGGCGCATATCGCCGCCGCCTATACCACACCGCGCGGCATTGCCACCAACGAACATCGCCTGCTGCTCATTGTTCGCAAAGCGCCGTGATCTGCACCGAAAGGGAAACAAGCGCATCCGTATGTCTCAGACCACCATCCCCCGCACCGAAGCATCCCGCCCTGCCTGGCGGAGCCTGCCGCGCAATGTCTGGGTGGTCACCGCCACCAGCTTCCTGACCGATGTCTCCAGCGAGATGCTGCTCAACCTGATGCCGCTTTTCCTGGCCAATGTGCTGGGCGTCAAAACCAACGTCATCGGCCTGATCGAAGGCATCGCGGAAACAACCGCCAGCCTGCTCAAGATCTTCTCCGGCTGGCTTTCCGACCGGCTGCGTGCGCGCAAGTGGCTGACCGTGACCGGGTACGGCCTGTCAACCGTCGTCAAACCATTCCTGTACATTGTCACGTCGTGGTGGGGGGTGCTGGCCGTGCGCATCGTCGATCGCATCGGCAAGGGCATCCGTACCGCCCCGCGTGACGCGCTGGTCGCCGCCAGCATTGACGCCGATCACCGCGGCCTGGCCTTTGGCCTGCACCGCATGGGCGACACGCTCGGCGCGGCGACCGGCATCCTGATTGCCCTGCTGATCGTGCTGGCGACGCAGGCCGGCGCGGTGACCCTCAGCCGGGAAACCTTCCAGGTGGTGGTCATCGCCAGTATCATCCCGGCAGTGCTGGCCGTGATTGTCCTGGCTGCCGGGGCGCAGGATGTGCCCGTTACCGGCCAGGCGGAAGCGCCGCGCCTGACCCTGTGCGGCTTTGACCGGCGCTTCTATGGCTTTCTGCTGGCGGTGGCAGTCTTCACGCTGGGCAATTCGGCGGACGCCTTCCTGATCCTGCGCGCCCAGGAGCGCGGTCTGAGTGTAGCCGGGGTGATGGGGATGGTGCTGACCTTCAACCTGATCTACGCCCTGATCTCCGGCCCGGCGGGTGTGCTCTCCGACCGGATCGGACGCTACCGGCTGATCGTCGGCGGCTGGCTGGTCTACGGCCTGCTGTACCTCGGCTTTGCTATGGTGGAACAGGCATGGCAGATGTGGGCGCTGTACGGCCTGTACGGCATCTATTACGGTGCGGTGGAGGGCAACGCCCGTGCGCTGGTCGCCGACCTGGTTCCGGAGGAAAAGCGCGGCACGGCTTACGGCGTGTATAATGCGGCGGTGGGCGTGCTGACCCTGCCCGCCAGTGTGATCGCCGGCCTGCTGTGGAGCGGGGTCGGCGGCTGGACGGGCTTTGGGCCGCGCGCGCCGTTTCTCTTCGGGGCGGCTCTGGCCCTGGTTGCGGTGGTCCTGCTACGGGTTGGGCTGACCCCGCCGGCTGCCGACCGCTAGGAATGGGACGGCTCTTGGGGAGGCAGGGATGAAGATCACGGTGTTTGCGCCGGGGGAGGTCCACGAGGCCGCGCCGGAGGAATTGCCTGCCCTGCTGGCGACGGACGGCGCGCTCTTCTGGGTCGATATGACCGGCCCGACAGAGGACGACCTGCACGTCCTCAGCGAGGTGTTCCATTTCCACCCGCTGGCCATCGAGGACACCCACAACCAGGAACAGCGGCCCAAGGTGGAGACCTACGCCAACGAGACGTTCATCATTTTCAACGCGGTGACGCTGGATGGGGACGAGGCGTTTGCCACCCGCGAACTGGATGTGTTTCTGGGCGCGCGCTTCCTGGTCACCGTGCATGCGGCCCCGGAGCCACTGGTAGAGGAGGCGCTGCGCCGGGTTTGCCGCGCCCCGGCGCACCTGGCCGCTTCCGCCCGTCATCTGTGCTACGTGCTGGCGGATGTGCTGGTTGACCACATTTTCCCGGTGATGGACGCGATTGAGCAGGAGAGCGAAACACTCAGCGACATCATCCTGGCTCAACCGGATCAGGGCAGTCTCAACCGTCTGTTCACGCTCAAACGCTGGGGGGCGGAGGTGTGGCGGCTGGTCTGGGTGCAGCGGGAGATGCTCAACGATCTGGCCCATGAGTGGGATATTCAGGGCGGCGGCACCGATCTGCGCTACTACATGCGCGATGTGATCGACCACCTGACCCTGCTGGCCGATATGATGAGCGTCCAGCGCGACATGATCACCGGCCTGATCGACCTGTACATGTCGGCCACCTCAAACCGCCTCAATGTCATCGTTAACCGCCTGACGGTGATCACGGTTGCCATCGGCGCGCTGACCGTCTTCGGTGGCTTTTACGGGATGAACTTCGTGCACACCTGGCCGCCATTTGAAGCCTGGTGGGGCGTGCCGGTGGTTATCCTGATGATGGCGGCGGTGGTGGCCGTACTGCTGCGGGAGTTCCGGCGACGCGGATACCTGTAGTGGCCGGAGGCGGGGAGGGAGAACGCCAGTTTTCCCGGCCTCCTGGCCTCCTGATCTCCCGGTCTCTCTCTGCTTGCTGGTCAGTTTCCGGACTGTTATAATCCAATTCGTTTGTTGCGCTTTTCACAGCCACCCGGAGCAAAAGACCATGACCGGAACCTTACGCACGGCGGTGATCCTCGCCCTGGCGGCGCTGTTGCTGGCGGCCTGCGGCGCGCCCGCTTCGGTCAGGGAAGGCGAACACCCTGCCGAAAGCGAGTCCAATAGTACGGTTGCCGCCGCAGACGGGCACATGCATGCAGCGACCCCAACCATCGACAGCGCCGGGCATGCCCACGCGGACGCCGGGGCTGCCGATAGTGCCGGGCACACGCACACCGAAGCTGCCGGTGGCGGCCAATCGCCCGTCCCGCTGGGCGATCCAGCGCGTGGGGCGGCGTTGTTCACCACCATGTTCAGCGAAGTTGGCTTTGCCTGCGCCACCTGCCACCGCGTTGATTCGGACGAGCAGCTGGTCGGCCCCGGTCTGCTCAACGTGGCCAGCCATGCCGCCGGGCACGTCCCCGGCCTGAGTGTGGAGGAATACCTGTACCAGTCGATCACCGATCCGGGCGCGTATGTGGTGCCGGGCTTCCCGGATAACCTGATGCCCCGTACGTACCGCGAGCTGTTCACCGACGAGCAGATCGGCGACCTGATGGCTTACCTGCTGTCGCTGGGCGGCTAGGACGCCCCAACCCGCTACCGGGGTTGGATAGCCCTGCTGGCCCGGCTTCACTATAATGGGGCTACAGGCATGGAGAGCAGCAGGAGAGGACAGAGGCCATGCACACGGCGGTGAGGTTGCGCGGCGGAAGGATCGGGAGCGGGTCGGGGCGGCTGGCGCTGTTGATCGCCCTGCTGGCCGGGCTGGCGCTGGCGTTCGGCGGCGCGGCAGGGATTGCCGCTCAGGAGGAGGCTACGCCGGTGGTGCTGGTCACGACGGCCAACCTGCATCTGCGTGCTGCGCCAAGCACGGCCTCGGCCATTTATTACACCGCTCCACAGGGCACGACCGTGACCGCCACAGCCATCAGCCCCAACTTCAACTGGCTGCGTGTGACCTATAACGGCCAGGGCGGCTGGATGGCCCGCCAGTACCTGGAGCTGCAATCCGGCGACGTGGCAACGCTGCCTGTTTCCAGCGATCACGTGCCCCCGGCGGTGATCTCCCCTTCGCCGATACTGGGTCTGGGCGATGTCATCGTCGAGGCGCTGGTCGATGTCCACCTGCGAACCGATCCTGAGGTGGTGGAGGACGACCCGAACACCACATTTGAAGAGACCAATATCATCACGGTCATCCCCGCCGGGCGTACCGTTTCGGCGCGTTCGATCAGCGCGGATGGGCTGTGGGTGTTCGTGGAATACGGCTCTTACCGCGGCTGGGTGCGCGGGCGCTACCTGAACGCCGTTGGTGGGCGGGTGCCGCCGCCGTTCATCGCCTCTGTGCCAATCGATGAGGGCGGGATCGGCTTCGTCGCCGATTCGACAGCGATCCTGCCGGGTCAGTGCACCACCCTGCGCTGGGCAGTGCAGGGCGATGGCTCGGTCTACTACAAAGCGCGGGCGGTGGCCAGCCAGGGCGCGCGTCAGGAATGCCCCACGCAGACTACCCGTTACAGTCTGACGGTCGTCCGGCCCGGCTACCGGATCGAGCAGCGCTTTGTGACGGTAGCTATCATCCAGGCCCGCGCTGAATTCCGGGCCACAGCCCAGATGATCCAACTGGGCCAGTGTGTCACCCTGAGCTGGGAGACCCAGGCCATCGACCGGGTGTACTACAACGGTGAACCGGCGCCGGTGGCCCTCAACGGCTCCCGCGAGGAATGCCCGCGCCAGACGACCACCTACCGCCTGCGGGCCGTCACCCTGACCGGGCAGACCATCGACCGCGAACTGACCATCACGGTCTATTCCGGTCCACAACCCGGCCAGCAGGTGATTGTCGCCTTCTACGCTAACCCGGCCCTGATCTCCGCCGGCCAGTGCGTTGACCTGATCTGGAACACGTCCGGCGCGGTGCAGATTTACTACCAGGGGCAGCCGGTTGGACCGAACGGCACGCGCCAGGAATGCCCCCTGGCCACCACAACCTACATCCTGCGCGTCTATACCATCGACAATCGGACGCTGGAATACCAGGCGATGGTGACCGTGCAGTAGAGGCAAGCAATCAGCGGAGTCGGGAGGCCGGGGGTGAGGCAGGCCAGCATTGCCCGCGATCCGGCCTCCTGCGTTCTTGACCGCCAAAAGCGGTATAATCCCTGCTATGGACGACCGGCCAACACCTTCACCTACGCCTGCATCGCCGCCCGTGCCGCTGGATGAGTACGGCCGGAAATACTTCCAGAGCTACAACTACGCCGACCGCCCGCTGGGTCGCTTCAGCATGTACTGGTTCGCCCGGCGCTACTACGCCGCGCTGGTGCGCCGCTACGCGCCGCCCGGCGGGCCGGAACGCGCCCTGCTGGAGCTGGGCAGCGGGCTGGGCCATCTGCTCGGCTTGCTGCAGGATGACTTCGCCTGCACCGGCATCGACCTGGACGCCTGGACGGTCGCCCAGACGCAGCGCAACGCGCCGCGCGCCCGCGCTCTGGTGCAGAGCGCCGATGATCTGAGTAGCTTCCCTGACGGCGCATTCCATGTCGTGGTGGCGCTGCATGTCGTCGAGCACCTGCCTGACCCGGCCCGTACCATCCGCGAGGTGTACCGCCTGCTGCAGCCGGGCGGGCTGTGGCTCTTTGCCACGCCCAACCCCGGCTACAGCCTGCGCCGCTTCAAAGACCCGGCGACGGACGCGATCGGCAAGGACCCGACGCACATCAACTGCCAGCCTCCAGCGCAGTGGCGGGCCTGGTGCCAGGCGGCAGGCTTCCGGATGCTGCGCCACTTTGGTGATGGTCTGTGGGATGTGCCCTATCTGCCGGTCATCCCCAGAGTCGTACAGTTCGGGTTGTTTGGCTTCCCGGCGTTTTTGCAGGTGATCACGCGGACGACGATCACACCGCTGAGCCTGGGCGTCAACCAGATCGGCATTGCCCGCCGGCCCTGAGGCGGGCGCTTGGCAACGCGCTGTTGCCTGGAGATGGGATCAAATCAACATGAATCGTTTTGCCCTGTGGATCGTGCTGTGCTTCGCTCTTCTCTTCGTCCTGCCTGCCAGCCCGGCGTTGGCCCAGGGCGGAGAGGCCGTCACCTTCACCCCCTTCACCGATCACAACATGGGCTTCAGCGGCCTTGCCCCGGACGGCTGGACGCGCGTTGGCGCGGGAACCTACCGCCGCAACGCCCAAGACGCCGTGTTGCTCTTGCAGCAATTCCTACCAGGCTTGTCCCGCGACTTCGTAGCGATAGTGCTTGCCCAGCAGGCCGGCGCCTCCGCTCTGCCGGAAGATTCCACTACCCTGGAAACCACCGCGCTGACCTGGGAACTGTACCGCCTGAATGTGGAGGCGTCGCAGGTGGGGCCGCTGGTCATGGACATGGCGCTGGCCAGCATCGACAACCCGCTGGGCACTTACGTGGTGGCGATGCTGACGCCGGAGGCCGAACGCGACACTCTGTTTGAGGAGATCTTCGGCCCCGTCCTGGAGGCTTTTGATCCGTTCAGCCTGAACTGGGGTCGCGAAGATGGCCCCGCGCCGCTGGAGGCAGGCTTCCAGCCAGCCCAGCTGCGGCCAGAAGTGCTGGGCGTCCGCCCGCATGACCCGACCGCTTATACGCAGGGTCTGCTGCTGCACAACGGCTCCCTCTACGAGAGCGCCGGGCTGTACGGCGAATCCACCCTGCGCGAGGTCAACCCGGAGACCGGCGAGGTTATCCGCAGTGTCCCGGTCGATGAGGCGTACTTTGCCGAAGGGCTGGCGCTCGTCGATGACCGCCTGATCCAGTTGACCTGGAAGGAAGGCACCGCCTTCGTTTATGACCTGAACACCTTCGAGCAGGTGGGTAGCTACACCTACGAGGGCGAAGGCTGGGGCCTCTGCTATGACGGCCAGTACCTCTACATGAGCGATGGCAGCGCCTTCATCACCCTGCGCGATCCGCAGACCTTCGAGGTGATCGACCGCGGTCTGGTGACCTACCAGGGCCAGTCAGTCAATGGCCTGAACGAACTGGAGTGCATCGGCGATTACCTGTACGCCAACATTTACCCGCTCGATTACATCGTCCAGATCGACAAGACCAACGGCAATGTGGTCGCCCTGATCAATGCCGCCGACCTGCTGGATGCCGAACAGCAGGCGGCGCTGCAATCCGGCGAGGTGCTCAACGGCATCGTCTACCTGCCGGAAAGCGAGACCTTCCTGCTGACCGGCAAGCACTGGCCGAGCATGTTCGAGGTGCGTTTCGTCGAGGGGGAGCCGGCGGAATAGCGCCATGCTGCGATTCCCGGGGAAGGCAGCGATCCTGATCGCGGGCGCGGGCCTCTGGCGGGCCAGCACCATCCTGCTGCGCCGCCGCGTCCCCGATCGGCCTGATCCTCCTTCCGCCTATGGACTGGCCTGTGAGCCGGTCGAGTTCGCCGCGCAGGATGGCACGCTCCTGCGCGGCTGGTGGATCCAGCCACCACAGCCAGCCGACGGCACGATCGTGATTGTCCACGGTCACAACGGCAGCATGGACGGGGACACAGCCACAGCCGCCCGGCTGGCAAAGGCCGGCTGGCGCATCCTGATGTTTGACCTGCGGGCGCATGGCCGCAGCGGCGGGCATGCTGTGACCTTCGGGGCGCGGGAATACCTGGATGTGCTGGCCGCCCTGGACTGGTTGCAGGGGACGCACGGGATCACCGCCGTCGGCCTGCTTGGTTTCAGCATGGGGGCGGGCGTGGCGCTGATCGCGGCGGCGCTGGATGGGCGCGTCCGGGCGGTGGTGGCCGATGGCGCGATCGGGCGCATCGCTGACGCCATCGTCGGCCTAGGACGGACAAAGGGCATCCCCCCGGCGCTGATGATCCTGCCGGCGCGGGCGATCCTGCTGGCAGCGTCAGTGCGGGCCGGGGTGTGGATTCCGTGGGCCGACCCGTTGCGCTGGGCCGGGCGCGTCCCGTGCCCTGTGCTGTTCATCCACGGGGTGGAAGATCCTTTCAATACCGTTGCCGGGGCGCGCCGCCTGGCGGCGCTGGCTCCGCGCGGGCAATTATGGCTGGTGGCCGGGGCGGGCCACCGCGACGCCTGCCGCCGCAATCCGGAGACCTATGACACCCGCGTGCTGGCCTTCTTTGCCGAATGCCTGTCCTGACGGCGGCTCAGGGGGGCGCGATCAGGATGTGCAAGCTGATCGCGTCAGATTGGAACAGATGTGCTATAATATCGGTGCAGTGTTGTGTGGAAGGCATTACCCCGCCGGGGTGTATACTAAGGGCTGTAGCCCGGCGCGTGTGAGAAGGAGAAGCGTATGTACCAGTATACGGTGATTGTGGGCAATGTGGGCCGCGACCCTGAGTTGCGCTATACGCCCGGCGGGCAGGCGGTATGCGACTTTTCGGTGGCCGTCAGCCGCCGCTGGACCGACCGCACCAGCAACGAGCAGCGTGAGAAAACGACCTGGTTCCGCGTGACCTGCTGGAACAAACTGGCCGAGACGGTCAACCAGTATGTGAGCAAAGGCCGCCAGGTGCTGGTCACCGGCGAGGTCGACGCTTCCGCCTGGATCGACAGCGAAGGCAACGCCAGGGCCACGCTGGAACTGACGGCCCGCGATGTCAAATTCCTGGGCCGCCGCGAAGAAGGCGGAACCGCTTATACCCCCAGCGAAGGCGAATACAACACCTCTGCCCCGGAAGACCTGCAGGATATTCCGTTCTAGGATGGCCCAATGACCGACCGTATCCCGCGTGATGGCCCGGCCAATGAATCTGCTCAGCCGCTGCGCCGCGCCCAGATCAAAGTTGAAGTGCCTGCTGACCTGCCGGGCCAGTACATGAACCTGGCGATGATCACCCATTCGCTCTCCGAGGTCATCCTGGACTTTGCCCAGGTGCTGCCCGGCGTGTTCAAGACCCGCGTCCAGACGCGCCTGATCCTCAGCCCGACCAACGCCAAGCTGCTGCACAAGGCGCTCGGCGAGAGCCTGGCCAAGTACGAGGCCGCTTACGGTGAGATCAAAACCCCGCCGTCGCTGGCTGATCAGCTGTTCAGCGTCACCCGCCCGATCGGCGGGACAACGCCCGAAGAATCGAGCGGGGATAGCGGCCATGAATAATCTGGACGCCATTGCTGCTGCCATTCACGCTGAATTCGAGGCTATGAACGCCCGCCGCGACGCCGTGCTCAACCACACCCGTGAACTGATCCGCCTGTGCGCGGAGATGATCCGCACCGTGCTGCGCCGCCAGTGGGACGCCGTCGATGAGCAGGCGCAGGCGCTTCAGGCCGCCGCCGACGAATTGCGGGCTTTTGTGGCCGAGTACCCCGTGCTGGAGCATACCGGCTACACCCAGGATGCCTTCAAGGAATACGTCGAGGCCATGATCACCCGTGCGCTGGTGCGCGGCGACGCCGACCTGCCCACGCCGGAAGCGCTGGGTGTGCTGACCAGCACTTACCTCAACGGGCTGGCCGAGGCCGCCTCCGAACTGCGGCGGCATGTCCTCAATCTGCTGCGCGACGGCGAGATGGACGAGGCGCGGCGCTTGCTGGATGTGATGGATACCATCTACGACGTGCTGTTCAGCTTCGGTTATCCGGACGCGATCACCGGTGGCCTGCGCCACCGCGTCGATCAGCTCCGGGCCGTGCTGGAACGCACGCGGGGAGACGTGACCGCCAGCCTGCGCCAGGAACTGCTGCTCAGCGCCATGCGCCAGCTGGAAGACCGCCTGGGTGTACAGGGCTAGGCCGGTACCGGGGAACTATTGCCCCCGCACCGGCTGATAAGCAGATACTGATAACGGCAGGCCGAATCGCCAGCCTGCCGCTAATGGGTTATCATGGGGCAAGCGCTCCATGCCGCAGCCTGTGCGCCTTTCAGGCGCGGGGCATCAGCAGGGCAAAGTACCTGTGAGCGAACCATCACCCCGCCACGAACCCTATTTCACTATCCGCCAGGATGCTCGACGTGCCCGGCGGGTAACCCTGAGCGAGTTTCCCTTCACCATTGGCCGCGCCCGCGACTGTGACCTGGTGCTGGATGAAAGCGGCGTTTCCCGGTTGCACGCCCGGCTGGATTTCACCCACGATCAGGTGACCATCACCGATCTGGGCAGCACTAATGGCACCTATGTCAACCGCCAGCGCATCGAACCGCACAAGCCGCGCCGCCTGCGCTCCGGCGATGTGATCAATCTGGGGGGCGAGTGCCAGATCGAATTTGACGATCCCGCCTCCACAGCGACGATCCCGCTGGTGGATGCGCCGATCCCGGGGCTGGTACTGGATGACGCGCTGGCGGCGGTCAGCATCGACGGGCGGCGGCTGGAGCCGCCGCTCAGTCCGGGGCAGTTTGCGTTGCTGCGCCTGCTGGTCGAGCGGGCAGGCGCGGTGGTCACCCGGGAGGAAATCCGCCAGGAAGTCTGGGGCGGCGAAGGGCCGATCAGCGATCAGACGCTCGACGCGCTGGTCAGCCGCCTGCGCAAGCGCCTGGCTGAAGCCGACCCGACGCACGAGTACATCGTCACCCGGCGCGGCTTTGGCCTGATCTTCCGCAACAAAATCTAGCCCGATCCTCCCGGCGGTAGCGCTGCTGCCGCGCAGCGGCGCTGCTACGACGAAAAAAGAAAAGTCTTCTTGAAAATAGTGTTTGTTTTTGGGCTGCAATAACTATTCCGCTGCAATGCAAGCCTGGCGTCAGCCAAGCGCAAGGATGCCGCATGGCAGCCGTCAAGCACACCCCTGTCACTGACTGTATCGTTAGATTGTGGCGCGGGATTGGTGGCCCCCCACAATCCCGGTAAGACCACACCCCCAAATTCCCCGAATGCCCGGCGCTCCTTTTTCCTCAGGAGCGCCGGGGTTTTTGGGGCCAATTGCCCCCGCCAGACATCCGCGCCGCATTCCTGCATCTGCCGGGAATCGGCCTATAATGAAGCCAGGGGATTGAATGCCGCCGGGAACAGGGGAGCGACACCATGAAGCGGAATCTGGCGAGTCTGGCAGCGCTGTCAATGGTGCTGCTGGCAACGCTGCTGGTGGCTGCCGGGCCGATTCAGGCCCAAAGCGGAACGCCACGCGTACAGGTTTTCACCGGCACTGTGAACGACAACGCCGAAGTGGTGCTCTATAACCTGCGCGGCTTGCCCGCCGGCCACACCCTGTACGCCTACGCCCAGGCGACTTCCGGCGGGTTGGACACTTACCTGGGGCTGGGCACCTCTGGCTTTGCGCGGGTACTGCGCGAGGATGATGACAGCGGCGGCAACTACAACGCTGCGCTCAGTTACACCATTGTCGAGGCCGGGGACTATCAGCTCGCTGTCACCCGCTACGATGAAACCACCGCTGGCGGCTTTCGCCTGCTGATCGGCCTGGATGAACCAGCCATCCTCAACGGACGGGGCACGCCAACCGGCGCTCCTTTTGCCGTCGAGGGCGGGACTGCTGCCCGTTCCGCTATCCCCCTGAACGGCATGGGTATCAACTTCACTGACTGCTCGGTGCTGGAGGAGCGCCCGCAACTCAGCGGCCCGGAGGAGACGCTGGAAACGCGCTTCTTCATCCTGCACTATACCCGCAGCGGAGCCGACGCGGTCACCAGCCAGTATGCGGCGGCGGTCGCGGCCATCATCGATTCGGTCTGGAAGCGGGAGATCAACGAATTCGGCTGGCCTGCCCCGCCCGCCGATTGTGGCGAAGGCGGCGACACACGCTACGACGTATACCTGATCGACACCCTGGCCGACGGCACCATGCTGGGCTATACCGAGCCGCAGGCGCTCCTGGGCGATAACCCTGCCACCAGCGCCACAGAAGGCTGGGCTTCCTACAGTTACCTGGCCATTGAAAATGACTTTGACAATGATCCGGACGCCCTGGCCTTGATGCGGGCAACGCTGGCCCATGAATTCCACCACGCCATTCAGTTCGGCTACGATCTGAACGACATCGGCGGCCAGTGGTACTACGAGGCTACGGCGACCTGGATGGAAACCCAGGTCTTTCCGGAAGAAGAAGATGCCTCCCCCTATGTGGGCGATCTCTTTGCCACGCCCGACCTGTGCGTGGGCAGCACACCCGCGGACGGCCGGTATGATATGCGCGTCTATGCGGAATGGCTGCTGATCGATTCGCTGGCCAGGGATTACGGGCGGCGGGCGGTACAGCGCCTGTGGGAACTGATCGTCGACCACGAAGGCATGGCCAGTTTCTACGCGCTGGCGGAGGAGCTGGGCACCACGCCCCAGCAGATCATCCAGCGTTACGCTATTCGCAACCTGCTGCGCGACTACGCCCTGGCGGATAACTTCAATGCCCGCGTGCGGGTGGAAAGCCTGGTGGAAGGCCCCGGGGAGGTCAGACCGCGTCAGTCGGGCGTCCAGCCGCTTGCGGTGGACTATGTGCTGGTCACCCAGCCGGGCATCTATACTTTCGAGATCTACCCGCCCAACCTCCGGCTGGTTGGCGTAGGGGTCATCCCCAAGACGGCGGAGGCGCATGTTTACACGCTGGGCCAGCGCGCCACGCTGAACACCATGCCCTACCCCTACACGTACCTGCTGGTGCTCAACCCGGATACCTTCGAGGATAATGCCGCCTGTCCAACGGTGGACTGGCGGCTGACCGTGCGCGATGGCCGGGGGCAGACGCTGGTCGGCAACCCCAAGCGCTGGCCTGCGCCACACTTCGCCCCAACACGCTAGCCGGAGGGGGAATGGGGAATAGGGAGTGGGCAGTCTCCCGGCCGCTTTTTCTTACCTCGTGCCTCTTGTCCCTTGCCTCCCGGTTTCCCGGCCTCCTGCCCCTTGCCACCGGCCTCTTATCCCGGCATAATGGCCCTGCCACGCCCGCCCTGTGAACGCGCCCGCCGCTAGAAATGACGCCATCATGACTTCAGCCGTTGACTACCTGGTACTGGGCCATGTCGCCCATGACCGCACGCCGGCCGGCCCACAACTGGGCGGCACAGTCGCCTACTCGTCGGTAGTGGCGCGGGCGATGGGCCTGCGCGTTGGCATCGTGACCAGCGCTCACCCCGCCGATCCCGTCCTGGCCGGTTTGCACGGCCTGGATGGCCTGGATGTGCACCTCATCCCGGCGGAAAGTTCCACCATCTTTGTCAACACGTATACGGAAGCCGGGCGCGTCCAGGTGGTGGAAGGCCATGCGCGGACGTTGCGACTGGCCGATGTGCCCGACGGCTGGCGGCGTGCGCCGATCGTCCACCTCGGCCCGATCACGCCCAGCCTGGACGCCTCCATCCGCCCGGAGAACTTTCCCGGTGCGCTGGTAGGCATCACACCGCAGGGGTATATGCGCACCTGGGACGAGGCCGGACATGTGTCGCCGGTGCCATGGGCGCAGGCAGCGGCCATGCTGCCCCATGCCGTGACCGTCCTCAGTGATGAAGACCTGGGCCATTCCGAGGCGCTGGAACAGGAATACGCGGCCCTGGCGCGGGCGCTGGTGGTCACACGCAACTATAACGGCGCATCGCTCTACCTGGGCGGCGTGCGCCGCGACTATGCCGCGCCACAGATCGCCCGGCTGTGCCATCCAACCGGCGCGGGCGATGTCTTTGCGGCGGCGCTATTCGTCACCCTGCTACGCCACCCTGGCGACTGGGATCGGGCGATGGTCGTGGCGGTCAACGTGGCCAGTTCGTTTGTGGAGTATTGCGGCGACCCCGGCGCGCCATCACTGGAAAGCATGCGCCGCGTGCTGGAGGCCCCGCGCCTGCGGGCTTTGCTCTAGCGCATACGGGCGCTGTTCCGCCCCGGCAACAGGGCCACTGCCGGTACGCTCAATAAAGCCAGGACCGCACTGATCGTAAACGCGGTCGGCATCCCCAGCCCATCCGCCAGCAACCCCAGCACGATCACCGCCCCGGAACGGATGGTGAAGCTGAGCGCCATATAGATGCCGTTGGCCAGGGCGCGATTTTCCGGGTAGCTTTCCTGCACCAGCGCCATGATCACCGGCGTGATCGCCAGTGTGAAGAAGCCCATCAGGATCAGCAGCGGCAGGCGGGCCATCCCCTGTACCGCCAGAAAGACCAGCAACAGCAGCGGCGCGACCAGCATCGCCCCGGCCAGCGATGGCCGCCGCCCGATCCGGTCGCTGATCGAGCCGCCCAGCAAGGCCCCGGCTACGCCCGCCGCCTGCAGGATGGCCAGCGCCGCCCCGGCCAGCTGCAGGCTATCGCCTTCTTCCGTCAGGAAGGTGGGCAGGTAGGTGGTCAGCGCCACATTCAGCAACATCGGCAGGGCCAGAATCAGCGAGAGCGGCAGCAGGAACGGCCCCATGCTCCGCAGGGCCGTCCGCACCGGCAGGGGTTGCTCCAGACGGACAGCAACCGTCGGCTCCGGGCCGCGCCGCAGGACAAAGACCAGCAGCCCTGAGGCCAGCAGGCCGAAGACCATTAACCAGGAAGCATTCAGGAGGCTGCCCTCGCCGATGGCGCTGACGATCAGCAGCGGCCCGACCGTCCGCCCCAGTTCCCCGCCCACCATCCACAGGCTCATGCCGCGCCCCAGCGCCGCTCCGGAGTGCCGCCCGACCATGACCGGCCCCACACTGTGCAGCCCGGCGGAGATCAGCCCGGTCAGTGTCAGCAGGAAAGCCAGCATCACATAGCTGGAGGCTACGCCCAGCAAACTCATCAGGATGCCTGCCGCCGCCGGGGCCAGAATCACCAGGGCGCGCAGGGCATAGCGATCAGCCAGATGGCCGATCGCTGGCTGTAGCAGTGAGGGGAACTGCATGAAGACGGTCAGCGTCCCGGCCTGGGTTTTGGAAAGCGCCAGCGCCGCGATGAAGTGCGGCAGCAGCGGCGCCAGGAAGGCCGTATACATGTCGTGCACCGCATGTGCGGCGGCAGTGACCACCACCCGCCCGGCCTGAAAGCGCCTGTCCTCTACAGCAGGAACCGGGGTAGCGGCAGGGTGCAGGGCAGTACGAGCGGCTGGAGGCATGAGGGCGATCATCCTTGCTGGCGACAGGCGGCGCATGGCCAACAACTATACCCTGCCTGCGCCGCGCCGGGTGGGGTGCAGGCAAAACCGGGAGGCACGAGGCAGGCGGCCCGATTGCTCACTGCCTGCCCCCATTCCCCCTGCGGTATTCGGTCAGTTGAGGGGGACGCCAGTCTGCCGGTATAATAGCCTGCCAATGAGCATGTTCACCGCGCAGGCAACCCTTCTTCATGATCGATACCGACCCGGCCAGCTGCTTGAGCACGGGCCGATGGGTGATGTCTTCCTGGCGGAAGACCTGGAAACCGGCTACCTGGTAGTCATCCGCACCCTGGCCCCCAACCTGGCGCTGAACGCCGACGTCCTGGCCGCGTTTGAGGGCGACGCAGCCAAGCTGCGTTCCCTGAACCTGCCGACCATTGCCGCCTACGAAGACATTTTCTTTCACCGCAACAGCCTGCATATGGTGCGGCCTTACCTGCCCGGCCCGCCGCTGGACAAATTCCTGGCGGAACACGGGCCGTTGCCCCCGGCGCAATGGCGCCAGTGGGCGCTTTCCCTGGCCCGCACACTGGCTGCCGCTCACGTCGAAGGCGTCGTGCATGGCGACCTGCGGCCTGGCAACATCTATGTCGTGCCCAAGCGCGCCCTGCCCGCGCTGGCCGCCGCCCATCCCCACCATGGCGGCCAGCCGCCCGGCGCGGAAGAGGACACCCGGCCCATTGTTGACCGCCAAGTCCCGACCCGTCCTGTGCTGAGCAGCGAGGACCATCCCGCCGATACGCCCGGCGACTTCCGGCTGGTGATCACCAATTTCTCGTCCTACCGGCTGCTGGAGAACCGGCGGCTGGTGACGACCAGCGCCCGCTTGCGGGTTTCCAGCTACACCAGCCCGCAGCGCTGGCAGGGCCAGCCCACGACCATGTCCGACGACATCTGGAATCTGGGCGTGCTGCTGTTCCAGATGGCCAGCGGGCGGCTGCCGTTCGAGGGCGGCAATGACGCCGACATCATGAACCGGGTGCTCTACCAGGCGACGCCAAACCTGCGCGGACGTGTGCCGCGCGGCCTGGTGGCGATCATCGAGCGCCTGCTGGAGAAAGACCCCTGGCGGCGTTACCGCAGCCTGGGCGCCGTGATCTCCGACCTGGAACGCGGGACGGTGCGCTGGCCGGGGCGGCGCTCCGGCCTGATGCCGCGCCGGCGCAGCCCGTTGCTTTCCTGGGGGCTGTTCCTGCTCTTTGTGCTCTTGCTGCTGGCCATCCCGGCGGGCGGCGGGGTAGCCCTGGTGACCGGCAACCAGCCCACCCCCACGCCGATCCGGGTCGCGGGGGTGATTGTCTTCTCCACGCCGACGCCCACCCCCTCCCCGATCATCCTGCCTTTCCAGCCGGGCGGGCCGCCGACGGCCACCCTGACGCCCAGCGCCACCTGGACGCCGCTGGTGATCACCAACACGCCCCTGCCGACCTTCACGCCTTCCGATACGCCGACGGCGACCTTCACGCCCTCGATCACGCCATCGCCGACGGTCACGCCCAGCGCCACGGCTACGGCCACCGCCACGGCCACAGAGACGCCCACGCTCTCGCCGACGCCCACACCGCCGCCCACGGCGACCGCCACGCCGACAGCGACCGATACGCCCACGGCCACCGCCACCGCCACATGGACGCCCTCGCCGACCCTTTCGCCCACGCCTACGGCGACGGCCACCAGCACGCCCAACGCCACGGCCACGGCTAACCTGGAAGCGTTCCTGACCCGCGCCGCCATCATCGCGGCGACGCAGACGGCGCTGGAGACCCGCCTGGCTCCCACGCCAACGCCTGATCTGGCCGCCACCAGTATCGCCCTGACGCCAGCCGCCGCCGTCCTCCGCCAGCTTCACCCGGCCCGTACCGCTTCCAGCGCCCTGCCGCAATGCTTTGCCGGGGAGCAACTGATCTTCTTCAGCGATTTCACTACCCTTAGCGGTCTGCCGGGGACGCTGCCCGGCGGCTTCCTCAACGAGCAGATTGGCCGGGACGCCGCCCTGCACCTGACACAAACCGGCACCTGGGCCATCCCCATCCCGGCAGGATACGCCCGCGTTCGCTTCGACATGCTGGCCCCGCGCGCTGTGACCCCGCCCCTGACGCTCAGCTTCGTACCGGCAGGGACGGCGGCCAACCGCATCGGCTGGCGGCTGACCTGGGCGCTGGGCGATGCGGAGACGAATACCGGCCTGCTACTGGAAAAAGTGCGCGGCGGCCAGCCGGAGACAGTATCCTCGCTGGTGTCGGTGCCCTTTGACGAATGGGTGACGGTGGACATGGGCTTCCAGCCGCTGGTGGAAGGACGCAGCGTCTTCCAGCTTAACGTCTACACGGCGGCGGGATCGCGGGCCGCGCTGCTGGTGATCGACAATGACGAACTGGCGCCGTTCAGCGCCCTGGCCATCAACGCTACCATTGACAGCGCGCCCTGGCTGGATAACCTGCAGATTTGCGCCCGGCCCGGCCCCTGGCCGCCGCAGGCGTCGACCGGCTCATGAGCGCACCCTGTGGCTACGACGATGACGATGATATGGATTCGCGGGAGGAAGCGGCGCTGTTCCTGAAGCGCTCGCTGGAACCGGCAGGACACCGATGATCGGGAGAACGCTCAACGAACGCTATACGCTGATCCAGTCGCTGGGCCGGGGCGGCATGGGCGAGGTCTTCCTGGCCGTCGATAGCTGGCAGTACAACCGGCGCGTGGCGATCAAGGCGCTCGATCCCCGCCTGGCCCGCGATAAAGCCTACCTCAACCGCTTCCGGCTGGAAGCCGGTATCCTGCGCCGGCTTAACCACCCCAACATCATCGAGTACATCGAAGACTTCAGCTTTGAGGGCCAACATTTCATCGTCATGGAGCATGTCGAGGGCGGCAACCTGCTGGACTTCCTGGCCGCCTCCGGCCCGCTGAATGAGGAAACCTTCCGCCGGATTGTCCTGGCCGTCACCGATGCGCTGACCCGCGCCCATGACAACGGGATCATTCACCGCGACCTCAAGCCGGAGAACATCCTGCTCACCCCGGAAGGTGTGCCCAAGCTTTCCGACTTCGGCGTGGCCTGGCTGCTGGAGCAGCCGGAAGACCCGGACACGCCCTACCACGGCGGCAGCCCTTACTACATGAGTCCCCAGCGATGGGCTGGCGCGCCCGCCCGCCAGACGGATGACATCTGGAGCCTGGGCGTGGTGATGTTCGAGATGCTGGCCGGGCAATTGCCCTTCTATGGCCGCACAGAGATGGCGACCATGCACGCCATCTGGAACGATCCCACGCCTGATCTGCGCGAAATCCGCCCGGACCTGCCGCCTGGTTACGCGGCCATCATCGAGCGTTGCCTGGAAAAGCTCCCGGCGCGGCGCTACAACCTGATGCGCCGGGTCGCTGCCGACCTGGAAGCCGGTCAACCGGCGGACGGGGTGACCAAACGGCGGGATGGCCGCTTTCCGGCCTACCATCGCTGGCGGCGGCGGTTACTGGCCCTGGCGGCGGTTCTGATCGTGCTGTTGATCGGCGCGGGCGGGCTATGGCTCTCTCGCCAGGGGGCCGAGCCTACCCAGACAGCCGTGGCGCTCGTCGCCACGCGGACACCCCCGCCGACCTTCACACCGCTGATCGTCACCGCTACGCCGCCTGGCGGCGCGGCGGCAGCGCCATCTACGCCGCGTCCGACCCTGACGCCGTTCATCGTTACGGCCACCCCGGAACCGACGCTCACGCCCAGCCCGTCGCCGACGCCGACCGCTTCCCCTACGCCGACGCTTTCCGCCACGCCAACCGAGACGCCGACACCTTCCGCCACGCCATCCCCGACGGAGACGGAAACGCCCACCATCACACCTACCGCTACACCGACGGCGACGCCCAGCGCCACGCCAACGGCCTCCGCCACACCTACCGCCACAGTGACGCCAACGGCCACACCGACGATCACCAACACACCGCGCCCAACCCTGACGCCATCCGACACGCCGACCAGCACGCCGGATGTGCTCGCCACGCAGCAGGCCATCGTGCTGGCGACTCTGGCCCGTCTTTCCACCGAGACCGCGCCGACCGCTACGATCATCCCGTCCCCCATCCCGACGGTCACCCCCTCGCCGGTCCCGGTGGACTGGCCGGAAAGCGTCCGTGTGCTGGATGACTTCAGCGGCGGGGCGGGGCGCTGGGAGTTGCCAGCCGGCTGGCGGCTGGACATGGCCGAGGGCAATATGGTGCTGTGGGCGGGGGCGGCGGGCAGCGGTCGTCGCCTGGACGCCGCTGACTGGGGCCGCCACTTCTCTGTACAGTTCAGCTTCTTGCTGGGCCAGGGCGGCGCATTCAGCTTTGACCTGTTCGGCGACCTGACCCGCTGCCAGAGCCTGCAGACCAGCGTGAGCGAGAACGGCATCACCGTGTACTACAACAACCAGCCGCCTGTCGGCGGGACCTGCCAGCGGCAGAATACTCTGCTGGGGGAATTCAACCAGCCGATCAGCGGCTTCGTGTGGCACACCCTGCGCCTGGAAGGGCGCGACCGCCTGGCGATTGTGCATCTGGATGGCGCGCGGCTGGGCGTGGTGGCCAACCCGCTGCCCGAATCGATCGGCCCGTCCGGCCTCCTGACGGTGGCGGAAGGATCGGCCCTGCCTATCCTGTTTGACGATTTTGTGGTCAATCTGCTCAGTCCGCGCGATGACATCGATCTGGTCTGGCGGCTGGGCGACGCCTACTGCCTGCAGGACTTCGCCACCGGCGAAGAAGGCGTGGCCCTGGAAGCAGCCATTGACGGCACGTATGTTAACGCGGTCTGGGCGCTCGGCCCCGCAGATGTGGCGGAGCAGTCGTACATGCTTTCTCCTCACCGGGAGGCAGGGTCGCCCGCCCGGCATTTTGTCTATCAGGGTTACGGGCGCTCACTCCTGCCCGGCAACTACACCCTGATCCCGCTGCACAACGGCGTGGAGGTGACCGGTCGCCGCCTGAGCATGGCTCACCGCGGCCAGTACCGGCTGACCGGCGCGCCGCGCAATGTGACCGCCACGCTGACCGAGCAGGGCATCCTGCTGACCTGGGAACCCGCGCCGTCGGTCGAGGGCGGTTTCAACCCCGGCGGCGCTTATCTGATCCGCATCCATAGCGCCCTCAGCAGCCCCACTGACCGGATGTTCAACCCGCTCTATGAGGATCGCGGCGCGGCCAGTGTGCCCCGCTATGTGATCCCCTGGGGACGCCTGTACCGCCCGCCGGACGCCCGCGGCCTGAGCCTGGAAGAGCTGCCCGACGGCGACTACCTGATTGAGGTCTGGGCGGTCAGCGCACGCCCGTCTACGGGCGACGAATGCCGCGCCATTGACTCATCCGAAGTGCTGGGCCTGCGCATCCGTGAGGGGCAGGTGGGGATCACCATGCGCAGCGGCCAGATCGTCGGCAGGCTGGGGCAGGCCGCGCCCTGACGGTTCGCCCCCGGAGGCTTCCGTGAGTACCCTGGAAACCGACCTGGAGCGCATCGCTGCCCTGGCCACCGCCCGGCAGGATGAATTCGAGGTGCTGCGTTACACCCTGGAACTGCTGGAAGATGAATTGCCCGATCCGGCGCTGGATGCGCTGGTGGAGACGGTGGCCGCGCCGATCATCGCCGCCATCGACTGCACGCAGTGCGCCCACTGTTGCCGGACGCTGGATGTGTACCTGACTCCGGCAGACGCTGCGCGGCTGGCCGAAGGACTGGGCCTGCCGGTTGAGGACGTGATCGCCCGGCACATCGACCGCGATACCGCAGCGGTCGAAGAATGGGGCAAACTCAACTGCCGTCCCTGCGCCTTTCTGGATGGTCAGTTGTGCCGGGTCTACGCCCATCGCCCGGAATCCTGCCGCATTTATCCGGCGTTCACCCCTGACTTCCGCTGGACTCTGGCCGATACACTGGCGGGGGCGGGCGCCTGCCCGATCATTTACCACGTGCTGGATGCGCTCAGCCGCCGCTTCAATGGCGACCTCTTCGGTGTATAATGAGGGTGATCGGGTGTCTGTCGTCCCCGCTGCATCGCCGCCCCCTCTGACACTGCCGCGCCGCCTTCCATGGCGGCTCTCCCGTCCGAAGCAGTCCGTTCGGGAGGCAGATTATGAGCAAGCGCCTTGTACCGATCCTCGTCTGCGACGGCTGCGGCACCGAGATCACCGTCGATTTCTACATTACCCGCCAGCCCGGCAACCAGAAGGTCATCCAGCGGGATCGCCATGCATCGCCGGAGCGTCATTTCTGCTGCGCCGCCTGTGAAGGCTGGTGGGATGCCCAGTTCCCACCCCAAGGACCCTGGGGGCCGGCCTGGGATGAGCGCGACTGGTGGTGCGAGCATGTCGGCCCCTGCGCGGAGCGCGCCCGCGTGCGCACCGTCCACGTGGAAGAGCCGCTCGTCGACCTGGAGTTCCACGACCGCGATCCGGAGCCGATTGGCTAAGGCGGCCCTCCCCGGCCAGCAAACCAGAAAACGAACAGCGGAGGCGTCCGGGTGGAGCGCCTCCGCTGGCGATGCTGCTTCGAACTAACGATCAGCGGGCGTAATCCGTTGAGCGCGTCTCCCGGATGACCTGCACTTTGATCTGGCCGGGGTACTGCATCGTCTCTTCGATCTTGCGGGCGATGTCGCGGGCCAGCCGCAGCGCAGCCAGGTCGTCGATCTCCTCCGGGCGGACGATGATGCGCACCTCACGCCCGGCCTGCAGCGCATAGCATTGTTCCACGCCGGGGAAGGCCGCTGCCAGGTCTTCCAGCGCCTTGACGCGCTTGATGTAGGATTCCAGGCTTTCCCGCCGGGCGCCGGGCCGGGCGCCGCTGATGGCGTCGGCGGCCTCCACAATCACCGCTTCCACGCACGTTTGCTCTTCCTCATGGTGGTGGGAAGCGATGCAGTTGACCACCTTCTCCGGCACTTTGTAGCGGCGGGCCAGTTCTGCGCCCAGGGCGGCGTGCGTGCCTTCCATGTCGTGGTCGACGGCCTTGCCGATGTCATGCAGCAGGCCGCCCATCTTGGCGACGGTGACATCGGCGCCCAGTTCGGCGGCGATGATCCCGGCGATATGGGCGGTTTCGATGGCATGGGCGTGCTGGTTCTGGCCGTAGCTGGTGCGGAACTTGAGCTGGCCGACCAGCTTGATCAGTTCCGGATGCAGGCCGGGCAGGCCGACTTCGTAGACGGCGCGTTCGCCCTCTTCCTGGATTACCCGCTCGACTTCCTTGCGCGAATCTTCCACCAGTTTTTCGATCCGGGCCGGGTGGATGCGGCCATCCACCACCAGCTTGGCCAGCGCCCGCTTGGCGACCTCGCGCCGCACGGGATTGAAGCTGCTGATGGTGACGGCTTCCGGCGTGTCGTCAACAACGACATCGACGCCGGTGGCCTGCTCAAAGGCGCGGATGTTGCGCCCGTTGCGCCCGATGATGCGGCCCTTCATCTCGTCGGAGGGCAGGGCCACCACGCTGACCGCCGTTTCGGAGACATGCTCGGACGCGATGCGCTGGATGGCCAGCGAGATGATATCGCGGGCGCGGTCATCGGCGGTGGCTTTTAGCTCGGCCTCAACCTCGCGGATGCGGCGGGCCATATCCTGGCGGGCTTCCTGTTCGACCGCGTTGAGCAGATGCTCGCGCGCTTCATCAACCGTCATCTGCGCCACGCGCTGCAGTTCATCCAGGTGCTGCTGGTACAGGGCGTCAATCTCGGCAGCCCGCTTATCGATCTTGCTCTGGCGTTTATTCAGGGCCTGTTCACGCTGGTCCAGGCGCTCGATGCGCTGATCGAGGTCTTCACGGCGTTTTTGCAGGCGGTCTTCCTCGCGTTCCAGTTCGCGCCGGCGACGCTCGACCAGCTTGCTGGCCTCCCGTTCTACTTCCAGCGCATTGCTCTTGGCCTGGTCCTCGATCTCAAGGGCGCGGGCTTCAGCCTCCGCGATCAGACGGGCGGCTTCTTCTTCCGCCGCCAGCCGTCGCTTGTTGGAGCGGCTGTTGGCGTAGTACCACACCGCCCCGCCCCCGATGATCAGGCCCACTACAGCGGCCACGATCACGGCGAATACTTCCATGCTGTTTACTCCTGCCATTCGTCATCATCAATCCGGTCGTCAGCGGGCAGCTCAAGCTCCGCCAGCAGCCGATCAAGCACTTCCCGGCAGGTTTCGGTCGGGAAGCCGCGGCGGGCCAGGTAGGCGTACAGCCGGTGCCGGAAGACCTGGCGGCTCAGGGTTGCCCAGCGGGTCGCCTGCGCCCTGGCCGCCCGGTAAGCGGCCTCGGCGAAGTCAACTTCGCTGAGCACCTGAGTGATGATCGCGCCTGAGATACCCTTTTGCTTAAGCTCCTGCCGCAATGCCAGGGGGCCACGCGGGCGGAATTCGTCCCGGTTCTGCACCCAGTAGCGGGCAAAGGCCAGGTCGTCCACGTAACCCAGGCGTTCAAGCTCAGCGATGACCTGATCGATCACCGGCGGCTCAACGCCTTTTTCCTGCAGGTTGCGGCGCACCTCGCTGATGGAGCGAGGGCGGTAAGAGAGGAAGCGCACGGCCCGATCCAGCGCGGTCGCGACCGCGTCACGCGCCTTCAGTTCGGCGATCTCCGCTTCTGTCAGCACCTGGCCGCGTCGCAGGCGGGCGGCTTCTACCAGTGGCAGCGCAAAAGCGTATTCGCCGTCAAGGTAGACATTCACCCGCTCCTTGTTGCGGGCCTGGACTTCCAGAGCGGTGATCTGGCCGGGCACGGGCTGCCCTCCTCAAAAACACAAAAGCCGTGGCGGGTTCGCCACGGCAAAGCTTGGCGGCCAGTGTATGCAACCGGCGCAGCGACAGAACAACGGACTCAGGCGCGGAAAACGGTCAATTCTTCAGGTCAACATGCCCTGAAGAACCTGTTGGGTCCAGGCTGACGGCCGCCCCGCAGCAACCTTCTGCAGGCTGTCTCCGGGGCCGGGGTCGTTCGTCAACCAGATCAGTAAACCGAATGGCGGGTTTTCACCCATCTATCCATCTCCCCCGGAAGGGGTGGTGATCGATCTTCGGCTGCCCAGGGCCGCACCGGCCCGCTACCTGTCACGTCCGCCCGGATGGTGCCGGCCCGCTGGTGGGCCGGTAATCCTGCGGCTGAACCCGGCTACGAGAGCCTGTTTGCTTTGCTGAATGCGCTAACCGGGTTCCGCCAGCCAATCCTGTAACGGCGGAGTCAATAGACCAGACTGGTATGTTCTATCGGATGCAAGCTTTGCGCGTGGCAGAATACCACGCTCATGACACAAATTCTTAACATCTATTATGCGCTGTTGCATCCGATTATGCAAGAAAGAGACCGCGAGACCGGGAGGTCAGGCGACCGGGAGAAGCGCAGTCCTATCTCCCGCCCCGCCCATGCTAACCGTCGGCGCAGGCTGCCGCGCCGAAAAACGCACAGGGGTGTAGCGGCCCGCGCGCCCTGTTGCCCTGCGGGCGCAGCGCCGCTACACCCCACAAGTTCCCGGTCTCCCGGCCTCCTGGTCTCTTCTCCTACCAGTCCGGTTCCAGGCCGCCAGAAGCCAGCAGCGTCTCCCCGGAGCCATCGCGCCAGGCGCGGTAGACCGCCCAGGAGCCGCCGTTGTCGCGGTAGTAGACCACCCAGTTTCCATCCCCTGACCAGGCCGGCCAGCGGTTGGGCGGGCTGGTCACCAGCCGGGTCTGACTGGAGCCATCGCCATTCATCACGAAGATGTCGAAGCTCCCGCCGTCGCGATTCGAAGCGAAGGCAATCCGCCCGTTAGCGCCCCAGTCGGGTTCAACGTTGGCGCCGCTGGACGTCAATTGCTGTTCCCCGCCGCCATCGCTGGCCCGGATCGAGTAGATCTGGATGCTGCCGCCGCTGTCACGCTGGAAGGCGATGCGTTGCCCGTCCGGCGAATAGGTCGGGTGCTGGTCGCTGACGAAGTTGCTGGTCAGGCGGGTGGGGGATGCGCCGCTGGCCTGTATCCGCCAAATCTCGGCGCTGTCGTTGCGGTCAGAGACAAAGGCGATGAAGTTGCCATCCGGCGACCAGGCCGGCTGGCTATCAGCAGCCGGGTCAGTGGTCAGGGCGGTCACACCGGAGCCATCCACGTTCATCACGTAGATGTTAGCGTTGCCGTCGCGGGTGGACATGAAGGCGATCCGGGAGCCATCCGGCGAGAGGGCCGGCTGGCGCTCATCCGACGCCGGCGCGTTGGAGACGTTGGTGATGGCGGAGCCGTCTGCGTTCATGGTGTAGATTTCCCAGTTCCCGCTGCTGTTGGAGGCAAAGACGATCTTGCCAGTTGGCGGGGGCGGGGTGACGTTGAGCGTGATCGTGCCCTGGGCATAGGCGGGGCTGCTATCTGTCACGCTCCAGACGAACTGGGTTGTGCCGGTAAAGCCCGCCGGCGGGGTGTAATAGTACTTGAATTTATCCGTGCCGTCGGGCGTCAGCGTGCCCTGTGCTGGCGCTGTGACGATCGTCACCGTGGTGTACGGCGGTACGCCGTTGCGGGCCTGCAGCGTGATCGGGAAGTTGACCGCATTCAGCGGGACGCTGATCGTCTGGCTGACCGCCTCCAGCGGGTTAGAGCCGACGGTCACGCGCACAATACCCACATCGGACTGCCCGCTGCTGTCGTTGGCCAGGTACGTAAAGGTGTCATTGCCCAGGAAGCCCGCATTGGGCCGATACTCAACCGTCTGAGCGTCCAGCACGATCAGCCGCCCGTTGGCCGGGTTGCTGTTGATCAGGAAGCGGTAAGGCGGTGTGCCGTTCACAGCGGCAAAGGTGACGCGGATGGGCGTCTGGTAAGGCGTGGTCAGGTCAAAATCGGCGGCGCGGAAGGCCAGCGGGTTGCCCCCGCCGCCAAAAACGGCCAGCGCAGTCGCCGTCAGGGCGTTGGTGGCGGCGGCGGCAGCGGTAGCGTTCAGCGCGTTGACATCGCATTCGGCGATGGTGATCTGCTGCGGGTCGGTGGTGACCCATTTGCCCCAGTTATCGGCCATCGACAGCCAGTAGGCCACCTGCCCCGGCTGGTCAAACGGACCCAGTTCGGCGGTGTACAGGTTGCCCTCCTGGTTGACCATCGGGATGACCTGCCCCGGCTGGGTGTTGTAGACGTAGTTCAGGCGCAGCGTATACAGCCCGACGCTGGATTCGATGTTGGCCGTGATCGTGGTTGTGGTGGGCAAGCAGCGCGGATCGCGCGGCGTGACCAGCCCCGGCACATCCGGCGCCACCGCCACCACCACCGGCGCGGGCTGATCCTGGGTCGGCGTGAAGGTGGGCGGCGGAGAAGGCGTGAACGTGTCGGTGGGGGTGGGTGTGTTGGACGGCGTGTAGGTCAGGCTGGGCGTATAGGTGATCGACGGCGTATAGGTAGCGATGATGATGTAAGGGGTCCAGGTGGAAGACGGCGTCAGGGTCAGGCTGGGGGTCAGGGTGATGGTCGGCGTGACGAATGGTGTGGCGGTCGGCGGCACGGGCGTGTCCGTCTGGGTGGCGGTGGGCAAGACAGCCACGCGCGGAATCTCCGGGGTGGGCGTGGGCTGGCAGGCTGCCAGCGTCAGCAGCACACTGAGCAGCGCCAGAACCGCCCTGCGCATCTGCACCTGACTCATGGATCAACCCTTCCCTGCCAGTGGTCAGCCACCAAAACTAACGCCATGATACCACAACTGCCCGTTGCCGATGGCTAGGAAAGGGTGGCTATCAGCCGCCCGCCGCACCGCCCGGCTGGCTCACGCTCAGGCGGTAAGCGCCCTGCCCGGCGGCCAGGTAAGCGCGCACGCGCAGGGTGTATACCCCGGCGGCAGGCAGGCGCAGGGCTGGTAGACGGCTGCTCACACCCCCGCTGCCATCGTCATCGCGGGCCAACAGGACGCCATCCGGCCCGATCACTTCCAGCAGCGTGTCCAGCGCCCCGGCGGTCCCTTCCAGCCGCACATCAAGCTGCAGCGGGCCGTCCACCGTCAGCGTCCAGAGGTGCATCGTCCCGGCGGGTAACAGGCCGCTGACCACCTCGCCGGGGGCGATTGTCCCGATCTGGCTGACCGGCGGCAGCGCCTCTGGCAGTGGCGAAGGCGTCGGGGTAGGCATAGCAGGGACGGGAGTCGGTGCGCGCGCACCTTCCAGCAGATGCAGGGTATACGGCCCGGTTGAGGCGTGGCCCCAGGCGCGGACGACAATCACGTACGGCCCGTTGTACGGCAGGGCCAGGCCGTTGATCAGGCTATTGCGTCCGCCGCCTTCATCGTCGCTCGTCGCCAGCGGGGAGCCATCCGCCGCCAGCAGTTCCAGCAGCGGGTCGAGGCCAGAACCGGGCGCAGCGTCCAGGGCGATGCTGATAACCTGCCCGGCGACGCCTTCAAACCGCCAGCGGTCGACCTGCCCGGCGGCGCGAATCTCTCCCGTGACCGTCTCGCCGATCCCGATCGGCGTGCTTTCGGCCAGCATCCCGGCGCGGCGACTGGACGCTTCCAGCGTGTATGCGCCGCCGCCCCGCCGGCCATAGGAACGGGCCACCAGCGTGTAGACTCCGGGCGCGGTCAGCGGCACATCAACCAGGGCTGCGTTGCGCTGGCCGGGGGCCGCGTCATCGTTGAAGGCGATCAGCGCACCCGCCGGATCAACCAGGACGAGAACCGGATCAAGCGCCGGATCCGTGGTGGTCATGGTGGCGCTCACCCGATCCTGCCCCTCGCTGCAGAAAGTGTAGGCGTGGATCGCGCCCGGCGGCAGGATGGCCTCGATCGGCTGGCCGAAAGTCAGGGGGCCGCCCTGGGCCTGCGCGGGGCCGACCGGGAGGCAGGTAGCGATGATAGCCAGCAAGCAGATGAGGCTCAGGCGTCGGATCATCGTCATCTCTGGCGGATGGCCTGTCATCCGCCGTCCACACGGAACAACAGCAACCGGTACGGACCGAACGTCTGAGAGCGGTAGCTGGAAGCGACAATGCGGTACGTGCCATCCACTGGCAGGCGCACACGCTCCAGACGGGCGTCCAGTGTGCTGGCGCCGCGCAGATCATCGTTGGAGGCGATCTGAGCGCCGGTGGGGTCGAACAGTTGCAGGTAGGAATCGACCCCGGCGCCTTTCATCATAATGGTGACCCGGTCGCCGGCCCGCCCTTCGAATGTCCAGACGTCTTCCTGGCCGGGGAAGATCAGCGCGCCGCTGACGCCCTGGCCATAGGCCAGCGGCCCGCCGCCTGCCCCGGTGGTAAAGTCCACCCGGTTGATCAGCAGCCGGTAGTCGATGAAGCGGCTTTCCACGCCCAGCACGCGGAAGGCGTACTCGCCGCGCATGCGCAGGAAGATGCTGGGCAGGTACACCACTGAGGACGCAGCGTTGTAATCCACCAGCATCTGGCTGCCGGAAACCGGCTCCGTCATCTCCAGGTAGAGGTTGAGCTGCTCGTTCAGCGCCTCCAGCAGGATTTCCACCGCCATCGGCTCCTCGACGTACAGACGGTACGTGTCGCCGCCGACATGGGGCCGCAGTTGCGCCTCCACCGGTTCGCCCAGGGTGAGGACACGGACAAACGGCGTGGGCGAGGGGCCGGGGGTGGGCGACGGAGGGGTGGGTGTGGGCGGCCGGCCGGCCTGCAGGGCTAGCTCGTAAGCGCCCACGCTACCGCCCACGCTGGTGACGCGCAGGGTATAAGTGCCGCTGCGGGTCAGGGGCAGGTCGGTGATGCGGGCGTCCAGCCTGTCGCCGCTGTCATCGTCAGCGCGCACGACGATGCCATCAGGATCAAGCACTTCCAGATAGGGGTCAAGAGCGGTGCCGCTGACCGCCCGCAGATTAATGGTGACATACTGGCCAGGCCGGGCGGAAAGTTGCCAGAGATCAACCTGGCCGGAGGTGTTGATCGCCCCGCTGCGCGTCTCGCCGATGCTGATCGGCCCGCCGCCGGGACGCTGGGTTGGCGTAGGGGTAGGCGTCGGGACAGGCGTCCCCAGGCTCAGGCGCAGGCCGTAACTGCCGAAGCTGGCATGGTTGAAACCGTACGCCAACAGCGTGTACTCCCCGCTGACCGGCAGGATGAAGTTGTTAATGCGGCTATCAACGCCGCCCCCGCCGTCGTCGTTGACGACCAGCGTTGCGCCATCCGGCCCGCGCAACTCCAGGTAGCTGTCCAGCAGGCCGCCGGGCGGGGCCTGCATCACAATCGTGACCGCCTGGCCAGCCTCAGCATGGAAGGTGTAGCGGTGCTCCTCGCCCGGCGCCTGAATCGCGCCAGCCATCGGCGCCTCCGGAGTCAGGATGATCGTCTCCGCCCCGCTGACCGGCGTGCCCGGCGGTGGAGGAGCTGTTGGCGCGAAGGTGGTCGATGCCACCGACAGCGGCGACGACTCACAGGCGGTCAGCAGCAGTCCACCCAGCGCAATCAGCGCGATGACGCCCGTGCGCCTCATATCCCGTCTCCTGTAGCTGTTCCCGGCAAGTGGAGTTTTACACCTTCCAGTGAGCCAGCCACTTGCTGCCGGTCACCGCAACACCGGCCATCATCCCGAATGCGGCGCCCCAGGCGATGGCGTTCATCCAGCTCTCCGGGCGGACGCCGATCAGGATGGAAAAGGCCAGCAATCCCAGCGCTCCGATGGCCGGCCCCAGAATCAACCAGCTGCCGATATCCCAGGCGGCGCGCAGGAACTGCGTCGTATCCGTACTGTCCGGTCGAAACCACATTGCCGCCGTCCTCAGAGTCGCTGACTGTTGTTTTGATTATACCCCACCGGCAGGCGCGGTCAGCGGGAAAGCCGGAAAGCCATCCCTATCGCTATATTCTCCGGGTAACACGCCCTCATCCGCTGTCCCCCACCACCTTGCAGGATAGCGTTCTTGTGCCATGATCAGCCCTGTCGCGCCGATGCAGGTCCGTTTGGCCAGGTATACTGCCCGTGTCCCGATCCCGCGTATTCCGAACTTTTGGTGCATTCTTCTTCGGCCCAGTGACGTCGCCTTTCCAGGTGGGAATGATTATGGCGGTCGCGCTGGCCTTCGCATTCACACCTCAGTTTGACTACAACGACTGGATGCGCAATACGGAAGGGTTACAGCGCGGCCTGCGCATCTACGACAATCCTGACACCGTCTATCTCCCGTGGGACCTGGTGCTGCTCTGGCCGTACTATCTGCTTACCGCAGCTGGCGCGCGTGTGGCTTCGGTGCTGGTTGTCGGGTGGCTGACAATACGTTGTCACTGGCCGCTGATGTACTTTCTGGCAGTTCTTTCCAGCCCGTATTTCATCTGGACAATGCTGATCAGCAACATCGATGTGCTGGCCCTGCTGCTGCCGGTGGTGCTATGGGAAAGCGTTAAGGGGACACGCTGGCAGACGGCAGGCTGGACAGTAGCGATAGCGCTACTGCTGATTAAGCCGCAGGGCAGCTTCCTGCTGATCGCTTACTGGATCTGGAGCTGCCGGCGTAACTGGCGAGAGTTGTTCTGGCCGCTGGCTGTCGCCGGGTTGCTGGTCGTCTCGACCAGCCTGATCGGCCAGCCACCCCTCCTGTTGCAGTGGCTCGATAATGTGCAGAATCCTTCAGCGGATAACCGGCTCTTCTGGTCGATCAACAATGTCTCACTGTCGGAGACTCTGGGGCTGCTTCCGGCGGTGGCAGTCGTCAGCGCCGCGCTAATCGGCGTCAGGTTGCTCCTGCAGCGGCGGGGATTCTGGACAAAGAACCACACCTACGCCTCTCTGTTGCTGGCGGCAATGCTACTTTCGCCGTACGCCAGCAGCCAAGGTGTCATCGCTCCGCTGGCATTTCTGCCATCGGCGTCCGGCGTGGTGATCCAGTATGTGCTAATCTTTGGCGCAGCGGCGCTTGGTCTTTATAGCGGCCCTTATGACGCCTGGTGGGCGCTCCTGCTGGGCGTGATTTTACTATATCTCTACCGATCGCCGGATACCATCGACCACAGTCCCACGCCGGAGAACCTCAACGCCACAGACGACAAGACCGTGTCTTTGCCGGGGTGAGACCTGCAGTTTCAGCGTGAAGCCTCTTCATCCGGCGGGGAAGCCTCCGGCGGAGAGTCTTCAGGTTGCAGGTTGGGCACCGCACGAGGGGCCGGGATGGACTGCAGAATCTCGTCAATCGTGGCGGCAGTGCGTTTGCTGTAGAGCCAGACCATGCCCGGCTTGACATCCACCGGGCAGATCACCGCCAGCGAGACCAGATAAGGCCGCCCGAACTCAATGATGTAGACGCCGCTATGTTCCCCCTCAAAGTAGGTCGAATGGAAGCGGTTCTCGTCCAGGATGGCCGCCAGCGACTTGGTCGCGTCGTGGTCGATGGCCAGGGCTTTGGTCAGCAGCGTCAGGTCGTAGTCCTCCAGCGTGCCTGCCGCGCCGATCATGTTGCCGTCGGTATCCACCAGGCCGACGAAATTGGCCCGTACATGAGCGCGCAGCCGGTTGAGTTCAACGGTGATGCGCTTGAACTGAGCGCGATTGAGCATCAGGGCGGCGGCGCGGGTATCGGGGTTGAGCCGCAATTCGCGGTTGCGGGGCGAAACATGGCGCGGCGGCTCCGGCGGCGGTGGGACAGCGCGGGCGCGCTTGGCCATCATCTCCCGCTCAACCTGCATCAGGATGAATTCCAGGTTGACCGGCTTGTACAGATAATCCACCGCGCCCAGGCGGAAGGCCGCCACAGCTGATTTGGCTGAGAGATCGTCGTCGATCATCATCACTGAGATGCCAGGGCGCAGCCCGCCGACCACAGCCAGCAGATCCATACCGCTCAGGTCGGGCAACTCGGTCTCGGTGATCACCAGGCTGAAGTCGCTGAGCAGCAGCTCGCTCAGGGCCTCCTCGAAACTGGTGGCCTGACTGGTCAGGTAGCCGCCGGCGTTCTCCAGCGTGTCGACCAGCGCTTCGCGCAGCTCGTCATCCCTGGCGACGATCAGGATGCGTTCGTGGCGCTTGAACTCTTGCTCGGTCATGCCATTCTCTCACCGATCAGATCGGGCGGCGCGTAAGCGCGCAGCAGCGCCGCAACATCCAGCACCAGCACCGGCGCATCATCGACAATCGCCATGCCGCGCACAAAAGGGCCGCCGGTAGCCGGGAGTTGCATGGCGGTCGCTGGCAGGTGGATCACCCCGCGGATGTCATCGGTGATCAGGCCGGCCATCCCCTGCCTGCCGGTAGTGGCGTCGGATGCCTGTACCACGACAAACAGGGTGGTCAGGTCCAGCGGGCGCGCCGGATGCCCCAGGCAGCGGCGCAGGTCAAGCAGGGGCAGGGCCGCGCCGCGCCGGTTGACCACGCCGACGACTTCCGGCGGGGCGGCGGGCAACGGGGTGATCGCCACCAGCGCCGCCACCTCCAGGATGTTATCCACCGGCAGGGCGTAGGGCCGCTCACCGGCCATGCAGATCAGCACAGGGGTCGATTCGGCGCTCATGATTCCGGCTCATCCAGCGGCGGGTTTTCCGCGTCCCTGATCTCCCGAGGCGCAGTGAGCCACATGGTCAGGGTGATCACCGGCGGGGCGTTCCCGATCAGGGCAATATCGTCGACCAGATCGCCCAGCTTGGCCCGCAGGGCCATCTCCACATTGGCCGGGGAGACGTTAGTCAGCCAGCGAGCCTCGCAGGAGATCTGGATACCCACATCTCTGCCGCGTTGCACACCCTTGAAGTCGATCTCGTGCAGCGTCCCGGTCTTGAGCACCAGCTCCGCCAGCGCGCCCGCCGCGCCCGCCAGTTGAGCGCGGAAGGCCGGGGCAAAGCCAAGCAGACCGGCGGCGCGCCGGGCGGTATCCCGCGCGATCATGATGTCCATGCTATCTTCGACGGGGACGGTGAGCACCGGCGGGATGACGACGTAATCGTCCTTGGCCATGGTTCAGATTCCTCAGGGGCGGCCCTACTCCAGTACACCCAGTTCGCGCAGGGTGGTGATCAGATGTTCCGAGGCAAAGACATCTTTCGGGATGTAATCATCGGCCCCGGCCTGCAGGCCGGACATCGTGGCCTTGGCGCTGGCCTTTTCCGTGAGCATGATGACCGGGATGTGCTGGGTGGCCGGGTGACGCTTTAACCGGCGGCAGACCTGAAAGCCGTCCATAGTGGGCAGCTTGACATCCAGCACAACGAGCGCCGGGGGGTTTTCCAGCGCCTCGCGCAGACCTTCCGGGCCGTCATAAGCGACGCGCACCTTCAGCCCCACGCTTTCCAGCGTCTCCTTGATCTGCGCCGCCTGGGTGCGGCTATCCTCTACCAGTAATACTTCGGGCGCCATGCCTGTACTCCTTACCCCCTCTGCGCAGCGGTCGCCGGCCTGCTGGCGGTGCTGGCCGGTTGATCATCCCGGGTATGCTAACCTTTTCTTCAGTGTATCACGGCATTGAAACTCTCCACTGCCATAGGAAGAAATTCTTACCGCGGTTGGACGGTTTGCGCCAGCGCCAGCAGGGCCGGGGCGATGGCCTTCAGCGGCAGCACTTGCTCCGCCGCGCCCAGTTCCACCGCCGCGCGCGGCATCCCGTATACCAGGCAGGACTCTTCATCCTGCGCGATCGTCCGTGCGCCCCGCTGGCGCATCTGCAGCAGCCCGCGCGCACCGTCATCGCCCATGCCCGTCAGCAGGATGCCCACTGCCCGCGGGCCGAAACCCTCGGCGAGCGAGACAAAGAGGCGGTCAACGGATGGCTGGTAGGGCGTGGAGCCGCGTTCAGTGTCCACATAGGCGCGGGCGCGGTCGCCGACGCGATGCAGGGTCAGATGTCCGGCGCTGCTGGCAACGGTCACTTCGCCGGGCTGCAGGAACTGGCCCGGCTCCGCCAGCCGAACGCGCAGCCGGCTGCTGCTATCCAGCCAGCGCACCAGCCCTTCGATGAAGCCCTCCGCCATGTGCTGCACCACCGCAATCGGGATCGGAAAATCGGCGGGGAGCGCCTCCAGAATAGTATGCAGGGCCATCGGGCCGCCGGCGCTGGCGCCAATAGCGATTACCAGCGGCGGCGCGGTGCGGGGCAACGTCTCGCCCGTCGGCGGGATCGGTTTGGTCTGCCAGCGGCGCACGACGCTGACGGCGGCCATCGCTCGCAGGGTGCCCAGGAACTGGTCGCGGGCGGCGGGATAGTCGGGGTGGCTGGCAGCGGGCGGAGTCTTGAGTACAGCCAGCGCCCCGGCCTGCAGGGCCAGAAAGGCCAGATCGACTTCCTTCTCGCTGCGTTCCAGGCGGCTGCTGACAATCACGATCGGCAGCGGGTGTTGCTGCATCAACAATTCCGTGGCCGCCAAGCCGTCCATGACGGGCATCTGGATATCCATGCTGATCACATCCGGGTGCAGGCTGGCGGCCATCGCTACGGCTTCCTGGCCGTCGCGGGCCTCGCCAATGACCGTCATATCGGGCGTGCTGTTGACCAGATCGGAAAGGAAGCGCCGCACGGTGGCGCTGTCATCCACGATCAGGACGCGCAATTTCCTGTCCACAGGCGTCACACCACCATCTGCCCGATGATGCGCAGCAACTCATCCTGGTCAAATTCGGACTTGGTCACGTAAGCGTCCGCCCCGGCCTGCAGACCGCGCTCCCGATCGCCGGGCGAATCGCGGGAGGTCACCAGGATAACCGGGATATCCCGCCAGCGGGCATCGGCCTTCAGGCGGCGGGTCAGGTCGAATCCGTTCAGGCCGGGCATCTCAATATCAGACACGATCACGTCGATCGGGTGCTCAAGCAACACGCGCAATGCTTCGTCGGCGTCGGTCGCCGTCCGCACCTGAAAGCCCGCTGCCTCCAGGATGTTCTTTTCCAGCGTGCGCGTGGTCAGCGAATCATCAATGATCAGGATGCAGGGCTGGCCCGGCGCTTCCACCTCCGGAACGCCGGGAGTCTGCGCAACGCGGGTGATAGCGGCCCGCGCCCGGCGGGCGCTCTTGATCAGGTCGGAGGGATTGAGCACGATAATCACCTCACCGGTGCCCAGGATCGCCGCGCCGGCCACGTTGCGGACATGCCCCAGTTCCTCCCCCAGCGCCTTGAGCACCAGTTCCTGCTCGCTGACCAGTTCGTCGATGATGAAAGCCGCCTGGCGGTGTTCCGTGGAATGCAGGATCAGAATCGGGGAGGCGGCGGAAAGCGGCGCGGGTGGATCAGGGCGCTCCAGCACCGTCGCCAGGTGTACCAGGGGAACAGGCCGCCCATCGACCTCGATCATCGGGCGGCTTTCCACGGCAAAAACCGCCGCCGGATCGATAGTAATGATGCGCGTCACGCTGGTCAGGGGGATGGCGTAGGTCTCCGGGCCAATGCGGGCCAGCAGGCAGCGGGTGCGCGTCAACGAGACAGGGACGATCAGGTGGAAGGTCACGCCCTGGCCAGGGCGGTTTTCCACCCATAGCCGTCCGCGCAGCGCTTCCACCCGCCTGCGGACGACATCCAGCCCCAGCCCCCGCCCGGAGACAGGAGTCACCCGGCTGGCAGTGGAAAACCCCGGCTCAAAGATCAGGGCGGTGATCTCATCATCCGAGAGGTCTTTGGCGTCCACTTCGCCGATCAGGCCAGCTTCCAGGGCGCGCCGGCTGACGGCTTCCGGGTCGATGCCGCGCCCGTCGTCCTGCACGGCAACGTGAATATCGTGCCCCCGCGTGCTGACGGTCAGCCGGATGGTTCCGGCAGGGGGCTTGCCAGCGGCAACGCGGACGTCCGGCGGCTCAATGCCGTGATCAACCGCATTGCGCAGAATGTGCATCAGCGGGTCCTTGAGCATTTCCAGGACGTGCTTGTCCAGCTCAACCTGTGCGCCTTCTACGGCCAGCGCGACTTCCTTGCCGTCGGCGCGGGCCAGGTCGCGCACCATACGCTGAAAAGCGCCCAGGATCGTGGCGAAGGGCAACATACGCACGCTGGCGATATCCGCCTGCAGAGCGTCCACCAGCGCGGTCAGGTGCAGGTTATCCTGGGCCAGCGCCCGCCCCAGCGCCGCCAGATGGCGGCCAGATTCAGCAAGGTAATGCTGGGTACCATCCAGAAAATCCAGCAGGGCGAAGAGATCGGCGCTGCCGTCAGCAGGAGCACCGGGGGAGCGCGAATCGCGCAGGCGGCGGGTGGCCCGGATGTAGGCGGGGCGGGTCTGCCGCCACAGCCGCCGCCAGCGGTGGTGCTCTTCCAGCAGCAGCTGCACGTCCTGGCGGCGTTGCTCGCTGTGCATACGGGCCAGCAGCAACTCGCTGGTCTGGCCCATCAGCTGGTCGAGCTTGTTCAGGCTGACCCGCACCGTGTCATCGGTCGTGTATGTGGCCGCTGGCAGGACTTCCGGCGGTGCGGCGCTCAGTTCGACCGTCTCGGCGGCGGCATGTTTGCTGGCGGCGGTTTGCAGGCCGTGCACGGCCTGTTCCACCAGGTCAGGCGAAACGGCTGAGCCTTCCGCAAAGAGCTGGATCAGGTCCAGGCCGTCGTACAGCGCGTCACAGACCGCCGGGGTGAGCACCAGTTGACCGGCCAGCGCCAGGCCAAAGATATCCTCCATGTGGTGGGCCAGCTTTTCGATGGCCGTCTGGCCGACGGCGCGGGCTGCGCCCTTGAGGCTGTGGGCGATGCGGGCGACCTCGCGCAGGCGGGAGGCAGCGTCATCGCCGGGGGCGGTCACCTCCAGCTGGAGCAGGATGCGGTTGAGCGCCTCCAGGTAATCGGCGGCTTCCCCCCAGAAGATGGCGAGCAGGTCATCAGACGGTGTGGTCACGGCGGCTCCCCGGCCCCCTGGAACGAGCGCTTACACGCGGTAGCGGTTGAGGCTGGCGCCCATATGAGCGGCGATTCCCCGCAACTGCTGGACGTTGCGCTCCACCTTCATGGTGCTTTCGGTGGCCTCGACGGTGGCTTCCTTGATGGTGTGCATGGCATTGGTGAGCTGATCCATGCCGACGGCCTGCTGGCGGGTGCTGGCCGCGATCTGGACGGCGGCGACGGCGTTTTCCTCGATGGTGTTGGCCAGTTCCTTGATGGTCTGCCCGGCGCGGTCAACCAGGCTGACGCCCCGATCGACGCCTTTGGTGCCCTCCTCGGTGACCATGACCGCGGCGTTGGTAGCCCGCTGGATTTCGCTGAGAATATCACGGACCTGGGCGGTAGCCTCGCGGCTCTGCTCGGCCAGGTTGCGGACTTCCAGGGCGACTACGGCGAAGCCCTTGCCCTCCTCGCCGGCGCGGGCGGCTTCCACGCTGGCATTGAGCGCCAGCATCTTGGATTGATCGGCGATGCTGTTGACGGTGGCAATGATCTCCCCGATCTGCTGGGTATGCTCGGAGAGGATCAGGATGTTATCGGCGATGTCTTCCACCTTGCGGCGGATCAGGTGCATGCCCTCGATCGCATCAGCGACGGCCTGCTCCCCGGAACGGGAGACTTCGATCGAGGCCTGGGCGTTTTCCGCCACGTGCTGGGCGCGTTCGGCGGTCTGGGTGACGGTGGCCCGCACCTCGTTGACGGTGGCGGTCGTCTGGGCAACGACGGTGTCCTGCTGGGTGGCGGCGTCGATCTGGCGGGCGGTGGCGTGCAGGATTTCATCTGCGGAAGCGGAGAGGCCCTGGATGGCCGTGCGGACCTCCATGGTCATACGGTGGATGCCGTCGGTCATCACGTTGAGCGCCTCGGCCAGCTTGCGGAAGCTCAGGTCGTCATCCGGGCGGGCGGCGAGACGGGCGGTCAGATCGCCGCTGTTGACCTGTCCAACGAAGTCCATGATCCGCCGCAGACGCTCGTCTTCCGCCTGCTGCTGGCGACCCCGTTGACGCGCCGCCAGCACCATCACCCCGAACAATGTCGCCAGGGCCACGACCAGCCCCATGCTGGCGATCTGACCCGGCAGATCAGCGGCCTGTTGCCTGGCGGCAGCGGGCAGATCGGCCTGGCTCCAGCTGGCAGCCAGGGCGTTGGCGGCCAGCAGCGCGCCAAGCGCCAGCAGCGCCAGCGGTAACAGACTCAACAGGCCGAGCGCCAGCACCTGGCGGTTCAGCAAAGGTCGGGGCGTGGAAGCCGCGGGAACGGCCCGCTCTGGCAGTTGGGAGATTACCCTGTCTTGGCTCACGGCAACACCTGTCCAGCTTTCTACAGCTCGTCGTGCACGTTAAGGCGGGGATCGGTGGCCAGGCTGGCCACATCCACGATGATCGTACCATCCGGGCTGAGGCCCTGAACATGGGCCAGCCCGATGCCTGCAGCGAGCGGGGGGACGATCGCGCTGAGCGGAATCTGCGCGATCTCCAGAATGTCGTCCGCCAGCAGGGCCAGCATCAGCCGGGCGGCCTGGATGACGATCAGGCGCGGGCTGGGCGGGTCTCGATCCACCGGCAGGCCCCACAGACGCGGCAAATCCAGCACGGAGAGGATGCGCCCGCGCAGGCTGATCACGCCCCGGTAGCAGGGCGGCACGCCAGGCAGCGGCGTAACCCGCGCCGGCGCCGCCCCGCGCAGCACATGCGCCACCGGCAGGGCGTAGCGCTCTCCGGCCCGGATGAAAACCAGGGCGCTCAGTGTCGCCTGATCAAGCGGAGCGCCCTCCTCCATCGGTCGGGCGTACTTGGCTGTGCGCTGGGCGAGGATCTGGTCGGCGTAGCGACGTTCCTGGCGGTCCCAGTCCAGGCGCCGCCAGACGTCCTCCCATTGAATATCCGCCATGCCTTACCTCATCCTCAAGACTGACCCTATCCTTAGTATACTCAGCCCGTTCGCCGGGGGATAGCCAGACGAGGAAAGCCGACCTCAGACCGGCCAGAGACCGGGAGGCCGGGGCCAGTGGCAGGCGGCGCTGCACTGCGGAGTCCCCGTGCGATTCTGCTCGCGTCTGCCGTCCTAGCTGCGGCGGAAGACCACGCGGTAGGAGGTGGTGGAGCGTTCGCCGCTTTCAGTTGTGCACGGGGAGGCCGCCAGCGGGTTGCTGCGGCGGCTGCGGCCCGGCAATTCGACGGTATACGATCGGTTGGCTTCCATCTGGAAGTCGGCGTAACCGGCGCCGCGCTCCGGCTTAAGGCCGGTGAAGAAGCGATCCTCGCCGCCGTCCCAGGCGACGCGCACCGGAATACCCGGCTGGTCGCCTACGCCCGGCCACTGGACATAGACTTCGATCACCCCGGCCAGCGTCACGCTGCAGAACGTCTGAATGTTGGCGATGATGTAATCATCCACCCGGGGGACTTCGGTCGGCGTGCGGGTAGGGGCGATGGTTGGCGGCGTCAATAGCAATGGGGCAGCTGCCGTGGGCGTCTTGGTCGGCGGCGGGACAAGCGTTGGCGTGACCGGGATCGCCGTCGGGAAGGGCGTCGGCGTGGCCAGTGTCACCAGGAACAGACCGCTCTGATCCGCACAGCCGGAACGTCCCTGCGGGCCGTAGAGGGCGATCATGGCTTCGATCGTGTTGCGCTCGGTGTTGTTGTCCACACCCTGAAGGAACAGGTCGCAGGCGGCGTTAGCCACAGCCTGGAAAGGATCGCCCGGCAGGCGCAGTTCCACCAGCCGCTCGACGGCGCGACGCAGGTCGCCATCGGCGCGGTAGGCCAGACTGATCGCGATGAGGTAGTCGCGGCGGGCTTCGGCGCTCAGCTGGTACGGCTGCGTGTCATATTCCACTACCGGGTCGATCAGCCAGGCGTAGGTTAGCCCCAGCGCCAGCCCGATGATCAATCCCAGCAGCAACCCGACCCACGAAATGCGGTAATTCCGTGCCATGCGGTTGTCCGTTAAGCAGTGTGCGGGTCAGCCGCGCCTCCGGTCGTCACGGCGCCGGGGCGCGGTAAGCCTCCATCAACGGCGTCAGGCGGCCCATCGCCTCGGCCAGCGCCACCAGGCGGCGGATGTCGGCCACGTTGCGCCCCTGTGAGATGTACCGCTCGGTCAGGGCCTGCACGTAGTCGGGCACGCTGGTGACCTGCAGCCGGCGCAACCGTTCGACAGCGCCGGTCAGGTCGCCATCCGCAGCGTAGCCATAGGCGATCATGACGGTGTAGTCGTCCCGGTGAGGCTGGTCGAGCATGCTCAGCGGGCTGTCCACGTATTCGACCGGGGCCTGCACCCAGCCAATGTACAGCCCCAGCCCGATTCCCGCCGCCAGGCCGATCAGGAGGGAAACCACAATGCGCGTCATAGTGCCGTCGTGTCCGTTACAGGGTCAATCGCCGGCGGGCAGTCTTCCGCCCGCGCCTGTTTATTGTAGCAGCTTTTCCGCCCGAAGACCTGATCGATGGGCGCAGGCAACGCCTGTCAGCGCCCCCGGCGGGCTTTGCGCTCGGCAATGATCTCCCGGTAAAAAGCCAGCAGGTCGCGGTCCTGCTCCGCCCCCCAGGGCATCACTGCCCGACTGACCTCCAGCCCCAGCCCCTGCTTACTGCGCTCCTGGCTCAGCCCGACCTCCGTGCCGTAGTAGATCACCGGCGGCGCGGGCAGGCGCATCTGCGCAGCGGCGGCCCGCCGCAGGGCGTCTTTATCCCCCCCGGCGATGAATAGGAAGCGGTCGGTATCGTGGTTGTCCAGGAAGGTAGGCATGACGAACGTCTCCGGGAAGTATTCCCGGTGCCGCGCTAGGAAGTGCTCCAGCTGCGCCTCCGACCACGTGCGGTAACCGTATGTCCGGCGCAGGGCCGCCTCCACATGAAAGTCCAGGTTGCCGTCCAGCCGGCCCACATAGCGGCGAATCTCAGCGGGGGAATCGATGATCTCACCGAAGACGAAGCAGTCCGCTCTGGCCGCTTTGCAGGCGCGGGTGAATTCCGCCCAGAAGTCCGGTCCCGGCCCCAGGGCGTAATCCAGTCGGTAGCCATCTACATCGAATTCCTTCAGCCAGTAGACAGCATGGCCGATCATCCATTCCCGCGCCTCAGGATGCTGCAGATTGAGCTGTGGCATCTGCCTGACGCCGAAGAACGACCGGTAGCCGACCTTGGAGTCGTTGAAGGTGAACCACTCCCGGTAGCGGCTGCGCGGGTTCCTGAGCGCCTCCACGAATATCGGGTGCTGGTGAGAGACATGATTGCACACCAGATCGAGGATTATCCGGATGCCGCGGGCGTGGGCTTCCCGGACCAGCTCGTGCAGGTCATCCTCGCTGCCCAGGCGCGGCTCAACGCGGCGATAATCCGTCGCGTCGTAGCCGTGGTGGGTCGGGCTGGGGAAGATCGGGGTCAACCAGATGGCATTAGCGCCGAGATCGGCCACGTAATCCAGCTTCTGGGTGATGCCCCGCAGCGTCCCGCCGCAGAAGCCGTTCATGTCCGTCGTCTGTCGCCAGCCGCGCCCATCGCCGGGGTAAAAGCGATCCGGGAAGATCTCGTAGATCACAGCGTCATAGGCCCAGGCTGGCGGGGTGAAGCGGTCAACCGAGTAGGCGAAGATCATCCCCTTCGCCGGATCGCCGGGCGGGATGACCGGCGCGGGTCGCTGGTGGAAGAACGCCTCCGCGGAAAGCTCGACCGTGATCTGGGGGTCGGGCCAGTTGGCAAAGACTTCCGGCGCGCCCTCCGCCCAGGCCCCGATCCGGTAGCGCACCAGCGTTCCTTCCGGCTGGGCAGGCAGCGTCGCTTGCCAGATCTGCAGGTAATCCCAGACCAGCGAATCCCAGACCGTCTCCACCGGCACAAACGGGATGGCCGCGCCGCGCTCCGCCACGCCGCGCCCGCCAGCGGGGATGCTGCCGTCGGTGGTGTAGTAGGCCGCCATAGCCGTGATCGCCAGTTCCGGCCCGACGCAGACGGTCAGGGTCACCGGCTGGCCAGGCAGCGGATCGGCTGGGCTGAGGGCGTGCCCGTGCTGAAGGCCGCGCCGCATGGCCCGGTGATGCACCAGCTTCAGATCATCAGTCGCGTACGTCCCAAAGATGTGCTCTTCCATAAGGGTATGCCCCGGAACAATGGCGCGGCGAAGACCGCCCAACCTGATTCAAAGGCGCGGCGCCTGTCCGGCGCGGCGCAAAATAGCCCGCTCTACCTGCCCGCCAGGATCAGCGCGGCAGGCTCACGGGCCTGTTTCAACCTGCTGGCGGGGCGGCCAGCCGCCCCGTTTTAGCCTTTGACCGCCCCCTGGGTCAGACCGCCGACGATCTGATCCTGGAGCGCGATGTAGAGGATCACGATCGGGGTCGCGCTGATCAGCGCGCCTGCCGCAAATTTGCCCCAGTCGCGGGCGAAGTTGTCGCTCACGTAGTTGTACAGGCCCACCATCAGCGTCCAGGTGGTTTTGTCGCGGAGCATGACGCGGGCCAGCACAAACTCGTTGATTGTGCCGATAAAGGACAGGATCGCCACTACCGCCAGGATGGGCCGCACCAGCGGGAAGATCAGCATCCAGAAGGTCTGCCAGTGGCTGGCGCCGTCCACCTGCGCCGACTCGTCGATGTCACGCGGGACGGAATCGAAGAAGCCTTTCATCAGCCAGGTGTTGATGCCCATCGCCCCGCCCATGTAGACCAGGATCAGGCCGCCCAGGCTGTTGAGGCCGAACAGGGAGAAGAACGACCAGTTGATCCCCTCCAGGAAGGGCAGGGCCTGCGGGATGTACTCCGACAGCTTGCCGATCTGCTGCAGGATCAGGAACAGGGCGACCATGGCCAGCATGTTGGGGAAGACCTGGATCAGCAGCACCAGCACCAGCAGGTTGCGCCGCCCGGCAAAGCGGAAGCGGGAGAACGCATAGGCGCTCAGCGCCGCCACCAGCACGGTCAGGACGGACGTGATGCTGGCGACAAAGATCGAGTTGCCCAGCCAGTTCCAGAAGGGATGGATGTCCACATCCTCGACCAGCAGGCCGCGGAAGTTGGTCAGTAGTTCGTCCAGCGAATCCACGCCCTGCGGGATCAGAGTCTGGTTGGCCAGGTTGCCCGTCGGGTTGAAGGCGGCGGAAAAGATCCACACCACCGGGAACAGGGCGAAGGCAACAGCAATGACGATCACCACCCAGCGCAGGGTTAGCTCCAACAACTTCTCCCGGCCACCGACCACCATGCGGCTTTCTGTGCGACTAGACATTTTCCGACACCTCCTCCCACTGCCCGGTGAAGCGGAACTGGAGCAGCGTCACGCCGGCCACGATGGCGAAGATGATGATCGTGATGGCCGAAGCCAGGCCGTAGTCCGCGCCGCGCCCACTGCCGAAGGCCAGGCGGTAGGTGTAACTGATCAGAATGTCGGTATAGCCGGCGGGGGTCAGCGTGCCGGGGATGGGTGGGCCGCCTTTGTTGAACGCCTCCACGACCACAAAGTTATTGAAGTTGTAGGTGAAGGACGCAATCAGCAGCGGACCAACCGTCACCAGCAGCAGCGGCAGGGTGATGTTCCAGAAACGCTGCCAGGGATTGGCCCCGTCCACAGACGACGCCTCGTAGATGTCGGTCGGGATAGCCTGGAGTGCGCCGCTACAGATCAGCATCATGTACGGGTAGCCCAGCCACAGGTTGATCAGCAGGATGCCGATCTTGGCCCACAGCGGATCGGAGAACCAGGGCGGGTTGATGCCGAACGATCGCGCCAGCACACCCAGATTGGGATTCATCATCCCTTTCCAGACCAGGATGCTGATCACGCCGGGGATGGCGTAAGGGATGATCAGCAGCGAGCGGATGACCTTGCGGCCAGGGATGTCCGGGCTGTTGAGCACCAGGGCCATGATTAGCCCGGCCACAAACGTGGTCATCACGGAGAAGAAGGCAAAGGCCACCGTCCAGACGAACACCTGCACCAGCGGCCCACGCAGCGCCGGGCTTTCTACAAAGCGGCGGAAGTTATTGAAGCCGACGCCGACCCAGTAGCCGGGTTGCAGCTCCTGCTGTTCCGCCCTGCCCTTGTTGGCGATGAACGAGCCGGTTTCGTCGTCAGCGGCGTAAAAGAGACCGGTCTGGCGATCTTCCAGGCCGTTCAGTTCCGCGTTCCAGACGTAACGCTGCAGGCTACGGGCGGCCACACCCCGCGCCGCGGAGACCACCGTAACGGTATTCGGCTCCTCGCCGAATTGAGCCGTCTCCAGCACGCTCAGGGCAGCGACCAGCTCGCGGCGCTCCAGTGGCCGGTAGCCCTCATATTCCTCCGGCGGTTCCGGCTCAACACCCTCCAGGACCACCAGTGGCTCGCCTTCTTTGGCGAAGATCACCTCGGTTCCGGCGTCGCCCTCCCGTGTCAACCACAGGGCATAATCGGTTGGGTCAGCTTTGTTGACGTAGGGGGTGAAGCGGTAAGTCGGCGCATCCTCCGGCGTGAAGGTGGCCTTGCTGTGCAGGGCGATGGCCTGCTCCTTGCTGAACAGGTGACCGTCGCTGTAGTTGGTGAAGGCGGTGCTGACGGTGAACAGCAGCGGGTAGATGACCAGCAGGATCATCAGCGCCAGGCCGGGCGACATCCAGCGGAGGGGGTAGAGACGCGGCACGAAGATCACCACATTCATCCCGATAGTGATGACGGCGATGATCAGGGCCAGGGCGGTGTTGCCGCTGAACCAGAACGCATAGAACAACAATAGCCCGAACGCATCCAGGATGGCCAGGCCAATCAGTTTTAAGATTTGTCCTGATATGAGGGCGGGGAGCCCCTTCGGGCCCCCCGCATTGGTGCTCAGCGCACTCATGGTTTTATTCCCCGATGGTCACGGTCACCAGGTGGGTCGCGGAGTCATAGGTGAAGGTCACGACCGAGTCGGCTTCCAGAACCAGCGAGTAGTTGCCGCCGTCGCGGACACCGTCGACGCCGTAGTTCTCGCCCCAGCTACCACCCAGGGCGGCCTTGAACTCATAGCTGCCCGCCGGGATGTTGAACGTGCCGGAGAAGGTGCCATCGCCGTTGTCGGTCAGGGCGGTCACCTTGCAGGCCGGGTCCCAGTCGCTGGCGCAGCCCACCGCCGCCTGCCAGGAGCCGGGGATGTTGACCATCGCGCTCAGGTCGGTGGCCAGCAGCTCGCGCACCTGCGCCGCGGCGTTGGTCAGGGCGGCCTCAGCGCTTTCGGTCTGGCGGATGATCAGCTCCATCGCGTTGCCCCAGGCCGTCCAGACAGAGGCCATCTCCGGGATGGCGGGCATGGCCGCGCCATTCGCCCCGGCAGCCACGAAACCGGCGATGTCCGGATCGGTGATAGCTTCACGCACGGCCAGGTAAGCGGACGGGCGCGGATCGGCGTCGAAGATCTGCTGCATCACATCAGCGTTGGCCACATAGTCCAGCAGGAAGATCTCCGCCAGCATCTGGTTCTGGCTGAAGGCGCTGATCATGAAGCCCTGCACGCCCAGGAACGGGCTGGCGGGCTGAACCTCGCCGGGGATCATGGTCACCGCGTACGGCACACCGGAGGCCTTGATGCGCGGCAGCGCCCAGGGGCCGGTCACGATCATGGCCGCTTCGCCGGTCTCGAACATGGTGTGCTCGATGTCGTAGTCAATGTCGGGGACCAGCAGGCCCTCTTCCACCAGGCTCTGCAGGTAAGCGCCGGCTGCCAGCGCGCCTTCGCTGTCCAGGCCGATGTCGGTGGGATCGTAAGCGCCCACTTCGTTACGGCCAAAGACATAGCCGCCAAAGGCGCTGAACATGGGCATCCAGTGATAGGGGTCGTTGGTGCGGATGATGTAGCCGTACTTGGCCGCGCCAGAAGCCTGGATTTCCGCGGAGAGTTCCTTCACCTCAGTCCACGTGGTGGGCGGGGTGGCCACCAGTTCGGGGTTGTAGATGAAGGCCAGGTTTTCCATGGCGTAGGGCATGCCATAGAGGACGCCGTCATAGGTGAAGGCATCCACCGCCGGAGTGAAGAACTCCGCCGCCTTGTCGCCCAGGTCGATCGGGGCCAGCAGGCCGTTGACCACCAGCTCGCCCAGCCAGTCATGGGCGCCGATGATGATGTCCGGGCCTTCGCCCGCCGGGCCGGCGACCTTGAGGCCGTCACGGATATCGCCAAAGCCCATTTCCTGCACGACCACTTCCACGCCATATTCCTCGGTGAAAGCCTTGCCGACTTCCGCCAGGATCGGCGCGCGGGTGTCATCCGCCCAGATCACCAGCGAGGTCGCTTCCTGCGCCAGCGCCGGAGCCAGGCTGCCCAGAATCAGGATGACGACAGTCAACAACATCAGGTGCTTCTTCATGCTCACTCCTCCGTAACACTCAGGCACTGCAAAATTGACGGACGGTTGCGAAACACGTCAACCGATTGCTACAGCTGTTTTTGTGTTTGCCACCTCCTTCCTGTGTGCAAACACTGCTTTAATCATTTTTGAGCCAGTCATCACCTGAATATCTTTTCACAACAATACTCTGCAGTGCTCCGGAAAGAGGGCTTAAGCCCGCTGGGCTGCTGCCCGGCGCTACCCCTCTCGACAGCCCAGCGTGTTCAGCGTATCCACCAGCGAATCGTGCAGCTTGGTCAGCAACTCGGAAAACCGGGCTTGCTCACCGGCGTCCAGCGCCTGGTTAAAGCGGTAGGCGACGGCTTCTTCGTGCGCGGCGCGGGCGGCCTGCAGCAACTCGACACCGGCGGGGGTCAGCGCCAGCCGCCAGGCGCGACGATCGTCCGAATCCGAAGCGCGGGTCACCAGCCCATCGCGCTCCAGCTGGTCGACAATACGGGTGATTGTGCTCTTGGCCCGCAGCAGCCGGTCGCTCAGCGCAGTCAGGCGCACATCGCGCTCATCAGCAAGGGCTTTGAGTACCCGGTACTGGGGCAGAGTCAGGCCAAAACGCTGCAGCACGCGCCGATCGCCGTCATCAAGGAGGACATAAATGTTGTGGATCATACGGTACTGCAGCTGAACCGAAGTACGTGCCCCGGGAGATGCATGATCCAAGACCAACTCCTTATTAAGCATGGAGTAACAAGGGCACTGATCGTCAGGCGAATTGTTCGGGCTGCAATGATTGCGGTTGCAATCATTTTATGCCGGATGGCCCCTATCGTCAAGTTGAACAAAAGCTTACTGGACGATTCGCACAAGTCGACAGCTGATCAGTTAAGGCGGAAATTCTCCGCCCGGCGGGAGTCGCCCGGCTTTTCCAGCAGGGCGGCCAGCAGGGTGACCTCGCGGCGGTAGAGCGCGTTCAGGTCGGTCACCAGTTGCAGGGCGTCAGGCGCGGCCAGCAGGGCTTGTTTTTGCAGCGGGGGAACCTGAAGCAGCGTCGCGGCCAGATAAGCAAAGGTCAGCGGGTCCTGGGGCAGATGCTCGAGGGGGACGGCGTCGATCTGCCCGGCGCGCTTGAGCGCCTGCAGGTAGCGCTCCACCCAGCCGCGCAGCTGGCGATCAGCCCGCCGCAGCGCCGCCGTGTCTTCGCCAAGCAGCGGGATCAGGCTGACCTGGCCGATCAGGTACGGCTGGGTCTCAGCGTCGAGCGTCTCGATCAGGAAGCGGCTGCGCCCCAGCGCGCTGATGTTCAACCGCCCCTGGCTGAGCGTCTCCACCTGCAGGATGTGAGCCGTGCAGCCGATGCGGTACGGCACAGGCAGCGGGCCGAGCGCTTCCACGCCGTGCTCGATCAGCACAACGCCGAAGGTCAGCGTCTGCTCCAGGCAGTGCCGGATCATCAGCTTGTAGCGTTCCTCAAAAACGTGGAGGGTCAGCGGCATTCCGGGGAACAGGACGGTATGCAGCGGGAACAGGGGAAGCTCGATCATGATTGTCCGGCTTCTACTCAGGCTATCGGGCGGGCGGCTGCGATGTCACCTCTACCATAGCACAACTTCCGCGCAGACCCTAAACGCACCGGCGACAGGCAGGAAGGAGAGGCAGGGGACAGGAGACCAGAGGCAAGAAAAAGAGGCAGGAGGCAAGAGACCAGAGGCAAGAGAGGAGGCCGGGAGGACGGGAGGCCGGAGCAGTGGGCGGCATCGGGATGCGCCCCGGCGGTCAGCGGCAGGCGACGAAGGGGCACGCTATACTCGTGCCCGTGCCCCTGCCCATCCGGAGCGCCGCGCATGGCCCATTCGCAGCCTGCTTCGACCACTGCCCATTTCCGCGCTGACCTGGCCGCCCTGCTGCTGATCACGCTGGCGGCGCTGGTCTTTTTCGCCCCGGTCTGGGCGGGGGGCGGCTGGCTGCCCTACGGCGGCGGCGATCTGGTCTCTTTTCTATGGCCGACTTACCGCTTTGTGGCGCGGCTGCTGCCCGCTGAATTGCCGCTATGGAACCCGCACCAGTACAGCGGTGCGCCCTTCTGGGCGGATAACCAGAGCGGCGTGCTCTACCCGCCCAATCTGCTGCTCTCCCTGCTGGTGGATGACCTGCCCTACCAGGCGCTGGAGGCGCTGGTGATGGCTCACATCTGGCTGGCCGGGGTTGCCATGTACACCTGCCTGCGCCTGATCCGCCGCGGCGCTCCGATCCTTCCTGCCCCGGCGGCGGCTGGCGCGATCGCCTTCATGCTCTCCGATGTGTTTGTCACCCACCAGGGCAACCTCAACCTGATCGCTGTCGCCGCCTGGCTGCCGCTGGTCTTCCTGGGCGTCTGGCGCGGGCTGGAGGTGGCTTACCGTGAGCCGGCGCCATCCGCGCCGGGCCGGGCGCGTCTCAGCCGGCTGGTGGCGGCGCTGGCTGACCGCTGGGTCGTGCTGGCGGGGGTAGCCTTCGGGCTGGGGACGCTGGCCGGGCACGCCCAGATGACGTATTTCACCGCGCTGCTGGTCGGTGGGGCGGGCCTGTGGCGGCTGGGCGGGGCGGCCGCCGGGCGGCGCAGGGCGCAGGCGGTGCGGATCGCGGGAAGGTTGCTGTTGATCGGGTTGATCGCGCTGGGCCTGAGCGCGGCGGCGCTGCTGCCAGCGCTGGAGCTGACCGGCTATACCGCCCGCGCCGGCCTGAGCTATGAGCAGGCCGCGCGGTATAGCCTGCCGCCGCAGGCCCTGATCGGGCTGATCGCGCCGTGGGTCTACGGGCGCGGCCCGCGCGACTTCAGCGGCGGCTGGGATCGCGTCGAGGTCGGTTACATTGGCGCGCTGGCGCTGGCGTTGGCCGTCATCGGTGCGGCGCAAGGCCTGCGCCGCCGCGACGGACTGGCCGTCTTCCTGGCACTGGCAGCAGCGCTGAGCTTCCTGCTGGCGCTGGGTGGATACTTCCCCCTCCACCGCCTGGCCTATGCCATCCTGCCCGGCTTCGGCAGCCTGCGCGCCCCGGCGCGGTTCGTCCTGCTGGCGGATTTCGCCGCGGCGGGCCTGGCTGCGCTGGCGCTGCAAACGCTGACGGCGTACGGCAGTGTGCTCTGGCGGCGGGCGGGCGGCTGGATCGTCGCCGTACTGGTGGCGGTGGAACTGATCGCCTTTGGCGCAGGGATCGAGGTTCAGGCGGAAGATCCGCGCACGGGCTACGATCACGCCGACGCGGTCGCCTGGTTGCAGGCCGCGCCGGACTCGCCCTTCCGTATTGAAGGGGCGACTCCCCGCTGGCAGCCGGATAGCGCCAGCCTGCACGGCGGGCGGCTGTATGACATCACCGGCGTCAGCAACCCGCTGGCCCTGGCCGCCTATGACGCCTACTACTGGGGCGTGGGTCAACGCGGCTCGCCGACCTACAACTTCCTGGGGGCCAAGTACGTGATCGCGGCCAGCGGGGACGCGCCGCCGGGCGACGCGACCTTTGTCCCGGTCTATGAGGCTGAGTCCGACGTGACGATCTACCTCAACACCGGGGCACAGCCGCTGGCCCGGCTGGTTTACCGCGCTGTCCCGGTGGAAACGCCGGAAGCCGCCTGGGAAGCGATCCATGCGCCGGACTGGGACGCGAACGCCGTCGTCTATGTGGAGGGCGGCCCGGCGCTGAACGGGGATGCGTCGTCGGGGGGAAGTCTCTTCTTCACTGTGTACGAACCCAACGCGCTGGCCGTGGTGGTTAACACGTCAGCCCCGGCTTACCTGGTGCTGGCCGAGACCTGGTACCCCGGCTGGCAGGCGTTCATCGACGGGCAGCCGACCCCGATTTATCGGGCCAACACCGCCTTCCGGGCGGTCTACGTGGCTACGCCGGGCGAGCACACCGTGCTGCTGGCCTTCCGCCCGGCTTCGGTGGCGATCGGCCTGGCCATCAGCGGCGCGACCATCCTGGCGCTCCCCGGCGCGGCGGTAGCATTCATCCGGCGGCGATACCTCACCCCTCAAAGCCGACCATAAATTCCCCTAATGTGGTCCTGGTCCGGCCCGGTCACATCCCCGCTCCAGCAGGCCACTGCTACCCCGTCACGCATGAATAATTTGTAAAAAAACGACCAGTTCCCTTTTCTCTATATTACACTTTACTGTAGTCCAGCGTTTCAAGGAGAACACAAACATGAACCATTCTCTGCGCTTCATCCGCCGACCTGCCATGATTAGCCTGTTTCTGGCATTGCTCCTGATCGCCGTGCCGATTGCCCTGGCCGCAACCGTTAATCTTTCCGGGACGCTGAACCCCGGCCCGACCTACAACCGGGGGGCCGGTTGCGGCAGTCTCTCTACCTGGGGCACAGCTGTCTACTACACCACCCGCACTATCACTCTGGGCGTTGGCGGGACGCACATTTTTGAGTTAACCAGTGGCTTCGCTGATCCCTACCTGTTCCTGTACCGCGACAGCTTCAACCCGGCCAGCCCGCTGACTAATTGCGTCGCCTCCGATGACGATAGCGGCGTTGGTCTGCTGCCGAAAATGACTGCCAACGTACCGGCTGGCAACTACATTCTGGTCATCACCTCCTATAATAACGGGGAGAGCGGCCCCTTCAGCGGCTACATGTCCGGGCCGGGAATCGGTGTGGTGATTAGCTTCAACGACGGGCGCATCAACCGTTTCGAGCAGTACGCCCAGGCGGCCATCTACGCGGTGGATTATGGTACAGGCACGGGCCTGCACATCTACAGTATTGACGAGGCAACCGGCGAGGGCACGCTGGCGCTGGAAGTCACGCCGGAGATGATCGCCGCCGTGCCGGAGTTGCCTGCCGCCAACACCCTGATCGCCGCCACAGCGGACGGCCGGATCGCGCTCTACCGCCTGACCACCGGCGAGTACCAGGTCAATACCGGGCCGAATGCTGAAGGCTACATCGATGTGGTGATCTTCGACGAACTGTCGCCGCTGTCCAGCTACTACACCTACCGCTTCCACTAAACGTAGCCGGGAACACTGCACGGGGGCCTGCCAGCCGCAGGCCCCCGTGTTGATTCGCGGTATTGTCCGGCGTTCGGAGCAGCCCTGCCCGGCGTCACTTCTTCAGCCGGGCGGCCAGGACCTGCGCCGGATGCAGCGCCTGCCGCCCGGTGAAGTCCTTGATCTGGTGGCGGCAACTGGTCCCCGCCGCGACGATCGTCGCCTCCGGGCGCGTGCTATCGACCGCCGGGATCAGGCGGCGGAAGGCCATCTCTTTGGAGAGGGCGTAGTGCTCCTTCTCGTAGCCGAAGGCCCCGGCCATCCCGCAGCAGCCCGAATCGACTTCTTCCACACCCTGGTGGGCCAGCCCCAGCGCCCGGTGCGCCGGTTTGGTGCCGACCAGCGCCTTCTGATGGCAGTGGCCGTGTAACAGGCAGGGCGCGGAGTCCGGCTCAAAGAGATCAGCCCACTCGTCGGCGTGCAGGGCGGCGAATTCCTCGAAGGTATAGGTGTTGAAGGCTACCGCCTGCCGGTCAGGGTGATCGCTCAGGTACTGGTGTTCGTCGCGGATGGTCAGGATGCAGGACGGCTCCAGCCCGACGATGGGGATGCCTGCCCGCCCGTAAGGAGCCAGGATATCCATCACCCGGTCGGCGGCGGCCCTGGCCTGTTTGACAAAGCCTTTGGAGAGGTACGTCCGCCCGCAGCAGGCGTAGGGCGGGATGATCACCTCGTAACCGGCGGCGGTCAGCACGTCAAAGGCAGCCTGGGCGATGGCCGTCTCGTTGTAGTTAGCCCAGGTGTCCACGTACAGCACGACCTTGTTGCCGGTTGGCGCTGATTCCGGCTTGTGGCTCAGGAATGCCCTTTCGAAGCGCGGCAACTTGCGCCGCCGGTCGATGCCCAGCGTCACATCCAGCAGGACGGCGGTCAGGCGGTTCTGCAGGACAGCGTTAGCCAGCGGATGGAACAGGCTGCCCAGCCGGCTGAAGGCCGGCATGTTGGCAAAGAGCCAGGTGCGCAGCGAAGGCCGGGCGTGCTGGTAGCGGTGGGCCTGCCATTCCAGCTTGATCTTGGCCATGTCCACCGCGGAGGGGCACTCCGCCTTGCAGGCCTTGCAGGAGATGCACAGTTCCATGGCCTCGGCCAGCCGGTCGCCAAAGAGTTGATCGCGGGGGATCAGGCCGCTCATGGCTGCCCGCAGCAGGTTGGCCCGCCCGCGCGTGCTGTACTCCTCCTCGCGGGTGACCATGTAGCTGGGGCACATCGTCGCTGCGTCCAGCTTGCGGCAATCCCCGGCGCCGTTGCACATCTCAATCGCCCCGGCGTAGCCAAAGTCCGCTGACCAGTCCAGATGCTCATAAAGCGGCAGGGTGGTGTAATCCGGGCCGAAGCGCAGGTGCTCGGTCATCGGCGGCGCATCGACGATGTTGCCGGGGTTCAGGCGGTTCTCCGGATCAAAGGCGGCCTTGACCTGCCGGAAAGCTTCGTAAACCTCGTCGCCGAAGAAGTGACGGTTGAGCCAGGAGCGCGAACGGCCATCCCCGTGCTCGCTGCTCCACGCCCCGCCGTACCTGACCGCCAGATCGCAGGCCGTACGCGACAGGTAGACCATCTTCTGGATGTCGTCCTCAGCCTTCAGGTTGAGGATCGGGCGGACATGCAGGCAGCCAGCGCTGACATGGGCGTAAGTCGCCAGCGTGACCGCCACCTCATCTGCCGCACGTTGCAGATCGCGCACGTAGGCGGCCAGATGCTCCACCGGCACGGCCACATCCTCGATGAATGGCACCGGCTTGGCGTCCCCGCGCAGGCTCATCAGCAATCCCAGCCCGGCCTTGCGCACAGCCCACACATTGGCCTGGGAAGCGGCGTCGAGCATGCGGGGGCGGTAATCGCTGGCGGGGATGCCACGGGCGGTAATCTGGGCGTCCAGCCGGTCGAGCTTACGCACCAGGTCGGCCTCGTCCTCGCCATAGAACTCCGTGATCAGGATGACAGCAGGATCGCCGCTGACGAAAGACAGGCGCGGCGCCCACGAGGGCGACTGGCGGCACAGGTTCATCTGCATCCGGTCGAGCAGCTCCACCGCGCTCGGCTCCACCTCCAGCAGCGCCGGGACGGATTCCAGCGCGGCGTTGAGATCGTCAAAGTGCAGGATGGTCAGCGCCCGCTGGCGGGGCCGCGGCACCAGGTTGAGCGTCACGCTAAGGATCGCGCCCAGCGTGCCCTCGCTGCCAACTATCAGCCGGGCCAGGTTGAAGCGCGGGTCTGTCCAGCGGATGGGGGCCAGGGGAATCTGGCTGGTGTCGCCGGTTAGCAGGCGGTCGAGGTTGTAGCCGCCGCAGCGCCGCCAGGTGCGCGGCAGCCGGGCGCGGATGGCCGCTTCCTTCTGCGCCAGGATGGCCGGGATGTGGCGGTAGATCTGACCTTCCAGCGTGTCCTGCGCGGCCTTCTGGCCGATCACCGCGTCCTCCACCGGGCCGAAGGTGACCACGCTGCCATCAGCCAGGACGACATCCATGCTAATCACATGGTCAGCGGTCATGCCGTAGAGGATGCTGTGCGAGCCAGTGGAGTTATTGCCGCAGATGCCGCCCAGGGTAGCGCGGTTGTCAGTAGCCGGGTCGGGGCCGAACATCAACCCGCGCTGGGCCATGGCGCTGTTCAGGCGGGCCAGGATCAGGCCAGTCTGGGCTTTGACCCATCGCTCTGGCGCGTTGACCTCCAGGATGCGGCCCAGATGCGACATGTCGATGATCACCGCCTCGTTGACCGTCTGGCCGTCGAGGCTGGTGCCGCTGCCGCGCGGCAGGACGGGCAGGTGGTAGCGGGCGGCAGTCTCCATCGTGGCGATCACATCTTCCGGCGCTTCTGCCAGCACGACGGCCAGCGGCATCACCTGGTAGATGCTGGCATCAGTGCTGTACAGGACGCGGTTGAAGTGATCGGTGCGGATAGCGCCCTTCAGGCGTGGGCGCAACTCGGCGGCGAAATCCTCAACGGCATAGGTTTGCGTGGAAACCATAAGCGTTCTTGCTCCAGGTGATCGCGGTCGTGTGGTACGGCTGGGTGCATACGGGCGTTGCAGATACCCCGATTATACTCCCTTCGCCCGGCCAGGTCCTTGCACCCCGATAGCAGCGGGAACAGCAGGCGGAAAGCAGAAGGCCGGTGGCGTGGCGGGGCCGCCTCCAGCCTCCCGGCCTCCCGGTCTCTTCTTGTGGCTATTGCCGGAATCTCCGGCGGGCTGCGCCCGCGCCGCCAGAGAATCGGCTTATGCCCTTTTGTCCACTTTCCAGTATAGTTAGGGAGAGTCCAGCGTTCGCCGACTTCTGCAACGTCGTTAGAAAGCGCCATCCGGCGGCGGGCCAGGGTTGCCGGTGGCGGGCGTGCAGGCCGATTTCCCGGTTCTGCCGTGACCGGCGAACCGGCATATAGTGTGCTATTTCCTTCTGACCTGCGTAGATGTAAGGAGTGATGGTTTATGTTTCGGCGCAACCTGATTCTTGTGGGGCTGCTGCTTGGCAGCCTGAGCCAGCTTGGGTTTTCCGGTCTTCAGCAGCAAGCTGCCAGCGATCAGCTGGGCTTCTGGCTGATTCTGTTTGTTGCCGCCGTTGTGCTGGTGGTGCTGTTATGGTGGGCGCTGCGCGGATCGGCGCGTTCTGCACAGGGCTACCGCCCCGGCGTCAGCCGCGTTGAGGAGGCGGCACATCCCGCTGAGCCGGTTGCCGCCGCCGAAGCGAAAGCGGTTGAGGCCGCCGTTGCGCCAGAACCACCAGCGACCGTTGAACCAGCGCCTGCGGAGGCTGAGCCTGTGGCGGTTGCTGAGGAGGTTACTCCCCCTGCTGAGCCGGTTGCACCGACCCCGGCGCAGGAGCCTGTGGTCAGCGAGGCGGCTGCAACCGCCGCGCCCGATGATCTGCGGCGCATCGAAGGCATCGGCCCCAAGGTTGACGCTGCCCTGCGGGCGATGGGCATCACGACCTTCGCCCAGCTTGCTGCCGCCGACCCGGACAGGCTGGAGGCCGACCTGCGGGCGGCGGGTGTGCGCATCCTCCCCGGCGCGCCCAGAACCTGGCCGGAGCAGGCGGCGCTGGCGGCTAAGGGCGATTGGGAGGGCTTTGAGAAGCTGGCCAGCCAGCTGAAGGGTGGCCGTCGTAGCCGGGAATAAGCGGCAAGCAGCAATCCGGCAGGGTGTGAGCATCGGGGGCGCGGTAGCGCCCTCGATGTTTTCCGGCGCTGGAGTCCGTCACGGGCTGGCTTTCACTGCCCCTGTTGTACCTGTTTTCTGTCATTTTCCAGGAAAAGCATGAAAAAAGTGTGACATTGGCCGCCCTGATGCGGTTTTAGAGGCGAAGTCAGATGGCGAACAGGGGCCCCTGTGATGCCGACAGTATCCGACATCCAACATAGTCACAAGGAGAGCTGAGCATGTCTGACAGGGTGGTGAGCAAAGGGATGGCAGTGATTGTGCTGGTGGCGCTGCTGGCGATGGCGTCAGTGGCCGCGGCGCAGGGCGGTGGGGACCGCCTGCGCCAGCAGGATCGCGATCAGATCATGCTGCAGGATTGCGACTGCGTGCCCGATCAGCTGCGCCTGCGCGTTCAGGACGGCCTGCAGGATGGGGAGCCTGACCGGCTGCGCCTGCGCGACTGCGACTGCGATTGCGATGGGGTGCCTGACCAGCTGCGCCTGCGCGATCGGACTCAGGACTGCCTCTCCGGCTGCGAGCCGGTGCTGCTGCGGCAGCAGCTTCAGGTACGGCTGGGCCGTTAGCCGCTCGCTGGTCGGCGCTGAAAAAAGCTACAGGCTGTCCCGCTAACGGGGCAGCCTGTGCGTTTTCCTGTCCTTCTTGTGGCGGTGGTTCTACTTGAGGGCGGCGATCAACGAGTCGATGTCGATGGCCGGCAGGGTGGTCAGCCGGATTGTCCCGCGCGAGGCCAGTTCCGCGGAAACACGGGCGATGGCCAGGTTATCCGCAGCTTCCACGATGTTGACAAAATCGTACGGGCCGAGCGTGGCGTACTGGGCCACGACCTTGACCCCCAGCGTCTCCAGTTCAGCGTTGACCTCTTTGATCCGTTCCGGATTGTGCTTGATCGTCTTGGAGCCTTCGTCGGTCAGGTTGCTGAGCATGACATACGTGGGCATGGCTGCCTCCTGTGCGCTCAAGCCGGCGATACATTCAGTGTAGCACGAAACCCGTCCGGCTTCAGGCCGCGTGGGCAGCCCACGCAGGGCAGCCGTCCCTTACCCGCCCCGCACAAAGTCCAGGATCTGCGCTGCCCGCGCCGCCCAGGTGTAGCGCTCAAAGACCAGCCGCCGGGCGTTTTCCGCCAGCCGGGTGCGCAGGGATGGGTCATCCTGCAGGCGGGCCAGCGCCGTCGCCAGCGCCTCCACATCCGAGGGCGGGACGAGCAGCGCCGTCTCCTCGTGGCGGACGATTTCCGCTGTGCTGGGCAGGTCAGTCGCCACAATCGCCCGCCCGCTGGCCATGTATTCGAACAGCTTGACCGGGCTGGCGTAGTATGCGAAGTGCTCCGTCCAGGGGAACGGCATGACGGCGACGTCAAAGGCCGCCAGCGCGCGCGGGACTTCCGCAGCGGCGACCTGCCCCGACGCGTGGAAACGCTCCGGCGGCAGGCCCAGCGCCGCCCACTGCGCCCGGTAAGCCGCCGCCATCTCCTCCGGGCCGCCGACCAGCAACAGGTGCAGGGCGCGTTCCGGCTGGCGGGCGATGGCGAGGATCAGATCATCGACGCCCTTGCCCATGTTGAGGGTATGCAGCCGGCCCATGTAGCCGACGATGAACGCCTCCGCGGGCAGACCCAGCGCCGCCAGGATCAGATCATCGACGCCCTTGCCCATGTTGAGGGTATGCAGCCGGCCCATGTAGCCGACGATGAACGCCTCCGCGGGCAGACCCAGCGCCGCCCGCGCCTCCGCCTGGCCGGGCATGGCAGCAAAGCGCGCCGCCCGGATGCCATCCGGGACGACCAGCACCCGTTCCGCCGGGACGCCGAGTTCCACCAGCATGTCGGCCATGTGGCGGGTGACGGTCAGCGCGCCGCCGATGGCCCGCGCCAGGTCGGCCTGCGCCTGCCGCTTGCGCCTGTCCGCGGAAAGGCTGTGCACTTCCCAGAACAACCGCCGCGCTGGTTTGAAGCGGCGCAACGCGCTCAGCACCAGCGGATGGCGGCTGTAGTACACGGCGTCCGCTGCCGTGCCGCGCAGCAGCGGCCACAATGCGGCGCTATAGGTTGCCATCTGCAGGTAGTGCGCGGCCTGAGCAACCCGGTTGATCCGGCCCCCCGCCAGCGGCAACAGATCCAGCGTCGGGACGTAGCGCAACCGGAAGGCGTCGCGCGGCACATCGTAGACCGTCCAGATATCCCGCCCACGCAGCTCCGGCGGCTGGAAGCGCGTGGCGGCGTAGAGCGTCACAGCAGCGCCAGCCGCGGCCAGCGCCTCGCAATTATGGACGATCTGCAGGCCATGCGCCTTCTCAGTTGGCAGGCGGACGGGAGCCAGGTAGTGAAACTGGAGCGGCATGACGCAGGAGCCTTCCGGGACAACAGGATACGGAACCATGGTCGCAGAGTGTACCGCGCCAGCCAGGGCGTCGGCTATAGCGGCTGCAGGCAGAGAGCGCCCCGCCGCCCGGACTCTCAGCCTCTCGGCTTCCCTCCCTGAAGACATCCTCAAGAAACCTGCTTGACAGGCCCGGCAATCTATACTACCTTTGGTATGGTAAAACGTTACAGCAGAAACGAAACAGCATGTCGTGCGAGCGTTTTGCCGATCCAGACCGGGCAAAGGGTGACGTGTGACCCATAAGCGCCGATCTACGCTCAGGGATGTGGCCCGCCAGGCGGGGGTGTCGGTCACCACGGCTTCGCAGGTGGTGAACGGACGCTCTGGCGGCAACATCCGCATCAGCGAGGCCACCCGCCAGCGTGTCTGGGAGGCCGTCCGGACGCTGGGGTACACCCCCAATGCCAGTGCGCGCAGCCTGCGCACCCGCAAGACCAACCTGCTGGCTGTGCTTGTGCCAGACATCGCCAACCCGTTCTACCCCCAGTTGATCCGCGGTGTGCAGCAGGTCGCCTCAGCAGAGGGCTACGATCTGCTGGTGTATGACGCCGACGACCACCCGCAACGGGAAAAGGCTTTTGTCGAAGCCATCCTGCAGCGGCAGGTCGACGGCGTGATCATGGTGCCGTTCTTTTTACAGGATGAAGACCTGGAGCGCATCACGCGGGCGAACATCGCGGTAGCGGTGATGTCCGGCGCGCCATCGATGATCCCCGGCGTCGATGTGCTCAAGGTGGATGACACGGCGGCCCTCAGCGGCCTGATCAACCACCTGATCGCCAAAGGCCACCGCCGCATCGCCCATCTGAGCGGCACGCTGAACACCATTGCCGGGCGGGGACGCTTCAAGGGCTACCGCCGCGCGCTGAAGGAGGCCGGCATCCCTTACGACCAGCGGCTAGTGGGCATCGGAAACTTCCGGGCGGATTGCGTACCGGGTTTGATCGAGCAACTTTTCGCGCCCGACCACCCCGCGCCGACCGCGATCTTCGCCGCCAACGATGTGATGGCCATCGCCGCGATCTACGCCCTCAAGCGCCGCGGCCTGCGCGTGCCGGAAGATGTGGCGGTTTGCGGTTACGACAATATCCCGGAAGCCGCCGCCATGATACCGGCGCTGACGACCATCGATCAGAACATGCAGCAGGAGGGCCGGATGCTGGCCCGGCTGCTGGTGGAGCGCCTGGGCAGCCCAACCAGGCTGCCGGAGCGCGCCGTTCCTTTTGAGTTTCGTCTGGTGATCCGGGAGAGCACCTAGAAAGGCAAGGGTTATGTCGCTGCCTCACGATTATGCGGAGCGGGTTTATGCGGGGGTGCTGGGCAAGCTGATCGGGGTGTACCTCGGTCGGCCCTTCGAGGGCTGGTCTTACCAGCGGATCATGGCCGAGCTGGGGCCGATCACCTACTACGTCCACGAGAAGCGGGGTCTGCCGCTGATCGTCACCGACGACGATATCTCCGGGACGTTCACATTCTTGCGGGCACTGCCAGATTACGGCAACAGCCTGTCCCTGACCCCGGCGCAGATCGGGCAAACGTGGCTGAACTACCTGATCGAAAAGCGCACCATCCTCTGGTGGGGCGGCGTCGGCAACTCGACCGAGCACACCGCCTACCAGCGGCTCAAGAGCGGCCTCAAGGCCCCGGCCAGCGGCTCGATTGCCACCAACGGCCACACGGTCGCCGAACAGATCGGCGCGCAGATTTTCATTGACGGCTGGGCGATGGTCGCGCCGGGCGACCCTGAACTGGCCGCCGACCTGGCCCGGCGGGCGGCCAGCGTCAGCCACGACGGTGAGGCCGTCTACGGGGCGCAGGTGATCGCCGCCATGGAGGCGCAGGCGTTTGTGGAATCCGACCTGAACAAATTGCTGGATACGGCCACCGGGCTGATCCCCGCCGACTCGACGATCTACCGCGTGATTGCCGACCTGCGCGAGCTGCGCGGCAAAGAGGCGGACTGGATGCGGGCGCGGGACTGGCTGGAAGAACACTACGGCTACCAGCATTACCAGGGCGTCTGCCACATGGTGCCCAACCACGGCTTGATCGTGCTCAGCCTGCTCTATGGCGATGACGACTTCCAGAAGACCCTGATGATCGTCAACACCTCCGGCTGGGATACAGACTGCAACTCCGGCAATGTCGGCTGCCTGATGGGCATCAAGAACGGGCTGGCCGGGATCGAGGCCGGGCCGGACTGGCGTTCGCCGGTAGCCGACCGGCTGTACATCCCCACTGCCGATGGCGGGCGGGCGATCACCGATGCAGTGCGCGTCAGCTACGACATCATCAACATTGGGCGGGCGCTGCAGGGGCAACCGCCGCTGGCGCCCAAAGGCGGCGCACGCTACCACTTTGAGTTCCCCGGCGCGGTGCAGGGCTTCCAGCCAGAACCCAGCATCGAAGTCAAGGGTACCACGAGCATCGAGAATGTCGCCGGGCACAGCGCCCTCGGCGAGCGCAGCCTGGCCATCCGCTACCAGCGGCTGGCGCCGGGGCGCGTGTCGCGGGTCAGGACACACACCTTCATCCCGGCGGATACCGGCGACCTGGGGCATTACGCCCTGCTGGCCTCGCCCTCGCTGTATCCGGGGCAGACGGTGGCCGCTGCCGTCCAGGCCGACCCGGCCAACACCGAGCCGGTTCAGGCGCGGCTGTACATCCGCGTCTACGAGGCGGCTGGCACGGCGCACTTCTCGATCGGGCCGGAGGCGCTCAAAGCCATGGAGCGGGCCGTGGACGCGCTGGTGCCGATCTACGGCCCGGCGGCGACGCTGACGCCGGGGGCGCGGCACGAGTTCTCCTGGGTGGTTCCGGAGACGGAGGGCCGCCCGATCGCCGAGATCGGGCTGGAGATCGCGCCGGTGGAGGGCTATGTCCCCGCTGGCAGCGTGTACCTGGATTACCTGACCTGGAGCGGCGCGCCCAACGTCCGGCTGGGCAAGCCGGCCAAGTTCGGCAAGATGTGGTCGCTGGCCTGGACGAACGGCGTCGATGACTGGTGGCCGTGGTGGCCGCTGGGCCTGCGGCTGATGCACAACGAAGGTACAGGGCTGCTGATCCAGGGCACGCGGGAATGGACGGACTACCAGGTGTCGACCCGCCTGACGCCGCACCTGAGCGCTTCAGCGGGGATTGCGGCGCGGGTCCAGGGGATGCGGCGCTACTACGCCCTGCTGCTGCGGCCCGGCAATCGCGCCTGCCTGGTGAAGGCGCTGGATGGCGAGCGTATCCTGGCTGAGAAGGAATTCGCCTGGGCGTTTGATGAGAGCCATGACCTCCGGCTGGCGGTGGAAGGCCAGCGCATCAGGGGGTGGGTTGATGGCACGCTGCTGTTTGACGTACAGGATACGGAGCGGCCGCTGGAAGGCGGCGCGGTAGCCATCGTCCTGGAAGAAGGGACGCTGGAATGCGGCGACGTGTTCGTCCGCCCGGTGGCCTGATCACGTCATTCTCGATGCAGACCGATAGCTGAGGGAAGGAGGTGCCCGCCAGGTCAGAGCTGTTTGACGCAATGAAACTGTTTGTCACTTCAAGAGCCAGAATTCAAGTGAGGAGGAAGATTGCCGTGAAAGCACGCGCTCTGTCTGTTGTGCTCATCGTTGCCCTGTTCCTGCTGGTTACGCCGATCGTCAGCGCCCAGGATGAGGTGGTCATCTCCTGGTGGACTGAGCCGAACTCCGTGCCCACCAACATTCAGGAACTGTTCATCGATCCCTGGAACGAGGCACACCCCGGTTACCGGCTGGAAATCACCGAGCATGAGGACCTCAACAACGTCCTGCGTACGGCCATCACCGCTGGCGAAGCGCCGGACATCATCCAGTCGCCCGGCGCATCCTTCATCGCCGAATTCGTGAACGCCGGCCTGGTGCAGCCGCTGGATGACTATGCCGCGCAGTGGGGCTGGGAAGATCGTCTGCTGCCCTGGGCCTTCCAGTCTGGCTTCATCGGCGGCAAGCTGTACAGCGTCCCGCTGACCTACGAGAGCATGATCCTGATGTACAACCGGACGCTGTTCGAGGAGAAGGGGTGGACCCCGCCGACCAACCTCGAGGAGTTTGAGGCGCTGGCCGAGGCCGCTGTCGCCGAGGGCATCTACCCGCTGATCTACGGTAATGTCGGCTGGCAGCCCACCAACGAGCACCTCGTGGGCATCTACCTGAACAATGTGGCCGGGCCGGAGAACGTCTACAAAGCCCTGATCGGCGAGAAGCCGTGGACGGACCCGGAGTTCGTCGAAGCGATGGAACTGCTGCGGACCCATATCGCCGATAAGGGCTGGTTCAGCGGCGGGCTGGAAAACTACTTCGCCATCGGCTGGGATGATTACTGGCCGACGCTCTCCAGCGGCGAAGCGGCCATGATGATGATCGGCACCTGGGGCTTCTGGGGCGTGGGCGCCTTTGAAGAGACCGGGACCGAATGGGACTGGGCGCCGCTGCCCGTCTTCCATGAGCGCGCTGGCGAGTACAACTACGAGCTGGCGACCGGCTCCACGCTGTCGATCAACGCTGCTTCGGAGCATCCGGATGTGGCGGCGGAAGTGATTGACTTCCTGCTGAGTGATCCGGACCGCGTCCTGGATATGTCGGCCACCCAGAGCTTCGGCGAGTGGATGGTGCCGGTGCGCATCACCCCTGAGGACTTCCCGGAGGGGGTAGACGAGCGCTTTGTTCGCTTCTTCTCCGACTTTGCCAAGGTCACCGGCGAAGGCCGGATCGGTTACACCACGTGGACGTTCTGGCCGGCTGGCCCCAATGTCCAGCTGTGGGAGGAAATCGAGCTGGTCTGGTACGGCGAGCTGAGCGTGGAAGACTACCTGGCCAACCATCAGGCGGCCTGGGATGAAGCGCGGGCAGCAGGTGCTGTGCTGAACGTCCCGGCGCCGGGAGTCGCTGAATAAGCAGTGCGGTAATCACCACGGGGGCGGTGACGTCACCGCCCCCTCTCCTGTTCCGGGCGAGTATTTCACCATTTATCTGAACACAGGTCTGGAGAAGGCAGTATGGCAGCCACATCGCTTCATCGTGAAGCCCACCAGGCCCGGCGACGACAGCAAATCAGCGGCTGGCTATTCGTCGTGCCGGTGCTGTTGCTCAACCTGATCGTCGTGGTCATCCCTTCGATTGCCGGTCTGGGGATGGCTTTCACGGACTGGTCGGGCGTGGGCAGCATGAATTTCGTGGGTCTGGCCAATTTTAGACAGTTGCTCCAGGATCAGGTCTTCTTCAAGGCGTTGATCCACAACCTGATCTGGACGGTATTCTTCCTCACCATACCCGTAGCGCTGGGCCTGCTGGGAGCATATCTGCTTTCCGGAATCAAACGCGGGCAGATGTTCTTCCGGGTGGCCTACTTCATCCCGTATGTGATCGCGGCGGTGGTCAATGCGCAGCTGTGGCGCTTCCTGCTCAATCCGCGCATCGGCATCGGCCCGGCCCTGGCCAAGTGCTGCGGGATAACTTTCCTGGATGTAGCGATCTTCGGCTCCCGCGATCTGGCCCTGTTCGGCGTGGCGTTTGTCGATATGTGGCACTTCTGGGGCTTCCTGCTGGTACTGTACCTGGCCGCCATGTCTGCCGTGGACGTAGAGCTTTATGAGGTAGCCCGGCTGGATGGCGCCGGTCGCCTGCAGCAGTTCCGCTATGTGACCCTGCCCAGCATCCGCCCGACGCTGGTCTTCACCATCCTGATGATCACGATCTGGTCCGGGCTGGTCTTTGACTACGTGTACATCATCACCGGCGGCGGGCCAGCCAACGCCTCCGAAGTGATGGGGACCTACCTGTACACCAGCGCCTTTGAGCGCTTCAAGTCCGGCTACGCGGCGGCGGTAGGCGTATTCATGACGTTGTGGGTGGCCATTGCCACCGGCGGCTTTGTGCTGCTGCGCAGACTGGGATGGGAGATCTAGCCATGTTCCGGACCAGAAGAACCATCTCCACGCTACCCAACTACATCATTTTGACGCTGCTGGCGATCTTCGCCCTTGTCCCGATCCTCTTGTTGTTCCTCAATTCGCTCAAGAGCACCGCCGAGATCAACCTCAGCCCGTTCACGCTGCCCCAGGAACCGCTGTGGGATAACTTCGTCACGGCCTGGCGGGAAGGCAACTACGCCAACACGATCAAAAACAGCGCCATCCTGACCGGCTTCACCGTGGCCGGGGTGATCGTGCTGGCCGGGATGGCGGCTTACGCGCTGGCCCGGCTGAACCTCAAGGGCGGCAACGTCATTTCCTTCTACTTTCTGATCGGCACCGGGGTTCCCGCGCAGTTGTTCATCATCCCGCTGTTCTACATCTGGAAACAGCTGGGGCTGATCAACTCACACTTCGGTCTGATCATCATCTATATCGCCCTGCAATCGCCCTTTGCCACGTACCTGTTGCGATCGTACATGGTGGCCCTGCCTCAGGACTTCATCGACGCGGCGCGGATTGACGGCGCTTCCAACGTCCAGGTGCTACGGGAGATCATCCTGCCGCTTTCCTGGCCCGGCTTTCTGACGGCGGCGCTGGTGGTCGGGCTGTTCACCTGGAACGAGTTTCTGTTCGCCGTGACCTTCCTGCCCGGCACCGATCTGAAACCGATCTCGACCAGCCTGTACGCCTTCCAGCAGCGTTATGGCCGCGACTGGGGGCTGACCAACGCCGGGTCGGTGATCATGATCGTGCCGGTGTTGATCCTGTTCCTGCTGTTGCAGCGCAATTTCATTGAAGGCCTGACTCAGGGCGGCCTGAAGGCATGAAGGAGTCCATGATGAGAACGTCCCGATGCGCCCGGTCGTGGTGGCGGTGGAGTATGGCGGCAGCCCTGTGTATCGGCGTGCTGCTCCCCTGCCTGACCGGGACGCTCCAGCCGGTTGCTGCCCAGACGGCAGCCCGGCAGCTCAACCGGGCGGATTACGCCGACCGGTTACGGGCGATGTGGCTGGGCGAGACCATCGCCAACTGGACCGGCCTGACCACCGAAGCTGTCAAGACCGGGCCGCCGTTTTACACTGACGCCGACTGGGGGCTTGACCAGGGGATCGACTGGAAGTCCAACGACGTGATCGACTTCGTATTTCAGGACCCCTGGCTGGCGGATGACGACACCGATATCGAGTACGTCTACCTGCATCTACTCGCTCAGCACGGCACGAACCTGCTCACCCCGGCCCAGATCGCCGAGGGATGGCAGCAGCACATCAACGACTACATCTGGGTTTCCAACCGGCAGGCCCGCGACCTGATGGGGCGGGGCGTGCTGCCGCCGGTCACCGGCATGCGGTCGGTCAACCCGGAAAGCCTGCAGATCGACGCGCAACTGACTACGGAAGTCTTCGGGGCGCTGGCCCCGGCCATGCCCGATCAGGCGCTCCGGCTGGCCAACCTGCCGATCCTGACCACGGCCGCCGGGTACGCCGCCCACGCGGCGCAGTTCCATGTGGCGCTCTACGCCCTGGCCGCGCAGGTCGACCGCTCCCTGCCGCCGCGCGAGCAGATCATCTGGCTGGTCAGAGCGGCGCGGGCATACCTGCCGGATAGCTCCAAAGCCGCCCAGGTGATCGACTTCGTGCTGGCGGATTACCTGGACAACCCCGATCGGGATGACTGGGAACGCACCCGCGACCGGATCTACGAACACTTCCAGCTCAACGCTGACGAAAACGGTTATGTCTACCGGGACTGGACGGAATCTTCCGTGAATCTGGCGACGGGGGTGATGGCCCTGCTCTATGGCGAGGGCGACTTCAGACGCACCGTCCAGATCGGCACGCTCGCCGGCTGGGATGCCGACAACGGCACGGCCACCATGGGCGGGTTGCTGGGTTTGCTGCTGGGCTACGACGCGCTGCTTGATCAGTTCCCCGGCGTGGCGATGTCTGATCGGTATCAGATCACCCGGACACGGGAGAACCTGCCGGACTACCTGCCGGATGACCGGCAGGCCGAAGACACGTTCACCCTGATGGCTGAACGGATGCTCCCGATCATCGAGCAGACCATCCTTGAAGCAGGGGGAAGCGTGACGGGCGAGGTGTGGACTCTGCCGCCCGCGCCAGATGGCCCGCCGCTGAGCCAGAACCCGCTGGCGCAGCTCTGGGAACGCAGCGCCAACAACCGCGTCCGCCAGCAGGGGGGTGCGGTGGAAACCAGCGTGGAGGGCGAATCTTCCCGGGCTACCAGCCGGGCGATTGCGGACGGAGTAGAGCACGACTTCAGCGGGGTTGAGCCGCGCGCGCCGGCGCGGGTGTACCGGGGCAAGGCCCATGACGGGACGATCACCCTCTCGGTCGTCTATGATCGTCCGGTTGAGGCGAGCGTCATCCGCTTCATCGAAGGCGATCCCGGCGTATTCACCGGCTTCCAGCTGGAATGCCTGGTTGATGGCGAGTGGATTGCCGCGCCGGAGGGCACGACGCTGATCGGTGCGCCCGATCCCCGGGTGCCTTACCAGCTCTTTGACTTCGCGCTGCCAGCGCCGATCGAACTGACCGGCGTCCGCCTGACCGGGACGGTTGAGGTGGGGCCGTTGGATGACGTCAAGGTAGTAGAGCTGGACGTGCTGGCGGAATGATTCCGGCCTGTTGTAGCGGGATCAACCGGCGGGGCGACCCGGAAGAAGGGTCGCCCCGCGGTGTTACCGGGAGTCGCCGGGCGGCGCGCCCCCTCCGGCGCGGGTCGCAGGCGCGGAGGGGACGCAGGGCAAGCTATCGCTACGGCGCTGGCTCCAGCCAGTACTGCGATCCCCATGGGCTGATGACCTGGCTCTCCGAGGCCCAGCCTACCGCCCCGCCGCCATAATCAATCCGGTACCAGATCAGCGGTCCGGCGGCGGCGCAGACCGGCCCTTCCAGCACGGTGAATTCCTCGTGGTAGCCACGCACGCTGATCACGGGGCCGCCGGGGCTGCTGCGCAGGCTGCTGAAGGAGCGGGCCACCCGGCCTGTATCACCCACCTCCAGACGAGGAGCCAGCGAACCGGCGCAGGCTGTCGGCGTGCCGTCGCCGTCCTCAACCGGGGCCAGCCAGTACTGCGCCCCCCACGGGCTGGCGACCGCGCTCTCCGAAGCCCAGCCAACCAGCCCGCCGCCGTAATCGATCTTGTAGAAGGTCAGCCCGCCCGCGCAGGTCGGCCCCTCCAGCACGGTAAAGCGCGCGCCGGTGTACATGACGCGGATCACCAGCCCGCCGGGGCTGTTACGCAGACTGCTGAAGCTACGGGCGACTTCCCCCGTATCGCCGACCGCCAGGCGAGTCGGCAGCGATCCCGGGCAGGGCGTGCCGCCATCGGCGTAGGCCGGCAGCGGCAGCAGCCCGATCAGTACCAGCACAACCGCGAGGGCAACAATTCCTGACAACTTACGCATGATGTGGTTTCCCCCATTTCTCAACAAGTGAAGAGTTGCCCCGGATCGCCGGCGACCCGCCAGCCGCGAAGCCACAGCTGCGCCCTGAACCGGCCAGAGCCTTCACCCAGGGCTGTGAAATGCTCTTACTGATATTATACGATATTTGGTGGAAATTGAGACAGCGCAATGGCGCATGCGCGGGCCGCAGTTTCGCCGGGGTTGTAGAAGCCTATAATGAAGGTGGGGAAGACCCCCCCCTACCGACCGCCAGCACCTGGACTAAGGAAGGCCCGGCATGCCCCGGTACCGTGATCTCGACCCGACCAACAAACCTGAAGACCGGCGCATTGCCGAGCGGTTGCTGGCCCTGCGCCGCCAGCTTGACCGCGATGTGCCGGTGACGCGCACCCTGCTGCATAATCTGCTCCTGGCCACCTGGAACATCCGCGAGTTTGATTCGCCCGCTTACGGCGAACGCCTGCCGGAAGCGTTCTACTACATCGCCGAGATCATCGCCCGCTTTGACCTGGTCGCCATTCAGGAGGTGCGCAAGGACCTCAAAGCGCTGCACCGGCTGCAGGAACTGCTGGGCGATCACTGGCACTACCTGGTCACCGACGTGACCGAAGGCGAGCCGGGCAATGAGGAACGGATGGCCTTCCTGTACGATTCGCGCAAGGTGCGCTTTGGCGGGCTGGCCAGCGAGCTGGTGCTCCCCCCGCTCCGAACTAAAGACGCCCAGGGCAAGACAGTCTACCAGCCGGTGACGCAGATCGCCCGCACGCCATTCATCTGCGGCTTTGAGGCGGGCTGGACACGCTTCATGCTGTGCACCGTTCACATCCTGTATGGCAAGGGAATCGCCGATGATCCGGAGCGGGTGGCTGAAATCGACCACATTGCCCAGTTTCTGCGCCGGCGCACGCTGGATGATACGGCCTGGTCGCCCAACCTGATCCTGCTGGGCGACTTCAACATCTTCAGCCACAACGACCTGACCATGCGCGCCCTGCTGGATGCGGGCTTTTCCATCCCGACCGGGATCGACGGCCCAACCCGCCTGCCAACCAACGCCGCGCAGGACAAGTTCTACGACCAGATCATGTTCCGGGTGCGGGACCGGCGCTTTGGCGAGATCGGTAAGTCGGGCGTCTTCAACTACTACGAGACGGTCTTCCGCAATGACGACGAGGCGATCTACGCCCCGTACATGGGCGAGGCGTACCATACCACCGCCGCCGGCAAACCGCGTAAGGATCAGTCGGCCTACTACCGCACTTACTGGCGCACCCACCAGATGTCCGACCACTTTCCGCTCTGGGTGGAGCTGCGCATCGACTACTCCGACGACTACCTGCAGCGTAAGCTGAGCGGCGAAGCCTAGGGGGCAAACGCCGCGTTTTGAGGGAGCCGGGCGGGGCCGCGTACAAAGCGGCTACCGCCCGGCGATCTTTTTCGCCTCAGGAATAGAACATCTGTGCTAAAGTGAGATTGGTTCACGGACGCGCCGCCCGGCGCCCCCACCGCGCGGGAGACAACCCACCCGGAGTGTATCCTGGCGCTCCCGCCAGCAGCCGGATGGCGAGCGAGGGGCGCCGGGCGGCCAGCCCGCACAGGAGGCGTGCGACAGTGACAGTCATGACAGAGACGACTCGACGCTCCCGAAAGAAGGCCCCTCCCTCCGATGCCGAACTGGCCCAGGCGTTACGCCGGGGCGCGCTGGCCCTGGTGGAAGCTGTGCCGGACAAAATCGCCGATGCGCCGCTGCACCAGGTCGCGGCAGCGCTCAAGACGGCAATCGAGTTGATCAGGATGCTGGAAGCGCCGGATGAAGCCACGCACGAACAGGTTATCCGCTGGGAATTCGCCTATGATGGTGCGGTCCATGCGGCTCCACCCTGGGCAGGCGCGGGTGATGGCCCATCCGGCCCGCTTCCGCGTGGTGGCCTGTGGCCGCCGCTGGGGCAAGACGGAACTGGGCAAGGTAGCCCTGCTTGACGCCGCCCGGCGCGGCGGGCTGGGCTGGTGGATCGCCCCGACCTACGGCCTGGCTGATGCTGTCTGGCGGAGCCTCAGGGCGGCGCTGGAGGGGGTGTGGGTGGAGAAGAACGAGCAGATGCGGCTGGTGATCCTGCCCGGCGGTGGCGCAATTCAGGTGCGCAGCGGGCACGAACCGGACGCCCTGCGCGGCGCAGGGCTGGACCTGGCCGTGCTGGACGAAGCGGCTTTTATGCCGGAGGAAGTGTGGACAGGGGCCATCCGCCCGGCGCTTTCCGATCGGCGCGGGCGCGCCCTGTTCCTTTCCACGCCCAACGGCCTCAACTGGTTCTACCGCCTGTATCTGCTGGGCCTCGACCCGCTCCAACCGGATTGGGCGAGCTTCCACCACCCCACGCGGGATAACCCCCTGATCGCGCCGGAGGAGATCGACGCCGCCCGGCTGGAACTGCCCGATCGCTGGTTTCGCCAGGAGTATGAGGCCGAGTTCGTGGAGGACGCCGGGCAGGTCTTCCGCAACATCGACGCCGTGTGTACCGGCCAGCCGGGGGAACCGGAACCGGGCGGGCGTTACGTCTGTGGCATCGACTGGGGGCGCGTTGACGACTACACCGCCTTTGCCGTGTTTGATGTTGCGGCACGGCGGCTGGTAGCCCTGGAGCGCTTCCGTCAGATCTCCTGGGCGCAGCAACGCGACCGGTTGCGCACCCTGTGCGATCGCTGGCAGCCGGGCGCGATCTGGGCGGAGGCCAACAGCATCGGCAGCGTCAACATCGAGGCGCTGCAGGCGCATGGCCTGCCCGTTCGCCCCTTCCAGACGACAGCCCAGAGCAAAGGGCCGCTGATCGAAGCGCTGGCCCTGGCTATGGAGCGTGGCGAGATCACGCTGCTGGACGACCCGGTGCTGCGCGGGGAATTGAACGCCTACGCGCTGGAACGGTTGCCTTCCGGTCTGTACCGGTACGGTGCGCCGCCGGGCATGCACGACGATACCGTGATCGCGGTGGCGCTGGGCTGGATGGGCGTCCGCCACGCGGGCGGGCCGCTCTCTTTTGCCTGAGGGGAAAAGGAGGGCGCGGAGGTGATCCTAGAACGCCGGGCTGAGGCCCATGTAGAGGGCGGCCAGCGTGAGCACAGCCAGCAGGCCGGCGCTGGCCAGCGCAGCAATCGCCTCCCGGCTCAGCCCGCGCAGCAGCCAGGCGTGCTCCGGATGGCGGGGGTCGTAGTAGACGGTCACGGCGCTGCCGGGCCGGAAGCGGCGGACGACCGCCTCGGCGCGGCGGCGATCAAAGGTAGCGATGGTATTGCTCAGGCGGTTGTCATACAGGCGCGTGCTGATATAGCCCTCGCGGTTAACCACGTAGCGGAACTTGACCACCGGCTGGTAAAGCTGGCTGAAGGTCTGGTCAGCGGCGTCGGGGTTCGCCGGGCGCACCGCAGAGGCGACAATCACGCCGATCGTGTGGGCGGGGTGGACGCTGGCCGCGGCCCTGTCCCACAGGAGGGTAGGCAGACGAACGGTCAATTCCAGTAACGATAACATGGCACTCCTGAGGCAATACCTGTTCGATCACGCTATCTGTTGTCATTAGATGCCTACGCGCCCATTACAGTAGCACAGACTCTGCTGGTAGAACCTGAAAATTGCATGAATCTTTCGCACCACTTGAGGAGGAAGGACATGCCCGCATGGTTGGACTGGCTGCCGGGCCGCCGGCGGCGGCTGGAAAAGCGCCCGCCGCATCTGGCTGCTGTGGCCCGGCACAATGCTTTCGGCTGGCCCGCCCTGACGACCTACGAACGGCAGGCAGCCGTCTATGAGGATAACGCCTGGGTCTATGTGGCCGTCAACCGCATCGCGGAGGCGGCGGCGCTGGTACCGCTGCGCGTCTACCGGCGGGCGGGGGAACGCCGCGTTCCGCTGGAAGCACACCCGGCGGAGACGCTGCTGGCCGCGCCCAATCCGTTCCTGAGTGGCTTTGAGCTGATCGAGCAGACGATCGGTGCGCTGGAACTGACCGGCAACGCCTACTGGTTCCTGGCCGGGGATGCGCGGGGCCGCCCGGCGGAAATCTGGCTGCTGCGCCCTGACCGCGTGGCCGTTGTGCCGGATGAGCGCGATCACGTGCGCGGTTACATCTACACCCTCGACGGGGAGCACATCCCGCTGGAAGCCGTGGAAGTCATCCATTTCCGGCGCTGGCACCCGCGCAGCGACTACTATGGGCTGAGCGCCCTGCAGGCGGCGCGGTTGGCCGTCCAGACCGACGACGCCATGACCCGCTGGAACCGCGATACCTTTGGCGCGGATCGGGCCGTGCCCGCCGGGATTGTCAACATCACAGAGTATGTCAGTGACGCCGACTTCGAGCGGCTCAAGCGCGAATGGCGCGAATCCTACGGCGGCGCGGAGCGGCGCACGGCCTTCCTGCGCGGCGGGGCGGTCCAGTGGCAGGCCATCGGCCTCAGCCAGCAGGACATGGATTTTCTCAACGGGCGGCGCTTTAACCGGGAGACCATCTTCCACATCTACGGCATCCCGCCGGGTATGTGGAGCGAGAATGCCACCGAAGCCAACGCGACGATCGCTGAGCGCGTATTTGTGGAGCGCACGCTGTGGCCCAAGCTGGTGCGACTGGCGGGCAAGATCACCGCCGAGTTGCTGCCCTTCTGGGGCGCGGACCTGGAGGCCGCCTTCGACGACATCCGCCCGACTGACATTGGCACGCGCCTGGCTGAGATCCGCACCGCTTACCCCGTGCTGAGCATCAACGAGATTCGCGCCCGCTACTATGACCTGCCGCCCGTCGGCTGGGGGGAAGCGCCGGTCAGCGGGGCGGGATCGCGCTGGCCAGCTGACGGCCCGCTGACTGTCTCCGTGGAGGATAACGAAGCGCGCGATCCGGGCAGCCCGGCGATCGCACCGCCGGTCAAAGACGCCGCCGTACAGCGGGAGTTGAAGCAGTGGGAACGCTGGGCCATCCGGCGGCTGGGTCAGCCCGCCGAGCGCCCGTTTGTCGTGGAAGCGGTGCCGGAGGCGCTGGCGGCGGAGATCAGCGCCCGCCTGTTGCTGGCGGAGACGCCGGAAGATATCCGGGCGGTGTTCCGCGCGGCGGCGGGGCAGGAAGCCAGCCAGCCAACGGATTAGCAGGGCCTGCCGGGAAAACATCGAGAGCAACCCGTGCGGTTGCTCTCGACTCCGGTTATCTGTCCAGGCTGGTTAACGCGGCAAGAGCGATTTCAGCAATCGAAGGGTGCTCCCTTCTGTGATGCTGGCTTGCCGCTGCTATACTCCGGCGTCTGTCGACGACAATCGAACTTACGCTTCTTGCGGTGGTCCTTCAAACCGTCTTTGCGGTTGCGGTACACAGTGATGATGACAAGCCTGTCGTTATCCATGGTGGTCAGTATCGATGTGCCGATAAGTTGACTGACCCGCTCATTCCGCCTATCGGCGCGGGGCACATCGTTCGCCGCCAGGAAGTACAGCTTGGCGCCGGCCCGGTAGCTCACCCGGCCATGCCGGATGACATAAGCAATGTCATCGTCCGACAGGTTGCGCTGCGCACAACGGTCCATCGCATGATCAGTATAGCTCCAGCCCAATGATCACCTCCCTTATTCATAGTCGACACAAGGAAGAGCCAGCGGGACAGCATAACCTGGAAAGGTACAGCATCCTGAATCTAGGTTATGGGCTGAGAGCCTTCAATGTTACCGGGGTACTGGATAGGAAGAAGTACTTACCGGATAGTCCTCATCACCCTTGATCGGCTTAGCCAGCAATGCAGGATGGTCTCTCTGCAACAGACCGCCATCAGCCTTGGGTGTTACCAAACACCTTGTCCGGGCGAATGACTGACTCCCCCTCACACCTCGATGCCCAGCACGCTGCGCATGATCGCCCCGATCAGGAAGGAGAGCAGCGCCACGCCCATGCTCAGCCCGGCCATCTCCAGGAAGCGCCGCCGGAACGACTCATCCCGCGCTACTGAGAGGTAGAAGTTGAATACAGCGATGATCCCGATGGCCACGATCAGCGTGACGACCAGGCTGACGAAGATATTGGTGAAGATCAGGTAGGGCAGGATCAGGGCGGTCACGGTGAAGACGTAGGCGATGCCCGTGTACAGGGCAGCGCGGCCCGGCTCCTGCTGCGCCGATGGTTCCGAGCGCGTGGAAAGGTACTCTGAGGCGGCCATTGAGAGCGAGGCGGAGATGCCGGTGATCAGCCCGGAGAGCGCGACGAGGCCGGTGTTCTGCAGGGCGAAGGTCAACCCGGCCAGCGCCCCGGTCAGTTCCACCAGCGCGTCGTTCAGCCCCAGCACAACCGATCCGGCGTACTTGAGCCAGTCTTCATCCAGCATGGCCAGCAGGGCGTTTTCGTGCTCCTGTTCCTCCCGCAGGACCTCCTCCATGCCGGGGATGACCTCCAGCAGGCGGTGATAGGCGCTCTGGGCGGCTTCCTCGCTGCGCTCCATCAGCTTGACGCCGAAGGTCAGGCCAAACAGCCGGGCCAGCCAGTAGTACAGGCGGACCTTCCAGAGGGCAGGTTGCGCCTCGTAGCCGGTGTGAGCCTTCCAGAAGTCATGGTGCCGGCGCTCTTCCCCGGCGATCCGGCGCAGCACTGCCGCGTTATCCGGGTTCCTGATCGTCTCGGCCAGCTTCAGGTAGATGTGATGGCCGGTGATCTCTTCTTTTTGCAGGTAGCGCATGGCCTGCTGAAGATCGGCGTCTCTGGCTGGCTGGGTCATCGGGCTTCCCTCCCTGTCCTTTGCTGCAAGCGGTACATTCCCGGGCAGGATTATACCGCCGCCGGAGGAAGGCAAACGGAATCAAAACGCCCGCGTCGGGGTGACGCGGGCGCGGGTAGTCAGTGTCGCAGTGCAGGCTTTAGCGCAGCTTGACGACCTGGCGGGCCTGAAGGCCCTTGGGACCCTGCTCGATGGAGAATTCGACGCGGTCGCCTTCCTCGAGGTTACGGAAGCCGGTGCCCTCGATGGCCGAATAGTGGACGAAGACGTCCGGCCCGTTCGGCTGCTGGAGGAACCCGTAACCCTTGGTCCCGTTGAACCACTTGACAGTACCCTGAATACGTTCAGCCATTGGAGAAGCTCCTTCAACTGTAATGGCTTATTCGAAGATCGTAGTTGGGCATGCACGACCGCGTGGTGGAGACAAAAAACGCCCGGAAATTGGGCGTTGCACTGCTCACCTACACACTGCACCTGCCTGCTTTCCTACTGCGGGGCAGTATATACCGATCCGGGTGGGTTTGTCAATGCCTGTTTTGATTTGTTACAGAGCCAGCCTGGGCTGCCTTCCAGATCGCTCACATCACCAGCACCCGCACCCCCAGCAGAATCAACAGAACACCGGAAAAGCGGCGTTGCCAGCGGGCCGCCCCCTCTCGCCGGCGCAGCCAGTCGCCGGCCGTCCCGGCCAGCAGGGCGATGACGGTATGGGTGGTCGTAGCGGTGGCATTGAAAAGCAGGCCCAGCGCGATCACCTGCCCGGCAACCGATCCCCGTCCTGGCGTGACGAACCCCGGCAAAAAGGCCAGGAAGAACACGGCGATGCTGGGGTTGAGCGTGCTGGTCAGCGCCCCCTGGCGGAAAACCGCCGGCCAGCGGGCATCATCGCCCGGCGGCGCGGCGGCAACCGCCGGGTGATCGGGTGCTCCACGATCCCGGCGCGGCCACAGCGCCCGCGCGCCCAGATAGACCAGGTACAGCGCCCCGGTGACACGGACGGCGCTGTAAGCCCCCGGCGCGGAGGCCAGCAGGGCCGCCAGCCCGGAAGCGGCCAGCAGCGTGTGCAGCACGTAGCCCACGCTCAGCCCCAGGGCGGAGACAATCCCCGCCCGCCGTCCCTGACCCACGCTGCGGGCGATCACGTACAGCATATCCGGGCCGGGCGTCAGGTTGATCGAAATCGCCGCTGCCGCAAATAACAGCAGCGTGCTGGCCTCCGGCATGCGATTTTCCCCCCTCCAGGAATGGATAGCGTCACATGTCCGGGTGCACGACGCGGCTACGCCCTCAGAGGAAAAGGCCAGCTGCGCCGAGCTATCTCCGTCCGGCAAGGGCGGTTCAGGTCAGCGCGTTCAGCACCTGTTTGAGGTGCTCGATGGCCATCGCCGTCAGATCCAGCAATTCGTGGGCAACGTTGATCGCCGGGGCGCGGCGGCTTTCCCGCAGGAAGGCGTAACCGGCCTTGGTGCGGCCTTTGGCCACGCGGATCAGGGCGCGGGCCTGGGCCAGTTCCAGCCGCGTGGGGAAGGTGGCGTCCCCACGTTCGACGGCAAAAGTCATGTAAGCAGCGCGCACCGTCTCGATCAGTTCTTCCAGCAGGTGGCGGTCACTGACCTTGAGCGAACTCATGGCCAGCCTCAGGTCAGCCAGCAACTCACCGCCATCCAGCGCCGCGTCGCCATCCAGCCGCAACTTTTCCAGGTCGATCAGCTTGAAGTCCAGCGCCCGGCTGTCGTTGCCGCGCTCGCGGGTGGGCAGGCGGCGAACCATGATGTTACGCGAGTGCAGGTCGCCATGCATATAGGCGACCGGAAAGCCTTCCAGCTTGAGCTGGTGACGCACCAGGTTGCCCATCTGATCCAGCAGGGTATGTTTGAGTTGGTCGGCCTGTTCCAGCTTGCGCTGGTCAAGCAGGGCGTTGTCCTGAATATAGGTGAAGACACGCCCGATGTGCTCCTGCATGGGCAGCAGGTACAGCTCCCATAGCAGGCCGTAGGGGGCCTGCGGGGGTTTACGGCGCTGGCCGGTGTGCACCCCGAGCAGGAACGGCCCCAGTTCAGCACTGATCTCTGGACGGGCTTGGGGGACGTCCTTCAGCATCTCGATCAGGGTGCGGTAGCTATTGAGGTCCTGCAGGATCAGGAAGGATCGCCCGTACTCATCCTGGTAGCTGGGCTGCGGCACCATGGCGAAGCAGGAGCGAATACTGGCGGGCAGGCGGTCGTAGTTGGCCCGCTCCTCCTCGATCTCCGTCTTCGGCCCGTACTTGACGATCAACGCGTTCGCGTAAGGGATGCTCACCATGCCCGATCCATCGGGGATCATCGGGTTGGAGACATACGGCTTGATCCGCACGATCTCGGTATCGGACATGCCCAGCCGCAGGCGATCCGGCTCGCCTTCCAGGTCGACGCGCAACCAGCGGCGCAGGGCCTCGCGGATGCTCTCGCGATCGGGCTGGGCGACCTGCTCCAGTTCAAGTTCGACCAGCTTGCGATGGGCATAGCTCGTGCCCCACTGGATCAGCGGCGCGCCCAGGTAAGCGCGCACAGCGACCAGCGTGCGCGCCAGAATCATCAGGTAATCGTAAGGCGTTGGGAAAAGCGCATGCAGCGTATTGGCGGCATTGCGCCCGTGGAAGACGCCCCACCATAGCTCCATCGCCCTGCGCAGCGGCTCCTGCAGGACGGGGAAGTCGCCCGCCAGCGGCGTCAGATTCTCGATCACGTAACAGGTGCTGAGGATGGCTTCGCGCAGGACATCGCGGTGAGTGGCGAAGTCTCCGGCGGTCAGGTTCTGCTGGCGCAGGTATTCAGCCACCCACAGCATATCCTGATCCAGCCCCCAGACGCCGCCTGTGCGTTCCGCCACGCGCAGCAACTTTTCCAGGCTCTGCCGCTGCGTATGGCGCAGGCCGCCGGCCAGCTTGTAGCGCAGGCGCAGGGCCAGAGCCAGGTCTTTATCCAGCGGCGTGCCGGCGATCACCCGCCCGGCCAGCTGGCGCAACTGCTCGCGGTCCACCAGGCCGTTGAGCAACCCCCGCTCGTCGGCCAGCTCCAGCACCTTGAGCGACCAGAGCGTGTCAAAATCGCTGCCGCGCCCCTCGATCATAAAGTGATCGCCGCCGATGGTGCGCTGGTGGAGGAGTTGCTCCAGCCGCGGCAGTATGCAGCGCTCCGGCGCATTCAACAACAACAGAGCTTCCAGCCGCGTCATTTCCACCGCGTCGACGCGGCGGTGAGTCTCGCTGGGGAAGGGCGTGTCAAACCAGCGCAGGGTTTCCTGCAACTCCTCATAGGAGGCGTCGAAGCCGTAGGCCAGCAGACCAGCAACGTAATGCTGGGTCACCCGCACTGCATCCGGGGCGACTTCGCCGCGCTGATCGAGCGGGGCGCTGCGCACCATCTCCGGGTACAGGCGCGGCGCACGCATCAGGTCCAGCGCCAGGTCGCCGACTGTCTGTTCAAGATCAGGGAGCAGGGATTGGGGCATGAATAACCATTTCTAGCGCCGGTGAAGGCCATGAGTGATGAGAACGCTGCCGGATGGCCATATTATCACGCTTTCTCGATCAGGGACAGCGGGGGCGCCACGCAGACAGAGAAGAGGCAGGAGACAAGAGTCCAGAGGCAAGAAAATGAGGCCGGAAGGGAAGAGGCCGGGAGGCAGGAAAAGGAGGCCAGGAGGCCGGGTGGTCAGGAGGCAGGCTCCCTGCTGCCTGCTCCCCATTCCCTGCTCCCTGTTTTTCGCGCAGGCGGGACCTGCCTGCGATTCCGGAAGGTGGCAGCCCGCCACCGGGATCACGGCCCGCCGGGCACCCTGAGCACCAGGCCGACCGCGTAGCCGACCAGCGCGCTGACCGTGCCAATAGCGGCCATTTCCAGGCCGCTGCGCCCCGGACGCCCGATGGTCACCCGCGCTTTGTAGGCCCCGACTATGAACAGCACCAGCGCCGATAGCCCGATGGAAACGGGGATGCCGACAGCCACAGGGAATAACAGGAATGGCAGCAGCGGAAGCAGGGAGCCGACAATAGCCGAGACGCCGACGATCAGGGCGGACTTCAGCGCCTGGCGGCGATCCACATGGGCCAGCCCGTGTTCTTCGGCCATCATCACCGCCACCCAGACATCCGGGTTGGCCGTGATGGTGTCCACAATGTGCTCAAGCAGCTGGCCCTCAAAGCCTTTGAGGGTGTAGATCTCGCGGATTTCGCGGCGTTCTACCGCCGGGACTTCCAGCAGGTGGCGGTACTCCCGGCTGCGTTCGCTCTCGTAGAAGTCCGCCTCCGCCAGGGTAGAGGTGTAGGCGACGGCCCCCATCGAGACCGATTCGGCAAAGGTCGCCGCCAGTCCGGCCACCAGCACGATACGCGGATCGCTGGTAGCGGCGGCCACCCCCAGAATCACCCCCAGCACGTTGACCAGCCCATCCTGGCCGCCCAGGATGACATCGGATAGCCCCGAAGCGCGGCGGTGGGGATCGATGCGGGTATGGTAGGTCACCTGCTCATCATGGGTCGCTCCGGGCGCGGCAGATTGTACCGGCATGGCTTCCCTCCTCACTGTGGGCCAGCTGGCCCCCGTCGGGATAGGCCGGTTCGCCGCGGCTCAGGCGATCAGATGGACGGGCGGCGAAACCAGCCGTAAGCAACCGCCAGCAGGACGGCGTTGAACAGCAACGGCCAGACCAGGGCGGTCGGCGGCGCACCCAGCAGGATGAACTGCAAATTCGGCAGCAGCGCCGGTAACGCACCGATCACAATCCCGGCAATCACCGCCAGGTAGGTGTAGCGTCCCCGGCGGCGACCGGTTAGCGAATTGATGATCTGCGGCAACAGGCCACCGGCAGCCGCCGCCAGGAACAGCATCAGGAATAGCGGCAGCAGCCCGGCCACGTAATTGGCGGCCAGGCTGACGCCCGCGCTGGCCGCCGCAGCAATGACCAGATCCAGCGGCGTGGCTGTGTAGAACACATCCTGCTGGTTGCGGACGCACTCCCGGCAGCGATAGCCGACTGGCGTTGGCACGGCGCAGGCCACGCACATCGGCCGCCCGCAGCGGTTACAGCGCAGGCTGGTGGCGCGCTCAGGATGCACCGGGCAGTACAGGGTGTCACCCTCGGCGGCTGGCAGGGTAAGCGAGGAGGCGTCAGGTGGCGAGGTGTCAGGCATGTTCGGGTTCTCGCTGGTGGCTCCGCTGGTCTAGGTCTCGTCGTTTTCCATGAACCCGGCATGGCGCGGGCGCTGGCGGGAAGGATGACGTGGCTCCAGCCGGTCGAGCAGTGAACGGTAAAAGTAGGTGCGCCCCCGCAAGCGCACGAAGCGGCTGACGTGCGCGCTGGCCTGAACGGTGACCCGATCGCCGACCTGCAACGTCGCCGCCAGCACGCCATCGGCGGCCACAATCACCCCCGTCCGGTTCTCCGGCGCAACGAACACGTCGATCACAGCGCCTTCGGAAACCACAATCGGGCGGTCCATCGTCAGGTGGGGGGCCACCGGCACAACCAGGATGTTGCGCAGTTCCGGCGGCAGGATCGGCCCGCCGACGGCCAGCGCGTAAGCTGTCGAGCCGGTAGCGGTGGCGATGATCAGGGCATCGGCGGCGTACGTGGTTGTCCAGCCGCGGTCGATGTATGTCTCCAGCCAGACGGTGGTCGCCAGTTCGCCGCGCCCGATCACGACGTCATTGAGGGCGTCGCCCGCGCACAGGCGCTGATCGCCGCGCCGGGCCTCGTAGCCGACCATCATCCGTTCCTCGATCCAGTAGCGCCCGGCCAGCACCGCGTCGAGGGCCTGCGGCCAGCGGTTGGGGCTGCGTACCTCCGTCAGGAAGCCCAGGCGGCCAACGTTGACGCCCAGTACGGGCACGTTGTGCGGGGCGCAGAGCCGCGCCGCCCGCAGCATCGCGCCGTCGCCGCCAATGGCGACGACCAGATCGGTCTCCGGCGCCAGGTCGTGGATCTGCTCGGCGGCCTCGCCGGTGCGTACCCAGCAGTTCAGGCCGCGTTCCCGCAAACCGGCGGCGATCTCCTCCGCCAGCGGGAAGGTCGCCGGGCGGAAGGGATGGGCCAGGACGCCAACCGTTTGCAGCGTATGCATACAGTCATCCCTCTCCTCGCTGGCGGCAAAAGCGGCGCCTCTACCGCCGATTATAACCGGGGGGCGGGAGCGTCACCATCGCCGGTCACTCACCATACTGGCAGGCTGGGCAGGATGAAGCGCCACAGCGCCAGCGCAGCCAGCCCGGCCAACCCCCACATAATCGCTGCTGGCAGCCAGCGTAGCATCTGCGCCCGGCGGTTGGGCAGCAGGGATACCCAGCCTGCCCAGCCCCCGGCGAAGGCCAGCGCCAGCGCGCTCAGGGCCGGGTACAGGTAGCGGCCCTGGAATTGCACAAAGGTGAGATTGTAGTAGACGAACTGGGCGATCCCCAGCGCCAGGAGCGCCGCCAGCAAGACCAGCGCGTCGCGGGCGGCGGGTGTGAGGGTGCCCCACCGCGCCCGGGCGTCTCGCCACGCCCGCATCGCCAGCGGGATCAGCCCGGCGGCGCTGAGCACGGTGAACGCCAGCAACGCCGCATAGACCCAGCCCGGCATCGGCACACCCATCCAGCCAAACTGGCCCCAGAAGCTCTGGAAGGTCACGCGGACGCCTTCCGCCAGCCATCCCCCGAAGCCTCTGGCGGCGATCCAGTCGGCAGTGCGCGGCTGGTCGACCACGACGGCGTCATGCCGTCCCAGACCCATCACATCCGGCCAGCCGTACAGGGCCAGGTTGCGTCCCCACCACAACGCGCCAAGCAGCAAAGCGGGCAACAGGAGCAGCGCCCAGGCTCCCAGCAGCCCGGTCAGACGGCGGTCAGCTTCTCGCCGCCAGCGCAGGGTGATGGCCAGCGCGGCCAGCGGCCCCAGCAGCAGGGTTGAGGCTTTGGTCAGGAAGCCTAATCCCAGCATAACACCCAGCAGAAGCGCGCCGCGCCGTTCGGGGAGTCGCCCGGTTGCCTGTAGCACGGCCAGCAGCGTCCCCGCGCCGGCGATCAACCCGGCCAGGCCATCGTTGTTCACCCCGGCCAGGATCGCCACATGCTGCGGCAGAAAGGCGGCAAAAGCCATCGCGCCGAGCCGGATGGGCGGTTCCGCCCCGGCAGCCCGCGCCACGCCGTAGACGCACAGCACCACACCCGCCCCGATGAGCGCCGAGAACAGCCGCAATGCGGTCAGGCTCCCGCCAGTCAGGCGGTAGACCGGCGCCGCCAGCAGGTAGTACAGCGGCGGCTGGTGATCTTCGTACTGGACGCTGTCCAGCTTCTCCAGGTGCTGCGGGGCAAAGCCGCTGCCGGTGAGTGTCGCCAGGTAACCGGCGTCCCAGTCATCGGCGGTCAGGGCCGGGCAGCAGCCTTCCGCCGCCACCTGGCGGATGTAATTATAGTGAGCCGGTTCATCAGGAACCTGCCAAGCGGGGGTCAACAGAGCGTAGAGCGTGGCCAGGACGGCATAGGCCAGCAGTATCGCGGCGGCAACGACGCGCTCAACGGGCACGGAGGAAAGGCGCATACGGGCATCCTGTCATCGGTAACCGACGCACGCGCATTATACCCCGCTCCCGCCGGATCAGGCCGGGCAGCCGGGAGGCAGGAGCACAGAGATCGGGAGGCCGGGTGGCCAGGTGATCAGGAGGCCAGGGCGCCGGGAGGTCTTACTCTCCTGCCTATTCCCCGTTCCTGCGTGCAGTGCCGTCCAGTCGCTGACAGCACTGGCCCTGTCAACCTTCGCTTGCACCCGGTGTGGGCCACAGGCGCGGAGGCATGCAGTGAGGTCGGCGCTGCTGCCGCGCTTTCCATGCGCCGCCGCCCTGGTAGCATCGGGACATTGGGCCGCCCCGGGGTATGATCTTCGGCATACCACAGAGGCCGAGACTGTGTCTACAATGTCTTGAAGAGCAGTGCACCGCTGCTTATTGCGCACATCAATATCCCAGGCGGCGCGGAACGCCGCGCCTGCCTGATTTGCATGCTCCGGGAACACCCGAAGGAAAGGCTGTATCATGGCGGAGTTGACCAACAACCATATCGCCGAGCCGGTGATCGACCCCACCGGCGACCTGATTTACCGCGGTCGTGGCCGCAAGGCCCTGGATTCCATCTTTGCCCCACGCAATGTCGCCGTGATCGGCGCCAGCGAGCGCGTGGGCAGCGTGGGCCGCACCATCCTGTGGAACCTGATCAGCAGCCCCTTTGGCGGGACTGTCTTCCCGGTCAACCCCAAGCGCAACAGCGTGCTGGGCATCCGCGCCTATCCGGACGTCAAGTCTGTGCCGGAGAAGATCGACCTGGCGGTGATCGTCACCCCGGCGCCGACCATCCCCGCTCTGATCCAGGAATGTGCTGACCTGGGCATCCCCGGCGCGATCATCATCTCCGCTGGCTTCAAGGAAACCGGCGCGGCGGGCGCGGCCCTGGAGCAGGAGATCCTCAAGATCGCACGCAGCAGCGGCATGCGCATCATCGGCCCGAACTGCCTGGGGGTGATGAGTCCTGTCAGCGGGCTGAACGCCACCTTTGCCGCTGGGATGGCCCGCCCCGGCAACATCGGCTTCATCAGCCAGAGCGGCGCGCTGTGCACCGCCGTGCTGGACTGGAGCCTGCAGGAAAACGTCGGCTTCAGCCATTTTGTCTCGGTTGGCTCGATGCTGGATGTCAACTGGGGCGACCTGATCTACTACCTGGGCGACGACCCGCGCACCGGCGCGATCGTGATCTATATGGAGACGATCGGCGACGCCCGTTCCTTCCTCTCCGCTGCCCGCGAAGTCGCCATCACCAAGCCGATCGTGGTCATCAAACCGGGCCGCACCGCCGCCGCCGCCAAGGCCGCGGCCTCCCATACTGGCTCACTGACCGGCTCTGACGACGTGCTTGACGCGGCCTTTGAACGCTGTGGCGTAGTGCGCGTCAACGACATTGCCGAGCTGTTCGCCATGGCCGAGACGCTCTCCAAGCAGCCGCGCCCGCGCGGTCCACACCTGACCATCGTCACCAATGCGGGCGGCCCCGGCGTGCTGGCGACCGACGCCCTGATCACCAGCGGCGGCAAGCTGACCGAGATTTCCGAGGCGACGATGGCGGAACTGAATGCCTTCCTGCCCCCCGCCTGGAGCCACAATAACCCGATTGACGTGCTGGGGGATGCCGAACCGGAACGGTACGCCCGCACGCTGGAAATCGCCGGCCATGACGAGAACGCGGACGGCCTGCTGGTCATCCTCACCCCGCAGGATATGACCGATCCCACCCGCACCGCCGAGGCGCTCCGGCCTTACGCCAGCATCGAGGGCAAGCCTGTGCTGGCCAGCTGGATGGGCGGGGCCAGTATCGCTGCTGGTGAGGACATCCTCAACCGGGCCGGTATCTCCACCTTTGAGTATCCCGACGCTGCGGCGCGCGCTTTCTCCTACCTGTGGAAGTACAGCGACAACCTGAACGTCCTCTATGAGACGCCGACGTTCTCCTTTGCCACCACAGGTAAAGATACGCCCGACCGGGCCAGCGCTGCGAAGATCATCGAAGCCGCTCGCGCGCAGGGACGCACTATCCTGACCGAGGCAGAATCCAAGCAGATCCTGGCCTACTACGGCATCTCGACCATTCCGATCCGCGTCTGCCCGACGGCTGACGACGCTGTCAAGGCCGCCGATGAACTGGGCTACCCGGTGGTGGTCAAAATTCACTCGGAAACGATCACCCACAAGACCGATGTCGGTGGCGTTAAGCTGAACATCCAGAACGCTGACGCCGTGCGCGAGGCTTACGAGAGCATCCGCAATGCCGTCTACACCCGCGCCCGCAAAGAGGACTTCCTGGGCGTGACCGTCCAGCCGATGGTCAAGCTGAGCGGCTACGAGGTCATCATCGGCAGCACGATTGACCCGCAGTTCGGGCCGGTGATGCTCTTTGGCACTGGCGGCTCGCTGGTGGAAGTCTATAAAGACAGCGCCCTGGGCCTGCCTCCGCTGACCAATACCCTGGCCCGGCGCATGATGGAAAAGACCAAGATCTACACGGCCCTGCAGGGTGTGCGCGGCCAGCCGCCGGTCGATATCGACGCCCTGGCGGAGTTGCTCGTCCGCTACAGCCAGCTCATCACCGAGCAGAAGTGGATCAAGGAGACCGACATCAATCCGCTGCTGGCTTCCCCGGAGCACCTGATCGCCCTGGATGCCCGGATTGTCCTGTACGACCCGGAGATCACGGAAGAGCAGCTGCCCAAGCTGGCCATCCGCCCCTATCCGTACCAGTACGTCCAGCCCTGGCAATCCAACGGCGGCGAACAGATCATGATCCGGCCCATCCGCCCGGAAGATGAGCCGCTGATCGCCAAGTTCCATGAGACGCTCTCCGAGCGCACAGTGTACCTGCGCTACCTGCAGTTGATGAACCTCAACCAGCGCATCGCCCATAGCCGCCTGTCGCGCATCTGCTTCAATGACTACGACCGTGAGATCGCGCTGGTGGCGGAAACGACCACCGGCCGGGAGCCGACCATCCTGGGTGTGGCCCGGTTGAGCAAGCTGCACGGCACCAACGAGGCCCGCTTCGCCATGATCATCACCGACGCCTACCAGGGTAAGGGCCTCGGCTCCGAGTTGCTCAAACGTCTGATCGGCATCGCCCGCGACGAAAAGCTCAGCCGCCTGGTGGCGCTGGTCTCCCCGGACAACACGGGCATGCTACGCCTGCTGAACAAGCTCGGCTTCCAGGTTTCCCCGGAGCCGGACGAAAACAACCTGCTCTTTGCCTCGCTGGAACTGTGACGCGGGGCGCAACGATGGTATGAAGGCGACGGGACGTCCCGACCGGGGCGTCCCGTCTGCTTTTTGCACGGTGTGGACGGGTCTTTCTACTTCCGCCTTGCCGACGCTGGTGTATGATTCCTGCCAGGGCGGGGAACCCCGCATTCTTGATGACGCCTGACCTCAAACGAAGGAGAAAAAAGCGTGTCCTCTGAGACTCCTCTCTACCTGGACCCGGCGCGGTCACCGGACGAGCGCGCCGCCGACCTGCTGGGCCGGATGACCCTGGAGGAAAAGCTGGCCCAGATTGGCTGTGTCTGGTCGCGCGAACTGATGGAAGGCCGCCAGTTTTCGGCGGAACGCGCCCGCGGACCGCTGGCGCATGGCATTGGGCAGGTCACCCGCGTCGGCGGCGCGACGTCCCTCCTGCCCGGCGAGGTCGCCGCCTTCATCAACGCCCTGCAGCGCTACCTGATCGAGCAGACTCGCTTGGGCATCCCGGCCATCGTCCATGAGGAAAGCCTGGCCGGCTACCTTGCCCGCAGCGCGACGTGCTTCCCGCAGGCCCTTGGCCTGGCGGCGACCTGGAATCCGGCGCTGGCCACCCAGGTTGCGGATGTGATTCGCCAGCAACTGCTGGCGGTTGGGGCGCGTCACGCTCTGGCGCCCGTGCTGGATATCGCCCGTGACCCGCGCTGGGGCCGCACAGAAGAAACGCTGGGCGAGGACCCTTACCTGGTAAGCGCCATGGGCGCGGCTTATGTACGCGGCCTGCAGACCGACGACCTGCGGCGGGGCATCGCTGCGACCGGCAAGCACTTCGTCGGCTACGGGTTTTCTGAAGGCGGCATGAACTGGGCGCCGGCGCACATCCCGCCCCGCGAACTGCGCGAGGTGTTTGTCCGCCCGTTTGAAGTCGCCATCAAAGAGGCCGGGCTGGCGACGATCATGAACGGCTACCACGAGCTGGATGGCCTGCCCTGCGGTTGCTCCCGCCCGCTGCTGGTTGACCTGCTGCGCGGTGAACTGGGCTTTGACGGCGCGATTGTCTCCGATTACAACGCTATCGTGAATCTGGCGACCTACCACCACGTGGCCGCTGACAGGGCGGAAGCCGCCCGGCTGGCCCTGCAGGCCGGGATGGATTGCGAACTGCCGGCCAGCGACTGCTACGGCCAGCCGCTGCAGGAGGCGCTGGCGGCGGGCCGGATCGACATGGCGCTGGTAGACGCCGCCGTGACCAACATGCTGCGGCTGAAGTTCCGCCTGGGCCTGTTTGAGAATCCGTACGCAGACGCCGGGGCCGCCGCGACCGTCTTTGACACCCCTGCTCAGCGTGCCCTGGCCCGCCGTGCCGCCGCCGAGTCGATCGTCCTGCTCAAGAACGAGGGCAACCTATTGCCGCTGCCGCGGACGCTCGGCGCGATTGCGGTGATCGGCCCCGCCGCGGATAGCATCCGCCTGCTGCAGGGCGATTATCATTACCCCGGCCATCTGGAAGTCATGTCGCGCCAGGAAGATGGCGCGCCCGGCGCGGTTCCCGCGCTGCCCTGGGCTGAAGAGCCTGGCCTGGCCTATGAGGACTATTTCGTTCCGATGGTCACCGTGCTGGACGGGATCAGAGCGGCAGTGGCGGAAGGTACACGGGTGCTCTACGCGCCGGGCTGTGGCGTGACCGACCCGGCCACCGATGGCTTTGCCGAGGCAGTTGCCGCGGCGCAGGCCGCCGATGTCGCCGTGGTCGTTGTTGGCGACAAATCCGGCCTGACGCCCGATTGCACCAGCGGCGAGGCCGTAGATCGCCTTGATCTCGGCCTGCCCGGCGTCCAGCAGCAACTGGTAGAGGCGGTGGCGGCAACGGGCACGCCAACCGTCGTCGTGCTGATCAATGGCCGCCCGCTGGCCCTGCCCTGGATCGCCGCGCATATCCCGGCCATTGTGGAGGCCTGGCTGCCGGGCGAGGAAGGCGGCGCAGCGGTGGCTGATGTGCTATTCGGGGCGGTCAACCCGGCGGGACGGCTGCCCGTTTCGCTGCCACACCATGTCGGGCAGGTGCCGGTCTACTACAACCACAAGCCTTCCGGCGGGCGTTCCCACTGGTACGGCGACTACCGCGACGGCAGCCCTGCGCCGTTGTTCCCCTTCGGGCATGGCCTGAGCTACACCACCTTTGCCTATGACTCCCTGCGCATCGAACCGGAGCAGGTCCCGGCAGGAGAGACGTTTACCGTCCGCCTGGAGGTGCGCAACACCGGCCCGCGTGCCGGGGATGAGGTGGTGCAGCTTTACGTGCGGGATACGGTAGCCAGCGTCACCCGCCCGGTCAAGGAGCTGAAGGGCTTCGCCCGCGTGACGCTCCAGCCGGGGGAGCGCAGGACGATCACCTTCACGCTGGATACCGCCCTGCTGGCCTTTTACGACGCCGAGATGCGCTTTGTGGTCGAACCGGGGACGGTAGAGATCATGGTCGGCGGATCGTCGGAGGACATCCGCCTGCGGGGGACGCTGACGATCACCGGCGCGGTGACCGATGTCAGCGCCCGCCGTGCTTACCTGAGCCGGGTCGAAATCCACTGAACACACGCCGGCCCGGTGCAGCGCGTCCCTCTGCACCGGGCCGGATTCCCATCCTGGGAGTTTAGTCCTGGCTGAGAAAAAGATAAGTGCAAAATGAGAAAACTGTGCTAAAATGGCTGGTATGCAGCACCGGTAAGAATTTGCTACGCCTTTCACACAGAAAAGGAGGTGACCGAACCCAAATAGTGTACACCTATCCTGACCATCGTAACGTTTTCGTTGAGGCACCGTTAACCGTTCGCACCAATGGACAGGTGTGACATTAGACAAGGGGGGAACTTTGTCTATGTTACCACGCAAGATAACTGTCGCGGCAGGCGTACTCCTTCTGCTGCTGGCATTCGGCGCACTGGCTGTCTTCGGTCAGGGCGGCGAGGAACCGGAGGAAGTCCCGATCATCACCACGGCCAGCCGGGTCGTGGGCGTTGGCTCGTATGTGGCCGGGGAAGCCTACGCTGTAGCGGCTGGCGAAGACCCCGCAGCGCAGCCAATGCAGGCCCTCATCCTCCCCTACGGCATTTACCCCAACATGATGGTGCATACCATCGAAGATTTCGTCCAGCCAGCCCCGGCGGTCGAGGGCTTCACGTTTGACTGGAGCCTGGAAGCGCCGGATGGCTCCGCTGCCGAGTTGATCGAGGGCACGGTGGCGATCTTCCTGGCCGATGTCGAGGGTGAATACCTGCTCACCCTGACCGCCACGGACGCCAACGGCAACACCGCCGAGACGACCTGGTCGGTTCTGGCGACCACTTACGTCGGCAGCGGCTACCTGGAAGGCCCGCAGGAAGCCGAAGATCAGTGCGTTGACTGCCACGAGGACGTCGTCGCTGCCTGGAGCGCCACCGGCCACGCGGATATGTTCACCCGCGCGATCGATGGCAAGGCCAGCGATCACTATGGCCCCAACTGCATCAGCTGCCACACCACCGGCTTCAACAACCGTCCGGAAGCCGTCAATGGCGGCTTTGACGATGTGGCTGCGGAAGCGGGCTGGTCCTTCCCGGCGGAACTGAAGGAAGGCAACTGGGACGCCATGGTGGCGGAATTCCCGCAGGTGGCTGGCCTGGCCAATATCCAGTGCGAAAGCTGCCACGGCCCCGGTTACCTGCATGTCTTTGAGGCCACCCGCCGCGATCCCATGATCTCGCGCGGTCTGGACTACGGCGTTTGCGCCCAGTGCCATGCGGAAGAGCCGTACCATGTCTTCCCGCAGCAGTGGGAACTGAGCGGCCACGCCCAGAAGAACGCCGAAGCTTTCTGGTATCCGATTGGCGAGGACCATGCCGCCTGCGTCCGCTGCCATAGCGGCGCCGGTTATATCGACTGGGCGGCTGGCCTGCCGGCGGAAGAGCAGCGCGTGGACTACCAGGTGATCACCTGCGCGGTCTGCCACGACCCGCATGACGCCAGCAACCCCAACCAGCTGCGCGTGTTCGACTCGGTCACCCTGCCGGATGGCACTGAGGTTGGTTCAGCGGGGCCGGCGGCGACCTGCATGAGCTGCCACAACGCCCGCACCAACCCGGTGGCTGTGATCGAGGGTCTGGCCACTGGTGGGCGCTTCAGCACACCGCACTACTCAACCGCGGCTGAGCTGATGAACGCCACCGGCGGCTACACCTGGGGCGAGACCCTGCCGACCAGCACGCATGGCCGCGTGGTCGAAGACTCCTGCATCGGCTGCCATATGGGGCCGACGCCCGGCAAGGACGCCGAGGGCAACCCGCTGCCCGGCCATCAGACGGTCGGCCAGCATACCTTCGCCATGGTCAGCCCGGTGGACGGCACGGAGAACGTAGCCATCTGCCAGCAGTGCCATGACGGTGCGACCAGCTTCGCCTTTGAGGCTCGCCGCGACTACGACGGTGACGGGACGATCGAGACCAACCAGGACGAGGTCGCCGGGCTGCAGGACGTCCTGCAGGCCGAACTGGAAGCTCGCGGGGTGGTAGTGCTGCCCTCGTATCCGTACTTCCAGTTCCCCGAAGGGGCCAGCGCTGACCTGTATGCTGCGGTCTACAACCTGAAGTTCTCCCGTGGCGGTGGTGCGGCGGTGCATAACCTGCGTTACACGGTGGCGCTGCTGCAGCTCAGCTACGAAAAGCTGACCGGCTCGCCGGTGCCGGGGGCCACGATCCTGCCGCCCAAGTAGGCGCCGGATCACCCCCAACCGATCGTGAGTATCGTCTGCCCTCGGGCTGCCCGGCCCGGGGGCAGACCTTCCCGGCGCAAAACGCCGGGAAGCGCCCGCCAGGACCCGCTACTGCCTGCACAGATGCCTGCGCCGATGCCTGGCTTCCCTGCTGGAAGGGCAACCGCTTATGAACCGACTCCGCCGTTTGTTTGCACCATCTCCCGAAGGCCAACTTGCTCGCCGCCGCGCCCTGCCGTACCTGGGTGTGGGCGCATTCATCGTGGTGGTGTTGCTGGCCATCCCGCCCGCCTGGGAGTATTCCAATTCGGTCCCGTTTTGCGGTGAAACCTGCCATACTATGCCGCCCGAATACCAGACGTATCTGGTTTCGCCCCACGCCCGCGTGCTCTGCGTGGATTGCCACATCGGGCGCGGCCTGATCATCCAGCAGGCTTACCGCAAGGTCGGGCATATGCGCTTGATCTGGGCGACGCTGACCAACAGCTATGAGTACCCGATCCGGGTCAGCAGCATGCGCCCTGCCCGCGAAACCTGCGAACTCTGCCACTTCCCGGAGAAATTCTCCGATGACAGCCTGCGCGAGCAAAAGCATTTCCGCCAGAATGAGGAGAACACGCCTTATTCGATCTACCTGCTGATGCACACCGGCGGCGGCAGCGCCCGCCAGGGGCTGGGCTTTGGCATCCACTGGCATGTGGAAAACCCGATCGCGTACATCGCCACCGATGAGCTGGATCAGGAGATCCCCTGGGTGCGCGTCACTGCCGCCGACGGCACGACCACGGAGTATGTGGCCCAGGACGCCGAGATCGACCTGGCGAACCTCGATCAGTACGAGATCAAGCAGATGGACTGCATGACCTGCCACAACCGTATCTCCCACCTGATCGAGCCGCCGCGCCAGCTGGTTGATAGCGCCCTCAACCGCGGGGATATCCCCCGCAGCGTGCCCAACATCCGCTATATGGCCGAGACTCTGCTTGGCCAGTCGTACGAGTCGGCGGAAGAAGCCCGCGCCGCCTTTGAGACGCTCCACGACTACTACCGCGACCTGTACCCGGCCTTTTACGAACAGAACGCCGATCAGGTGGCGCAGACCGTCCAGGTTCTTGAGGAACTGTGGACGGCCAACAACTATGTGGAGCAGGAACTGAACTGGCAGACCCACCCGGATAACATCGGCCACCGCGACTGGCCGGGGTGCTTCCGTTGCCATGACGGCCAACATTTCAACGCGGAAGGCGAAGCTGTGCGGCTGGAATGCAACCTGTGCCATTCCATCCCGCTGGTGGTCAGGCCGACCGACATCGAGCCGGTCATGCCGCTGACTACCGGCCTGGAGCCAGAATCCCACCTGGATAGCACCTGGATCAGCCGCCACCACAACGAATTTGACCGCACCTGCGCCAACTGCCACACGGTGGAAAACCCCGGCGGGACGAGCGATACCAGCTTCTGCTCCAACAGCGCCTGCCACGGCGTGCGCTGGAAATTCGCCGGGTTTGACGCTCCGGCTCTGGCCCTGGAGATGGGCCTGCTGCAGGAAGCGCCGGGGGTGGAAGTCGCCGGTGGGGTGCAGCCGGAGGAGCTGACCTACCAGGACCTGCGTCCGGTGCTACAGGCCGAATGCGGTGAGTGCCACGGCAGCAATCCCACCGCCGGGCTGCAGGTGACCGACTACGCTGCCCTGCTGGCTGGCAGCCGGAACGGGCCGGTGCTGGTTCCGGGCGATGTGGAAGGCAGCCGCATTTTCACTGTGCTCGGCGCGGGGCACTTTGGCGCGCTGACCACCGCCCAGCTGGAACTGCTGCGGGCGTGGGTGGCCAATGGCGCCCCGGAAGGCCAGCCGCCCGCCGCCGTTGCCGCCACCTACCAGGCCATCCAGCCCATCCTGGCTGAGACCTGCGGCGAGTGTCATGGCCCGGACGATCCTACCCGCGGTCTGAACGTGACCGAGTACGCCACGCTGATGGCCGGCGGGCGCAGCGGCCCAGCGGTCACGCCCGGCGACGTGCAGGGCAGCCTGATCATCGAGGTGCTGGAGGAGGGGCACTTCGCCCGCCTCACTGACGAGCAGATGGCCCTGCTGCGTGAGTGGATCGCCAGTGGCGCACCGGAGACAGAAGCAGGCGCTGCCCCGGCCCCGGCGGAAGGCGGGGAGGGCGCGGAAGCCGCGCTGACCTACGCCGCCATCCAGCCGATCCTGACCCGGCGTTGTGGCGAGTGCCACGGTGAAACCAACCCGGCCCGCGGGCTACGGCTGACCGACTACGACGGCCTGCTGGCTGGCAGCGCCATCGGGCCGGTGATCGTCCCCGGCGAACCGGGTAAGAGTTACCTGCTGCAGCTGCTGCAGGAAGGGCATCCCGGCCAGCTGGCCCGGTCTGAGTACATCCTGCTGCGGGACTGGATCGCCCAGGGTGCGCCCCGCGAGTGATCCGCAGTGCGCGACGATATCCGCTTTGCCCCCGGGCTGCTGGCGCTTTCCGGCTGGCGACCCGGGGGCCTTGCCGCCCGGTAGAAGCAACAACCTGTCATCCCAGGGCGGTATTATCGTCACTCGACAGGCCGCGGGCCTTCAGGCTACCATTATCCAAGATGACCGTTTTCCTCTAAACGCTCCGAACCGCTCTGTTTGAGGCACACCGGATAGGGGGGAAGTCTCAACCATGCGACCCTTGCGCCTTTTGATCGCTGGCCTGATATTCGCCGGGCTGGGCCTGCTGCTCATCAGCGGCATCGTGGCCGCCCAGGGCGGCGATGAAGCGACCTATATCGGCGGCGGCGAGTGCCGATCCTGTCACCGCGGCCTCAGCCGCGACTACGCGGGCACGCTGCACGCCCGCGCTCTGCAGGATACCCGCTCGGATAAGACCGCCATCCTGGCCGATTTTACGGCAGGCGAGGATGTGCGCACGGTGCTGCTCCCTGGCGAGGACGCGCCGCGCCCCTTCACCGCTGAGGATATCGCCTATGCCGTGGGCGGCGGGCGCTACCTGCAGCGTTACCTGGTCGAGGCCGGCGATGGCCGCTATATCGTCCTGCCCGCTCAGTGGAATGTGGCAGCCGCCGCCTGGGAGCCGCTGGCGCTGGCCGAGGAATGGCCTGCCCCGGCCTATGACTGGGGCGCTAACTGCGCTTATTGCCACACCACCGCCCTCGACACGGCGAGCTATACCTGGCTGGAGGACGGCGTGCAGTGCGAGGCCTGCCACGGGCCGGGCAGCGTCCATGCGGCCCTGGCCGACGCGGCGGGCGTCCGCCCCCGGCCAGCGGAACTGGCGGCCATCCGCAGCGCGATTGTCAACTCGCCCGACCCGCAGATCTGCGGCCAGTGCCACGCCGTCGGCCAGGCTCCCGACGGCCATCCCTACCCGGTCGGTTACCGGCCCGGCGAACCGCTGGACGAATCCTATACCATCAGCACGCCGGGGGATGAGTCCGATCACTGGTGGCCCACCGGCCACGCCGCCGACGTAGGTATGCAGTTCAATGAGTGGTTCCATTCCGCCCACGCCCGCGCCCTGGAAACCGCCCGCAGCAGCGATTATGCCGACGAGACCTGTCTGAGCTGCCACAGCGGCGACTATCGCTATGTGGAGCGCGTGCGCGGCTGGTTCGCCGAGGGCAGTCTGGACGGCGACCCGCCGGAGGCGCTGACGCTCCAGACGGCGGCGCTGGGCGTTGTCTGCGGGACCTGCCACAACCCTCATGCCGAGGGTGCGCCGGACTTCTTCCTGGTCGAAGAGCCGGAGGCGCTGTGCGCTGAATGTCACAGCAACACCGGCGAAAGCGTCACCCATCACCCGCAGCTTGACCTCTATCAGGGTCTGCCGCTGGTAGCCGAAGTCGCGCCGATCCCCTCCGCCCACTTCAGCGCGGAAGACGGGCCGGATTGCCTGTCCTGCCATATGGCCCGCCTGCCGGTCGAGGGTGGGGCGCTGGCCACGCACAGCCTGCTGGCCATCCTGCCCGGCGCACCGGAAGCGCTGGAAGCGGCAGCTGGCTGCACCACCTGCCACAACGCCATCGGCGCGGCGCAACTGGCGAGCTTCATCAGCGATGTACAGGCGGACTTCAGCGCCCGCCTTGAGGCAGCCCGCGCCGCCCTGGGGGCGGACGCGCCGGGCTGGGTGGAGGGCGCGCTGGACGCCGTCGAAAGCGACGGCAGCGGCGGCCTGCACAACTACTCCTACAGCCAGGCCCTGCTCAGCGCCGCTGAAGCTGCCCTGGGGATCGGGCCACAGGCTCCTGCTGCCGCGGTGTACGAGGCGCCGCCCAACTGGGTGGAATTGCCGCTGCTGGGTATGGTCGAAGGGCTGACCCTGCCCGGCCTGCTGGCCGGTGGCGCCGGGACGCTGATCCTGCTGGTCGGCGGCGTGATTCTGCTGTTCGGCAGGGACTGGCGGCAGCTGGTGGGCATCCTGCTCATTCTGGCGGCGATCGCCCTGGCGACCGCCCCCTGGTGGGCGCTGGAACGCCCGCGGCAGGTGGCCCGCGCCAGCGGCGACGACGGCTACTGCCTGATGTGCCACGCCGGGGAGCGCACCCTGACGCTGGCTGACGGCAACACGATCAGCCTGCGGGTTGATCCGGCGGCGATGGACGCTTCCGTGCACGGCGTGGAAAGCAGCCGGGGGCGGCTGGGCTGCCTGGACTGCCACAGCGCGGCGGCCTTCCCGCACGGCCCGGCCCCGACCAGCCTGCGCGAGTACCGCCTGGCCGGGGTGCCGCTCTGCGCCGGCTGCCACCAGGACTCGCTGGGTCACTACGAGGAAGTACGGGCGAAGAACATCGCGGTCGGCTGCGTCGATTGCCACGGCGCGCATGCCGTCGCTCCGGCGGAGACGCTCAGCCAGACTCCGCCGCCCCGCCCACGTGAGATCGCGCCCGGCGCATCCGCGCTGGAGGCGACGCCAACCTCACCGGGCGAACCGCCGGTTGTCCGCCAGCCGGGTGGGTAACGACGACGCGAATCGAAACAGGGGCGCCCCGCAATGGAGCGCCCCTGTTTTGGTGGGTCGTAGACTCGCACTGTTGAGGCGGCAGCGCCAACGCTATCTTTCTACCCTCTGAAGTACAACTGATTTCCCCGAACGCGCCTCAGCACCCTAGCGGGCGCTACGGGGAAGGCGCGGGCAGCCAGGCCTGCAGTGGCGCATCGCTCCAGACTTGCGCCTCAATATAGCGATCCGGGCCGTGTGCGCCGTCGGCGTTCCACACCTGTGGCAGACCGAACTCACGCACCAGCGCCGGTAGCTCCGCCAGCGTGTAGATCTGGTCGCGGTAGGGTCGGCCGTCGTTGTAGCGCATGGCCGGGAAGGTATCGCCGTAGGTGAAGCTGACGATGGCCGGATCGAAGCATTCCAGTGGCACGCGCAACTCCCGCCCATCGCGGTACCAGGAGAGCAGCCAGGGGCACGCGCCCAGAATCAGGTAATGCGGGCGCGCCAGCACGGGCGCCCCGCCCCTGGCGATGAACAGCGCCCGCACGCGCTCCTCCAGTCCCCGCCGGATGGTCAGATAGTCGGCGGCGCGGCGGCTGGCGAACGTCTCCCCGCGCTGGCGGATGCCCTCCAGCACCCGTTCCGCTTCCTGCGGCGGCAGTGTGGACAGGCTGCGGAACGGCCCCTGCGCGGCCTCGTAGTAGTGGCTGAGGAAGTCCGGCAGGCGGTCAGCGGTCATCGGGCCATGGCCTGAGCGCGCCAGTCCGGGGGCAGTTTTTCGATGGCGTAGCGGAGCGCGGTGCGCGGCATGCGCTCTTTGCGGGCCAGCACAAAGGCTAGGACCTGCCCGGCGTGGCGGTTGCTCGCTTCTTTGAGCAGCCAGCCATACCCTTTTTGCACCATATCGTCCGGATCGGTCAGCAGGGCGTCAGCGGTGTGGAAGGCTTCCTCAAGGAAAGCGCCGCGCCGCAGGCCATAGAGCAGGATGACTGCCGCCGCCCGTCGCCGCCAGCGGTTGGGCGACGCCGTCCAGGCCAGGGTGCGCGGCTGGAGATCGGGGTAGGCGTGGAGCAGGTAACCGAAGGCGTGGGTGCAGAAATCGTCACAGCCGCCCCAGTCGGCCACGTAACGCTCCAGCCAGCCGTCAAAGCGTTCGAAGTCGTCCGGCAGAAGGTCACGGCGGCGACGGTAGACCCAGTCGAAGGCGATGGTGCGCTCGGCGTCATCGCCGGAATCGAGCAGGGCCTCGGCCAGGGCGAACAGATCAGCGCGGGGCAGGCGGGCCACCGCGCCGTAGCATTCCCTGGCGATGGCGCGGGTGATCGGCACGGCCAGCCACCGCGATCCATCGGGCGTTTGCCGGTAGTTAGCCGGGTCGCGGCGCGCGCGTTCCAGTGCGTCACGTACCTGCTGAAGCGCTTCGGCGGCCATCATGCCCCGCCCGCCCAGCGACGGATCTCCAGTGCATGCTCCCGGTAATGCTCATAGCCGTTGGCGGCAGCCTGTTGCCATAGCGGATACTCCCGTGTGAAGGGGTAGTAGCCGGGGGTGAACAGCGCCGCCTCCGGCAGCATCCCCAGTGTGCTGTTGAATTCGTGGAAGGAACGCTCGAATTCGGCCAGCACGTCGGTGTAGGAACGGTCGCGGTTGGCCTCGTAGTTGCTGGCGTTGAGCCGGTCCAGGTCATCCCAGGTGTAGCCTTCCGCCGGGCGCTCCACCGGCTCCCCGGCCTCGGACTGGCGCACCCAGGAAAGGAAGCGCTGCTCCCAGAAGACCACATGAGCCAGGATATCCTTGGGCGACCACTGGCCGATCACGCCCGGCTCCACCCGCTGAGCGTCGGTCAGGGCGTCAACCGTGCGGCGCAGGAAGTCGTGCTCGACACGGTTCAGGTCCAGCAGCCGCTGCCTGTCCATCTGCGCATTGCTGATCATGTTTCCCCTCTTTTAGAATGTCTGTTCTGGCGGTCGTCAGGTGAATTGTAGGCGGTCCCCGGCGCGGCGTCAAGCCGGGTGGGCGGGCGTGGCTGCGGGCGGCCCGTGCCCGAAAAAGCGGCCTGTGCTACACTGTGGGCAGCATGACCGCCGGAGCAGCTTTTTGAGGGAGCGAAGCATGTTCAAACGGGCGCTGATACTTGCCATGCTGGCCATGATCGCCGCCGCGCTGGTCATCCCCGTCCTGCCGGCGCCCGCCGCCATCCGGGCGCAGGGAGCCGTGACGGTCACCCCCAACCGGCCATACATCAACGTGCGGCTGTGGCCGGCCATCGGAGCCACCGTGATCGGCAGCATGGCCCCCGGCGATGTGATGACCGCCACCGGTCGCACCGTTGACGGCGACTGGGTGCGCATTGACTTCCGCGGGCAGGAAGGCTGGGTAGCCCTGCTGGTCGTGGACGTGACCGGCGACGTGAACACGCTGCCCCTGGCCGATCCGCGCAGCATCCCCTACAACAGCAGCATCGTCCCCAACGCCGGCGGCGGCAGCGCCGAAGGGCCGCTTTACGGGCGGCTGGAAATTTCCGGGGCGCGGATGCGGGCCGGCCCCAGCCTGGCTTACCCGATCATGCAGAATCTGCCGCGCTACGCCGAATTCCCGATCACCGGCCGGGTAGCCAGCAATGACTGGCTGCAAATCTCCTGGCAGGGCCTGATCGGCTGGATCAGCATCGAGGCGGTGACGCTCTATAGCGATACCGGCGCGACGATCGACGCGGTGCCGATCGTGCCCCCGGCGGCGGTGACCGGCGTGCGGCTCTCCGACGCCAGCGCCCGCGACCGCTACCTGCTGGTGGATGAGATCCGGCGCACCATGGATCGCGCCGGGGCCACCGCCGATGTGATTGACGGGGCCTGGGCGGCGCTGGCGGAGGGCCGCTGGCCGGCGGCCTGTTCCGCGCCGCCGCTGGTGGAGGAGTACTTCCTCCACGCGGTGGGCCGCAACGATAATCCCGACCTGGTGCAGGCCGTGCTGCGGCTCAACCAGGGCATCGCTGACATCAACTTCAGCGTGCAAAGCTACCTGGACGCCTGCATCAACGGTCAGGCCAGCCTGACGGCCACGATCATCGACGCCGGGCGGGCGGCGATAGTCCGCGCCCGCGAGGCCCTGGCCGACGCCGAGTTCCGCATCACCAGCAGCAAAGCAGTGCAGGTGCTGGCGCTTAACGCCCATGTCAATTACGCCCAGGATCAATTTGAGCGCATCGAGGCGATCTGGCTGGATGTGCGGCTGGGCGTGGTCGGCGCGCCGCCCTGCGCCAACCTGCCCCAGCAGCCGCCGGATTACGCCCTGACCGAATGGGAGCGTACCACTTACCCGGACCTGATCCCCGCCGTTGACCGGCTGAACCAGGGTCTGGCCGTGTTGCGGCAGGCGATCGGCCTGTGGAAAGATGTCTGCGACCAGTACAACAGCGTCCGCGGCTACACCATGCCGCCGGAAGTCGGGGCGCAGGGTTACAACCTGATGCAGGAGGCGCGCACAATCCTCACTGACGTGCGCACCACCTACCTGACCGCGCTCTACAGCGCACCGGACTTCATCATCCCTGCGCCGACCAATACGCCCGATCCGACCATCCAGGCCATTCTCCACGCGCCCTATACCCCCACGCCGGAGCCAACGGCCACGCCGGGCTACAGCTTCAGCGCTGGCGGCAGCCTGACCCGCAGCACGATCCATCCCGGCTGCAGCTGGTTCGGGATCGCCGGGCAGGTCTTCAACAGCGACGGCAGCCC
>JAIOAT010000007.1:0-65422 GCA_019873685.1 Chloroflexota bacterium
ACGCCGGTCCGGCTGCTGGTAGAGATCGGCCTGCCGCTGGCGTTGCCGCCGCTGATCACCCTGGGTGCGCTGGCCGCCGCCGAGCACATGCTGACGTCCAGTTAGCCGCCAAGCGCCGTCGCCCGGTAAGCCTCCATGTCGATCACCGTCCCCTCCACGCGGGCCTGCTCCGCAGCGAAAGCCAGGAGATGGCTTTCCAGCGCCGCGCGGGCATCGGTCAGCGGCGCTTGCCCTCCACCGCGTAATGTCGCCAGAAAAGCGGCCATCAGCCCCTGGTCGCCGCCGCCATGCGCGCCGAGTCTGACCTCTGGCCGGATGACTTCCACCGCGCCGGTCAGATGGTCATGGATGCGAATCTCCTGTCGCAGCAGCATAAACTCGCCGAACAGAGTCGCCCGCGTCCCGTCGATGCGCAGGGTGCGACCTTCTTCATGGCTGTGCCCATGCATGAAGAAACTGATCGTCGTCCCCGCCTCGGTCTGCATGGTCACGATCTGGTTATCCACCACATCGTTGTCACAGCGGTAGACACAGCGCCCGTACGGCCCCTCTTCCAGCGCGCGCCGGATAGACTCGCGGCGCAGGTCGCCGTTGGCCAGCGTGGACATCGGCCATTCCAGCACCTGACTCAGATCGTAGTTCTCCGGCAAGCCCATCTCCCGCGCCATTGGCCGCCAGGGGCGGTAGTCCAGGTAGATGCCCGGCGCGGAGAACGGACACGACGCTTCGACCGGGCAACCATCCGTGCAGCGCGCCGGAACATCCGGGCGCGGAGCCTGATCAGCGCGGAAGTGGCGTAACGTCCCAACCGAGCTGAGGCGGGTCACCCGCTCACCCAGAATCCAGTAGATCAGGTCGAGGTCATGGCAGGACTTGGCCAGAATCATCGGGCTGGACTGATCAGCGCGTCGCCAGTTGCCGCGTACAAAGCTGTGGGCCATGTGATAGTAGGCGACATTCTCACGGTGCTCATACGTCACTACATCGCCCAGCCGCCCGCTCTGTACCACATCATGCACCGCGCGGAAGAAGTCCGTATAACGCAGCACATGACAAATCTGCAGCAGCCGCCCGCTGCGTTCCGCAGCACGGACCAGTGCTGTACAGTCTTCCAGCGTGGTCGCCATCGGTTTTTCCAGCAGCACGTCATAGCCCGCTTCCAGCGCCGCCAGCGCTGGAGCGACGTGCTGGTTGTCCTGCGTGGCGATGATCACCGCGTCGGCCAGCCGGGGCTGGCTGAGCAGCGGCTCCCAGGAAGCGTACTGCGCGTCCGGCGGCAGGTCATGCTGCCCGGCGAAGCGCGCCCGGCGCTCCGCGACCGGTTCCGCCACCGCCACAAACTCCAAGTCTGGATCGTATTCCAGCGCGTAACGTCCGTAGACATCCGTCCCACGCTGCCCGGCGCCGATCAACGCCAGTTTGAGCTTCTTCACCCCGCTCCTCCTTCACGATGTAACGCCCATCAGCCGCCAGCCTGCCCACCGAACACAATTCGCCGGTTGAAGCGCCCGTCACGTCCGGCTACACTTAGGACGCACGGGAACGAGAGGACAGGCTCAATGACCGGCGAAAGCACCCGACGACTTGTACAGCGCCAGTTTGGCCAGCATGCCGCCGCCTATGTCACCAGCGCCACACATGCCGCCGGCGCAGACCTGGAGCGCCTGGTCACCCTGGTTGAGCCGCGGCCGGACTGGCGCGTGCTGGATGTGGCCACCGGCGGCGGGCACACCGCGCGCGTCTTTGCCCCGCACGTCACCCGGGTGATCGCCGCCGATCTGACCCTCGCCATGTTGCAGGCCGCCCAAAAGCATCACCGGCAGCTTGGCCTGGCTAACATCACCTACGTGCAGCTTGACGCTGTGGCCCTGCCCTTCGCCGCCGAGGTGTTCGATCTGGTGACCTGCCGGATCGCCCCGCACCACTTCCCCAGTATTCAGCAGTTTGTCAACGAAGCGGCACGGGTTACCCGCCCCGGCGGGCTGGTGGCCGTGATTGACCAGATTATGCCCACAAATCGCAAAGCCGCCCGCTATGTGAACGCCTTTGAGCGCCTGCGCGATCCCAGTCACGCCTGGGCTTTCAGCCTCCCACGCTGGGAAGGCATGTTCAAGGCCGCCGGGCTGGATGTCCTGCACAGCGAATCCTACACAGAGCGCCACCGGTTGGCCGAATGGGCGGCACGCATGGGCTGCGCACCTGACACAGTGACCCGCCTGCGGGCCATGCTGATCCAGGCGCCGGAGAAGGCCGCTGAGTGGTTCCAGGCGGAACTTTTCCCCGGCGGTGGCGAAACCTTCCTGATCCATTACGGCCTGTTGCTGGGCCGCAAGTGATGAGCCGGTCTCCTGCAACTGGTGACTTTTCTTTCGCGACTTGACTACACGAATAGACTTACCGATTGCTGACCAGCCCCTGCAGCAATGCCGCCGCCCGCGCCGGCCCGCCCAGCCGCGCGAACTCCGCTGCCAGTTTCCGCGCTGTATCGCGTACGCCCGGATCGGTGGCTACTGCCCGAATGCCTGGCAACAGCCTCCCCTGCCGCACATCCAGGGCGCTCAGGCTGATCCCGACCTTGGCCTGGGCCACGCGCCGCGCCTGCCCGCGCTGATCGGCGGCGTGAGGCACAACCACCTGCGGCAGGCCGTGCACCACCGCCGCATGCGTTGTGCCCATCCCCCCATGGTGAACAATTACACTGAGCCGGGGAAAGACATGGTCAAAATCGACCCAGTTGAGCAGGCGCGTGCCCGGCGGCAGCGCGGCCACCAGTTCCGCTTTCGGCCCGGTCTCCAGCGGCCGGCCCAGCACCACCAGCGGCACCAGCCCGATCCGGGCCAGCGCCTGAGCAGCCCAGCTCAGGAAACCCAGGTCTCCGGTGAACACTGTGCCCAGCGTCACCAGACCCAGCGGCGCACCCTCCAGCGCCTGCAACCACTCCGGCGGATCGCCCTGCGGAGGCGTGGGCATTCCGCCGACGAACTGCGTTTGCGGCAGAATTTCCGGGTCAGACTGGTGCCAGTAACGCGAAAAGTAGCTGATATGCAGGTGCGGGCTTTGGACGGCGGGCGTCGGTCCCTGCGAGAAGTTTGCGCCCTGCACGCCAAAACGCCGCGCCAGCCGGGTGATCCGCTCCCGCGCTTCCGCAGCCAGAGTCAGCTGGATCGGCAGCAGGGCGTCCTCCGCCGGGGCAGGCAGCGCCGGCCACCCGCAGACCGCCAGCGGCACATCCAGCGCCTCCGCCGCCAGCGCCGAAGCCGCCAGAAAAGGATCAGTGACGATCGCATCCGGTCTGCCGCGTGTTTCTGCCAGCGCCAGCAACGCCTCCACCGCCGGGACGATCAGCGCTTCGGTCAGCCAGGTATCCAGCGCCCGGCTATAGCGCAAATGGATCGCTTCCTCCGGCGGCAGACTCGTCAGGTCAGGCGGCGGCGGGAGCGGCCACAGCCAGCCCGTCTGTGGAATGGCGGCGAAGGGCAGCCCGGCTGCGGCGATGGCCCGCGCCACCGGCGGCCCGCTGATCCACAGCACGCGCTCGCCTATTGCCTGCAGCGCCTGCGCCGTCTTGAGGTAGCCGCCCCAGTCCAGGTGACCCGGCAGCGGTGCGGAAATGAACCAGAATTCAGCCATAATGCCCAGGTTGTCAGCACGTCGGTCACAACGGCGCACCGGGGAGCGCGATCTCACCGCGGTTAATCAGCCGTGCGGTTCGTAAGACTGCCGTGATCGTCTTGGCGTCTTCCATCTCGCCGCGATCGATCAGTTCCAGCAGCTCGCCGAAAGGCATCCGCACGACTTCCAGAAATTCGTCATCATCACCCTGCAACACCGAAGGGTGCAGATCGGTAGCCACAAACAGGTGGATGTACTCGCTGCTGTAGCCCGGCGCCAGGAAGATGCCGCCAATGCGGGTCAGCCGGCCCGGAAACAGCCCGACTTCCTCCTGCAGCTCGCGGACAGCGCAATCGTGCGGATCCTCCCCCGGTTCCAGCGTGCCCGCCGGGATTTCCAGCAGCGTCACGCCCGCGGGCAGGCGGAACTGCCGCACCAGCGTAATCTGGCCGTCATCGTGCAGCGGCACGATCGCCACTGCGCCGCCGTGCCGGATCACCTCCCGGACAGCCTCCGTGCCATCCGGCAAGCGCACGGTTTCCAGGTACAGGTTGACCACCCGGCCCTCGTAAATCGTCTCTGTTTGCAGCACACTCTCGCGCATGGACATTCGCCTCAACAATGAGGGCGACCGCGTGGTCGCCCCGGAAGTCCAGAGGTTGGCCGACGCCGATGGTTACCGGCAGGGGATCACCAGCGTATCGCCGGCGCGGATCACATTCACGTTGCTGATGCCGTTGGCGTTGCGCAGGGCGGCCATCGTCACACCATAACGCAGGGCGATACGGTACAGGTTCTCGCCCGGCTGGATCAGGTGGGTCCCGCAGGTACCCTCGCCCAGTGGCGGCGCCTGGCCGGGGATACCCGGCGTGGGCGTCAGGTTGCCGCAACCGGGGATGACCAGCTCCTGCCCGACACGGACTACTGCCGCGTTCGCCAGGCCATTCGCCCGTGCAATGTCGGCAATAGTCACGCCGTAACGCAGAGCAATCCGGTAGACGTTTTGCCCGCGCTGAACCACATGGACACAATCCGAAGTCGCCAGCGCGGGGGCCAGCGTCACACCGGGGATTGGCGTCAGGGTGACCGGTGGCAGCACGCCCATAGCGGTCGCCGTCATCGTCTCGCGGATGTACGCCGTCTCCGTCGCACCGATGATCATGGCTGTGGCCGTCATCTCGCCAGCCTGCAGGTTAGATGGCTGAAAGGCAGGCAGGGTCGCCGTTGGCACCACAAATTGCTGCGCAGCCACCTGGGTATTACGGGCCGCCTGCGCCTGGGCAATCAGGGCCGTCGCCGTCATCGCTGCCGCGCTCACCGGCGTCTCCGTCGCTACGATGACTCCCGGCTTGACCGCGCCAGCGTCTGCCGGGGCCGCCAGCGCAGGGGTCTCCACAATGACCTCGACCGTTGGCACGATCGGCGCAGGCGATTCCAGAGGAATAACCGGAGTCTCCGACGGGATGGGTGGTGTTGCCGTAGCGGGCACGATCGGGCCTTCACCAATGGGCGTGGGCGGAATGCCCTCCCCGCCCGGCTGGAAACAACCGCCCATTGCCAGCGTCACCACCAGGAACACTGGCACCAATCGCAAGAAGCGCAGGACCGTATGCATGCAACGCCTCCCGTGGACACGGCTCGGCTGATAGAGCGCCCCTCCTGCCGCCAGCAGGAGCACAGACGCATGAGAGCGACCGTGAAGTTATGCGACAGTCTACCATCAGGCCGGGCCGGGAGCAAGCGCCCCGGCAAATGCGGCCTACCCTTCTACCCGCAGCCACATCACCTGACAGGGAGCGAGGGTCAGGCTGATTCCACCGGTTTCCCAGGAGATCGAGCGCCCACTCACCAGATCGGTCAGCGCTGCCGCACCATCGCCGCCCAGGTCTGCAGGGCGTAACGTGACCGCCTGCGCCCTGTCGGAGACGTTATGCAAGGCCACAACCCGTGCCGCGCCATCAGGCGCAGTGCGGCGGATGGCAAACACCGCAGGGTTCAGATCAAGCACTTCCTGCGCCCCATTCGGATGGAAAGCTGCCTGCCGGCTACGGATGCGCAGCAGATCACAATAGCTGCGCAGCGTGCTCAGGCGCTTCAGCGCCTGACGAACGCTATAACGAAGACGCCCGGCTGGCTTGCCGGGCGTCTTGATCTGTTCTGGTGTTTGCGCGGCAGTTCAGCCGCGCAGCGGAGGCCGGAACTTGTAGCCGTAGACGATGATCCCGTTGCGACCATCAGTGCGCAACTTGCGGGTGACCATTTCGACCCGCATGCCGATGCTGACAGGTCCATCGAGATCGGTCAGCTGGGCGAGGACGGTCGGCCCGTCATCCAGCTTGATCAGCGCCAGTGTATACGGCGCCTGATCCTCAAAGCCTTCCGGCGCATCGGTCACCACCGTGTAGCTGAGCACGGTCCCTTTGCCGCCGGAAATGAACGGCTGCTTGACCCCGGCAGTGGGCAACTGCTGAGCTTGCTGCACCATTCAGCCCCCTTGCGCTACCGGGCAGCGCGTACGAATTCAACAGCGGCCGCCACAGTGCGCGGCGCACGGTTTTCAAACGGTCTGGCTTCGTCAGTCCGGCTCTCACAGTAAGGGCAGTACTCGCGTGGCGGGAAAATGTTGGCGGCGCAATGCGGGCAGGTCACGCCCTGCAACGCATAGCGCTGGGAATTCAACCGCCAGTGACGTGGAATGTGCATAATCCGTTTCCTCCTGGCCCGCACTACTGAAACCTCGCGGGCTGCGGTGCTGCAATCTGGGCCACATTATCGGGCATCGCGCCTCTCAAAAGCTATCAGGCTAGGATTTGAGAGCTTTTTCACAGGTTTTGATAGCTGGCCGGGGCAAGGAAGAAGCAACAGGCAGCACCTGACATCCCGTACCCGACGCCAGCGACACAGAAGCGCCCCGTCCTTTATTCCAGGCGTATCTTGCCGCGGAAGCGGGCATAGAGCGCGTAATCGATCTCGGTGCGGCGGCTGATGTAATCCCGCACGGTAGGCGCCTTGGGTACAGCCGCGGTGATCCGTTCGGTGACCGTGATGTCGAAGGCGTCCGATCCCGCGCCGCTGCCGTAGCTGACCATCAGGATACGGTCGCCGGGCCGGGCGATGTCCAGCGTAGCCGCCAGCCCGATCAGGCTGCTGCCGGAATAGGTGTTGCCAATCTCGCCGGAAAGCAGGCCCGGCTTGTATTGCTCCGGGCTGAAGCCCAGCATCCCTGCCGCCCGTTGCGGGAACTTCACGTTGGGCTGGTGGAGGATGACATAGTCATAGTCTTTGGCCGTCTTGCCCAGCGCGTCCATCAGCGTTTTTCCCGCGCTCAGCACATGCTTGAAGTAGGCCGGTTCGCCGGTGAAACGGTCGCCGTGGCTGGGGTACATCTCGCCCTCACGCCGCCAGAAATCCGGCGTATCCGTCACAAAGCTGTAGGTGGCGTTGATCACCGCCAGCGCCGACTCCGCCGGGCCAAGGATATAGGCCGCGCCGCCCGCCGCCGCCGTGTACTCCAGCGCGTCCCCGGGACGGCCCTGCGCCGTGTCCATGCCAATGGCCAGCGCGTAGTCCGCCATGCTGCTGCCAACCAGCCCGATCGACGCCTGGATCGCCTCGGAACCGGCTTTGCAGGCAAACTCCCAGTCAGCGGCCTGCACATTCGGGACAGCGCCGATGCTTTCCGCCACAATCGTGCTGGTCGGCTTGACGGCATAGGGGTGGCTTTCCGAGCCGACCCATACGGCCCGCAACTGCTGCGGGTCAATGCCCGCCCGCGCCAGCGCATTGCGCGCCGCCTCGATGGACATGGTCACCACGTCTTCATCCAGTCCGGGCACGGCTTTCTCCCGCACCGGCGAGCCGCCCGTCCCGCCCGTCCACACGCGGGCGATCTCGCGGCCCGGCAGCCGGTAGCGCGGCACATACGCGCCATAGCCGGCAATGCCAACAGCCCGCGCTGGCCGCAACAGGGTCGCGCCTTTCTTCAGAGGATGTTCACCCGATTCCATCGCGCCTCAACTCCGTTTCTGTTCCCTACAGGTCATCCTCAGACAGCAGAGGGATGAGGTAGATCACCGGTTCTTCGTAAGGGTGCGCCCGCCGGATGGCCTGCACGACCGCCCTGGCCACCCTGCGCTCGCAGAACGTCTCAATGCGCACCTCGTCCACGCTGTTGATGCTTTCTTTCTCGCCGATATGCGGGTTTGCCGCGGCACCTGGCTTGAAGCGCCCCTGCCCGGCGCTGGTATAGGCGCAGTGAGTGTAGTTGCCGATGACGCCGCCGCCTGCCCCGGCGATGGCCTCCAGCACGCGATCCACGCTTTCCGGCGGCGTGCCCACCACGATCATGATTCGCTCGCTGTTCATAGCGTTCGCCCCAGTTCCTGTACCAGTTCCTGAGCGCGATCCAGCCGGATCGCGCCTTCGGCGATCATCGCCTCAACCACGCGCCCGATCAGGTCGCCGGTTGCGCCGGCGGCGATAGCCATCTGCCGGGCATGCAGACGCATATGCCCGGCCTGGATGCCAGTGGTGGCCAGGGCGCGGATCGCCGCCAGGTTCTGCGCCAGGCCCACCGCTGCCAGCACCTCGGCCAGTTCGCGGGAACCCTTCACACCCAGAATCTTCAGGGCTACCTTGGCCGCCGGATGCACCCGTGTTGCTCCGCCAACCGTGCCAACCGCTACCGGCAGTTTCAACCGACCGCGCAAATCGCCGCTTTCGTCGATCCACCATTCGGTCAGGCTGGTGTAGCGCCCGCCGCGTGCAGCATAGGCATGCGCCCCGGCTTCCAGCGCACGCCAGTCATTGCCCGTGGCAATGCAGACCGCGTCCATGCCGTTCATCACGCCCTTGTTATGCGTGGCAGCGCGGTAAGGATCGGCGGCAGCAAACGCATACGCCTCAAAGATGCCCCGTACAACCTCCGCGCCGGTCAGCGTCTCAGTCGCCAGCGCTGCCGCCGGGACGGTGCATTCCGCCGTAGCTGTGCGCCGGTCAGCCAGATTGCTCAGGATGCGCAGGTTCACCCGTCCACCGGTGGCCTTCTCAATCAGCGGGGCCAGCCGTTCGCAGGCAGTGTTGATCGTATTGGCGCCCATCGCATCCCGTACATCGTAGATCAGGTGCACGATCAGCATCGGCCCGGCGGGTGTTTCCAGCAGCGGGCGCACCTGAATATCGCGCGCCCCGCCACCCAGCCCGACAATCGTCAGGTCGCAGCAGTTGGCCTCCGCCAGTAACGCCTCTTTGATACCGATTACCTGCCCGGCAGCCACATAGACATCCGGCACGTCCAGCACCTGAATCTGGCCGATCATGAGCGGCTCGTCGCTGCTGGTCACAAAGCCGCCGCCATCGCGGATCAGGCGCGCTGCGTAGCTCACTCCCGCTACCACGGACGGCTCCTCGATGACCATCGGGATCAGGTAGTCCCGGCCGTTGATCAGAAAGTTGGTGGCAATTCCCAGCGGCAGGGCGTAGATGCCGACCGCATTCTCGATCATGTGGTCGGCCTGCGGAGCGCCCAGCCCACTTGCGCCCAGCAGGATCGCCTGCTCGGCGGCGTCCAGCGCAGCCCATTCGCTGACCAGCGCCACGCGCTCAGCCAGCGGCCGCTTGAAGAACCCCGGCAGGCGCGAAGTGCGTTGCTGTAGATCGGACATAGGCTATTCCCTCAACCAAGGTCAACCGCCACAACAACATCCCGGAAAACCGCGTCCATGCTAACCAGCATTCGCTCTCAAAACCTATCAAGTACAGACTGCCAGAGGGGGTTGATAGAAGCGGAAAGCAACGCCTTCAGGCGTGCTCGCCAGTCGCCACCTGGCGGTCAGTGGGATCATGCAGGTAGACAGCCACCTGCCACAGACCCAGCGCCGCCAGCACTGCTGCCAGCGCGAAGAGGCCCGCGTACCCAATCAGGCCAACCAGCACACCCTGCCCGATGCTCAGGTACGAGGCCAGCCCAAAGATTGTGTTCGACAGGCCAATGTACAGCGGCCGCCGATCTTCCGGCGGGATGTTCAACGTGAGCGCTGTGAAGCTGATCGAGCTGGCGCTGTTGTGCGCTGCCAGCAAGACAAATACCAGCAGGAACCAGACGAACGCCAGAGCGCCATCCGGATTGACCCAGCCGGCTCCCAGGATCAGCACAAAGACCGCCACGCCCAGCGCAGCAGCCAGGACACCCAGCCGCTGGTCGCCGATACGCGCGCTAAGCCAGCCGCTGACCGCCACGGTCACCAGCCCGGTGACGGTGTCCGCCATCAGGAAGATCGCTGCCGCGTTCAGCGGCAGGGCAAACCGTGCCTGGGCATAGACGATGATCAGCGGTGCGGTGCCCGCCGCCAGCAGCAACGCGATCCGTCCCAGCACGTAGTGGCGGAACAACCGGTCGCCCCGCCAGACCGTGCGGATCTCCTGCCAGCGTTGCCGCAGGCCGCCGCCTGCCGGCGCCAGCACCTGCGCCGGTGGCTCCCGCACGAACTGCATGGAGGCCACGCCCACCAGGGTGGAGAATCCTGCCGCGCCGAACAGCAGGGCGAAGTTGCGTGGAAAGGCCAGCGGGAATTCGGGGGTCAGCGCCTGATTCACCAGCCAGCCAGCGGCCAGCGCCAGCAATCCGCCCAGTGTCAGGCGCCAGCTATACAGCAGGCCGCGCATACGCGGCGGAACCGTCTTGCCCACGACCTCAAAAAAGGCTATGCCCGCCATACCCCACAGCAGCGGGTAGATCAGCAGGAAGAGAAACAGCACCGCGATCAGGGCTGTGGCATCAGTGAACACCGCTGTGCCCACCACCAGCACGGCCCAGATGGCCAGCCGGAAGGCGCTGACCGTGCGGTAGAACGGCAGGACGAGGGGCAACCGCTGGATCGTCCCGCTGACCCACAGCTGCGAGAGCATGAACCCCCCGCTCCACAGCGCCATCGGCATCCCCAGAATGACCGGGTTATCGGTGAGCTGGGAGAGGAAGACTGTCAGCACCAGGGTCGGGCTGACCAGGGTATCGATGGCCCTGAAGGCGATGCCATTCAGAACCATCAGGGAGAAGTTCCGGCGCAGGTCAGGCCAGCTTGTCCAGCCGTTATTCACTGCGGTGTCGCTCCAGGCCAGTTGTCACAGCACCAGTGCATTGGTCACACCAGTCCAAGCCGCCAAGTGTAGCGCAGATTCGCGTGGCAAAAAACTGGCCCCCGGGCTAGAATGGACGTGAAAAGTCGGGAATTAGTTACTTTTCCTGCCTGTGGCTTTCCAGGAGGCGATATGTCTTCACTGTTTATCCGGCGCGCGGTCGTGGCGGTGCTCTCCGTGCTGGCCGGCGTGCTGGGCACCTGGGTCATCCTGTTGATCCTGGGCACCGACTGGGCCGAATTTGGCATCGAAGCGCTGATCGTGGTGATCGCTCTGGGGATTGCCGCGATGATCTGGCTGGACTATTTCCTGAGCGCAGAGATTCTGCCGGAATAACCGCAGCCAGCGGCAGCCACCGGAATAGCATACCCCGCCGGTTGCGCTGAACGGCGGGGTATGCTGTTTGCCTCTCGCTGGCCAGACCGCAGCTTCAGGTCGAACGCAGCCGGATTTGCTGTGCCTCCTGCCTCACCACGCGGATCAATTCCTCAGTGTCAATGTCCTTGAGGAGATACTGGTTGATGCCCAGGTGAGCAAAGCTCAGCCGTTCATCTTCGCTGGCAAAGCTGGTCAGGATCACGATCCGTGGCGGCAGGGTCATTTCCAGCACCTGACGGCAGAACTTCAGCGCGCCGCCATCACGCCGCTTGCTCTCCAGAATCAACACATCCGGATGCTGTTCGACCAGCGTCGTCATAGCCGCCTCAAAGCTGCCGGTAGCGCCGATGATCTGGATGTCCTGCGCCCGTGACAGGCGGAGCACCAGAGCGCGCCGGACTGCAGCGTTTTCGTCCACCAGCAGCAGGCGGACCGGGTCTTCTTTCATGCGCTCTTCCCCTCGCCCCCGATACAGATCACGGCCTATACTACCGTGCGGAAGCGGTACTGTGCCCACTATAGCAGGGGCCTGACACTGCCAGCGAGTGACGTTCTTCCGCGCCCAAGTTGACAGGAATCATCGCATCAATCGCGCTTCTAGCGCCGTCTGCAGGTCAATCATGAGAGAATCTGCTCCCGTTTGAATGGGAACAGGGCGCGGATGGTGGTGCCCTGCATGGGTCGTGATTCCACTTCCAGTTGCCCACCAACGGCCTGCGCCCGCAGGGTCATGTTGGCCAGGCCGTGCCCCAGCAACCGGTCGATCTGATCCGGGTCGAACCCCACCCCATCATCACAGACCTGCAGGCGCACATCCCGCTCCAGCCGCTCCACGATCACCTTCAGTTCAGAGGCCGCCGCATGTTTGGCGGCGTTGGCCAGCGCCTCCTGAGCGATGTGAAAGAGCGCCGTGCTCGTCCCCTCGTCCAGCACTTCCTCAATCCCCGGCTCCACTTTGAGCTTGATCTCCACCAGCGTGTTGGCCCGGAACTCGTGCACCAGCTGGCGCAGGCTCTCACCGAGGTCATGCACCTTCATGCGCTGCGGACGCAGGTCCATGATGTAGTTGCGGATGTCGCGGATGGTCTGGTTGAGGGCGTCAATTGCGTAACGCAGGCGGTGGGAAGCCGCCTCAGGATCATCTTCCAGAAGCAGGGCGCTGTGTTCCAGCGTCAGCCCGACGGCATAGATCGACTGGATGATGCCATCGTGCAGGTCCATCCCGATCCGCTCGCGCTCCTCCAGCACGGCCAGACGGCGCACCTGCTGGTACAGGCGGGCATTCTCGATCGCCACCGCCGCATAGGAGGCCAGCGTTTCGATCAGCACCTCGTCGCCAGCGGTGAACAGGGTGCCATCCTGTTTGTCGCACAGGTACAGGCTGCCCAGGACTTCGCCCCGCGCCACAATCGGCACCCCCAGGAAGTTGACCATCCAGGGGTGATTCTCGATGAAGCCCACCGAGTAAGGCGACTCGTGGAGGTTATCCAGCCGGATGGTCTCCTGTGTCCGCAGGATGTACCCCAGCAAGCCCTTACCCTCCGGCGGGTGGGCCATCGCCCGGCGCTCTTCTTCTGTGATGCCATCAGTGATGAATTGCTCCAGGCGGCCATGCGGACCGGGAACGCCCAGTGCCGCGTAGCGGGCGTTCACCAGTTCTCTGGCGGTAACGGTGATCGTTTCCAGCACCCGCGAGAGCGACAACTCGCTGGTGATGGCCAACGCCGCCTTATGAATGGCGCGCAACTGTTGCCTGGTCAGGCTAGCATCCCTGTCCGTCTCAACAACCATAGCCAGTTTGTCTCCAGGTCCTGCACTATGACGCTGCGCGATCCCATTCCCACCGCAGCAGCGCCGCGAACGTTTCCAAGTCGGTGTCGCCACTGATCCGCACCCGGCGCAGCAGATGTACACCGTCGGTCGTATGCTCAATACCACCTTCAGTCACCACCGCCAGCCACACGCCATACTCCGGCAGGGCGGCAAGGACCGCTTCATCCCAGCGACCGGCCGGATAGCAAAACAGGTGGGCCGGCCGCCCCAGGTGTGCCTCGATGCTCTCCAGGCTGCCCTTGATCTGGTAGTGCAGGAATTCCGCGTCCCGCCCGATCAGGCTGGGATGATCCTTGGTGTGACTCTCAATGTCAATACCTGCCGCCGCCAGTTCCCGCGCCTGTGCCCAGGTGAGGTAAGCCGGATCGCCTGCATCCAGCCGCGCCGTGATGACGAATACCGTGGCAGTGAAGCCCAATTCCTGCAGCACGGGAAAGGCGTGCTCATAGAAGTCCCGGTAGCCATCGTCAAAAGTCAGCACCACCGGGCGGGGAGGCAACGGCGTACCCCAGCGCAGGGCGAGGTTCAAATCGTACAGGCTGATCGGCGTGTAGCCGCTGGCAGCCAGGTAGGCCATCTGCGCCCGGAAGTCTTCCGGCGTCACCGAGAGGTCCTGGCGATAGGCGTCGGCATCTTCCGGGGGCACACTGATGTAGTGGTACATCAGCACCGGCGCGGCAATCCGGCGCAGGGTGCCATCGCCCCCGTCGCCGGCCAGCACCTCTGCCGGGGAACGAACGCCTGCGGCGGGGGTCATGGCGACCAGCCCGCCGCTCGACCACCCCGACCAGGAGGCCGGCCAGAGCATCGCCAGCATCCCAACCAGTACTGCCACGGCAATCAGCAATGCCATCAGCAGAGCCGTCCTGAGCGGTCGCAGCGGCCTGTAGCGGGAAAGCTCGTTAGCGATCATGATCGTGCGGTACGCCCCGCGCAGCCCGGCTGCGCTTCTGCTTCAACGAATACCTGTGGTACACTCAGTCCGGTTGGCCTCACCGGCCATTATACCATTTGTCATGTCTTTTCCTAACGATATTCCTGTCTTGAGGTCCTGTGCTGAACGAACCCGACACTCACGATCTCAACCATCGCAAGAATTCACCTCCGGAGCCACGCCTGACGCCGCGCTCACCGGCCTCCACCGAGCCATCCCCGGCCCCAAAACCGATCCATCCTGACGCACTGATGCGGGCGGCGATCGCGCTGGGCGCAGTGATGATCATTGTCGCCGTGGTCTGGGTCAACGGCCTGCGGCGGGAGAACATCTGGGCCGCCCTGCGGCTGGCCGATCTATGGCAGGTCCTGCCGGGCGTGATCGCCGGGGCGGCCTTCGCCGCAATCGTCTGGCGTGTGGGCCAGCGTTTCCGCGCCACGCACCGGATTGTGCGCCTGATCGAGCAGACGCTTGATCTATCCGCGCTGCGCTTCCGGCACGTTCTGCTGTTCAGCCTGCTGGCTGCCATCCCGGAGGAAATGCTGTTCCGGGGCGCTGTCCAGGCCAGTCTGGGTCTGCTGACGGCAGCCGTGATCTTTGGCGTGTTGCACGCTCTCACCCGCCTGTACTTCATCTATGCCACCGCCGCCGGCTTATTTCTGGGCGTCCTGTATTTGCTCAGCGGATCGCTGTGGATGCCCATCGGTGCGCACTTCGCCATCGATCTGGTGATGTTCCTGCTCCTCCTGCAGCGCCAGCGACATCATCCAGCTTGAATCAGCCTCGATCGTCTACCCGAACCGATCAGTGGGTTGCCAGAGCACCAGAACAGGGTTAAGCTTTGCGCCGTTCCTGTACCTACTATATCTACATTCGTGTGAAGGAAGCGGTCAGCTATGGGCAAAGTACGTGTGGCCATCATCGGCGTGGGCAACTGCGCCTCCGCCCTGGTGCAGGGCGTTCATTACTACCAGAACGCCCGCGATGACGAACAGGTCCCCGGCCTGATGCACGTCAACCTAGGCGGCTACCACGTCCGCGATATTGAGTTCTCGGCAGCCTTTGACATCGATATCGAGAAGGTGGGCAAAGACCTCGGCGAGGCCATCTGGGCCGGCCAGAACAATACCATCAAGTTCGCTGAGGTGCCCAAGAAGCTTGGTGTAACTGTCCACCGGGGCATGACCCATGACGGCCTGGGCACATACCTGGCCCGGAAGATCACCAAAGCTCCCGGCTCCACCGCCAACATCACCGAAATCCTGAAGGAAACCAAGACTGATGTCGTGGTCAATTTCCTGCCGGTGGGCAGCGAGCAGGCCACCAAGTGGTATGTCGAGCAAATCCTTAACGCGGGTTGTGCCTTCGTCAATGGCATCCCGGTGTTCATCGCCCGCGAGAAGTACTGGCAACAGCGGTTCATCGAGCGCGGCCTGCCTATGATCGGCGATGACGTCAAGAGCCAGGTCGGCGCGACCATCGTTCACCGCGTGCTGACCAACCTGTTCAACGATCGTGGCGTCAGGCTGCTGCGCACCAGCCAGCTCAACGTCGGCGGCAACATGGACTTCTACAACATGCTGGATCGCTCCCGGCTGGAGAGCAAGAAGGTCAGCAAGACCAACGCCGTAACCAGCCAGCTGCCCTATGAATTACCTGAAACCGATGTCTACATCGGGCCGAGCGACTACGTGCCGTGGTTGACCGACCGCAAATGGGCGCATATCCGCCTGGAAGGGGCGGCGTTTGGCGATGTGCCCTTAAACCTGGAACTCAAGCTGGAAGTCTGGGATAGCCCCAACAGCGCCGGCGTGATCATTGACGCTGTACGCTGCGCCAAACTGGGACTGGACCGCGGCCTTTCCGGGACGCTGGAAGCCCCCAGCGCCTACTTTATGAAGTCCCCGCCCGTCCAGTACCCGGACGATCTCGCCCGCAATTACACCGAAGCGTTCATCCAGGGCAAGATCGGCGCCCGAATCGCCGATCTGACTGATACTCAGTAGTCTCTACCTGACGGTAGAATCACAACCGGGGCGTCCCCCCTGCGGGCCGCCCCGGTTTGCTTTCCCTTCGCTGTGACGTTAGCTGAGCGTGTTTTCCTGCGGGATCAGGTCGAGCCGGTGGCCGACCACCTCGAAGGCCCGCAGGGCACGGTCAAGGTGCGCTTCCTCGTGAGTGGCCATGTAGCTGGTGCGCAGCAGGCTCTTGTTCGGCGGCACGCCGGGCGGCACAACCGGGTTGGTGTACACGCCCTCCTCAATCAGCGCCGCCCAGGTCAGGACCGTCCGGTACTGGTCGCCAATGTAAACCGGGATCACCGGCGTGTTGCTGGCACCGGTGTCGTAGCCAAGCTTACGCAGCCCGGCCCGCATATACTCCGCATTGTGCCACAGCTTCTTGACCCGCTCCGGCTCGTTCTCGATGATGTCCACCGCTGCCAGAACAACCGCCACATTCGCCGCGGGCAACGCCGCGCTGAACATCAGGGCGCGGGCATGATGCTGGATGTAGTGGATGATGTCCGCATTACCGGCGATAAAACCACCGATTGAGGCGAAGCTCTTACTGAACGTGCCCATGATCAGGTCGACCTCGTCGGTCACCCCGAAGTGCGCCGCCGTCCCCCGCCCATTGCCGAGTACGCCCAGGCTATGAGCGTCATCAACCATGATTCGCGCCCCGTACCGACGGCTGATCTCGATGATCTCCGGCAGCGGGGCGATATCGCCGCCCATGCTGTAGACGCCATCCACCACAACCAGTTTCCCGGCGTCACGCGGCAACTTGCTCAGAACGCTCTCCAGGCTGTCGAGATCGTTGTGGCTGAACCGCCGCATCGTGCCCAGGGACATCATGCAGCCATCGACGATGCTGGCATGATCTTCCTTGTCGATGATCACGTAGTCGCCCTTGCCGACCACCGCCGTGATTGTCCCGACATTGGTCTGGTAACCGGTCGGAAAGACCAGCGCCGCCTCTTTGCCCACGAATTTCGCCAGCCGCCGGTCAAGCTCCAGATGCAATTCCAGCGTCCCGTTCAGGAAGCGGGAGCCGGTCACGCTGGTACCATAGCGGTCGATGGCGTCTTTAGCCGCCTGGCGCAGCTTGGGATGCGTGGTCAGGCCCAGATAATTGTTGGACCCGATCATGACCACTTCCTTGCCCTCAAAATACGCCACCGAGCCTTCCGTGTCACTAAGGGGCCGGAAATAGGGATAGATCCCCATTTCCATGGCTTCCTTGGCCAGGGTGAACTTGGCGGCCTTCTCAAAGATGTCGGCCAGTGGCACCGAAGGATCAGCAGGAACCGACGCCTCGCTGGAATTGGCCAGAGTATCCAAAGAGTCAGTCATTGGGAAATGCCCCTTCCACGATGAAAGTCGCGGGGTCCAACCGCCGGTCGATCCGGCAGGCCAGCACCGCCGATTGATCAACCATGCATTGTACCAGCCTGCTGGCAAAACCGGTAATCAATATTGCACAAGTTGCGCTGTGAGCAGGCTTCTGTTCCGGCCTGCTCCACCGCCCTCTCAGAACCAGAATCGTTCCAGCCAGTCCAGCAGCGTGCGCAGCACTTCCGGTGTCATCCGCACTGCCGCCTCGATGCCATTGGGAGAAAAGGCGTAGGCATGGATGTTGTACTTGCGCACGGAGAAGATCATGTAGTCGCGTTCCCACCGCGCTCGGCTCCACAGGAAAGCGATGCCCTGTTCCCGGCGCATCAATTCCAGCCAGTGCCGCCGGTCGACTTCTGGCAGGTTGCTCAGGGTAAAGCGCAGCGCCAGCATCGACCCCAGCGTGAAACTCAGTTCCAGCACACCGCTGATGCGATTGATGTCGACAATCAGGCTGGCTCCTCTGTCCTGCGTTAGCAGTTCCGCCGTGCCACGTGACGCCGTCTCCGGATCGCGGGGCCTGAGCACGATCTGGGCCATCAGCGGCGCGTTGCTAAAGCGCCGCCCCAGTTCCGCATCCAGGTCGATTTCGCCAGCGAAGAAACGCTGCAGCACCGCGGGTGCGGAACTCTGAATCCGGTGCTGATGGCCGGAAAGCACCAGTTCACGCTGCAGCAGGTCGAGGGTTTGTTCGGGTTGCTGGTCATCAGCTTCACTGCCCCATATCGGGCCATCCTGGCTGCTACTTGCGGACAAATAGGAGTCGCTCATGACTGTCCATGCTTTCAGCCGGTGCTACCGGCGCCTACACAGGGTGTTTATCCCCTGACGGTCAATCTGCTGGAGTCAGGGCCTTCTGGTAGATGCGGAAACGGTTGTAGATTTCGCCCCCGACCAGCGCGCTGATCTGGTTCATCGCCAGGTTGTCATCCAACACCCAGCCGAAGTCCCCCTCCGTAAACCCGGCCCGCACCGCCGGCTCAACCACCGCCATATAGAGCATCGCGTCGATACCCGTCCCATGGTACTTGTCGATCACGCCCAGGAAAGGCACGCGGGTGCGGTTGACCTTGGGCCGCACCTTCCAGTGCCAGAGCACCTTCAGCAACGTCAGGAGCTCCGGCGTGTCAGGATGAGGCCGAGCGTGCTTGATCGCCTGATTGAGATCGGGGAACAACATGATGAACCCGGCTGGCTCCCCGTTGATCTCCGCGATGAAGATGAAGTCTGGCTGCAGGAAGCGCTTGAACTGGTTGAACAGCGCGTACAGTTCCTCCCGCGAGGGCGGCACAAAACCCCAGTTGTCCTTCCAGGCGTTGGTGTACATGCGGTAGAGCATGTCCAGATCAGCGTCAAAATGTTTGAGATCGGGGTTGCGCAGGGTGATGTTGCGCCGCTTCTTTTGCTTCTCCATCACCCGGATGATTTTTTCCGGCACATTCGCCCCGCGCATGGCCTCAGCCGCAATGCGATAGGACAACAGATCCATCACCCCCTTGTAGCCACGCTCCTCAATATAGGTTTTGTAGTAAGGGGGATTGTGCGGGTAGAGCAGAACATGGGGGCTATCGAAAAAGTCCACCTGCAGGCCAAATTCATCCATGTCGCCAAAGCTGGCCGGGCCGCGTATTGCATCATAGCCTTTGGCCCGCACCCACTCTTCGGCCGTCTGTAGCAGCGCATGGGCTGCCTCGCGGTCGTCCAGCACATCGAACAGGCCAAACCAGCCGATATGCTCGTGGTGATACTCGTTATGGCGCGGGTTGATGAACGCGGCAATGCAACCCACCGGTTCCGTCCCGCGCCAGGCCAGAAAGTATTCGATGTCCAGGTAGTTGGTCATCGGGTTATGCTGCGGGTTCAACTTCTCCCGGCGCATCGAAACCAGGGGCGGCACCCAGTGCGGATCGTTCGCATACACTTTCCACGGCAGGCGCAGCAAGGCGTCCTGCTCCGCGGGCGACGAGACACGACGAACAGAGACAGGAGCGGTCATTGGTCAATCCATCCTTGGCGTAGATGCCTGAGCGCCGGTCAAAGCACGCGGACTGCTGATGAAATGCCGCATCGCCCTCCAATAATACCAGCAATAGCGCCAAATCCCCATGAGTTGCTTTATTCTGATAAATTAGATGTAAATCAGAATATTATAGAATCATTAGCAACTATTTGACAGCGCCCAGTTTTCCGGTCTAGAGTGTAAAGAACCATGCGAAGATTACATTCTTGTTGGAGGCTCCGATGAGACCACCCAAACGCGCCATGTACCGCATGCCGTGGTCGTTGAATGATAATCCGATCGGCTGGCTGGAGATCACAGACAAGTGCAACATCTACTGCCGGGGCTGCTACCGGCGTAACCTGACCGGTCACAAGCCGCTTGAGCAGATCAAAGACGAAATTCGCTTCTTCAAGGAATGGCGCAACTGCGACAACATCTCCATCGCCGGCGGCGAGCCGCTGATCCACCCGGATATCCTGGAGATTGTCGCGTTCGTCCGCGAACTGGGCATGAAGCCCCTGATCCTGACCAATGGCGTGCGGCTGACAGACGACCGCCCGTTCCTGCGCGAACTGAAGAAAGCCGGGGTCTTTGGCTTCACCCTGCACATTGACAGCGAGCAACAGCGCCCGCACTGGAAAGGCAAGAGCGAGCAAGACCTGCTGGAATTGCGCCTGAGCTACGCCCGCATGATCCATCAGGAGGGCGGTCTGCACTGCAGCATTGGCGCGACCATCTACCCGGCCAATCTCGGCGATGTGCCGATGCTCGTCCGCTGGGCAGGCGAACACGCCGACCTGATCCAGGGCATGATTTTCATCGCCTTCCGCGGCGCGCCACAGGACGCCGCTTTCGACTACTACACCGGCGGGCGGCGGCTGGAGGCCATCGACGTCAGCTACACCGTCGAGGACACCAGCGAAATCGGGATTACCTCCGCGGACATCTACGAGAAGATCAAAGAGGCGTGCCCGGAATACGAACCCGGCGCTTACCTGGGCGGCTCGCAGACTCACGACGCCGTCAAATGGCTGCTGGCGGCGCGTCTCGTGGGCAAGGGCAACCGCGTTTACGGCTCACTGGGGCCGAAGGCGATGGAGCTGGTGCAGATCTTCCACCATCTGTTCCAGGGAACCTACATGGGTTACACCAGCCTGTGGCGCTTCCCCAAGATCGCTTTCCTGGCGCTGGGCGCGTTTGACCGGGGCATCCGGCAGGCGCATGTGGCGTACTGGCGCGATATCCGCCGCAGCCCGCTGCGGGCCTTACAGCCGGTGTACGCCCAGAGCCTGGCCATTATCCAGGCCCCGGACCTGCTGCCCGATGGCCGGCAGGACATGTGCGACAGTTGCCCGGACATGACCGTGTGGAATGGCACGCTGGTGCACTCCTGCCGGATGGACGAATGGCGGCTGTATGGCTCGTATCTGATGGCTCAGCCCCATCCCGTCGAGGAAGCCACCCCCGAACCGGAGACCGTTTCCGCCAATCGCTGACCTGTCCGAAGAAGTTTATCCACCAGGCCCGGCCCAGCGCCGGGCTTTTTGCTGCCTCCGCTTTATCCCTGCACAAAGGGGCGGGCCAGCCGTGCTGCTGCCGACAGCACCCACAGCGGCAGCTTTTGCCGCAGTGCCCACTCGGCCAGCACTTCCCGCAGCGTGCGCGGCACCAGCCGGATCACAACATTGCTGCTCTGGTCGGCCAGGCTGGGGGCGTCCGGACGGTCAAAGACTTTGTACCCCAGGTAAGGGTCGAACTTCCAGGGATAGCCTGCCGGACGCGGCAGCGGATGCAGAGGACGCTCGTAGAAGTTCTCAGCCAGCGCCTGCCCATCTGTACCGTACAGGCACAGGGTCACCCGCGCACAGTCCTCCGGCATCACCGGCAATTCCGCCGCCACGCGCTGAACGCCATTGGCGGCCACATCAACCTGCGCCTGACCACTGCAGGTTATTCGACCGCCCGCGCCTGCAAACTGCCAGGCGACCGTTGCGCCGGGATAGGCCTGCGGTGTGTCGTTGAATACCCACAGCCCGTAGATCCGTCGCCCATCGTGTTCCAGGGCCACCTGTAGCGGCGCCGAAGCGCGGGCTAGCGCCGCATAGCCGCCCTTGGGCAGCCGCTCCGAATCCAGCACGCCGCAGCCCACCTGCGGCACCAGATCCGCCAGCCAGAAGTGCACATACCCGCCTGAGCCGGTGGCGCGCGTCCGGCGCAGGTGTTCGACATGGAACTGGATCAATGCCGCCTGGTACGCCCACAGCGACTCGATCTGGCCTTCCAGGTGGCGCAACCGCGCCCAGGCGTCGGGATAGCGCCGCAGTGTGGGTAGTGCCGCGGGGGCCTCGAAGCCAAATTCGGTGTTCATCCGCATGTGGTGGCGGTAGACGTCGGTGTAACGCTTGCTCCACAGCGCCCCGTAATACGTATGGACGTCACCTGCCCGCTGCCAGTCATCCTCCATCTGTCCGGAACAAATGAAGACAGGGCGCGTGGGGTCGTACTGCTGCGCGTCAGCGTAGAGGGCCGGATCGGGGTGGCGCTCGTAGTTGTCGCGGTGAGCGAAGACCATCGTTGGCTCATTGTGGCAGGTCCACGTGATGATCGCCGGGTGGTTGCGCAACAAATCGATCATCCCCCGCTGCAACCGCAGCGCCCGCGCCTCAAACGCCAGGGAGGGATCATGCACCCAGTTCAGCTCAAAATCCTGCCAGATCAACATCCCGGCCCGGTCACAGGTCTCATAGACCGCCGGCGGCGAGACATGCACGTGCACCCGCAGCAGGTTGAGGTTGGCCGCGCGGGCCAGCGCCACATCGCGGGCCACGCCCTCCGACGTGACCTCGGCCAGGTACAGCCCCGGCATGTAAGACGATCCGCGCAGGAACACCGGGCGTTCATTGATCCACCAGGTGAAACGATCCGGCGCACGTTCCAGGCGAACGGTGCGGATGCCGAACGTCTGCGCCAGGCAACTGATCGCCCGGCCGTCGCCATCCTCCAGCGTTGCCTCCAGCCGGTAGAGATTCGGGTCGCCGTGATCCCAGGGCCACCACAGGCGCGGCTCCGGCACGCGCAGGGTGTGGGTGATCGTCTGCACGCCGGGCGCTACCGCCAGCGCCAGATCATCGGCGATTCCTGGCCCATCGTGATTCTCCGCCGTCACCGCCAGCGCCAGGCGGCCCCCCCAGGGCTGACCGGTCGCGTTGGTCAGGGTGAGCGTCAGGGCTAGCGTTCCATCCAGCGCCGGATCGATACGCACGCGATCTAGGCTGATCCCGTGATCGAGCAGCAGCGTGACCGGCGCCCAGATGCCGATCGGGTTGACATCCGGCGGGATCACGCCCTCGCCATGTTCGTACTGGCCTTTGACCAGTCCCCGGATGACGTGGTTGATGGGATAACTGCCGCGCGGATTGGGTCGATCCCAGGGGGCGCTGACGCGGACGAGCAGCGTATTCTCCGCGCCGGGTTGCAACGCCCCGGTCACATCAAGCGTGAACGGCTCAAAGCTGCCCTCATGTTCCCCGACCGGCTCGCCGTTGAGCCAGACCGTCGCGAAGTAATCCACGCCGTCGAAGCGCAACCGTGCCCGCGGAAAACGGTCTTCCGGCGCGACGAAGCTCTTGCGGTAGATCCATGCCTGTTCGTTGATTTCCCGCAGATGGCCGCCCCAGTAAGGTCGGTCGGGGTGCAGGACCGGCTGCAGGTTAGCGCATTCCGGCACGCTCAGCCAGCCGGAGGAATCCGCCTCCGGCAACGCAGCAGATTCCAGCGGCACAGGGTGAACAGCCCAGTCCCCGCTCAGACGTATGGCATGCGGTAGGGCATCAAAAGAAAGCACGGTCGCCTCCGCTGGTGAAAGCCCGATAGCCCGCCGCTAAAGCCCGGAAAGACGCCGTCCAACGCCGGGCCGATCGTCACTTTTGGCGGTGCGCCAGGCCCTCTATGATAAGGGATAGTGCCAGCACCTTCAACAACGGAACCATCATGCACGAATTGGGGATCACCCAGAATCTGCTCAACCTGGCTATTCAGCACGCCGAACCGGCTGGCGCCAGGAGAATCACGGCCCTGCACCTGGTCATCGGCGAACTATCCAGTGTAGTCGATGACTCCGTACGTTTTTACTGGGAGTTCCTCAGCCGGGGAACCATCGCGCAGGGCGCGGCCCTGCATTTTGAGCGCGTCCCGGCGGCCTTTGAATGCCGGGATTGCAGCGAGGTGTTCCCGCGCAATGCGAATTTCCTATGCCCGGCCTGCGGGAGCGACCGGGTCCAGGTCAAGCAGGGCGAGGAATTCTATCTCAAAAGCATCGAAGTCGAGGACTGAACCATGCCGGAGATTCCCGTTGTCAGGAACATCATGAGCGTCAATGACGCTCTGGCCGCCGCAGTGCGCCGCCAGCTTGACGCCGCCGGCGTGCTGGCGCTGAACATCATGGCCTCGCCGGGCGCCGGCAAAACCAGCGTCATCATGCGGACGGTGGAAGCCCTGAAGACCGAGATGACCATCGCCGCCCTGGATGGCGACGTTACTCCGGTTGACGTGGAGAAAATCGCCCGGACGGGCATCCGGGTAGAACTGATCAACACCGGCGGCAACTGCCATCTGGACGCCAACATGATGACCGGCGCGCTATCCTCTCTGGACCTGACCGGCGTGGACCTGCTGCTGGTGGAAAACGTGGGCAACCTGATCTGCCCGGCAACCTTCGAACTGGGGACGCACTACAACGTGGTCATCGCCAGCGTGCCGGAAGGCGATGACAAGCCCTACAAGTACCCGGCGATGTACCGCGGAGCGGATGTCCTGTTGCTGAACAAGATCGATATGCTTGCCTATCAGGAATTCGATCTGGCCTATTTCCGGCACGGGGTGGAAGTACTCAACCCCGGAGTAGCCTTCCTGCCGCTTTCCGCCCGCACCGGCGAAGGCTTTGAGGCCTGGCTGGACTGGGTGCGGAGGGCTGTCGCCCGCCAGCGTTGACCGTTCCGGTAAGCCGGGTGTCAGCCAGGCGTAGCCTTTCCGTAGGGGAAAGTACACGATCATTCGCTACAATGCCTCGTGCAGGTTACGACGAACCATCACGAGGAGACAAGCGATGATTCGGAAATTTCTACTGGCCCTGACCCTCTGTGCTGCCCTGCTTGCGCCGCTGAGCGATGCGCAGGCCCAGGGCGGCGACGACCCCAACGCCCTGCTGGATACAGCCCTTGCCTTTCTGGCGGAGCAGCTGGGCGTCACCTTGAGCCGTCAGGACCTGAGCGGCTGGACCTGGCAGGAAGTCCTCTGGCCGGATACCTCCCTGGGCTGCCCGCAACCCGATCAGGTCTACAGCCAGGTGCTCACCCGCGGCTATGACTTCCGCCTGACCACCGGCAGCAATGTCTACGAGGTTCACCTGACGCCGGATGGCGCCACGGCGGTTTACTGTGGCATGACAGCTGCCGCGTCAGCCCCGACGCCTACCGCGCTGCCGTCCCTCCCGCAGGCGGCCACGCCCACCGCTGGAGCTGCCCCCGCTGCGGCCATCAGCGGTGAGGAACTGGTCAATATCGGCATCGCCTACCTGAACAGCCAGCTGGGCACGACCATCACCCGCCGCGACCTTTCCCGCTGGGCTTGGGAAGCTGCCACCTGGCCGGATCGTTCGCTGGGTTGCCCACAGCCGGACGTCACCTATGACAGCAGCGCACCGGTGCCCGGCTTCATCCTGACCATCGAGTATGTTGACCGCATCTACGAGTTGCACCTGACCGCCGACCGGCGCACCATCATGCCCTGCGGCGATGATGAACGGCTGCAGCCGGCAATCGACACTGATTTCGCCGGCGCCCTGGCGGCGCTCGCCACGTCGACGCCTGCCGCCCCCGAAGCGGTCGCGGGCGACCGTCCGATCCTGTTCTACACCGGCGCAGATGGCAACGTCTATCGCGCCGGCTGGAACGCTTACCCGGGGACCAATGTCACCGAGGATATCGCACCGACCCCGGCGACGCCTTCCCCCCTGCCCCGCTTCGATCACATTTACGGCTACTACCGCTGGTCGCCTGACGGGCAGCGCGTAGCCTTTCTGGATAGCGCGCCACCCGCCCGTTTGCTGGTAGCGGATGCCGTGGGCGGCCAGCCGGTGCAACTGGCCACTGATCTTGCCCTGCTCTACCCGCCCGCCTGGAGTCCTGACGGGAGCGCCCTGGCGTATGTCAGGCCCACCCAGACCTTCCGCGCCAACAGCCAGGTGATGGAAGTCTACGCGGTGGCCGTGCCGGGCAGTGACGAGAACACCGCGCCGCGCCTGCTGGCGACATTCGAGCAGGGCGTCGGTTGCGGCGGCGGCAGCAGCGATCCCGCCGATACCGTCTACAGCCGGGAAACCGGCTACATGGGCAACGCGCTAATGCTGGCCTGGCTGCCGGGCGACACGCTGCTGCTGACGCCAAGCTGCACCGGCGCGGGCCTGGCCCGCCTGGACCTGTCCAGCGGCGAACTGACCCTGATCGATCCAGCCCTCAGCCGCGTTACGCTTAGCCCGGATCGCAGCCGCGCTGCTGGCATCATTGCTGACGCCGATGGGAACCGCACCCTGACCCTGGTCACCTTGCTCAGCGGCGAGACGCAGCCGGTGCCGGTCTCCGGCACGCCGGATCAGGTGCTATGGAGCGCGGACGGGCAGCACCTGTACGTCTCGACCGTCGAGCCGGTGGAACGTGTAGCCCGGTCCGGCGGCGAAGAGACGATCGGCGTCTATGCGGTACGCCTGTGGCGCATCAACCTGTCCACCGGGGAAGCTACGCTGCTCTTTGAGCAGGAAGGTCGCGGCATTGGGACGCTAACTGAGGCCCTGGATGGACGCGGGATGATCTTCAGTTTTGTGGAAGATTCGCGAGCCTGGCTGCAGGCGGTGGAAACGAATGCCAGCGCCGATGCTCAGCGCGAGGCTGCGCCGGGCGCCTGGCTGCTGCTGCTCACGCCGGAAGGCGCGATCACGCGCCTGGGGCGCGGCGGCCAGCCGGCTCTGCAGCCCTACCTGCCGGATGCTGCCCAGGGTTAAGCCGCCAGGCCTGAAAACTATACAGGGGGCGCCCCAGCTGGAGTGCCCCCTGTGCTTTTCCTCCCAGAACCCCGATCAGACCTTGTACTCGGAGCGCGGATCGAGCGCGTCGCGCAGGCCATCCCCCACGAAGTTGATGCTCATCACCGTCAGGATGATCAGCAGCCCCGGGTAGAACCACAGCCATGGCGCTTGCTCCAGGTAGTCGTACGCCCCGTCCAGCATACTGCCCCAGGTGGCCGTCGGTGGGCGCACCCCCAGGCCCAGAAAGCTGATGTACGCCTCCGACAGAATAGCTGTCGCCACGCCCAGCGTCGCTGCCACAATCACCGAGGCCATCGTGTTCGGCAGAATATGGGAGAAGATGATCCGCCGGTCAGGGATGCCCAGCGCCCGCGCCGCCAGCACGAAGTCCGACTCCTTGAGCGACAGGAAACTGGAACGGACAATCCGCGCCAGGTAGGTCCAGCCGGTCAGGCCGATGATCAGGATGATCACCACCACACTGCCGCTGAAAGTCCGCCCGAAAAGCATGATGTCCGGAATCTTGCCGCTGAGGAACTTGGCCATCACCAGCAGTAGCAACAGCGAAGGGATGCTCATCAGCGCTTCGGTGAAGCGCATCAGCAGGCTGTCCACCATCCCGCCATAGTAGCCGGAGACCGCCCCGATGAGCGTGCCCAGCGTGACCTCGACCAGCACGGCAAACAGGCCAATGATCAGCGAGATTTGCCCGCCGTAGACCGTCCGCGCCAGAATGTCCCGCCCGACGGTATCCGTGCCAAACGGATGTTGCGCTGAAGGCGGCTGTAGCCGGATGGAGGTATCGTTGTAGTTAGCGTAGGCTTCGGAAAACACCAGCGAGCCGATCCCGATGTACAGCACAATGGCCAGCAGGATGGCCAGCCCGACCATGGCCATGCGATGCCGGCGAAAGCGGCGCACCGTCAGTTGCAGGAGTGAGCGAGGCGGGTAAGTCTCTTCAGCCAGTTGAACCGGTTGCGAAGTTGCGTCAAGTGTCATGGCTGTTCCCCCCTCAGGCGTACCGGATGCGCGGATCGAGCCACGTGTAGACCAGGTCGGTCAACAACTGAAAGACCACGACCGCGACCGAAATCAGCATCAAGAGGGCCATCAGCACCGGGAAGTCGGTGCGCGTCAGGTGATCCAGGAAGAGCCGTCCCATCCCCGGCCAGGCGAAGATGCGCTCGGTGACCACCGCGCCGGCCAGCAGGAACGGCAGGTCCATACCGATGATCGTCACCAGGGGCAACGCCGCATTCTTGAAGGCGTGAACGAACAGGACCGCCCGCTCCCGCAAGCCTTTGGCCCGCGCCGTGCGGATGTAATCGGAGTTGATCACTTCCAGCATGTTGGAGCGGATGTAACGGCTGTAGCGGGCGATATCGATCAGGGCGATGCTCATCGCTGGCAGGATCAGGTGCCATACCACCTGGGAGAGCGTTTTGCCCTCAATCGGATCGTACATACCGACGGTCGGCAGGTGCGGCAATCCCCAGGCCTTGAAACGCACCGCAAAGATGTACATCAGGCCCAGGGCAATCCAGAAGATCGGCATCGAGAAGGTAATGAAGGACACTGCTGTCAGGACATTGTCCATAACCGAGTACTGGCGCAGTGCGGAATACACCCCGATGAACAGGGAAAAGACGATGATCAACACCTCGGCAGTGATCATCAGGGTCAACGTATTCGGGATGCGCTCGACAACGACATCCATGGCCGGCTGCCGCGTCACCAGCGAGTTGCCAAAGTCCCCGCGCAACACGCCTCTGCGCTGGCCATAGCGATCACTCACGCCATCGCCATCCGAATCGACCATGACCCAATCGTTGCCGACCAGCCAGTAGACGTACTGCACCATGATCGGCTGGTCCAGCCCCCACTCCCGGCGCAGACGCTCTTTATCCTCGGAACGCGGCGGGGTGCGTCCGCCCAGGGTCGCCACCGGGTCGCCCGATGCCTGCATGAGCACAAACAGAATGACGCTGATGATCAACAGTTGCGGGATAGCCTGTAACAGGCGGCGGATGATGTAGCGCCCCATCGGCTCTCGTGTTCTCCAACCCTTTACTCAGTCACACATGCGCAGTCGTGCCAGGTCAAAACGAAGGCGGGGTGTGGCTCGACACCCCGCCCAACGATTTTCCCCGGGTGTATTACCCGGCAATGTCCCAGGCGTAGGCGTTCCAGAATGGTGTCACGCCGTTGACGGCGACATTCTGCATCCGGGTGCTGACCGGATAGTTGTCCGGGTCCGTCCACATGCCCATCCAGGGCAGGTCCCGGGCCAGGATCTCCGTAATCTGGTGCCAGATCGCCACGCGAGCGTCATAGTCCGTAGTGCGGCTTTGCTGCAGGAACAGCGCGTCCAGTTCCTCATTGCAGTAGTAGTTCCAGTTGTTGCCTTCCGGCTTTTCCGGGCTGGGAATCTCGCTGCAGAGGAAGGTCTCGCTATCCGGATCCGGGTAGCCATCCGGGCTGGAAGACCACTGGCCGATATCGTACTGACCGGTCGCGATCGGCCCGCCGGAGCCATAGCTGTTCCAGAAGATGTCGTAGGATGGGTTGTCCAGGATCAGGCCGACCCCGATTTCAGCAAAGGCCTGCTGGACGACCACCTGGGTATCCATACGCACCTGGCGCGGAGGCGTCAGATAACGCAGCACCAGCTCGACACCATCCTTGTCACGCGTGCCATCGCCGTTGCTGTCCACCCAGCCGGCCTCGTCAAGCATAGCCGCCGCCGCTGCCGGATCATACGGATCGGGCGCGATATTCGGACTCTGGTAGGGCGACCCTTCCCAGTAGCTGGCCGGGATATAGAAGTACCCCAGCAGCAGGTCTTCGTTGATCCGCTCACGCGGCACGGCCATGGCCAGCGCATGGCGAACATTGACGTCCTTCAGCGCCGGGTGGCCATCCGGACCCATGTTGAAGAACCAGCCCTCATTGTAGCCAGAGGGCACCCACTGGACCTTCACCTTGCCGGTCGCTTCCACCTGAACCACATCAGAGGGCGCCAGGAAGTAGGCGATATCACCATCGCCAGCCATCAGGGCTGCCGTCTGCGCCGCATCGTCCGGCACAAAGCGGACAAAGACGCCATCCAGCTTGGCTTTTTCGCCAAAGAAGTTCTCATTGCGGACAAACAGGATATGGCTGCCCGTCTCCCACTCCTGGAAGACAAACGGCCCACTGGAGACGGTCGGGGCGCGGTTCCAGGCGGCGTTGTCCAGCGTTCCCTCCGACTCAAACACCGGGCGCAGGACGTGCTCAGGCAGCACCCAGCGGAAGATTCGGGTCAGCCAGGGGGCGAAAGGCTCCACGAAATTAATCACCACGGTGGTGGGATCGGGAGCCTCCACACTGGCAATCACATCCGGGGTATACGGATAGCGGCTGAGCGGCGTATTGGCGGCGCTGGTGACCATCTCATAGGTGAACACGAAATCCGCCGAGGTGATCGGCTCGCCATCCGACCACTTGATGTCATCCCGCAGCTTGAGGGTGATCGTCTTGCCGTCCGCGCTGATGCCGCCATTGTCCATGCTGGGGATTTCGGTCACCAGCACCGGGACGGGGTTCAGTTCCTCATCGAAGTGCCACGCCCCGTACAGGTAAAAATCGCGGGTGATCGCGGCAAACGACATAGTCGTATACATCGGGTTGAGGCTGTCAAGTTCCTGCGTAAAGATGACCGTCGCGATCTTGCGATCCTGAGCGGCGGCGGTGCCAAACGAGGCGACAACCAGCGTCAGCGTCAATAACACAAGAGCCAGACGTCTCAGTTTCATCTATTCTCCTCCTGGGACAACAAGACATGAAACAGGCAACCTGAGGCTACGGCTGGACGTGAGCCGCCCGCCGCACTAGAATCATACAGACATGGGGCCGGGAAAGTCAAATGAATCAGCCGTTGAATTTCCTGCCAGCGTATGCTAAAATGCCCCCGCGCGCGATCGGAACGGGGTCGTCGCGCTTTCTGTTGAACATCAGGATGGTCAGCTATAGGCCAGAAGGGCACTTACTCATGAGCGATTTGGTTAAGGCCTTGGAAGCCCCGGCGCCAACGCATCCGCAGATCAAACCGGGCGACACCGTGAAGGTCCATGTGCGCATCGTGGAAGGCAACCGCGAGCGTATCCAGGTCTTTCAGGGTCTGGTGATCCGCGTCCGGCGGGGCGGCAACAACGAGAACTTCACCGTCCGCCGCGTCGCCAGCCACGGCATCGGCGTAGAGCGTACCTTCCTCCTGCGCAGCCCGCGCGTGGAACAGATCGAAGTCCTGCGCCGCGCCAAGGTGCGCCGCGCCAACCTGTACTATATGCGCGGTCGTCGCGGTAAGGCAGCCCGGCTCAAGGAACAGCGCTAGTTCCCGGGCCATGCAACCGCCTCCGGCGCCCCTGATCGGCGTACTCGCCGATCACAAGCATCTGCGGCCTGCACACGGGGCCGGGCGCGCCCGCACGTTTGTCGGCGCCTACGATTCCTACCTGCACTGCCTGGCGCTGGCTGGCGCGCTCCCCGTGGTAGTGCCGCTCAAACTCTCCCCGGTTGCCCTCCGGGGTCTTTTTGATCGGCTGGATGGTATTCTGCTCGCTGGCGGCGGAGATGTCGACCCCGTCTTTTACGGGGAAAAACCCCTCAACGACACCGTGCGCGAGATCAACCCCCTGCGCGACTCCGCCGAGATTCGTGTCGCCCGCTGGGCCGCCGCCGAAGACGTCCCCCTGCTGGGCATCTGCCGCGGCCACCAGGTGACCAATGTGGCTCTGGGCGGCGATCTGGTCATGGACATTCCCACCCAGCTGCCTGAGGCGCTGCGCCACACGACGCCGGCTGATCTGCCGCTTAACCATCCAGCCCATCCGGTCGCCATCGCGCCGGGGACGCGCCTAGCCGCCATCCTGCAGACCGATAGCGTTATCACCAATAGTCGCCATCATCAGGCCGTCCGCCATCTGGGCGACGGCCTGGTTGCCGCCGCGCATTCGCCCGACGGCATTGTTGAGGCGCTGGAGAAGCCGGAAGCGCGTTTCTTCCTGACCGTGCAGTGGCACCCGGAAAATCTGTGCCGCGCCAGCAGCGAGACCACAGATATGACGCCACTCTTCCGCGCCTTTGTGGAAGCCGCGGCGAGCTTCCAGCAGGATCGGCATTACCCGGTGCGTAGCGGGTAACGTTTCCGGGCAGGTTCGCATGAGCACAGGCCCCAGCAGTCCCATCGGCATCCTCGATTCCGGCGTTGGCGGGTTATCCATTCTGCGCGCTCTGCGCCGGGAACTGCCCGCCGAGTCGCTGATCTACGTCGCCGACCAGGCTCACCTGCCCTATGGCCCGCGCCCGCTGGCGGAGATTCGCACCTTTGTGCAGCACATCACCACCTTCCTGCTGGCCCACAACGCCAAACTGATCGTCGTGGCCTGCAACGCCGCCAGCGCCGCTGGTCTGCACGATCTGCGGGCCATGTTCCCGGATGTGCCTTTTGTAGGGATGGAACCGGCGGTCAAACCGGCGGCGGCAGCCACGCACAGCGGCGTCATCGGCGTACTGACCACCGCTGCCACCGCCAACGGCACGCTATACGCCAGCGTGCGGGAACGCTTCGCCGCCAACGTGCAGGTGGAGACGGTAATCTGCCCTGAACTGGTGGAAGCGGTGGAAGCTAACGCCACGTCCCCGGCGGCATTGCAGCCGCTGTTTGAGCGTGTTCTGGCCCCTGCCCTGGCCCGGGGCATCGATCAGCTGGTGCTGGCCTGCACGCACTTCCCGTTTGCCGTGGAGGCGTTGCAGGCGTTTGTCGGGCCGCAGGTAGCCATCATCGATCCCAGCCCGGCGGTAGCTCGCCAGGCGCGCCGCGTGCTGGCCGATCGGCAGCTGCTCGCCACAGAAGCCAGCCAACCCACCCTGCGCTACTACACTACCGGCGATGCCCGCCGCTTTAGCACGCTGGCGTCCAACCTGCTGGGCGAGCCTGTCCAGGCGCAGGCGTTGCGCTGGGCCGGGGAGCAACTGCTTGCGGGTGACTGAGGAAACGCTGCCCTACTTGAGAATGTAGTACGTGCCCTTCTTGGAGCCGATCTTGAGCAGCAGACCGCGGTCGACCAGGTCTGCCAGGTCCAGGCGGATTGTTTCCGGCGAAACATCCGGGCTGAGCGTGCGATACTCGCGGTTGGTGATCGAGCCGTGATCGCGGACGTACTGCATCGCCCGCGCCTGGCGGCTATTGAGCACCGCCCCATCGGCATAGACGGGCAACCGTTCGCGAGCGTTGTAGAGCGTCACCGTGAAGGAATAGGGCTTGGCGTCGAAGGTCGGCTGTTTGTGGCCGGACTGCAGCATCTCCTCGATCATGCGGTCGATGCCCAGCCCAAGCTCCTCGATATAGCCCCAGTGAAACAGCGAGCCGACGATGCGCGGATTGCGGCTAAAATGCTCGTCCACGATGTTATCCACCGTGATGAAGCCGGGCAACCCACCGGGCGAGCTGACCTCCAGCCGGTCGCGGTACATGCGGACTTCGATGCGCCGCCCACGCAGCCGGTAATCGCGGTGGCAAACGGCGTTGACCAGCGCCTCGCGCACGGCAAAGGCGGGATACTCATAGGTCTCCTCGCGCTCCAGCCCGCGCACCACCGCGCTCACGGCCATCTCCCCCCAGGTTAACTCCCAGACATTTTCCACCATGCGGGCCAGCGGGCCGGTGATCTCCTCACGGCGGGCGTAACCGGCCATGCCATCCTCGCCGCGTGGCTCCGTCCCGGTGAACTTGACAAAGACAATGCCACTCTGGGGTAGCCACTGCTGGGGATACTTGCTGAACAGCAGAATCCCGGCAACTGTTGGCCTGTCGTCTTCGGTCAGCGCGCCGATCTCCCGCAACAGTTCCTTCTCGTCGCCGGTAAAGACGCGCCGCAGGCGCTCCTCCCGCTTGGCGAAGTATTCGTCCAGGATGTTGCGGTCGAAATCCTCAATGGACGCGCCGGGCACGACCTCCGCCTCAAAGTCGCCCGTGCTCTTGGTGCTGGCCAGGCGGCGGATCTCCTCGCCGCCCAGGGGGCGATTCTCCTTGCCGGAACGCACCAGCACGCGCCCATCTTCCAGCGCATGCAGCTCCATGCTGCGCGGCACGCGGATGGCGACTACCGTGCCCTGCTCCGTCTCAAATTGCTCCCAGTTGCCAATCACCACCGGCGGACGGCATCGCTGCTCGGCCTCGCGCAGGATGGCTTCCAGGTCCTCGCTGTAGGCATGGCCGACAAACTCACCGGAAGCGTCCAGGCCGATCACCACCATCCCGCCATCCGTGTTGGCAAAGGCGACCAGCGCCTCAGCCAGCGCGTCAGCGGACGGCTCGGAGAGCAGTTCCAGCCGGGAGCTTGGCCCATTCTTGAGTGCAGTCAGATCCAGCATACCCATCAGTGTAATCACCGCGAACAGCAGACGCCAGTGCGCTAACGGGAGGGCACGACTACCCACCCTGCTGTGTTCAGGCAGCGCCCACGGCAGCGGTTACTCGCTCCACAGTTCAGCGGAGTCATCCCCCTCAATGTCAGCTTCGCCCGATTCATCCCGTTCGTCAAGCGTTGCAGGCAGCGAATCCGACAGCCGGTTTTCAGCATCGCGCTTGGTCTGACGACGCTTTTCCACGATGGCAATGGATGCCACGGTATCGCCATCACGCAGGTCCATCAGGTGCACGCCCTGGGTCATCCGCCCGGTGCGGCGGATCGAATCCAGCGAGGCGCGCAGAGTCATCCCGCCGGTCGTGATCAGGGCGATATCGTCCTCGGCGTTGATTGCCCGCGCGTCAACGATCGGGCCAGTCCGGTTATTGCGGGCCAGCGTCCGCACGCCATAGCCAAAGCGCCCCTGCGGGTGATACTCGTCCAGCGCCGTGCGTTTGCCAAACGCCTGCTGCGTCACGATCAGCAGGTCGGAATCGCCCGGTTCGATCACGTCCATGCCAGCGACTCGATCTCCCTCGCGCAACCGGATGCCGTTGACGCCGCTGGCCGGGCGCCCCATCACCCGTACCTCGCGCTCCGGGAAGCGAATGGCCATGCCATCTTCGGTCACGATGATCACGTCCTGGTCGCCCGTGCTCATCCGCACCCAGCCCAGCGTATCATCGCCGATCAGCGACATGGCGATCAGGCCATTGGAGCGCACCGCAGCGAAGTCCTGCAGGCGCACACGCTTGACACGACCATAGCGTGTGCACATGGTGAAATAGCCGCGTTCTTCAAATGATGGCACGGCAGCCATCGCCGTGATCCGTTCGCCCGGCTCCAGGCTCAGGACCGCCTGAAGCAGCGTCCCCCGACCGGCGCGGTCAGTCCCCGGAATCTCATAGGCTTTCTCGGAGTACACCTTGCCGCGATCGGTGAAGAACAGGATGTTGTCCAGGCTCCCCGCTGCCAGCAGATGCACCAGCACGTCTTCCTCGCGCGTGGCCATGCCGCTGGCGCCCTTGCCGCCGCGTGTCTGGCGGCGGTAGGCCGCCGCTGGAACCCGCTTGATGTAGCCATGATGCGTAAGGCTGATCAGCACCTCCTCGTCCGCGATCAGGTCGGATTCCTCAAAATCGGTGCCGATCCCGTGGACGATATGCGTGCGGCGGTCATCGCCATATTTCTCGGCCAGGGCGATCACATCTTCTTTGATCAGCCCCAGTATCTTGCGCGGATTCTGCAGCAGGTCTTCCAGGTACGTAATGCGCTCGCGGACCTGCCGGTATTCATCCTCGATCTTCTGGCGCTCCAGCGCGGCCAGCCGGCGGAGCTGCATATCCAGGATGGCCCGGCTCTGCGCTTCGGTCAGGCTGAAGCGGTTCGTCAGCGCCTGCAGGGCAATATCAGCGTCATCGGCCCGCCGGATCGTCTCGATGATGTCATCCAGCGAGGCCAACGCCTTCAGCAGCCCCTCCAGGATATGCGCCCGCGCCCGTGCCCGTTCCAGCTCGAATTCGGATCGACGCCGGATGACTTCCCGGCGGTGCTCGACGTAGATCTGTAGAGCACGCTTAAGATTGATCAGGCGCGGCTCACCATCAACCAGGGCCAGCATCTGCACGCCAAACGTGGATTGCAGCGCGGTGTATTTGTACAGGCGGTTGAGCACCTTGCGCGGCTGAGCATCGCGGCGTAGCTCGATTACGATACGCAGGCCGCGCCGGTCGGATTCGTCGCGCAGGTCAGTGATCATGTCCAGCCGCCCGGCGCGGGCCATCTCCGCGATGCGCTCGATCAACGTTGTCTTGCTGATCTGGTACGGGATTTCCGTGATTACAATGCGGTAGCGCCCGCCACGCATCTCCTCGATGTTAGCAGCAGCACGCATGATGATCCGGCCCCGCCCGGTGGCGTAAGCCTGTTTGAGGCCCTCGCCCCCGACGATCAGCGCCCCGGTTGGAAAGTCCGGGCCGGGCAGGAACTGGAGCAATTCATCGACGCTAATGTCTTCATAGTGGTCATAATGATCGATCAGGTAGACGATGGCGGCGGCCAGTTCGCGCAGGTTGTGCGGAGGGATGTTCGTCGCCATACCTACCGCGATGCCGCTGGCCCCGTTAAGCAGTAGATTCGGGAGCTTGGCCGGCAACACGGTCGGCTCCTGCACCGTCCCGTCGAAGTTATCAACGAAATCGACGGTGTTCATGTCGATGTCCTGCAGCAGTTCCGCCGCAATCGGCGCCAGCCGCGCCTCGGTATAGCGCATGGCCGCCGGGCTGTCGCCATCCACGCTGCCGAAATTGCCCTGGCCGTCAACCAGCACGTAACGCATGGAGAAGTCCTGAGCCATGCGGGCCATCGCGTCATAAACAGCAGCGTCGCCGTGCGGGTGGTACTTGCCCAGCACGTCACCCACGATGCGGGCGCTCTTGCGGTACTTGGCCCCGGGGCCAAGACCCATATCATACATGGCGTACAGGATGCGCCGATGCACCGGCTTGAGACCATCGCGGGCATCCGGCAACGCGCGGGCGATGATTACGCTCATCGCGTAATCCAGGTAGCTCCCGCGCATCTCCTCGTTAATGTTGACAGGCCGAACTGTCCCGATATCCATACCCTGTGATCCTCAAATCATGGCTCAGGAACTATCCGCAGCGCCGCCGCCGGTCAGCGAATAGCCGCTTTCGTACCCGCTCGCCCGCTGCATAGCAGCGACCGCTGCAGGGCAGCCCCGGCTGTGCAGCAAAAATCTGCCTGAAGAACCTGCAACGGCCTCCAGGCCAGACCGGTTATTGCCGGGAAAAACCAACGCCCTGACCGGCCATCCCCCACCCCTGACAGCAGCTACTGACCAACTCCCGGGCAGGGGAATGCCTGGCCTCCAGGAACTTCTATTGTACCCCGGCTACGCTGCTGAGTCGAATTCTGCCTATCACACAGGGCGATGGATTACCGCCATATTTGGCGGTAAGAGCGTCATAGCACCACCATATACAGGGTTCGGAGAGAATTCCTGCAAACTCGCCCAGCGGCGGCTGGCGGGCGGCGCAGCCGGGCGCTACAATTCGCCTATGGTACGCCTTCATCCGAGCTTGCGGCTGGCGGTATGGGCATTGGCTGTGGCGCTGCTGGTGCTTTCGGGCAGTGCTGCTCTGTGGGCGCAGACACCGGTGCGTCCTGTCGCCCTCCTGTTGCTGAGCGCCTCCCTGACCCGCGAACAACACCGGGCCGCCGCAGCGCTGGCCGGGACGCTGCAGAGCGTCGTTCCACCCTGGTTGTCCATCGGAGTCGAAACGCTGTCAGCAGTGGCCGATTCAGCGCCGATCGTGGGGCGTGCGCCGCTGGTCGTGCTCGTCCAGCCATGTCCTGCGGCAAACTGCCAGCTCTGGCTGCGCTTCCTGCCCGTAACACCGGCCGCTCACAGTCTGATCACCCCCGCCCTCCAGGATGCCATTCTGACCGCTGACCCGCCCGCGCTGGCTTACCAGCCCGGCGAGGACACGCTGGCCACAAACCTCGTCGCTGGCCTGGCAGCCTATGCTACCGATCGCTGCACGGACGCCCTGCACTATCTGGATCAGGCCGCCGCGACCCTGCCATCACCTCATACGCTGGCATTTTTCCGCGCCCGCTGCCGCCACGGTGAGCGGGATTACGCTGCCGCCTTTGATCTCCTGCGGGCGGCCCGCCCGGCGCTGCTGGCGGCCGCCCCGGACCCGGCCCTGCTGGCCCTGTGGAACGCGGCCATGGCCGACGCGCTGGCCCAGAACTTCGCCTTCGACCGGGCGCTGGCCTGGGACGATCGAGCCATCCGCGCCGCCCGCCGCAGTGAACCGGTCGCGGCAAGGAACCGGCAGCTACTGGCTGAACTCTACCTGCTGCGTGGCCAGCACCGCCTGTACCTGTACGAATGGGACGCGGTTCTGGCCGACTACAACCAGGCCCTGGACCTCATGCCTGATCTGCCCCGCGCCTATTACCTGCGCGGGCTGCTCCATTACACTTTGAACCAGCGGGCCGCCGCCTACGCCGACCTGACTCGCTACCTGGCCCTGGAAACCGACCCGTCCAGCCCCCTGCTCCCGCTGGCCCACCAGTATGCCGACGATCTGGCGCGTCTGCTGGCCACGCCCGCGCCTCCAGCCTGAGGAGTTCATCCATGCACACCCATCGCTCTGTAACCCTCTTGCTGGCGCTGATCCTGATGGCGATCTTCCCGTTGCTGCCAGTTGCAGCCCAATCCGGCAATGACGCCGCCCCCCTGATTCTGGTCGCTGTACCCGGTGGAGAGGGTGAGCGGCTGGCCGGACGGCTGGGCGCGGCCTTTCACCTGCTGGGGAGCGCCGGCTCCGCCCGACACTACAGCGGCCCGGTGACCAGCGTTGACGCCGCCCTGCGGGCCGGGCGATACTTCAACGCGACCGTCATCGTCTGGATCGCACCGGATGCGCCCACCGATCTGCGGACAACCGTCCGCGGGTGGGCAGCTGTTCCCACCACAGCGATCACCGGCCGGTTGCCGTTGGCCGGGCCAGATTCCCGCCCGCTGGTCGCTGCCATCCACACCATCGTCGGCCAGGCGCTGACCGTATACGGCCAGTGCCGCCCGGCGGTCAGCAGCTTGAACCGCGCGATCACACTGGCCCCTCGCCGCTGGCCCGGCCTGGTCGAAGCCCGCTACTACCGGGGCATGTGCTACATGCAGGCAGGCGATCTGCCGCACGCCCTCGAAGACCTCGACGCCGCCCGCAGTAGTGCCGACGCGCCATGGTACGTCCACCATGCCGCCGCCTGGGTCTACGCTGACCTGGGGCAGTATCCCGTTGCCCTGGCTGCCATAGATGAAGCCATCACCCGCCTGCCGGATACCTCCGACCTGCTGGCCGACCGTGCCTATTTCCACCGCCAGGCAGGCAACAACACCGCCGCGCTGACCGATCTTAACCGGGCGATTGCCCAGCAACCGGAAAGCATCGCATTCCGTCTGAGCCGCGCCGAAGTCCTGACTGCGCTGGGCCGCTACCGGGCGGCGCTGGCAGATGTGGAGGCTGGACTGGCGCTGAACCCGCCCGATCGTGCGCCGCTGCTGTTCCAGCGCGGCCTGCTCTACCTGTACCTGAACCGTCCCACCGCCGCCGTAGATGATCTGCGGGCATATACAACGCTTCGCCCGGAAGACCCGTCTGGCTGGATCAATCTTGGTCAGGCGCACGAGCGCAGCGGGGAAACCTTCAGCGCCATCCAGGCCTATGAGACAGCGCTCAGCGTCGGCCCGGAAGCCACGTATCTATACAGCACCCTGGCCCGGTTGTACTACGAAGCAGCGGGCGTGCTACCCACCGGGTCGCCGGAGGCTGAGCGACACCTGGAACTGGCTGAACTGGCCGCCACCGCCGCCCTGAACGCCTACAGCCAGGACGCCACCGCCCTGCTCTACCGGGCGCTTGCCCGACTGGCGCGCGGGGACGATACCCTGGCCCTGGAAGACCTCAGCGCCGGGATCGACATCGCTCCGGACATGGACGGTCTGCGCTACAACCGCGCCGTCCTTTACGCCCACCTGGGCGAGGCGGCTCTGGATCGGGCTGAACGCGAGCGCCTGCTCCGCGCCGCCCTGGAAGATTACGCCGCCCTGCTGCGCCTGGACTTCCCGGCCTACAGCTACCTGCTGCCAACCATCGGCGCGCTGTATGTTGACCTTGGCGCGTACGAAGAAGCTATCGAGCACTTCGCCGCCTACGATGAGCTGTATCCCGCCGCCCGGCCTGACCAGCCGGAGACGCTGGCCCGCGCCCGCGCCTACGATGGCGCCGGGCGCTACACCGACGCCGCTGCTGCCTACACCCGCGCCCTCGAAGGCGACTCACCGGCCCTGGCCTGCCAGGCCCGGCTGGCGCTGGCCATCCTCACGGGCCGCCGCCTGAGTCGCCCGGCTGATGCCGCTGTGCTCCTCAGAGACTACCTGACTGGTGGTTGCACGCGCAATCCGGTGACGCTGGCCGCGCTCGAAGCGCTCCACCATAGCTGGCAAGGCGCAGAAAGCGGCTGATCCGCTTCCGATTCGTCAGCTGGCGGTTGCACGGCGGGCGGCTGTGACGTTACAGTTGAGCCAGCCCCTTTCGCCAGCCATCGTTCCGGAGGGCCTATGAGACCCAGAACTCTGTTCTTCGCCGGTCTGACCGCGTTGCTGCTGACCCTCATCCTCACGGCAGGCTGCCTGGTCGCCTACAATGCCACCCGGATGCTGCCTGAACATGACGGTCTGACCTACCTGAGTGGCCTGCATGACCGGGTGACCATCCTGCGGGACGAGTACGGCATCCCCCATATCTATGCTAGCAACACAGAAGATCTGTTCTTTGCCCAGGGCTATGTCCACGCCCAGGATCGCTGGTGGCAGATGGAATTCCAGCGCCATACCGGTCTGGGCCGCATCCAGGAATTGACCGGCTTCAACGCCAGCGCCCTCGGCAGCGACCTGTATATCCGCACATGGGGCTGGAACCGCGCCGCCGCTGCTGATGAAGCCTTCATGGCCCCGGAAACACGCACTGCTCTGGAAGCCTATGCGGCTGGCGTTAACGCCTACATTGCCGGGAAGCCTGGCGGAGACCTGGCCCTGGAGTACACCCTTCTCGGTCTGACCGGCGTGCAGATTGATCTCGAACCCTGGACGCCGCTGGATACCACCGCTTTCGCCAAGACCATGGCCTGGTACCTGGGCGGCAATGCCGATGAGGAACTGGAGCGTCAGGAAGTGCTGAACCGGCTTGGCCCGGAACTGACTGAGGCGTACTTTCCGCCCTATCCATTTGACCGCCGCCCGACCATCCTCACCGCTGCCGATCTGCCGATCACGTCCGCCAGCCTGACGACCGCGAACAGCACATCTGTCACCGGCAGCGGGACGGACGAGATTGCCCGGAACGTTGCCACATCAATGGCCGGCGGCCCGGCGGCGCTGGCGTTCCTGCCTCCGCGCGGTGCTGACATTGGCAGCAACAACTGGGTCATCTCCGGGAGCAACACGGCATCCGGCCTGCCCATCCTGGCCAATGACCCCCACCTGAACATCCAGATGCCGTCCATCTGGTACGAGATCGGCCTGCACTGCCGCCCGCTCAGCGAAGCCTGCCCTTATGACGTGGTCGGCTTCAGCTTCGTTGGCGCGCCGGCGGTGATCGCCGGCCACAACCAGCGCATCGCCTGGGGAGTCACCAACCTCAACCCGGACGTGCAGGACCTCTACATCATCCGCGTCAACCCGGACAACCCCTACCAGTACGAGTACAACGGCAAATGGCGGGACATGGAGGTCGTCACGGAGACTATCCGCATCGGCGGCGGTATGGAACCGCGCGAGGACGATCCCGCCACTGAACGCTGCGAAGGTGTCCGCGACCTGCCGTTGACGCCTGACGGCGCGCTGGAGATCACGGTCCGGATCACCCACTTCGGGCCGATCATCACCGACAACACGATTACCGAGGACTGCCGCTTTGTCGGCCTGACCGAAGAAGGCGATCCGCTGGCAGTACGCTGGACAGGGCTGGAACCGGGCGATCTAATGCATGCTGTCCTGGCAATCAACCGGGCAGGAAACTGGGAGGAATTCCGCCAGGCGCTAACCTATTGGGACTGGCCAGCGCAAAATTTCGTCTACGCGGATGTTGACGGCAATATTGGCTACCAGGCGCCGGGCAAAATCCCCATCCGCGCCGCCGATCATAGTGGTCTGCTCCCCGTGCCGGGCTGGACTGACGCCTACGAATGGCGGGGCACCATCCCGTTTGACCTGCTGCCGCGCATCCTGAACCCAGAACGCGGCTGGATCGTCACCGCCAACCACGCTGTCGTCCCACCGGAATACGATGACCAGCTGGCCGCTACGCTGGGCGCGGACGCTAACTACACGATCAGCCAGAACTGGGATGAAGGCTATCGTGGTCAGCGGATCGTGGAAATGGTCAGTGGCACGCGCGCCCATACCGTTGAGACCGTGGCCGAGATTCAGGGGGATAGCCACAGTCTCGTCGCCGAAGAGCTTCTCCCTTACCTGCTCGCCCTGGAATTCCCCGATCAGGCTCTGGCCGACGCGGTCACCTGGCTGGCCGGCTGGAACCTGCAGATGGATAAGGATAGCCCGCAGGCGGCCCTCTTTGAGATGTTCTGGCTGAAGCTTTCCGCAGCTCTCTGGGAAGACCAGCTTGGTTCGCCGGGCGGCGGGGCCTGGGCGGTGCAGTTGCTGCTGGATCAGCCGGATCATCCCTGGTGGGATGATACCAGCACGCCCGATGTGATCGAGACGCGCGATGACATCCTGATCCGCGCTCTGACCGAGGCGCTGGACGCCATGACCGCCGCGTGGGGCGCCGACCGGGCTGCCTGGCGCTGGGGCAACCTGCACACCGCCACGTTCGTCAATACCCCGCTCGGCCAGAGTGGTATCGGGCTGATCGAGACGCTCTTCAACGCTGGTCCGGTTGCGGCCAACGGCAGCTCCCGCGCCATCAACAACACGGCCTGGAGCTTTTCCGCGCCGTTTGCCGTGCGCAGTCTGCCTTCCTTCCGGATGATCGTTGATCTGGCTGATCTGGAAAACAGCCGGGCCATCCACACTACCGGGCAGAGCGGCCACCCGCTCAGCCCGCACTACCGCGATATGATCGAAGCCTGGCGCACCATCAGCTATCATCCGCTGCGCTTTGGCGACGAAGCCGTCAAAGCGGCAACCAGACATACGCTGGAACTCCGCCCGGCCCCCGGTGCAGGCAGCGGACCCGCCACAGACTGAGATCAAACATCACGGGGCGCGCCGGGCTAACCCGGTGCGCCCCGTGACGCTGTCGCCCGTTCGCGGCTACAGACCAATGTCAATCCGCCGCAGAGCGATCAGCAGCAGCGTCCCCAGCACGGAAGTCGCCAGGAAGATCAGAATGGACAGCAGCATCCGCTCCAGGGCAGTCATGCCCAGGAAGCGCCGCTCCTCGGTTTCTTCTTCCTCTTCGTCCAGCAGCGCCTCTTCAACCGGCGCGCCAAACAGTTCTTCATCATCCTGTGCCGCGCTCTCGCGCAGGCGATCCAGCATCGACATACGCTCCACGCCCTCCCTCACCTAACAGCCAGCGGAGTCGTCCCCAGCATAGTGTCAACGGGCGCGGCTGTCAATCCGTGTTCTCTGCCGCCCCTGCATACACGGCAAAGGCCGGGTCGGGAATGCCCCGCCGCCAGACGCCATCCACCAGCCGGAAGGTGATCGGCGTTTGATTCCCTTCTGCATCCTGGACAACTGCCCAGGCGCAATTCCCGCCATCGCTGCCAAATCCAGTGATCACGCGCACCACCGTCGGCACCGGCGGCGCGACACCGGCTGCATAACTGGCGATCAATGCCTCGGCTTCACCCCGCGCTGCCGGATCGTAAAGTCCGCGCAGGGCATCCGGAAGACCCTGCGCCAGCAAGAACGGCTCCAGGGCCAGCCGCCACTGGAAGAACTCCCGCCAGTCAACCGGCAGCGCCTCCAGCGGTGTAGCGAAGATGTGCGCCAGGATGTCGATATCTGCTTCCGGCGTCAGACGTTCGGCCAGCAGTGCAGCTGCCCGCTCGCCATAGGCGGTGACCAGACTCTCCACGAAGCTGGAGCCAAGCACCCCGCCATCGCCCAGGAAGCGCCCCACCAACCAGTCGCGCAGGGCAGCCCGCAAGAACGCCGCATCGCGGGATGCATCCTCTACCGGGGCGGCGCCCGCCTGGATCAGCACCCGTTCAGCCAGCAGATCGCCGATCCGCCGCGCCAGATCAGGCTCAAGCGGGACATCCGCCCGCGCCCGGCCCAGCAGCGGCGAAGCCACCCGCAGCACATCAGCCTCATCCGGCGACCAGCTCACCTCCACAAATGGATCGGGCATGATTCGCACGGTCAACGCGGGCAATGGCGTCGGGCAATCCAGCCAGGTGCAGCCCTGCCCCCACAGGCGCTCCAGCCCTGGCTGCAGGGCTTCCGCCAGCGGGCTATCCAGCGAGCCGTAGCTCAGGGTGAAATTCGCGCCGGAGATCGTCGCCGGCATCCCCCAGAAGGTAATATCACGCGGGACATGCCGCCAGCCATCCGCGTAGCGCCAGTAGAACCACACCTGCCGGTAGGGGATGCCGTTGATGGCTTCTTCCACCAGCACCCAGGCCCGGCTCTCATCCACAGCCAGGTCGATCACCTTGCCGGAGACATCCACATCAGCCTGCTGCTTGAGTTCCTGATACTGCCAGAAACGTTCGGCCTGTCCCAGCATCCAGGCGTCGCTGCTACTGCGCTGAATAGCCAGGAAAGCAGCCAGGTCACCAACGCGCAGCGCCGCCGCCTCCGCCGCTACGGTCTCGCGGAGCTGGCGCTTTAGCTCCTGGTCGACGTACCACAACCGGGCCAGGATTCCACCCGCCACCGTCAGGATCAACAGCACGATCAGCAGCGTGGCCAGCAGGGCGCGCCCGCCATTGGCCCGTCGCCACCGGACATCCGCCGGGGATTCGCCCAGTTCGCGGGCGACTGTCTCACGCTCAACTTCCCAGTCCAGCCGAACACCCATCCCGGCGTCTAGCTCCTGACTCGTCTACGCTTCATCCAGAATAGTCACTTCGCCGGCCAGCAGTGGCCGCAGCGACCCATCGTCCTGCCGCACCAGCAACGCGCCCCGATCATCCAGCGCCTCGGCCAGGCCGCTGAACCGCTCATGACCGGCGGCAACATCGACCCGCCGTCCCAGCGTGACGTTATACTGCGTCCATGTTTCCAGCAAGATTGGCTCGCGCACCCGTGGCATCCAGGCATCAAGATGCGCCAGCAGATCGCCCAGCAATACTCCGCGAGGGCAGGGACGTCCCAGCGCCGCCTCAACCGTGGTCGCCCGGTACGCCTCCAGCGCTTCCGGGGGGAGCGCGTCGCGCCGCACATTGACGCCTATCCCCAGCGCCACCGCGCTCAGCCGATCGCCCGCCCAGACTGCCTCCGCCAGGATTCCAGCGACCTTGCGCCCGGCCAGCTGCACATCATTGGGCCACTTGATGCCCGGCTGCAGCCCCAGCCCTGCCAGCGTCTCGGCCAGCGCCACCGCGCCGAGCAGCGTGACGCGCCCCAGTTCCTCCGGCGGCAGGGCCGGACGCAGGACGATGGACAGCAGGAGCGACGAACCGGGGGCGGCCAACCAGGTGCGGCCAAGCCGCCCGCGGCCCGCCGTCTGTTCGTCAGCGATCACGGTCGCCCCGGTCGCTGCGCCTTCCAGCGCCCAGGCGCGGGCGATATCCTGAGTGCTGGGCACCTGCGCAAAATAGCGACAGGGACGCCCGCCCAGGTCAGGCAGCCAGTCCCCGGTCATAGCCCTATCCCTTCGCTCGCTGATCTTGCCTGTGGTTGCTGTCATTGTAGCGCCCCGCCGGGCGGCCCGGCAACAGGCGGAACCCGCGGCGCTTCTGTCCGGTGTCGGGCGGGTCGGCGACAGGCGAGAGCCGAGAGCCGCAGCGATTTTGTCCAGCGCCGGGCATCAAGTACAATTCACAGGCAATCCTGGCGATCCTGACGCCACAGAAGGACAGAACGAGCTATGGATCACCTCTGGACACCCTGGCGCATGGCTTACCTGCGCGGCGAATCCGACAAGCCGGACGGGTGTATCTTCTGCCACAAGATCAGCGCTGATGATGACGCTGAGTTCGTCGTCTTCCGCTCAGAGCATGTCTACGTCACGCTCAACCGCTTCCCCTACAACAACGGGCACCTGTTGATCGTGCCATATGCGCACATCGGTGAATTCACCGCCCTGCCGCTGGAAACCCTGACCGACCTCATGCGCACCACACAGGAAGCGATCGTTGCCCTGCGAGCTGTGTACAACCCTGCCGCGTTTAACGTCGGCCTGAACCTCGGCGCAGCCGCCGGGGCCGGTGTCGCTGAGCATCTCCATCTGCATATCGTCCCGCGCTGGCCGGGCGACGCCAGTTACCTGAGCGTCATCGCTGGCACGCGGGTCATCCCTGACCTGCTGGAAGACACCTACCGCAGCCTGCGGGCCGCCTGGCCCCCGCGCGGGGCGGATTCCGGCGGGGCTGCAACAGGTTAAGCTGGACCGTCCGAATGCGCCGGAGAATGGAGCGACGACCGATGCCATCGCCCGCCGTTCTCTCCCTGACCCCCGAGGAACAGGCCGCCCTGCAGGCGGCGCTGACCAGCGATTCGCCGGCCCTGCAACGCCGGGCGCGGATCATCGCCCTCAGCGCAGAGGGCGCATCCGTCGCCAGTATCGTGGCGGCTGTCGGCCTTTCCGAACGGCAGGTGCGGCGCTGGCAAAAGTGCTTTCAGGAGCGCCGTGCGGCGATCTTCGCCCCCGCGAAAGCCACTCAAGAGACCGCCCCGGAACCGCGCCGCGCCCGGAAACGCCACAAAGACTCGTCCTCCAGCCAGCTTCTGATCGCGGAGCAACCCCGCCTCCTGCTGCGGCTGGACAAAAAGCCCGGCATCAGCGCGGATGATCCGATGAGCGAGACCGGGCGCAAGGTTCTGTACTTCCACTTCGAGCGCATGTTGCTCCACGAACCGGGCAGCCGGCTGGGCGAGGACATTGAGGCCGTCCACGACATGCGCGTCGCCACCCGGCGCATGCGCAGCGCGCTGCGCGTGTTTGCGCCCTTCTTCCACCCTCGGGCGATCCGCCCCTTCCAGCGTGCCCTGCGCGATACCGCCCGCGCCCTGGGAGCTGTGCGCGACATGGATGTGTTCATCGACCGCCTGCTCCGTTACCGGGCGGGTCTGTCCGCTGGCGCGGACGACAGTCTGTCGCCTCTGCTGGACTATTGCGCCGCCGAACGGGAGGCCGCCCGCGCCCATCTGATTGATCACCTTAACAGCCCGGCCTTTGCGGGCTTCGTCGAAGCCTTCGCCGCCTTCCTGACGACACCCGGCGCTGGCGCCAGACCAGTCGACCCTGATGCGCCCATCGCTCACCAGACCGGTCACCTGGCGCCGCGCCTGATCTACACCCGCTACGAGGCCGTCCGCGCCTACGAACCGGTGCTGGATTGCGCCACCATCGAAACCCTGCACGCCTTGCGGATTGAGTTCAAACGCCTGCGCTATACGCTGGAGTTCTTTCAGGAGATTCTGGGGCCAGAAGTCGCGCTGGTGATCGACGAGGTCAAAGCCATGCAGGATCATCTGGGCGACCTCAACGACGCCCAGGTGGCCGGGCTGTTTCTGCAGGATTTCATCGCCCGCCACGAGAAGGCGCAGGCCGCTTTGCCCATCAGCGAACGCCGCAGTATCGAGCAGGTCGTCAGCTATCTGGCCTACCAGTTCGCGGAAAAGCACCGCCTGATGAGCCTGTTCCCGGCGGCATGGGAGCGGTTCAACCGCGTGGAAGTGCGTCAGGCGCTGGCGCTGGCCGTCGCCGTGCTATAACCTGCATGAGCAGGGTCAGCACCCAGCCCAGCCCGCCCGCCGCAAGCAGGATGATCACCGGCAGCAGCGGCAGGACATAGCGCTGCCAGGCCAGGGGAACCGCCGCCAGGATAAAGAGCACCGTCAGCAACGCCCACAGCCCGATCACCGGGGCAGCCGCCCACGTTCGCCAGTCCCGTCCCAGCCGGGCAGCGCCTGCCGCCGCCAGCAGCAGGAGAATCGCCCCCGCCGCATCGCCCGCCCCTCCCTGCCCGTAGCGGATGCCCGTCCAGGGGGAAGCCTCGTAAGCGGCGATGCCGTCGCTGAGCGGCCCGGCCCAGGACGCCACCTCGTAGTAGGCGGGATCAGCGATCGTCACCTGAGCGATCAACCCGCCGATTCGCGCTGGAAGATCGCTGTAGGCGGCATCCGGGAAGAGCGCCGCCTGCTCCGCCACCAGATCCGCTCGCAGGCGCAACACCTCGCCCGCCCGCCCGATCGGGTCGCTCCACCAGGCCGGATTCAGCGCCAGGAATACGGCGACCGCCAGAGCCGCGGCGATAGCCAGTCCGCCGAGCGCCTGTCTACGGGCGAAACGGGGTAGCCGGACTGCGGCGGACAGCACTCCCAACCCGGCGGCAATCACCGGCACTGCGCCGCTGTGCTTGCTGGCCAGCGCCAGCCCGGAGGCCATCCCCAGCGCCAGCGCCGGGAGGAGCCAGCGGCGCGCGCCCTCTCCGCGGTGAGCCAGCCTCTCCATCCACCACGCCGCCGCCAGAATGACCAGCAGGCTGCTCAGCTGCAGCGCCGCCTCCATATAGGCCCGCCGCACGTGGATCAGGATCACGCCGTGCGTTGCCAGCAGGAAGCTGGCCGGGTAAGCCACCCGCCGCCGCCCCCAGCGCCAGCCCAGTGCGAACATGACCGGCACACTCAGCGCGCCGGGCAAGGCCGCTGACCAGCGTGCCGCCGCCAGCAGCGCGGCAGACGGCATCCTGCCGCTCGCGACATTCCAGTCCCAGTCGGCGCCCCAGTCCCACTGATCGTTCAGATCACCGACCTGGAAGCCGGCTACATGCCAGGCCAGACCAATCAGGTATTTGGGGAGTGTGCCGTTGAGCAAACGGAGGTGCTGTTCCGTAGCGTTGAGGGGAGGATCGTGGTAAAAAACCTGCTGCCAGTCCCCGGTGATGAACTGGTAGTAGTAATCGCGGCTCATCATGACCAGGGTGGATTCGTCCCCGTGAAAAGGGACGAGCGCAACCCCACCCAGCACAAATGCCATCAGGGCGACATTCCACAGGAGATCCGCCCCGCGCAGCCAGCGTCGCCGTCTGGCGTCCATGCTAGATCACCGAAACGAGCTTCTTGGCCTGTTCCACGCTATCGCCGGCCTTGACGTAGACCATATGCACCCGTCCGGCGCGGGGCGCTTTTAGCTCGTTTTCCATCTTCATCGATTCGAGGATGACCAGCGTCTGACCGGCTTCAACGGCCTGCCCCGGCTCCACCGGGACGGAGAGGATCAGGCCAGGCATCGGCGCACGGATGACAATCTCAACATCGTCCGGTACAAACGCCGCGCTGGACTTGGCCAGGCGCTGCTCGCGCTCGTCCATCACCCGCACGGAATACAACGCCCCCCACAGCAGAACCTGGTAGAGGCCATCGACCTTCTCCACCAGCCCTTCGTAGGAGGTGTTGTCAACCAGCAGAGAGTACAGCGTCTTGTTGTCCAGGGAAAGAAAGTCGACATCGCGCGGCTTGCCATCGACCAGCAGCTTGCCATCCGGCAGGATATCGATCGTGAAGGTGCGGTCATTGACCGTGGCCGTGTATCGCATCGGTGTATTCGCCTCCCTGCCTTACCGCTGCATGCGCTCCCAGCGCCCGAACCACTTCCAGTTGGAAACATCGCGGGCGTTGCGCTGCACGATCTGCGCGGCCTGCTGGCGGTCACGGTGAGCGACCAGCGTGGCCAGGATTGCCGCCAGCTCGGTCTGCTCATCCGATTCCTCTTTCTCGATCTCAAAGCGCTCTTCGACAAACGAGGTGTCAAAGCTGCCAGCCATGAAGCGGTGGCTGTCCATCAGACTCTGATGGAAGGGGATATTGGTATTGACGCCCATCACCCGGTATTCACTCAGGGCACGGCGCATCCGCAGGATAGCCTCTCCGCGCGTTTCACCCCAGCAGACCAGCTTGGCCAGCATGCTGTCGTAGTAGGGCGTCACCTCATAGCCGTCATAGATGCCGCTATCCAGGCGAACACCCGGCCCGGTCGGGGCAACGTTGGCCGTGATCCGCCCGACCGACGGCATGAAATCGTTATAAGGGTCTTCCGCATTGATCCGGCACTCGATCGCCCAGCCATTCATGCTGATCGAATCCTGCGTCGGCCCCATCCGCCGCCCGCGGGCGATACGGATCTGCTCCTTGACCATATCGACGCCGGTAACCATCTCGGTCACCGGATGTTCCACCTGGATGCGGGTGTTCATCTCCAGGAAGTAGAAGTTCTTTTCCTTGTCCACCAGGAATTCCACCGTGCCGGCGTTAAGGTAATCCACGGCCTGCGCCGCGCGGACGGCTACGCTTCCCATGCGCTGGCGGAGGTCCTCATCGACAAACATGCTGGGGGATTCTTCCACCAGCTTTTGATGCCGACGCTGGATCGAGCACTCGCGCTCGCCCAGGTGGATGGTGTTGCCATGCGCGTCGGCCAGTACCTGAATCTCAATATGCCGGGCGCCGACGATTAACTTCTCCAGGTACACCGTGCCATCGCCAAAGGCAGCCTCAGCCTCCCGGCGAGCCGAAGCCAGCGCCCCCGGCAGATCTTCCGGGCGCTCGACAATGCGGATGCCCTTACCGCCGCCGCCCGCCGCCGCCTTGACCATCAGCGGGAAGCCGACCTCTGTTTGCGCCGCTGCCAGAATCTCGTCGTCGGTCAGGCCGGGCCGCGTACCAGGGATCAGCGGCACGCCTGCCTTGCGCATCAATTCGCGGGCAGCCAGCTTGTCGCCCATCATGGCGATGCTGTGCGGACGCGGGCCAATGAACACCAGCCCTTCGTCCAGACAGGCCTGGGCAAAATCCGCCCGCTCCGCCAGGAAGCCATAACCGGGATGGATCGCATCCGCGCCGGATTTACGGGCCACATCCAGCACCTTGTCAATCACCAGGTAACTTTCCGAGGGTCGCGCCCCACCGATGTGGTAGGCTTCGTCCGCCTGGCGCACATGCAGGCTGGTGCGATCAACATCGGAGTAAAGGGCCACCGTCTGGATGCCCAGTTCCCGGCAGGCTTGAATCACGCGAATGGCGATCTCGCCACGGTTGGCGATCAGAATCTTGCGGATAAAGGTCGTCTCAGGCATTAGCGTCAGCCTCTCGCTGGCCGGCTTAGAGCGGCATATTGGCATGCTTGCGCGGCGGGTTACTGTCGCGTTTGTTGCGCAGCATCTCCAGGGCGTTGATCAGGCGCGGGCGTGTATCGCGCGGCTCGATGATATCGTCAATGTCGCCGCGCGCCGCCGCCACATAGGGGTTGGCGAAGCGCTCGCGGTAGTCGGCCACCAGTTCGGCCCGCAGCGCGTCCGGATCGTCGGCTTCCGCCAGCGCCCGGCGGAAGATGATGTTCACCGCGCCTTCCGGCCCCATGACCGCAAATTCAGCGGTCGGCCAGGCCAGATTGAGATCGGAACGGATGGCCTTGCTGTTCATCACGCAGTACGCCCCACCATATGCCTTGCGCGTCACCACCGTGATCTTGGGCACGGTGGCCTCGCAGTAGGCAAACAGCAACTTGGCCCCGGAACGGATGATCCCGCCGTGCTCCTGAGCCACGCCCGGCATGAAACCCGGGACATCTTCAAAGGTGATGATCGGCACGTTAAAGGCGTCGCAGAAGCGGATGAAGCGGGCGGCCTTTTCGCTGGCGGCGATATCCAGCACCCCGGCCAGCACCGCTGGCTGGTTGGCCACAATGCCCACGCTATGCCCGCCCAGCCGGGCGAACCCAACCACGATGTTCGGCGCGTAGTGCTCGTGAATCTCAAAGAAGCGCCGGTCATCGACGATCAGGCGGATGACCTCTTTCATGTCATAGGGCTTGTTAGGATTGTCGGGGATGATCGTGTCCAGGGCTTCTTCGGTGCGCAGCGGATCATCGCCGGTGGGCACGTATGGCGGATCCTCCATATTGTTCTGGGGGATGTAGCTGAGCAACTCCCGCAGCAGGAAGAGGCAATCCTCCTCGGTGTCCGCCGCCAGATGGCTGACGCCGCTGATGGCGTTATGGGTCATCGCCCCGCCGAGCACTTCCTTGGTCACATCCTCATGCGTGACCTGCTTGATCACGTCCGGCCCGGTCACAAACATGTGGCTGGTATCTTTGACCATGAAGATGAAGTCAGTCAGGGCCGGGCTGTAGACCGCGCCACCGGCACAGGGTCCCATGATCGCGCTGAGCTGCGGCACGACGCCGCTGGCCAGCGTGTTATGCAGGAAGATCGAAGCATAGCCATCCAGACTGACTACACCCTCCTGGATGCGTGCGCCGCCGCTGTCGTTCAGCCCGATGATCGGCGCGCCGTTCTTCATAGCCATCTGCATGATCTTGACGATCTTCTGGGCATGCACCTCGCTCAGGCTGCCGCCAAAAACCGTGAAATCCTGAGAGTAGACGTAAACCAGCCGCCCCTCGATCGTGCCCCAGCCGGTGACGACGCTATCCCCCAGAATCTGGTTTTCCGGCGCATCCATGCCGAAGTCACGGGCGCGCTGCACCACAAAGGCATCCACCTCACGGAAGCTGCCGGGGTCGAGCAGAATCTCCAGCCGCTCGCGGGCAGTCAACTTGCCCGCTTTATGCTGGCGTTCAATACGATCCTGGCCGCCACCCAGGCGGCCCTGTTCCCGCTTGGCGCGGAGTTCGGCGATCTTGGAATCGAGTTCTGTCATCGGCGACTATAATCCTTTGCTCCGGCTGACCCACTTAGAGCCGGTCGGGGCATGAATTCAGCTCAGCAGTGTTCGACTCCTGAGCCAGCGCCCTGCGGCGCAGACGATATACTACCAAGATAAACAGGACCACCAGCACAGCGGTCGCCAGGGCGGCAAAAGGCCAGCGCGCTCGCGCATAATCCGCCGTGGCGAAGGCCCGCCACCAGATCAGCGAGTACAGCCCGTATGCACTGACGAAAAGAAACACCGGACGGGGAGAGCGGTTGCGCACATGCCACACACACCAGGCCGCCCAGAGAAAACCCATTCCCCAGAGCAAGCCGCCTGCCGCCGCCAATAGCGGTGGGAAAGTGACTCCCAGCGCCGTATACTGCGGCGCCAGAAGCGCGGCCCGCGCCGCCGAAAACAGGTTGGCCAGCGCCACAGCCGCCAACAACAGGCAGACCGGACGCACGCCACGGGGACGCCGGGAAGGTGTGGGAATCGGGCTTTCCAGACGCATAGGGCGCATTATAGCCTAGCGCCGCCGGGCCTTCCAGCCCTCCAGTGCGGGCGACAATGAAGCCGATAGCTTTTGAGAGCCGGGCGCCCACCGGCTCCGAGTGTCAGAGCGTCACCTCTGGCCGGTACTCGCCAAAGACCCCGCGCAGCACGCCGCAGATCTCCCCCAGCGTGGCGTCATGCTCCACGCATTCGATGAACAACGGCATCAGGTTCTCGCGCCCGCGTGCGGCGGCTTCCAGCTGGCCCAGCAACGCGGCCACCCGGCTGTTGTCCCGTTCCGCGCGCAGCGCGGCCAGCCGTGCCCGTTGCTGCTGCTCCACCGCCGGGTCTACCCGCAGGATATCCACCTTCGGCTCGCCCTCGACCGTGAACTGATTGACACCCACCACAATCTGCTCACCGCGCTCAACCGCCTGCTGGTAGGCATAAGCGGCGTCCTGGATCTCCCGCTGCATGTAACCGGCCTCGATAGCCCGCAGCGCCCCGCCCAGCGAATCGATCTTCTCGATATAAGCCCGCGCCCGGCGATAGATCTCATCGGTCAGCGCCTCGATGACGTAGCTGCCGCCCAGCGGGTCAACCGTATCGGCCACGCCGCTCTCGTAGGCGATGATTTGTTGCGTCCGCAGGGCCACCTGGACGGCTTCTTCGGTCGGCAGGGCCAGCGCCTCGTCCATGCTGTTGGTGTGCAGGCTTTGCGCACCGCCCAGTACCGCCGCCAACGCCTGCAGCGTCACCCGGACGATGTTGTTCTGCACCTGCTGGGCGGTTAGTGTGCTGCCGCCCGTCTGAGCATGGAACTTCAGCCGCTGACTTTCCGCGGAACGAGCGCCGAAGCGGTCGCGCATGATCTCCGCCCACAGCCGCCGCGCCGCCCGGAACTTGGCGACTTCCTCCAGGAATTGATTGTGCGCGTTGAAGAAGAATGAGAGCTGTGGGGCGAAGTCGTCCACATCCAGACCGGCATCGATGGCTGCCTGCACGTAGGCAATCCCGTTAGCCAGCGTAAAAGCGACTTCCTGTACGGCGGTGCTGCCCGCTTCCCGGATGTGGTAGCCGCTGATGCTGATCGTGTTCCAGTGTGGGACATGCTCCCGGCAATAGGCGAACAGGTCGGTGATCAGGCGCATGCTCGGCCCCGGCGGGAAGATATAGGTCCCTCGCGCCAGATATTCCTTGAGGATGTCGTTCTGGACGGTGCCGCGCAACCTGGCTGGCTCGACGCCCTGCCGCCGGGCCACCGCGATATACATCGCCAGCAACACCGCCGCCGGCGCGTTGATCGTCATCGATGTGGACACCCGGTCGAGCGGGATGCCCTCAAACAGGCGGGCCATGTCCCGCAGGCTGCTGATGCTGACGCCTACCCGGCCAACCTCGCCTAGAGCCATCGGATGATCGGCGTCGTAACCGATCTGGGTGGGCAGGTCAAAGGCCACGCTCAGGCCGGTTTGCCCCTGCTCCAGCAGGTAACGGTAGCGGGCGTTGGATTCCTCGGCGCTGGCATACCCGGCGTACTGGCGCATCGTCCACAGCCGTCCGCGGTACATCGTCGGCTGGACGCCCCGCGTGAACGGGTACTGCCCCGGGTAACCCTGTGTGGCCTCATAGTCGGCGGGGACATCTTCCGGTGTGTAGAGTCGCTGCAAGGGGATACCGGAGGATGTCACAAACGCTTCCCGCCGTTCAGGAAAACGCGCCAGCGCTCTGGCCAGCACGTCCGCTTCCCACTGCTCTCGACTACCAGGCTTGGTCATGGCTATGCTCATCCCCCCGGCGGCAGGAGCGCCTCAAACGGAACCTCGATTCCTGCGAAGTTGGCGAAGGTTAGATCGGCGAAGGTCAGGCCCAGGTTGGCGCGGACGTAATCGAACAGCCGGGCGTAGCTTTCTGCAAAGCGGTGACAGGCCGCCAGGCCAAGCAGTTGCACGGCGCTTTCAATCGCCCCTGGCGGGCCTTCGATCTCCACAAAACAGCCGTAGGGCATCTCATCGAGGACGACCTCGACCTGGCCCAGGGTGTAAGTGGTGCGGTACTTCTCGTAGATCATCAATGGCCGGTAGCCCAGCCGACGCAGGATCAGATCCATGGTGGCGAAGTCGTCAACGACCACTTCGGCTTCAAACCGCGCCTGCAGCCCATCCCCGCTGGAGGGTTCCGCCGGGCTTTTGTAGGTCAGCCGAACCTGGCTATCCTGCCGCAGCCGCAACACGATCCCGCCCGGCACAAGAGTGCCCTCTGCATCCTCATAGCGGATGTTGCGCTCCAGTACGCGGGGATGGCGCAGCGCCGCGCCATGCGCCTGCAACGCCTCTGCAACCGGGGCCAGGTCAGGGACCCACAGCTTGGCCTCAATTTCCAGGTGATCCTGCTGCCGCGCCATCAGCTACCTGCTACCTATTACGGTTTCTGTTGCCGGCGCATGTCGGCCACAATCTCGCTGATCTGGGTCTTGAGATCAGCAAAGACCGGGTACACGCCCCGTGTGGCGTCAATCACCCGGAAGTTGAAGTGTTCAGCCATACGGTCAAACTGCTCGATGATACTGCGCTGGTATGTAATGTAGTTGTGGTAGATATCAGCGCCAGCCAGAAAGTCCGAGCCGCTTTCCCAGTAGTCGAACATCCCCCGCGCCGATAACACACGCGGGATGATCGCTTCGACATTCGCCCGCAGGTAGAATACCGCATCCGGCACGATGGCGAATCCATAAACGCCGAAGATCCAGTCGGGGTCGGCTCCGCGGGCCAGCGCGCGCGCGATCGGGGCGTAGATGTAGCGGTCAGTCAGCATGACGAATCCCGCCCGCAGCGCCGGGATGATCTCCTTCTCCAGCCGATCGACAAAGTCCGTGGCGTAGAACAGGTCCATGGTCAGCGGGCTGAGGTAGTTGCCCTGCTTGGCCCGGCTGATGCCCTTAGCGGCCAGCGCGGAACGCGCCAGACCGGTCTGGACGGTGCCATAGCCGTTCTGTTCCAGCCACTCGCGGATCAACGCAACCTGGGTGGAGCGTCCCACGCCATCCGTGCCCTCGATCACGATCAGCCTGCCGGGCAGGTCTTTGTCCGGCATCCCCGGCAGCGGATACCCGTAGGTCTGCATTCTGGTCATGTTACGCCCCCTTGCCCGCGTTCAGACCCGGTATGTACCGGCCATACAGCCCTTCGCGCTCCAGGGTCTCCCGCCACGGGATCAACTCCGTCCTGGCTGCCCCTGCCAGGTGCGGCTCCACAATCCGGCGCACCTGTTGCTGCTGGGAGACCAGCGTATCGGTGGCGTCGATCACCTGCAGGCCGAACTCCTGAATCATGTGCTCGTATTCCTCCAGGATACGGCTCTGGAAGATCTTGAACGACTCATACGGGTCGCTGGCGTAGCCCATATCCAGCCCGGCCTCGTAATACTTCAGCTCCGGACGACCGGTCATGATCCGATCCAGCGATTCGTTCAGCGAAACGCGGAAATAGAAGGCTACTGTTGGCCTGACAGCAAACTGGTACACCCGCCGCACCCAGGCCCGGTCCACGCCACGCGCCGCATCGCGGGCAAACGCAGTGTAAATGTACCGGTCAGCCAGGACGATTGCGCCAGCTTTGAGCGCGGGCAGAATCTGGCGCTCCATCCGATCGGCCAGGTCAGCGGCGTGAATCAGGCTGAAGCTCATCGGCGTCAACAGGTGATCCTTCTTGCCCTTCTTGGTGGTCGCCCGCACAACGGGTGATGAGTTCCACTCGGTGAAAACGACCACATACCCTTCGCCCACCAGCCACTTATGCAGAATATCAAGCTGCGTACTCTTGCCACTGCCGTCAATCCCCTCCACGATGAAGAGCTTGCCCGGCAACGGCGTACCATCCGGTGCAAACGCCATAGGAAGTCCTTCCTGAAAGATACTCATCCGCTCTGCACCCGGCGGTGCAGACGGTTTTGTGTGGTGTGCATAGTATACTCAGGTTGTGGCTGAATGGTGAATCAAGGTGGCCCGGTAGACCAGACCCCCCGTAGTCCCAGCAGCCGGACCGCAGGAGATGTCCACGATGAAGCGCACGATCTTCCTTGCCTTGCTCAGCCTGCTCGGCGGGAGCGCCTGCAACTTCCTGGCCAGCCTGCCGCCAGCTACCCCCATCGCTGCAACTGCAACGCCGGAAACGCCAGCCGCCACCGCCGACAGAGTTCAAGCAGGTTACCTCGAAATCTATCTCGTGCTGCCGGAAGACGATGGGGCATCCGGCCTGCCCATTGGCTGTGGCGATTCGCTGGTCACCTGGCCAACCGACTTGCCTATCAGTGGCGATCCCACCACCGACCTGCGCGCTGCGCTGGAAGCTATGTTCGCTGTGCGCGGCGGACCGCCCTACAACGCATTCGAATCCTCGCCGCTGACTGTGCAGAGCGTTTCCATAAACGGCAGCCACGCCGCCATCCAGCTGGGCGGGCCGCTCATGCTCTCCGGCACATGCGCCGACGCCCGCATGGAAGCGCAACTGGTGCTGAACGTGTTCCGCTTTCCGCAGATCAACACTGCCCGCATTGAGGTCGACGGGCGCAACCTCAAGATCGTCTTCGATCTCAGCGGGCAGGTCGTGCTGGACGAGCCGTACACCCGCGCCGACGCCGACCGACTGGCTGGCCGGCCCGCGCCGGTCTGCCTGGCCACCGCCCCAACCAGACTTGCTGTTGTGGATATTGGCATGGGCACCAGCGGCCAGATGATCGGGGAAATCCCGGCCAACACCCCCTTTCAGGTGCTGGGGTACTTCAGCCATACGGGCATGCTTCACGTGCAGGCTGGCGGCCTGACCGGCTGGGTGGATAGGACGGGCGTTGTCCTCGGCCCGGATTGCGCCGCCATCCCCGACTATAGCGCCGACTCCTGACCCGGTTACGTGGTAAACTGGGCACCCGGTATGCTGTGCCAGTGCAAAGGGTTACGTTATGTCACGCCCAAGACTGCGCGACCTGGGGATCACGGTCGGTCGCCTGCCGACTGGCCCCCACAACGCCATCACCGATGTGCCCGGCGTGCGCGTCGGGCAGGTCAGTGTCATCTATGATGAACCGATGGTCGCCCGCACGGGCGTCACCATCATCGCCCCGCGGGAAGGGCCGGTCAGCCGTGACCGCGTGTTCGCCGGCTACCACTCGTTCAACGGTTGCGGGGCCATGACCGGCCTGCTCTGGCTGGAAGAATCCGGGCAGCTTTCCAGCGAGATCGCCCTGACCGGCACATACACCGTTGGCACTGTCTACGATGCCCTGGTGCGGGCCATGCAGGAGGGCTACGGTAGCCATCTGCCGGTCGTGGCGGAGACCTATGACGGCTTCCTGAACGAAGGCCCGGCCTTTCATGTCACCCAGGAACACGTGTTACAGGCGATCAGCCAGGCCAGCGATGGCCCGGTGGCGGAAGGCAACGTCGGCGGCGGCACCGGCATGAAGTGCCACGACTTCAAAGGCGGGATCGGCACCGCCTCCCGGATCGCCCCCCTCCGCTGCTGCAACTTCACCGTCGGCGCGCTTGTCCAGGCCAACCAGGGCGATCGCATTGACCTCATGGTCAAAGGTGTGCCGGTCGGCCAGGAGATTGGCCCGGAGCGCGTTCCCCTGCCCCAGCTCGGCCCGGAGGAACAGGGGTCGTCAATCATCGTGATCCTGGCGACGGATGCCCCGCTGCTGCCTTTCCAGTGCCGCCGACTGGCCCAGCGGGCAGTCATCGGGCTGGCCCGCACCGGCAGCTACGGCCATAACTGGAGCGGCGACATCTTTCTGGCTTTCGCCACCGGCAACCACCTGACCTCAACCACCGCTGAACCGGATACCGTTCGCATGTTGCCTAACTCGGAACTGGATCCGCTTTTCCTGGCTGCTGGCGAAGCCGTGGAAGAAGCCATCCTCAACGCCCTGTGCGCCGCCGAGACGATGACCGGCCAGAAGGGCCGGGTCGTTCACGCCCTGCCGACTGATGACCTGCTGGCGATCATGAAGCGTTACAACCGGCTGTAGGGATAAGCTTAATCGGGAGGGATGGCCCGCACAGCTTCCGGCAGATGATCGCGCACCGCGGCCACCATCCGGGCATAGACTCCGGTCGCTTGCTCCGGCGCAATGACCACACTGTGCGCAAAACTTCCGGAGGCCCGTTCCAGCAGCCAGAAATCCGTGCCGTCATAGGGCAGATCGGGCGGATTGTCGTAGCGGTCAAAGCCCAGCCGCCGCAGGGCCAGGTCAAAGAGGCGGTAACGGTCGGAATCGAGCGCGTACTCCAGCACCGGCTGGCGGCGCACGCGACGATAGACCGTGATCAGCGTGACCACGCCCCGCTGGGTGCGCGTCAACGTAGCGACCTGATCGGGATGCCGGCCATCATGATAATGGATGGTCAGGCGGTAAGCCTCGCTGACGCCGGGCTGGCGAACGACTGCCCGCAATTCCGGCAGGTTCAGCCGACGCGCAATCAGGCGGAGTGCATCGGCATGGTAAGTAACGGCCCGGCTGCCCACGCTCATCCCCCAGTGCCCGGCTACGGGGCAAAGACCACCTTGCCGAAGACTGCGCCGCGCTCCAGCAGGCGGTGGCCCTCCGGCACGTCAGCCAGCGGCAGCGATGCCCCGATCACGGGCCTGAGCCGTCCGGCGAAGACCAGGGCCATCACCTGCTCGAAATCCTGGCGCGGGGCCATCGTGCTGCCGATCAGGCTGATCTGCTTGCCGAAGAGATAGCGAACATCCAGCCCGAACTGTGGCCCGCTGGTTGCGCCGACGATCAGCAGCCGCCCGCCCCTGCGCAGGGCGCGGATGCTGCTGTAGAGCGTCTCCGCGCCGACGTTATCCACCACCACGTCTACCCCGTGCCGATCGGTCAGACGGTAGACCGCCTGGCTCCAGTCCTCCCGGTTCCGGTCGATCAGCACGTCCGCGCCCAGAGCTTCCGCCTGAGCCAGTTTCTCCGCCGAACTGCCCACCACGTAGACGCGCGCCCCGGCCAGCCGGGCGATCTGGATGCTGGCCGTGTTGACGCCGCCGCCCGCACCCACAATCAGCACACTCTCACCGGCTTTCAGCCCGCCGCGCGTGATGAGCGAATGCCAGGCTGTCAGGTACACCAGCCCAGCCGCCGCTGCCTCGGCATAACTCACCCCGTCAGGCAACCGCAGCAAATTACGCGCCGGGACCACCACATACTCGGCAAATGTCCCACGGGTATGCTCCCCCAGGATACTGAACTGCTCGCAGAGGTTGTGCCGCCCGGCCCGGCAGAAAGCGCATTCGCCGCAACTCAACGACGGATCGATCACCACACGGTCGCCGATCACCCAGCCGCTGACATCCGGCCCGAGCGCGTCAACAACCCCTGCGCCATCCGCCCCGCCGATATGCGGCATCGTCAGGGTCAACCCCGGCCAGCCCTGCCGGACAAACAGATCGAGGCGGTTGAGGGCGCTGGCCGCCACCCGCAACCGAACCTGTCCCGGCCCAGGCTCCGGGACAGGGAAGTCTTCCACAAAACGCAGGACTTCAACCGGGCCATGCTCCCGGAAAATGACAGCTTTCATCAGATGTCCTCACCTGCCTGAGGGCTGTTGCGGCAGCACATGGCAACCCGCCCGCAGATTCTGTACAATCAGCGCGTCTTTCGCCGTCCGGCTGGCCCCGATCCGGGCGTGCGATGTGCCCTTGTGGGGAAGCATAACACGGACACCGCCAATGGAAAATCGCTATAACGTCCTGGTGGAGCAGGCTTTCGCCATCCGCGCCCAGATCATCGAGCGGCATTTGCAGGGCAAACTCTCCTATGAGCGCGATATGGCGACGCTGGCCCATGAGATCGTGCTCATGGACCGTCTGAACCAGACATTTGCCGTTGGCCAGCTCTTCCTGGCTATGGGTGCCATCGAGTTCCATCGCGGCCACTTCATCGCCGCGTATGACTACGTGCTGAGTGCGCTGCGCAGCTTTGAGGAAGTAGGCAACGAGGAGCGCATCATCTCCGCCCTGAACAACCTGGGTGAGATCAATCGGCAATGGGGCAAATACGCCGAGGCCCTGGACTACTACACCCAGGGCCTGGAACGGGCCAGCACCAGCCAGGACTGGAGTCTGATGGCTCTGCTCCACAACAACATCGGTATGCTCTACCTGGAACAGGGCCAGGCTGCCCAGGCTCAGGAACACTTCCGGCAGGCGCTGGAATACAGTGCTCGACTGACTCCGCGTTCTACCGTTGAGAGCGAAACGTACACCGGCGTCGCCCGCGCCTGCCTGGCGCTGGACGACATGGACGGCGCGTGGCAGGCCGCCGAGCGCGCTCTGGCGATCGGCCAGGAGCACAACCATTCGCTTGACATCGCTACAGCGTACCGCACACTGGGTATCGTGGCCGCCCGTGTACCCGATCGTGGTGACGATCCGGCGGGGTACTTCAAGCAGAGCCGCGACATCTTCCTGGCCTGCGGCGCCCAGGCCGAGTACGCCCGGACGCAACTCGCTGAAGGACGCTGGTGGCTGGATATCGGCCAGTCGGAGCGCGCCGCCGAACTGCTCACCCAGGCCAGGGATAAGCTCGCCGCGCTCAAACTGGTCGACGAGGCCGCGGAAGCGCAGCGTCTGCTGGATAGCCTGGCCTGATCTCCCAACCATACACGTCCCTGCCCTCTATCGAAAGGCGGTTCCATGAGTCCTGCAGCCATCAACCATATCGCGGTCGTCGTGGAAAACCTGGAAGCCGCGCTGCGCTTCTGGCGCGATGCTCTGGATCTGCCCCTGGCCCGCGTGGAAGACAACGCCGATGAAGCGGTGCGGATCGCCTTCCTGCCGCTTGGCGAAAGCGAAATCGAGTTACTGGAACCGAGCACACCCGATAGCGGCATCGCCAGGTACCTGGCCAAGCGCGGCCCCGGCATGCACCACCTATGCATCGAAGTCACCGATCTGGGGGCCGCCATGCAGCGGCTGGTCGCTCACGGCGCTGAGCTGATCAATGAGACGCCCCGCATCCGCCCGGATGGCACACGCTACGCCTTCATCCACCCCCGCAGCACCGGGGGCGTCCTGCTGGAGCTATACGAACTGAGCCGTCAGCCAGGCGAGCAGGCTTAGGCGCCCTCAGTGCAAGCGGTCGGGCGAGAACCGGCGATAACCGCTCCACCACCACAACTCATCTCCTGACTTCCCGGCCTCTGGCCTGCCAGTCTCCTTTCTGGCTTCCCGGCACCTGCCGCTGTCCTGCCGCCAGTAGCTGACACGATGCGCTTCCTGCGGCATACTTGGGGCCTGTTACCGGCTTCCACTCTACACAAGGCGCAATCCTGATGAATCAGCTTCCTTTCGACAAGCCCGGCCGCTTCTGGCGGGGCAACCTGCACACCCATTCCACTGCTTCCGATGGCCGGCTTAGCCCTGAAGCGGTGTGCCAGTTCTACCAGCAGCATGGCTACGATTTCGTGGCCATTACCGATCACTTCCTGGATCACTACGGCTTCCCGATCACCGATACGCGCCCCTACCGCACCGCCACATTCACCACGCTGCTGGGGGCAGAACTGCACACCCCGGCCACCGAGTCCGGCCTGCTATGGCATATCCTGGCGGTTGGTCTGCCGCCACACTTCGCTGAGACCGGCCCGGAGGAAAGCGGACCGGCCCTGGCCGCGCGGGCGCTGGCAAGCGGCGCATACGTCGCTGCCGCTCACCCCGCCTGGTACAACCTCAGCGAAGCCGAAGTCCTAGCGCTGGGGCCGGTGCACGCCATTGAGACGTATAACGCCACCTCGGTCGACTTCAACGACCGGCCCGATAGCTGGTACACGCTTGATCTCCTGCTGGAGCGCGGCCACCGCTATCTGGCCTGTGCCACCGACGACGCGCATTTCAAGCCGGGGCGCTGGGATGCCCCGCGCGGCTGGGTACAGGTCAGGAGTGAATCGCTCGACCCGGATGCGCTGCTAGCGGCGCTCAAAGCCGGGCATTATTACTCCAGCACCGGCCCGCTCATCCACGATATCCAGGTGATACCGGGCCGCAAGGTCTATGTGCGCTGCTCGCCTGCCAGCCGCATCTTCGCCACCGGCCGCAACTACGAAGCCGCCAGCGCCTACGGCGCCGGCATCACCGAGGCTGAACTGGATATCACGCACTTCACCGGCCCGTACGTGCGTGTAACCGTGCGCGACGACACTGAGAAGCGGGCGTGGTCAAACCCGATCTGGTTCTAACTAGACCGTCTCCGGCCCACCACCAGCCTTGCAGGAGGAACCGCAATGCCTGCAGATCGTGTTGTCCTGGTCACCGGCGCTTCATCCGGGATCGGTTGGGCGGCGGCGCTGGCCTTTGCCGCGCAGGGCGCGCGGGTGATCGCCGTCGCCCGCCGGACCGAACGCCTGGCAGCACTGGCGGAGAGTGCTGCCGCCCTGCCCGGCGTAATCCTGCCGGTGACCGCCGATGTTACCCGCGCCGAGGATATGGCCCACGTCGTTGAGCGTGCGCAGGAAGCATGGGGCCGGCTGGATGTACTCGTCGCCAATGCCGGGATCGGCCAGCGGGGATCGCTGGTTAACGCGCCCTGGGCCGATCTTGAAGTGGTGCTGCGCACCAACATCGATGGAGTGCTGCACAGCGTACGGGCGGCAGTCCCGCTGATGCGCCAGGGCGGGCGCGGCGGGCACATCCTCCTCATCTCGTCGATCAGCGGCGCGGCCCCCGCCCCGTTCGCCGCCGTTTACGGGGCCAGCAAGAGCTTCGTCAATGGCCTGGGGCGCGCCCTGCGCGGTGAACTGCGCCGGGATCACATCCGGGTGACCACGTTTCTGGTAGGGCAGACCCACACCGAATTTGCCCAGGCCCGACGCGGCCAGCCGGGGCGGGTCGCCGCCTGGTTGCCCACGATGAGCGCCGAGACCGTCGCCCGGCGCATCGTCTGGGCCGTCGATCATCCCCGGAGTGTGGTCGTCCTGCGGCTGATCGATCGGGCCTTCCTGCTGGCCGCCACGCTAACGCCCGGCCTGCTCGACCATCTGCAATGGCGCGTTTACAGATGACTCATCATCCTCTTATACTATGGGGTAGACAAAGCTGGCATACTCGATCCGCAGGCGCTTTTCATGCACGTTGATTCTGGCCGGACCCATGACGAGAGGAGACCGTGATGATATCGCGGGGAATCTACGACACCAGAGGCGAGCTGTTCGGGTACCTGGTTGGCAACGTGGTCTACGACCTTGAGGAGACGCAGACGGGTTACCTCCGCGAGGGCGTCATCTACGCCAACAACGGCGAAAAGCAGTGGATCGTACGCGGCGATGGCCTCTACACCCCTGACGGCGAGGCCGTTGGGTATCTTGGCGCAGCGTTCGGGGAGACGCTTTAGGCTTGGCGGGCAAAGAGAGCAGAAAGCTGAATGCGATGCGCGTGCTGGAACAGCACGGCGTCGCCTATACGACGTTCACCTTTTCGCCGGAGATTCACAGCGCCGTTGGCGTGGCGGAGGCCGTTGGTCTTCCCCCGGAGACCGTGTTCAAGACGCTGGTCGTGTTACGCCCGGACGGACGGCCACTGCTGGCCGTCATCCCCGGCCCGGCTTCGCTCGACCTGAAGGCGCTGGCGGCAGCTACCGGCGTCAAGAAACTGAGTATGGCGTCGCACGCCGAAGCGGAGCGTCTGACCGGCCTCAAGGTTGGCGGGATCAGCCCGCTGGCCCTGTTGCACAAACACTGGCCGGTCGTGCTCGATGCCAGCGCCGAATCCCATGAGGCCATCCTGATCAGCGCCGGACAGCGCGGCGTGAACCTGCGCGTGCCGGTAGCCGGTCTCAAACAGGTGCTGGCTCCACAGGTCGCGGCGGTGGCCCAGTGGGATGTGCAGGAGCCGCTTGACGGTCGATAACCGAACAGCCCTACCCGTGCAGATCAACAGCGCGTCCCGGCGGGTGCTTGTGCCGGGACGCGCGTTAGTTGCCATGTGAACGGCCAAGGCAGCCTAACTGCTCTTGGTCGGGATGTAAGGTCGGATGGCCCCGGCCAGGTTGGAGATCGGCATGGTCTGTAGCCAGACCCGCCCCGGCCCGCGCAGCGTCGCCAGGAACAGCCCTTCCCCGCCAAAGAGCACATTGCTCACACCGCGCACCATCTCGACATCATAGTCGACCGTCGGCTCGTACATGGCAATATGGCCGGGATCGACCTTGATCTTCTGCCCTGCCTGCAGCTGGTACTGGTGTACCTCACCGGCGATCTCGACAAAGGCAGTGCCCGGCCCAGTCAATTTCTGCAGGATAAAGCCTTCCCCGCCGAACAGGCCCGCCCCCAGACGCTTGCGGAAGTGCATTTCCAGTTCCACACTATCTTCCGCGCACATAAAGGCGTCCTTTTGAGCGATGATCGAATGCCCGGCCTGCAGCGGCACGGGGAGGATGTGCCCCGGCGCTTCCGGCGTGAAGACAATGGTCGCCTGCGCGGCCTCGCAGGTGTAGGTAGTCAGGAAGAGCGACTCGCCCGCCAGCGCCCGGCCCAGCATCTTACCCAGCCCGCCGCGCCCGCTGGTTTCCATCCGGATGCCTTCGCTCATCCAGGCCATCCCGCCCGACTCGGTGTAGATCGCTTCCCCCTGCTCCAGGTGGATTTCCAGCATGGGCAGCACCGTGCCCTTGATCTCGTAACGCATGGCTCCTCCGCTGATGGATAATTGACGCTGCCACCAGTATACGCAGAATGG